>NZ_SSOJ01000091.1 GCF_029871205.1 Pseudomonas sp. BN417 | reverse complement strand
GCGACTACATACGACTCAAGTTGTCTGGCTAGAGCGACGGAGCTGACCAGGTAGGGTGCGCCGTGCGCACCACGGGTTGAGCGAGGCGCCGGGGCTGATCCCGCGAGCGGTGCGCATGGCGCACCCTACGGTGGGGCAAGTGCGGGCAAAACTCCACCATCACTCGTATGAGCTGATGATTTACAAGGCTTGAACACGCAAAAGTATCGGTGATTGCTTGGCGCTCGATGCAGAGCTGCATCCGCCGCTGGGCGACTACAATTGCTCGTGCGCAGTGCGCTACGGCTTTCCTGAGTGGCGTCCAGCGCTCAACCTCGCTCAGGAGATCAGTTGATGTCTGCCCTCATTGCCCAGCTCGATACGCTTTGGTCCCCGCGCCTGCTCAGTGTGCTACGGATCATCACGGCCTTCCTGTTCCTCCAGCATGGCACCGCCAAGTTGTTCGGATTCCCGCATGTCGCGTTTTTCGATGAGTTGAGCCTGTTTTCCCTGATCGGCTTCGCCGGTCTGCTGGAAGTGGTCGGCGGACTGCTGTTGGTGCTCGGTCTGTTCACGCGCCCGGTGGCCTTTATCCTGTCCGGCGAAATGGCGTTTGCCTATTTCATCGGACATGCGCCCAAGGGGCTGATCCCGCTGCTGAATGGCGGTGAGCCGGCGATCCTGTTCTGCTTCATTTTTCTGTACCTGGCTGCCGCCGGTGGTGGCGCCTGGAGCCTTGACCGTCGGCAGTGACGAGGCCAACCAGGCTGCGATTGGGCTTAGGCAAGTCCTGCCAAACGTCGGAGAGCTGGGGGCTTTTCCTGCTGGAGCCCCCTCGAAGTGCTTTCCATCACAAGCCGGCCAGGAGTCTGCCGCGAGTGCCTGCCCCATCCACAAAAAAGGGGGACAGATTTGAATCTGTCCCCCTTTCCGTCGGAAAGGCCGCTGGTTTCAGCGGCCTCAGAAATCAGGCGTAGAAGGCTTTTCCAAGGCAAGGCGGGGTGGCGCTCAGAACCGCCAGGCCTTTCTCCGTCAGGGTCACGCCGTCAAAGCAGGTGTAGTACTCCTGGTTGATCCGGATGTACCCCTCGGCAGCCAGCCAGCGCACGCTGGAGGCGAACAGGAACTCCTCGTTGCTCGGCTTGTGCTCCGCGTTTTCAGATAAGCCACTGCATTCGACGGGTTCGTTCGCGGCGACCTCGTAGCCCGCCACTGCGGCATCGAGACGCACAGGAACCGGGAAGCTCTCCAGCAGGCGGCCAAAGACCGCGCGGACAATAACTTCGAACTCTTGGGATTGCTTGATGACCATGCCTGCGCCCTCCAAGTGGTGATTACCGGGTATCGGATGCATCCGATCATACCCCGCCATGAGTGACCACGTGCAACGCCCCTACAGCGCCCCCGTCGGCAAAGTCGGCGGAACGATTCATCTTTGGCAAAAGGGCCGTCGAAGAGCTGGCCATCTGAATCGAGCAGCGCGGCTCGACGGAAACCAGCGAAGCGGTCCACCGCCACCTCGAAACCCGCCAGGCCAACGCGGACTTCATCGGCGAGGGCATTGTGGCGCTCATGTCTGATACCTAGGCTATCCTGAGCTTGCTCATAAGTGCGTTTCCCCTAGCTGCTGCAGTTCGATGAAGGGCTGCAGCAGCGTTTTTAGGAGGATGCCGATGATGCCCCTGCTATCGGAAAATGACCGTCGATTCCTCGTTGCCGTTCAAGCGCTGATGGATGAATACCAAGTCAGCTGCACACAGCTGCTCCAGATTCTGGACCGGGATCTCCCGCGCCGCGGCGTAACCGGCCCGACGCCCCAGCCACTGCGTACATACCGCAACCCGAATACCGGCCGCGCCATCCGGGTGCGGGCCGGCAGAAGCCCGACCTATCGGGCCTGGGTCGCACAATACGGGCAGGCGACCGTGGCCACGTGGAGGAGCGAGCCGGAATGAGGGGCTGAACTGTAGCCATCCCTAACTGCTTGCCTTTCTTCTCCGGCCGAGAAACCCGCCATTGAGCGGGCTTTTTTGTGGGCGCTCAGAACGATGCTGGCTCTTCGGCCAGCTCTTGTACTGCCAGCTCTGCCCCCTCCCCCAACGCACCAGAGACCCTTGGTCAGCTTTATCGATAAATGCAAGCAATTGCGGATAGGAGGGTAGATAGTGAATATCTACCCACAAACACCTTCAGGCCGAGGCCACCATGAAACGAGACTTCCCCGAGCACGTTGCATGGAGTGAGGCCTGCATGAACGGTGATCACGCCCTGGCATTCGTTGCAGTCAAATCGCGCGCAGCTGACTCGGAACTGCTTTTCCATCTGGTCTACGACGGAATCAGTTTCGCTCGCCTCTCAGAGGCGCTTGCGGCCGCTGAGCGGGCGCTCAGCAAAATACTGAGGTTCGACGCCGACGACACGCCGTTATTCAGCTCGACAGAATGTTGACTTACCGGCGCCCGCCGATGCATCACTCAGCGCAAGCATAGTCACGAGGTCGCCATGACCAAAGACGTTCTTCCCGTCCTTATCCAGCGCATCTACATGAACCAGATCATGCTCGGTGCCGCCCTCGCGGAGCTGGCAATCTGGGTCGATCACTGCGGCTCTCCTGACGCGTCAGCGCTGATCTGCAAACGACTGGAATCCTTGGAAGCCAACGCCAGTTTCATCAACGAAGCCATTGTGGACCTTATGGCTGACTCATAGCTGCCGAGGCCACGTTGCCACAGCCCGCCAATGAGCGGGCTTTTTTGTTTCTGGCCCTTCGTCAGGTTCGCGCTCCAACCTGTCCAGAGTGATCCATATTTTTTTGATCCGATGTCTGCGTTGCCACCTGCCGGAGCCCGCCATGCACAGACGCAACTTCCCAGGGCATTCCGCCTGGATCGAAACCCGCATCAATGGAAACCATGTGCTGGCCTTCGTCGCCATCCAGCCTCGCGACAGCAAGACCGAACCGCTCCTCCATCAGGTCTACGACCGTTCCTATTTCATACGCCGTTCGGATGCCGTCGAGGCGGCCGCTGATGCGCTTGGCAAGCTGAGGCAGATCGACGAACGCGGCAGGCCATGGTTCAGTTCGGCGGAGTGCTGATCACGGCATAAGGACTCAAGCTTCTAACCAAACCTAGGTCTAAGGAGTCCTGGATGAGCACCACCAGTGAAAATCGGGATATCGAGCTGTTGTTCGAAGAGGAAATGCCTGGCTATCGATGCATCGTCACCCGACAGGCCGAGGGGGCGATCAATCTGCAGTTCGAGAGCCTGGCCAGCCACAAGACCATTACGTTCCCGGCACCAGCACCCGAGCTGTGGGACAGCCCTGAGAAATTGAAGGAAATGTGCGAACAGATCACCGGGGAGTTCCTGCTGCTCTGCGACGAGCAGCCGCCCACCTCTGAAGGTGTAGCGACGCGGATAACCAAAGATCTCGCCGAGAAGCTCGCCGCGACCTTTCAGGCCATGGGTAACCGCAAAGAGAGCCGGTAAGCTGCGCCTGGCCGGTTGCCCTATTCCTGATCGGGCAGGGCTCTATCCCGCCAGGGTTTTGCTAGGGCCATGATTTCAAACATGAGTTGGTCGACCAGCGCATCGAGTGCGCCGGGGCCGAGTAGCGACCCCAGCTTCACACCAGTAATCCACATTGCTTCGTGGGTTGCGTGATTGTTTATGAAGATATCGATCACATGTGTAGAAGAAAACTCGCACCTGACGAAAAATCCCGGAAGTGTCCTTGATACCTGGCGCTGGAGGCGCTGCTGAAGTCTTTGCCTCATACGTCCTCCTCGGCCGGGTCAGGGGCTATCTCTTGTCGGTCGCGATCCTCACTCTGCTTGGTGAAAGTTCTGGGTTCCACGTTGCCGTTATAAGTTCGACTTTGCTGGCGCCCCTTCGTCCTCTGCTCCCGACGAAGGGCATCGAACGATTCCGCCGTAGCAGTGATCGAAATAGGTGAGAGGCAGCGATCAGCGAAGTTCCACTGCTGGAATCATCAGACTAAGTCTGGGGCCCCTGCAACAGCTCACTGACCACTGTCTCTCCGGACCGCGGCGCATCTCAACGATCGTCGCGGTTCGTCGTTTTATCCCATCCGCGCCAGCTCTCGCATCGATCTGCTCATGCGCCCCCAAGGAAGCAGAGAAGCCTGGCGGCCGACGAAAGGTCCTGAACAATTTCGCAGCTGTGCCCCTCGGAATAGGTGTGAGACGGCTTATCGCGAAGCCCGGTGCAGGTACCACGGTACGGGGTTCCCTGTAACAGCCCGCAGGCCGCCTCCACGAACCGCGGCGCGTCCCCGTACCCGCCGCGGTTCCCTTTCAGCCCATCCGCGCCAGCTCGCGCTTCACCAGGCTCTGGGGTTCAGCGCGTCGATCTGCTCGTACGCCCGGTCCTTCCACTTAGCCTTGCGCTTGTCCTTCCCAAGGGACACCCTGCGGTCGGACAACCACCGGCTCACGGTGCACATGGCCGGCATTGCCGTGCCGCCGGTAGCTGGGCAGAAAGTGATCGAGGCGTTGCTGGAAGCCGCTTAGTCGTCAGCGTCCAACCCGCCACCGCCGGCACCGGTCAACGAATGCTCGTAGTGCTCCTTGAATGTCTCGGCAGCCACGATCGCAGCGCTCTGGAGCTCCCAGTAGTCGACCCTTACATCGTCATCGCTGAAGTCCGGGCCGGAACTGAGAAAATCCTCAACTGCGTTGAACGCTTTGGCTGCCTCGTGCGCGAGCCGCTCGGCTTTCTGCCAGTAGGTTTCCGCCATGCTCTGATCCTCCAGGAATAGGGACAAGAGAGTTAGGCACAGCATCCTGTAGTGCGCCACCCGCGCACAATCCTTAGTCCGCCTAGACGAAGCCTGGGGCATCTCCGACATTCTAATTTGGTGCTTTCAGCCAACGGACAAGGAGGCATGCATGAACAACAGCGCAACGGAGATCGCCAACCTGCTGTATCGGTACGCAGAGCTACTGGATGGAGGGGATCTGGAAGGTGTCGCCGAGCTCTTCCGGCATGCTCAGTTCAAATTGCAGGACGGCAATGCGCGGGTCGGGGCCGTTGAGCTCCTGCGTATCTTTCGTGAACAGGTAAAGATCTATCCCTGCGGAACACCGCGCACAAAGCACCTGGTTACCAACCCGATCATCGACGTCAACGAGAAGTCAGGCCGCGCCACGGCAAGGTCGTACTACACAGTCCTGCAGGGCACTGACGGCCTCCCACTCCAGCCTATCGCTACAGGTCGGTATCACGACGCATTCGAGCGCATCGACGGCAAGTGGCGCTTCACCTTTCGGGACTACTCCATGCTGGATAGGGTGGGCGACCTGAGCTGCCACCTGAACGGACTAACCACTCGCTGATAAGTACCTGGCAAAAAGTAGAAGGATCAGCCATGCCTCCTGTTAGACATGGCCTGTCAGGCACGTAGTCGCAGCGCGCTGCTTGCCGAAGAGCAGGGCATCTTCTGGATCTACGCGAATGACGCCGAGCGCTTTACACAGGTCGCCCTCGAAATACAGATGCTCCGATTTGAACCGGCCGTCAGGGCGATACACCCCCACAAATACAACCTCCACCACGCCAAAGAACAAGCCGACCATGACAGAGCAGGAACGATCCTGGCTGGCCTCGAAGGTATGTTCTTTGGCGTCCGGGTACCTGCCGATGAACTGCTGGTAGACGTAGCTGCGATCCATCCGTCCTCTCCTTGCCTGGCTCCGTGTCCGACAAGCAACCAATAGCCCACTTAATGTCATAGCGCCACCACAGCAAAGGAATCCCCTATGCATGAAACCAGCAAGCAGCAGCTCGGACTAAGGCCGGGAGGCTAAGGGAGAGAAGGTTCAAGCTGATACGGACCAAGTACCTTGTCGAGGTTCGGCCAAACCATATAGGCGGTCCAATTCTTATTGTCGTTGGAGCAGTGGACGAGAAACTCGCGGCTGCTGTTTCGGCTTGCGCGATACCGGTAAATGCCACACCCAGAGACGTCAGCAGCGGCGAGTGCTTGAGTGATCTGATTGTTGAACTCGTACCTCCATGGTCCAGGGTACTGCCGGTCGACCGACTGACCAGCGCTCGATAAACCTGGCGCAACTGCCGCGAACAACAAAGCGAGCAGACGTTTCATTCCTTCTCCTTGACTCGGCTCAATGCCGAGCCGCGCACAAGTACCCCACGTCATTCCAATGCGCCATCAGGCAACTCGCCAACGCACTAGGCCGACGGCGCCCAGATCACGTTCTCGCTATTGATCACGGGGAGCCGCCCAGGATTGATATCGCGCCAGTTATGGAGAAATACCCTGGTTTTCTCGACGTCAAAAGCTCGGTCAAGCCTTTGCCTCAGAACGCTCGCCGAGACACCAAAATGACCGCAATGGGGGCAGTTGATCTCAACGCCATCGAGTTCGGAAGGAATCTGCTGCGCCTCGCACAAGCAGTTCACGCATTTCATATCGCCACTCCTCAGCACCCAATGCCTAACTGTAGCTACTTAAGGTGGCAAAGGACTCCACATGCCCACAGAAAACCAGACCCGGAAACTCTTTTCCGCCTATCTGGCGAGGGAATTGCCGACGCCCAATTACTACCCCACGGGCGGCAGGTGCTTTGGCTCCTTCTTTCGCCCCACCCGGACAAGCACGGAGAACCACACCCAAAGGAAGACGCCCAGGAACTTCGCCGCATCCACGAGAAGGACGCGATCAAGTGCGAGAGCGTCCTGGGTGAAGAAGTGGAGTGGGTGGTCGGCCAGAAACGGAGTCTCTATTGCCCAGACCAACATGACCGCCCACCCAACACTGGCCAGCAACAGGGTCGTCCCTAGCGACCATTCAACAAACAACCTCTGGGCTTTGTTCATTGCGCAATCCCTTGCGTTCAGCTCCGGATCATCTTAGCCCCGAAAACCGAAACCACCCCATGACACGAGTCACATACTGCCGCCACACCGGCCAGCCCGCTCGCCGAGTAGCAGCTACCGCTCTGGCGCTGTCGCCGCCCGGGGCCACAGCACCGGAAACAGCGGATGCTCCAGGGGCGCGCCTTCGGGTAACTGATCGATCAGCCCCGGAAACTCCGGCGATGTCTTCCAGGCTCGTGGGGCGTGGCGCATGTCCTCGCCGAGAAAACGTAACGAGAAGGCCCGCCGTCTCCGATTCCCGCCCACCCCGCCCGAGGCGTGCAGCGTCAGCATGTGGAAGAACACCGCATCGCCCGGCTCCAACTCCCAGCCGAGGATGTTCCAGCGCGAGCGGTCCGCCTCGATGTCCGGCAGGTCGGCCAGGCTCCCTTCCGGGAACCAGCGCGCCTGGTTGTCGCGGAAGGTCCTCGGCATCAGCCAGGGCCCCAGGTGGGAGCCCGCCACGAACTCCAGCGTCGACTCCCGCGCCACCGGGTCCACCGGCATCCACATGCTGCAGTTCTGCCGGCCGTCCACGTTGTAGTAGGGCTGGTCCTGGTGCCAAGGGGTGCGTTGACGGGTGTTGGGTTCCTTCACCAGCAGGTGGTCGTGATAGAGGCGCGCGCTGTCGCAACGCATCAGTTGCGCCGCGACTGAACCCACCCTGCTCTCGAAGATGAAGCGGCGGTATTCCTCGAATTCCGTCCAGTTGCAGAAGTCCTCGAAGAACCAGCCCGGGTCATCCGGGCTGCTGGCCACCTTGGCCCGCTCGCTGGGCGACGCGAGGTTGCGCTCGATGCCCCGCTCCAGCAACGCCACCTCATCGGCCGAGAACAACTGCCGAACGCAAACCGCGCCATCGCGCTGGAAATCCTCGATGAGCGAATGCGGCAGTTCGAATTCAAAGCTGTGCTGCGTCATGCAATGACTCCTTTCTTCCTGGATGTAACCATGGTTCAAGAATGCCCTGGGTGTCAGGACAGTTCGGGCTCGGCTTGCGCGGACGGGTTCGGTTTCACCCACCTCCCATAAGCGATGGTGAGGATGACCAGCCAGGCAGCGCCTATGTAGAGCGCAGTGCGGGTGTCGGGGAACACCGCCAGCACCACGAAGATGAACAGCATGAAGGCGATGGCCAGGTACTGCCCATAGGGCCAGAACGGCACCGGGAAGCCGAGGGCGGCGACGTCCTCGCGGCTCAGGCTGCGGCGCATGGCAATCTCCGAGAGCAGGATCATCAGCCACACCCACACCACCGAGAAGGTCACCAGCGAGGCGAACATCAGGAACAGCTCGTTCGGCAGCAGGTAATTGAGTAGCACGCCGATCAGCAGCGTCAGCGCCATCACCAGCACCGTCAGCCACGGCACACCATGCTCAGACAGGCGAGCGAAGCCTTTCGGGGCCTGCCCATTCTCGGCCATGCCGAAGAGCATCCGCCCGGTGCTGAAGATGTCGCTGTTGATGGCGGAGACCGCCGCCGAGATCACTACCAGGTTGAGGATGCTGGCGGCCGACTCGATGCCCAGGCCACTGAATATCTGCACGAAGGGGCTGCCCTGGCTACCGATCAGCGGCCAGGGGTAGATGGCCATCAGCACCAGCAGCGTCAGCACGTAGAACAGCAGGATGCGCAGCGGCACCGAGTTGATGGCCTTGGGGATCATCCGCTGCGGGTCCTTCGCCTCGCCGGCCGTGAAGCCGATCACCTCGATGCCGCCGAAGGCGAACATCACGATGGTGAAGGAGGCGATCATCCCCTCGACCCCGTTGGGGAAGAAGCCGCCATGTGCCCAGAGGTTGCTGAAGCCCGCCGCCCCGCTGCTGCCGTCGCCCAACTGGATGCCGAGCACCAACACTCCCAGTCCGGCGACGATCATCGCCACGATCGCCAACACCTTGAGCAGTGACAACCAGAACTCCAGCTCGCCGAAGACCCGCACGCTGCAGAGGTTCAAGGCCGAAATGAAGGCCACGATGCCCAGCACCCAGATCCAGCGCGGCGTATCGGGAAACCACAACCCCATGTAGACGCCGAACGCCGTCACGTCGGCCAGGCACACCATCATCATCGAGAAGACGTAGGTCCAGCCAGTGAGAAAGCCCAGGTAGCGCCCCAGGTAGCGGCTCGCATAGTGACCGAAGGAGCCGGCCACCGGCGTGCGCACCGCCATTTCCCCCAGGGCACGCATCACCAGGTAGATCGCTGCGCCGCCGATCAGGTACGCCAGCAACACGGAAGGGCCCGCGCGCTGGATGGCCGCCGCCGAACCGTAGAACAGCCCCGTACCGATGGCAGAACCCAACGCCATGAAGCGGATATGCCGCGCATTCAAGCCACGGCGCATTACCGAATGTTCCATTACCTTGCCTCGCTTTTATTGTTGTTATCGACGGCCGCAGCGCGCCGCGCTGCGCCCCCCCTACTTCTGGTACCACCCCCACGGCTCATCACTGCAGTACTGGGTCACCTGCTTCACCTCCAGGTAATTCTCCAACCCCCAATGCCCCAGCTCCCTGCCGATGCCGCTCTGCTTCATGCCACCCCAGGGCGCCTGGGTGAAGGTGGGCTGCGAGCAGTTGACCCAGACAATGCCGGCACGCAGTCCATTGGCGACACGGGCGGCACGCTCCAGATCGGTGGACATCACGGCAGCCGCGAGGCCATAGCGGCTGTCATTGGCCAGTGCCAGGGCCTCCGCCTCTGTCTTGAAGCGCTTCATGCAGAGCACCGGGCCGAATATCTCTTCGCGCCAGATAGTGCTTCTGATGTCGGGCTCATCGAAGATGGTCGGCTCCATGAAGTAGCCGATTGGCAGATGGGCCGGGCGTACTCCGCCGGTCAGCAGCTTCGCAGTCTGCTTGCCTTGTGCGATCACACCCATGACCTTCTGGTATTGACCGGCGCTGACCAGCGGGCCCAGTTGCACGCCCTCCTCCATCCCCGGGCCGATCCTGATGTCGCGCGCCGCGTCCACCAGGCGTTCCAGCAGGCGCGGAGCGATGCCCTCCTGCACCAGCAGGCGCGAGGTGGCGCTGCACACCTGCCCCTGGTTCCAGAAGATGCCGAACATGATCCACTCCACCGCGGCCTCGATATCGGCGTCGTCGAAGACGATGAAGGCCGACTTGCCGCCCAGCTCCAGACTGATGTTCTTGATGTCGACAGCGGCGGCCGCCATGATCCGCGTTCCGGTCGGCACACTGCCGGTAAAGGCCAGCTTGTCGACGCCCGGGTGCAGCGCCAGGGCCTGGCCGGCTTCGCCCCCGAAGCCCGGCACGATATTGAGCACTCCCCGCGGCAGGCCAACCCGCTCCGCGGCCACACCCAGCTCAAGTGCACTCAGCGGCGTGAGCTCCGACGGCTTGAGTACGCAGGTCGCGCCAGCCGCCAGCGCGGGCGCGACCTTCCATGCCGCCATCAGCAGCGGGTAGTTCCAGGGGATGATCTGCCCGGCTACCCCGACAGGCTCGTGGCGGATGTGACAGCTGAAACGCGCATCCCCCACATCCAGCGGCTGGTCCTGGCGCTCGTCCAGTTCCCGCGCCAGTTCGGCGTAGTAACGGAAGCAACCAATGGCATCGGCGACATCCCATTCGGCCTCGGGCAAAGGCTTGCCGTTATCCCTGACCTCCAGCGCCGCCAAGGCCTTGCGGTGCGCTTCCAGCTCATCGGCCAAGGCCTCCAGAAAGCCGGCTCGCTCGCTTCCGCTCGTCTGCCCCCAACCCTGATCGAAAGCCTTGCGAGCGGCGTTCACCGCAAGGTCCACGTCCTCTTCATCGGCCGCTGCCAGGTCCGCAATGCCCTGCTCCGTCGCCGGGTCGATGCTGCTGAACTGGTTGCCATGTTTCGGCGCCACCCAGCGCCCGTCGATGAATAGCGTCATCGCATTCATGTGATTCCCTCACGCATTGTCGTGGAGCGGGGTTCAGGCGATTTTCAGCACCTTCCGGCCCATCACTGTTCCTTGGCGTATCTGCTCGAAGATCGAGTTGATCTCATCGAGCGTGGTCATCGCGACCTGGGCCTTGACCAGGCCGCTTGCGGCGAAATCGACCGCCTCATGCAGGTCCTGCCGCGTGCCGACGTTGGAGCCGCGAATCGAGAGCTCCCAGTTGACCACCCGGTCGATGGAGTTGCGCACGTCATCCGCCATTCCTCCGGGCTGGCCGATGTAGATCGCCGTACCCCCTGGCCGCAGCAGGTGCACGGCCAGCTCGAAGGCCTGCTTGGCCACCGCCGTGACCAGCACCCCGTGCATGCCGCCCAGGTGCGTCTGGATGGATGCCTCGACGCCCGCCCCCACCTCGAACAACGCGTCGGCGCCCAGGGTACGCGCCAGTGCGAGCTTCTCCATGGATACATCGATGGCGGCAACGCGCAGGCCCATCGCCTTGGCGTACTGCACCGCAACGTGGCCCAACCCACCGATGCCGATGACCGCCACCCACTGGCCAGGCCTGGCGCCCGAACGCTTTAGGCCGCGATAGGTGGTGACCCCGGCACAGAGGATCGGCGCCAGTGCGTAAAGATCCGCGTCGGCATCGACTTTGGCGACGAAGGCCGCCGGCGCCACCATGTATTCGGCGTAGCCACCCGGTTTGCTGTATCCCGTGGCTTCGCCCTGCTTGCAGATCGTCTCCATGCCCGCCCGGCAGTACTCGCAGGCGCCACAAGCGCTGTACATCCAGGGCACCCCGACCGCATCGCCCACCGCGAGGTCGGTGACGCCGCTGCCCAGCTCGACGACGTGCCCCGTCACCTCGTGGCCCGGTATCAGGGGCAATGCCGGCGGGGTCGGCCAGTCTCCATCGCAGGCGTGCACATCGCTGTGGCACACACCGCAGGCCACCACCTTGATCAGCACCTCCCCCGCCCCCGGCCGCGGGATCGGCACAGACTCGATCTTCAATGGATCGCCCAGTCGATGGAGAACCGCTGCCCGCATGGTTGCGTTGTTCGCTCGAGACATTTCGTCATCCTCATTGCTTGCGTTGAATACCTGGGCGCCCGGTCCTTCTCACTCGGGCTCCCTGTTGCGCCGAACATGGGTGATCCGCGATGCCGCCTTGCGGCAAAAGCTTCCCCGCCGGTGCGCGGAAACCGCGATCGGTGAGGCTTGGTTGAATCGATTGGCCGCTGTCAGCCGCCCGCGCGAGTGCAGCCCAGGAACAGCCGAGACAACTCGTCGATGATCAGCACCGTGCTGTCGACCTCCGTCGGCGTGGGCTGGCGGACGTACTTCACTGGCGGGATCAGCAACCAGATGAAGTAGCCGTAATTGGGTCGCAGCGAGAGGTCGCAGCGCTTGCTCTGCGGGTGGTAGCGAATCGTGATGCCAGCCAGGTCCATCGCCACGCAGAGGGACAGCAGCCGGTCATGGGCATTGAGCGCATCGAGTATCGGCTGCGGGCATCCGTCACCCACGAAGGCCACCCGGCGATTCTCCTGCCGCCACCCCAGGTAGCTCAGCCGGATACGCATCGAGCGCTCGCCCAGGTCGACTGGCACCTGCCAGTGCCAACCACAGCTGTAGACCCGGCCGAACAACTTGCTGGAGAGCTGCTGCGCCAGGACCAGATTGCTGGCGGCCAGCTTGTGCTCGTAACCCTCCAGACAAAGGCGCCCGCCACCATCGCGATGCCTGAGGTAAGCACCGAAGCATGCCGCCGTAGCCTGCAGCGCCTTCTGCGCGTGGCGGTCGATGACCGCGTAGAGATCCATGGCGTTCCCTCCCTGTTGCGCCACGTCATTCCAGTTTCAGTTGGGCAGCCTGCAGGCTGACAGGCGTACGGGCCGCCCCATCGGCGGACTCGGCACGCGCTTCGATGCGGCGCAGCACCTCCTCCAGCGGCAATGGCGTGAACAACGCCTGCCCGGTCTTATTCAGGTAGACCACACCGAACGCAACGATCAATGCCGAGCACACCACCGCGATAAGCAGCACCTGCCCATCACTGACCAGCGAGCCGATCATGTAGAGGCAGGCGCCGATGCCCACCACTTGCGGCACGGGATAGAACGGCGTCCTGAAGGGGCGCTCGGCCTGGGGGTAGCGCTTGCGCAGCACCAGCACGTCGACCTGGGCGATCACATAGGACATGAGCCAGGTGGTGCAGGCGACGCTGATCATCATGGTGATCAAGCCAATGTCGGCGCGGTTCGCCATCGCATACAGCAGCACGATCATGATCAGGCCCACCACGAAGAAGATGCCGAACCAGGGCGTCCTCGCCGTCGGGTGCAGCCAGCAGAAGATCTTCGGCAGCAACCCTTCGCGGGAAAGCCCGTAGAGCATCCTCGGCACCGCGACCAGGTAGGTGTCGCAGGTGGTGACCGCGGCCAGGATGGAAATCCCGCCCATGACGATCAGGCCCGGGGCACCCAGCATGGCCGCCGCGCCATCGACATGGGGAATGGTCGAGGCCGCCAGTTCATCCAGGCCGATGTAGCGGGTGATGCTCAAGCCGAAGAGCAGATCGACCAGCCAGATGCTGCCGCAACCGAAGATCATCGCCAGCGGAATGGTTCGACCGGGGTGCCTGACCTCCTCGGCGAGGGGTGCGACGAACTCCATGCCGATGAAGAGCCAGATCGCCAGGCTGAGATGGCCGACCTGTTCGCGCCAGGGGACAGGCGAAAAGTCCGGTTGGACGGCGAGCAGCGGCTCCGTCCCGATACCCGTCAGCCCCCACACGCCAACCAGGCCAAGCATCAGCATCATGGAAATCGCCAGGGTGGTCTGTACCCGTCCGAATACCTCCACACCCTTGAGGTTGATCGCGACCAGCACGGCGAGGATACCCAGGGAGAACAGATACCAGGGCCAACCGGTCAGCCGCTCCAGGGACTGGCCGCCGATGATCATGTTGGTGCCGCCGTCGGTACCCACCAGCACGATGTAACCCGCCAGCACCGCGAACAGCGCTGGCAACTTGCCCAAGGCGGGCAAGGTGTATTCACCGACCATCCCCGACCCCGGCAACATGGCCGCCAGCTCCGAATAGGAAAGCGCCACGCAGAGTATGACCAGCAAGGCACCCAGCGCCACGAGACTGAAGGCCGGCCCGGAAACGCCATAACCATTGGCCAGCGCCACCATGGCGGTACCTGAAACCACCAGCCCGACCGACGTGGAATAGGCCGCCCAGAAGCCCAGGCTCCTGCTCAACTTCAAACCGCTCATCACACTCCCCCCGATTGTTGTTCTTCTCAGCAGAGCTGCATGCTTGGAACGAGTCGGGGTCACGCTATCAACGGTGCCTCAGGCGGAGCATATGGCACCGGGAGTAGTGTCAGCTCAAAGGCTGTAGGACATTTCGCAGGATGGGCCGAACAGCACGATCGTAGGATGGGTCGGGCGGCGTTCCGCGAGCGAAGCGATACCCATGCTGATGCAATCCCGACCACGGACGACCCAAGCACACACAGGCCGTAGGAGCGAGCTCTGATCGCGAACGTCCAGACTCAGATGCTTCGCGAGCAAGCTCGCTCCTACAGACAATCAGTAGCCCGGATGCAATCCGGGGAAATCCCGCCACCATTCCCGGATTGCATCCTGGCTACTGAACGTCGAAAGCAATCCGAGCCACCAACGCCCCACGCACACGCAGCCCCCGTAGGCGCGAGCTCTGCTCGCGAATGGCACATTTGGCGATTGAGCATGAAGGTTCGATTCTGCCGCCATCACCGCCAATTCACGTGTTATCGGGACAAGACGCTCCTCCGAGCAACTGAAATTATTTCTTCACATATAGCAAAATAATGGAGAAATAATTTCATATTCTGCATCAACGGGTTAATTCCGATGCAAGTGCTATTATTCCTTCACTAACAGCCAATTACTGAAAGTATATTTTCACAATGGCAAAGCGAACCGCCCCACTGCTCCCCGCCTCCACCCGCCTGCTGGAAGGCCTCGGCGAGCGCCTGATGCTCGCGCGAAAGCGTCGCAAGATCACCGCCAAGCAGATGGCCGAGCGGGCCGGCATGTCCCTCCCCACCCTTCGCGCCCTCGAGCAAGGAAGCGCCGGCGTGACAATTGGCGCCTACCTGGCAGTGCTGCAGGTCCTGGGCCTGGAGAAGGACTTGGCCCAGGTAGCCCTGAATGATGAACTTGGCCGTCACCTGCAAGACGCTGCGCTGTCACCCAGGAAGTCAGCGGCCACAAAGAGCCACACAGCTTCACGGCAACCTGACCAACCCAGACCTCAGCGACAGCCAGCAAAGCCTGCTACCCGGCCGATAATCGAGCCCACCGGCAAGACACTTGAAAAGCCGTCTAAAGGCCCTGCTGCCAGTCCGTCGACAACCCCATCCACACCTGCCAAGCGACCAAGCCCGACCAGGAAGAAAGCCCCCGCCGAGACGAAGATCACTACCGGCGCCGACCTGGCTGCCCAATTGATGAGGGAAATCGATGGCTAGCCAGATCCTCGTCTACGTCGACTGGGCGGGACTCGGCGGCCCACAGAGGCTGGGCACCTTGCATTGCACGCGCACCCGCGGAATCGAGCGGTTCGAGTTCGAATTCACCGATTCCGCATTGACCGACCTGGTGCAGCAGGCCCAGCTCGACCCCAGGCTTCTGCCCTTTGGTGGCCGGCAGTTCCCCGCCCAGGGTGCTGCCACCTTCGGCGTGTTTGCCGATGCCTCCCCTGATCGCTGGGGCCGCCTGCTGATGAAACGTCGGCACGAACGGGATATACGCTCCGGGGTAACGCCGGAAGCCTCGAAGCTGTTCGAGTCCGACTACCTGCTGGGCGTGCACGACGCTTTCCGGGTAGGCGTCATCCGCCTCAAGACCGACGCGAATGGCCTAGAGCGCCAAACGACACCTACCTGATCCGACCAGCGCCACATCGACCACGCCTCGCTCGAGAAGCCTCAAGCTCTGATGACAGCGGGATCATGAACCCTTCGATGCAGTTGCCGATCATGAAGTAGATCGTGGCGAAGATACCCCCCAGGAGCCAGCCGCCCAGGCCGAAGCTCCAGAGGCTCGCCAACCCCTGCCAGTACAACCAGAGCTGGAACCCACGAATGCACAGGTTGTAGCAAACAATCAGTGCCCGCATCTGTTCACCTCAGGCAGCCCTGTGCTGCTGTTCGCACGAGGTCAGCCGGCGCCTATTGTGAGTCTTCGATTTACGTACGCAGAAGGACGTCTGGCGATGGCCTACCGTGATGATGCAATCGCCGATCACCACCACGTAGGAGTTCCTGGCCTTTTCCGCCAGTTGCCGCTCGGCTGGTGACAGGCTCCGCAACAAGCAGTGAAAACACTCGCGATCGAAGTAGAAGACTCGCGCGCCGCGATTCCAGGTCTGGGCACCGTGGTCGATCAACCACTCGACCTGCACAGGGCGAATGCCCCGTTGGTGGCAACGTTGAACAGCATGCACACTGAACTCCATCCCGCACCTCCAGAACCTGATACGGCCTGATCGTGTTGGCCGTCCGTGGCCTTGCGGAGTCCTTCCCGGCCGGCATCCTGCCAGGCACGGAGAAAGAATATGTCGCGCGACTTGACAGCCAAATACTGGGCGCCCACACAGGTCAACTATTGGGGCAGGTCCTGCGCCGCTAATTACATTCGGCAGCTTTTGACGGGCTGGCCACGGATTGATGCGTCAACTATTCACACTGATCCGCCTGGTGTTAGCCGGTAGCCCGGATGAAATCCGGGAATCCTGCATCGCTGTTCCCGGATCGCCTCCGGGCCCCCCGCTCACACCGGTCCAGCCCCCTCTCCCTGAGGGAGAGGGGGAAATGGTTGTTACCCTTCGGTCTCCGAATGTGGCGACGCCGCCGTTCGCGAATGCATTCGCCCACACAGAAAAGCGAGTACAAGCCCGAACAAAATCCGTGGAAGCTCCTCACCGCCAGCGAATTACATCCAGACTACGAAGGCAGCAAACAACCATCCGTACGAGCGAGCTCTGCTCGCGATAACCCCGGCCGGGAATTCAACCAATCGGCCGCCCAATACACCGCTCAAAAATACGCACCAACGCCCCGTAATCGCACAACACCGCATCAATGTTGGCGCTCAGCCACTCCCCCTCCTCCACCGGCCACCAACTGATCTCGTAGCCGGCATTGATGATGAGGTGCTCGAACAAGATGCGCTGGGCCCGGCCGTTACCATCCCGGAAGGGGTGGATCATGTTCAGGTCGCCGAAGTGCTCGGCAGCGGCTGCAACAAGGTCGCCACGTTCGAGCCCCTCCAGCCAATTGGCATTGGCCAGTGAGAGAAAGATCTTGTTGGCCTCGGCCTCGACTCGGGTCACATGGCAGAACTGAGTGCCGCCCTTGGCGATATCCACGCTGCGCAACTCGCCAGCCCAGTCGTACAGGTCCCTGAACAACTGGCGGTGAATGCGCTGGAGCGCAGGCAGATCGTAGGGAGGTGAAGAGAATTCGATTTCGCTGACGGCGATTTCAGAGAGGCTGCGCTCCGCTTCATTGAGCGCCTTGTCATCAAGCAGGCCCAGGCGATTGCGAAGGACCATCGTACCGGGGTAGCAGTACGGGTCCTGGTCTGCACCGTACTTGTCGACCATCAGTCCTGCCTGGCGCGGTACGCACTCAGCACGGATTCACGGGAAGGCAGCTTGCGCTCGGCATCGGCCGGCGTCACATCAAATCCTTCCAGGCGCAGGCTGGCCACGTAATTGGATTGGCGTGCCTTGGCGTAGTAGGCCTTCTTGGCCTGCAGGGACGGGGTTGCCATCATCTGGCCTCTCTCGTTGCGTACTGCGGCAGTATAGCGGACGAGGTTTTGACCGCCCCAAGGGAGCGATTGCATAACGCAACGCCTTAAAGGCTGCATCAGCTCGGTTCCAGATGCTAATCAACCCGCTACCTGGCAGTGTCATAGACCTCTGAACGCCCACGTTTGCCAACCGCAATCACGGTGACAACCAAACGCTGATCCACTACCTCATAGACGAGGCGGTAGCCCACCGAGCGCAGCCTGATCTTGTAGCAATCCGGCGTGCCCTTGAGCCGGTCGGCTTCGACCCGGGGAAGGTCGAGGCGCTCCTTCAGCATCTTGGCGAACTGGAGCCGGATGGTGGAGTCCAGCTTGTTCCATTCCTTGAGCGCCTTGGCATTGAATTCCAGGCTGAACTCAGGCACTGGTATCGGTCGCCTGGGCTATCAGCTCGTCGATATCCACCGCCACGGTCGGCTCCCCTTGGCGGACGCGCACAAGTTCGGCCAGGCGGAGGTCGTCGATCAGTTCCAACATCGCCTCATAGCGTGCAGGCGGAACGGCATAAAAGGCAGGCTCATTGCGATTGAGGATAACCACAGTCTCTCCGTGCCCTTCGCGAATGGTCCCCATCGGGTCACGCTTGAGGTCAGTCACGGAGGCGGCTACGTCCGCCAGAATCTGGAAGGTCATTTGAGCCCCCTAAAGCATCAATAAAAGCACTATTTACAGCACCAAAAGGATAGCCGTCATTGGTGACTACATGAAGTGGTTTTTCTGGAAAGCTCTGGTTACCGGGCATAAAGGGCGTTTGGAAGGCCAGTTTCATGGGGCCTTGGGGTCCGACAGGTGCCGGCTCGGATGATCCAGCTTCGCATGCTTTCGGCCTACAAATTCCTGGTCCCTCGGCAAGCAGGAAACTTCACACAGCCCCAGAACTCCGTCCCGGCATTGCCCCCACCGCACGGCGAACGCTCAGGCGCGAGCCACCCCTCTCCTCTTCATGGGTGAAGAGTCACGCTTTCGGAAGCACCGCTCCCGGTGCCGATGAACGACTGAGCGCGAAGCGATCGGGCCGGGGTGCAGGGCGGGGGAGAGGGCAGTTGCCGGCTTACTCCGCGCGCCTTCGCGAAAAGCGCCAAGGTCAGCAACTCCGGCCATTCCGATACCTTGCATGGGGTGTTTCGCAACTCAGCAGCAGAAATGAAAAACCCCGCTCAAGGCGGGGTTCGTTGCGACAAGAAGGCAACTCACACCTTCTCAAGCACCTCGACATCAAAAATCTTCTCCATCGGCCTGGTCCCTTCAAACCAAACGCAACTTGCGCCGTTCTCCGGACCACCACTCATCATGTAGTTGCTGAGTTCTTGAACGGTCATTTTCGGACTGCCACTTTTCAGCTGGACCACATCACCTTTGTTGATCTCGGACATCGCATATCTCCTTGGCTGCGGGTACAGCCAATATATGAGAGCGCGACGTCATTTCAATGACCACTCACCAAAAGGTGCCCCAGCGGCATTGGATTGGCCTCCACCGGAATGCTCACCCGCCCCCTCACTCCACCGCATGGCAATCACAGCAAACCTGGGCTGTGAGCTGATAGGTCGCAAAAAAGCCATCTCAGGAACACCTTGTGTGCGCATGTCGCCGCCAGCAACGCAAGAACAAGACATGTCGGCGCAGAACCGGCTCAGTACAGGACGCAGGCCCCTGCCCTGCCGGCGCGGCCATCACGCACCAGGGTCACGGGGATCAAATGGACAGCGCCGGGCAGTTGGATGACCACCTGCAGCTGGCGCTCGCCGAGATCAGCGATGTTCATCCATACATGCGACACCTGGTCGCAATGGACACTTCACAGAACCATGACATGCTCCATGTGCATGCACGAAGACGATTTCGACGGTTCGGAAACGATCGGTTTCGACTTCATGTTCGCGACGTCGGCTATTCGCAGCTATCAGAATTGTTCGGTTCATCACCTCAAATCAGGAGGTCCGCCATGAGTGCACGCTTTGCAGTGAAACGGGTCCCACGAGTAGGCGTCAGGGGGATCAAGAAGGGTGAGGATCACGGAGCAAACGCGCTGGATGCCTGCTGGTACCGGATCATCGACAGAGCAACTGGCGACTTCGTCGGTGGAAGGCATGCAGAACAAGCCGTGGCGCACGATGAGTGCGAGAGGCTGAACAATAGGACGAGATGTGCGTGATAGTGCTACCTAGTAAAGCCCCGTTTTGTACGGGGCTATTGTAGGTCGCCAGCCCATCTACCTATTGAGGCGAACAAGTACATACCTCCCCCACTTGCTGCTACCCCCTCGATCACGGCTTCCTTTCGCTGTATGCCGGCTCGGATATCTGCAAGACGCTGCCCATCAGCGGGATCAAGCTCGGCTCTTCCTGCATCAGGGCCGTCGACGGGGCCGGGATTCGACATTGGGCGCTTGGCATTGACGTACACGCGACGCACCTTAGCCACCAAAAGTGGCCGGGGTGATTACCCGCCCTTGAGCTCCCTGATAAACACCGCCAGCAACTCCGCCTGACTGCCTATCTCCAGCTTGTCGTAAAGGTTCTTGCGGTGAACCTTCACCGTTCCTCTCTGGATGCCCAGCAACTCGGCAATCGAGCAATTGGTGTAAACGTGCCGCTTCCATATTCCGCAACGAGAGAACAGAGCAGAGGGAACGCGAAGAACTTGAGAAACCCAAGCCGGTGACACCGCCACGTCACCGCAAAGGCAACGAACATGACCGGGAGCGGTGACACCGTCGGTCAATCCAGGTAGATAAATGCATTCTTATAGGCTGATCTTACTCTTCAGCCAGTCAACAACTTCACGCCTGCCTATCGGGGAATACCGGCTCAGATGAGGGAGTCCTGCAATGAAGACCTTGCGACCTGACAGCTCGGCTTCGAACCCACGGCAGGACCAAGAACCGTGGCCTGATGGAACCATTTCCTCGTGGCCTTGAAAGAGCTGCCGCATATGGCCATAGGGTGAAACCGGGGAATTCCCGAACGCCAGAATTAGTTTCGGTTGGACATGACCAATTATCTGCTCGTGAACAGGCCAGCAGAGATCCGCGTCTAGAGGGTAAACTATGCCGCTTGCGTCTCGACTCTTCATAAACACAAGGTTACTGGCACACACATTGCGCAGGTCGTATCCGAGCTCTCGAATTAGCCAAGCCAGCCGTCGTTGCAACGGTGCATTCCCTGGGCTATAGGTTCCCGCCCTGTTTTCCCAGCTCTCGTCCAAGTAAGCATTGGCGCTTTGACAAGGAAGTTTTTCCAAGTGCTGACCAATCGTAGGTCCTCCCTCGCCCCCAGGATTCAGGCCAAGTACGTAGATGTCACCTGGGCAAAGTGTTTGCGCGGCGCTATAAAGAATACAGCCAGCCCTGTCGAGTACCAGAGCAAGATGCGATTCCGCACTAGCGACAAACTGAGCTATAACCATTAAGCCTCTTAAATTATAAAAATTAACAAGACCGCCTCGTAACAACGCGCCTTTTCAGCCCAAACAAAGTGAGCGCCGTCAAGCACATTATTAACCATCAGAACCAAGACTCTAAACGGTGAGTTAGACCGCTGAGAAACCACCAAAAATGTATAGCTTATTGCCCATTATAGACTGCACTCCAAATATGCATCAGTTGCCTTCACCAGCTCCTTGATAAATCGAATGACTTTCTCAAGCTCATCTCGCTTGATTAGGTGCGCGGCAGGGGAACCATTAGTCACAGGTTTTGAGCGATGCACGGCGTCGCCTCGCTTCGATATCCACTCATTGAGGGATCTTTTGGCCTTCTCCGGATCAGTGTTTTGCCAACTCCAACCCTGCGTTACATCGACATCCAGATAATCAACGAAAAGACGCTTGGTTTTGTCTGAAGTCGGATTATGGAACTGCTTAAGCTCCTGCTGGAGCTTCTTAAAAATAAAGTCCCCTACATAGCTCCCTGCGACCGCTGCAAGGCGTTTATTCACAGCCTCCGTCACGCGGTCTTCAACATATGTCTCCCACGCAGTGAGCGCCATCACCAAGCCCGCTCGCTTTAGCACTTCAGCATTGGCCGGAGGTGGATTGGCATTAATCGAATCAAAGTGAGCAAGAAGCTCTTCAGCGTCTTTTATTCCATGTTCGAAGGAGGTTTTGGCAAGCGACATTTCTATCATCTCAAACGATGAAACCAAACAGGAAACAGAAAATTCTCTGTCAGACAAAGGAATCGGGCGAATAGGTGCCTAATCCAGCACCTGACAAAATCTCTTTGACTTGGGCTGAATGTTTGAGCTTACCCTTCGTTGCGGTGACCTTCTGGGTGGTGGTTATCACTTCAAGCTTTAGCCTATAGTCCTTGGCATACGGCCTATTTTTAAATACCGAGCACAAGTAAACAATGAACTGCTCTGCCAGCTCACCACTGTTCAGATAGAGAGTCTTGTAGGAAAGTCGACCGACTGGGCTTACATACAGCCCCTGAACTATATCGTCGTCTCTATAGTGTGGATTTTGGAGATTGGAAGGCACGAGCCGATGAGGAATTTCAGCTCTGATGGTTGCATATTCCACAACAGATTTATTGGGAAAGTCCCCGACCTCACGAAGTAATTGCATTTTTGTTCTCTGCACCAAGCCATAACAATGACGCATAGATCGCCGATCCATCATGCGTCGATAACATTTTTACATATTCTCGCGGCGCTGCGCGATATACTCATCAACTGACTGAGGCAATATTGCGTCATTAATCCTCAATACAGCTCTCAGCAAATACTCCCTGATGCCAGAGCGAGATTTCTTATCCTTCGAATTCATAATGGCTGCCGATATATCCTCAAAAATTAGAGCAATTTTATTGAATTCCCCGATGCTGGCTGCCTTGTCGCAAATAAATTCATCTATCACCATATTTTCCCGAGGTTCGTTCGTTGACGAACAGGGGCAGATAGAGAGTCTCCAGCCATGAAAAAGCTCCCTTCCACTCCATACGAAACGCGCATCTTTGTACGGAATTGGAATCCCATAGCGATTTGTTGTCGGGTACAACCAGTGCTTGGGATTTTTGCACATAGGATACCTTGTAACGATATAAACCCCGAATTCCTTAGCCAGGGGCACATATTTCCCCAGTAACAACTCCAGGCGTTCCTTGACAACACAGTTGGGAGTACTGTCATCCCAGCTCCAGCCCCAATTCGCATTAGAGTTATCAATACCAGAAATCTGCTTCAGTATTTCTTCTCGAAGACCTACATAGAAGTCGAAAATTGTCATTGGCTAATACCTCCTCAACACCCCGCGGGGTCGCTAATTGAGATTGTAACCAAAAGCTCCTGAAAGCAATGCACGCTTCCAGTACTGCTCTCGATCGATGATCACCTTGTCATCAGTTTTCATCGAGCGATATTCAAGCAGGGAGAACTGGAAATTTTTCCTAGCGTAGTTCTTGCCCTCCTTCTTTATGATCTTCGTAAGCTCATCATTCCAGCCATGGCCTGTACCAATATAGCAGGCCCACCTGGACCAGACCCCGGAATCACCATACGCTGAGCCTACGTACTTCTTCCCATTACTCTTATCGACAATCAGATAGACACCTTTCACGTTCTCCAGAGCAGATTTCCAATCCTGTTTCTTCTGCACAATGATTGACTCCAGAACGGAGAAACTGTGTTCTATATTTTCATATCCGCAAAATGCTTCGCCTGTGTATGTCTTCTCAAATATTTGCGAGAGCACCAGGCTTTCGAAGTGCTTTTCAAGATAGAAAGCCCTACCACGGGAACCAGGCCCAGGGTACTCAATTAACAACCTGCCAATATAACTGCTGTACTTATCAGTAAGCTTGACAATATTTTTGTCGGGCAGGCGTTCGATTACTTCAAATATCCCACCAAACAACCATGTACCTGGCCGATGCCGATATCTAATAAGGCTGAATATGTAGCGCCTACTGAAATCGTCGCGCCTGCCTTTCCATCCATTCCAGCCTTTCCATTCCTCTTGATCCCGAACGAATATATCGAGGGGGTCCTGGCTTCCATTCCACACCGCGAAATGAATTTTGTAATCTTTGATCGACTCAAGCTCGATCAGACTTCCAATCTTAATATCCATGAATCCCTCATGTATAAATTTCGCCAACCCCGGCTTTTCCTATAGCGATACGCTGCCAGCAAATTTTTTCCAGTTTTCGTTTTCCACCAGCGTGGACTTATATATTTTAAGAGAACCACATCCCTTTATGGCTTTCAGGGTCTGCTTTACGTGATCGACAACGGAGCCAGAAAGCCAAGGACTTAAGGTGATCCGTCGTATGCTGCTGAGTGGAACAGGGATACGCATTACAGGTGCTCCCTTTTTTTGAGAGCCATAAAAAAGCCTGAACTCTCTCTCATCAACAAACGCATGCCGCTTTAAGAACGGCAAATCATCCTGCAATGGCGCGAATGAGCGGAGCGCCTCTATCGTTTTGTACTTCACCTCCTCTGCGCGCAAGCCAGGTATAGCGCGCACTGCCGAGAGAAGTTTGTCTCTGTCGAACTCGATACAGACTCCACTGCCGCCATGAGAAAATACTCTCCAGTGGTGATAGGTTTCGGACGCGTCGGCCAGGCAGAGCGCATAGGTGCTCTGGTATCCGTTTGCGCGGGCATACTGCTCAATGTAGTAGGAGTCGTTCCTGTCATCCCAAGTAGCAGGATTCAGCAGAACAAGGTCTTTTGTTTGAAGGTAGTCAATCAGGTAGGGGAGCTCGGTATATCTGCGAAGCGACTGTTCCATGGTGTAGAGAGGTCCTTTATTAATATCAAATCACCATCACCCAATAAGCCTTTCCTACAGCCTTCTCCAAGGCCCTGCAAGCCCTGCGCGACGCTTTTAGGCGACTGGCTTGGTCATCTTTGACGAAGGCCCTCAATGCCTCATGGGGAGCAGCGGTTCGCGTGGGGAGGACCACCCCGTGCATACGTCGCCTGAAGGCGCTTCCCGTGGGCGTTTGATGCTCCTGTTTGTTAGAATGTGCGGTTTCCTGCGCTGGCCAGTTCAAGCGGCCAAAGGCACCTCTTCAACTGTGTACATAGCGGCGTACACATTCGAGCTTTTGAACGATGTCCGACAGCAAAATTGTCAATGAAGTCAGGGCCAGACGCACGTTTGCCATCATTTCCCTCCCCAACACAGGCAGAGGGGACGATTGACTTTTCCGACGTTCGCTTTCGGCCGATTCTGTTGAAAAAGTCTATGCCGCTCCGATTCACCTGCACAGAATTGCAAAACGACCGATTTAGGCATTGCCACGTGAAATCTGGGGTAGGTTCGGCCCCCTAAATGACTCAGATTTCAACCTCAGACACGCACTTCCGACGTTAGATGTCCGGACACTCAAGGCGATCCGCCCCTGGGAAGTCTCACGCCCTGCAAAAAAAGGACAGATTTATGTTCGGTACTCTAATATCGCCTCACTGGCCGTGCATCTCATATGCGCAAGCCATTTCTAGAGCAGAAAATTAAATCCGCCCTCTTTTCCCGTTCTCTAAATGTGAAACGCAGTTCTGCGAATTAGAGTACCAAAAATAAATCTGTCCCCTTTTCCTTACATACCTCCCTCACGTACTGCTGCCCCCCCCTCGATCACGGCTTCCTTTCGCTGGATGCCGGCTCGGATATCTGCAAGACGCTGCCCATCAGCGGAATCAAGCTCGGCTCTTCCTGCATCAGCGCCCTCGACGGGGCCGGGATTCGACATTGGGCGCTTGGCGTTGACGTACGCGCGACGCACCTTGGCCACCAAAGGGGTCGGGGTGATCACCCTCCCTTGAGCTCCCTGATAAACACCGCCAGCAACTCCGCCTGACTGCCTATCTCCAGCTTGTCGTAGAGGTTCTTGCGGTGGACCTTCACCGTCCCTCGCTGGATGCCCAGCAACTCTGCAATCGAGCTATTGGCGTACCCCTGCAATACCAAGCGTGCGACCTGACGTTCACGCGGGCTCAACACTTCCCGCCCAAACTGGTCGAACGCGTTGCGAACCCTCTCATCCAGGTCATAGGCAACCCGCTGCTCCTTCGGCCGATGCACCTGCCAAGCCGAACGCACCACCTCATCCACCACCGGTACCGCACTGCGAAATAGCCGCAGCTCCTTTTCGCTGAACGCGAGCCTCCCCCGCCGTCGCATCAGCGACAGTACCGCCCTGCCCTGGCCCTCCAGATTGGTGAAAAAGCCCAGCTCCTCGCACAGGCCCAGGCGGCGGTAATAGCTGCGGAAATACTCGCTGGCATAGAAGCGCTGGGGCGCCAGGTTCCGCATGCTGTGCAACCCCTCCGCCTGGCCGCCCTGGCTGGCGAGGTAGAACGGGTCCAGTCGATAGGGCCCCGTCTGGTACTCGTGCACGAAGAATTGCCGTAGGTGCACCGGGAAGGTGTCGAACAGCGACAGCGGCAGATAGCGCCCCTCGTAGATGAACAGCACGAAGTGATCGACGAAGCCCAAGCGCTGCAGCCAGGTGGTTAACGCCTGTAGTTGCGAGTGGCCGGGAGGTTGCGTCAGTACATCGGCAACGTCTCGGGTCCATTCGGTGAGCTGTCCGTACATTGTCGAGACCTCAATCTGCCGATGCGGATTTGTGCATTTGCACAGATGAAAGAATGTGCATGCCGACAAATCCATAAAGGCACCAAGGTGTGGAGGCGGCATTGTGCAGTCAGGAAAGACACAAAGGCGCCTCCGCGGTTCTGATGAAATACGCCGGTACGGGTTTCCGCAAAAGCACGAAAGCGTCGAAAATCCCGCTAATGAGTTAAATATAACGTGGTTTTGATCTCCCCTCTACCGGACGCTTCCGTCCATGCAGAAGCGATCCGTCCAACCCGGCCGACCGGCCGGCTCCACCACCTTCGATGCCGAGCTGGCGCAAGCCTTCGGCGCCGCGGTTCGCGCCCTGCGCTTGGAGCGAGGCATCGCGCAAGAGTCGTTGGCGAACCTGGCCAGTATCGAACGCTCGCACATGGGTAAGGTCGAACGCGGCGAGCACATGCCCACCCTGGCGATCATCTTCAAGATCGCCGGCGCGCTCGACTGCAGTACGGCGGCGCTAATGGCAGCGACGGAGAACCAGCTCGCCGCATCCAGGGCGTAGTCCCGCGACAGTGCCCCGCCGCAACAAGCGGGGCGGTGAGGTAGCAGGCATGCCACAGACTTTTTGCGAGACCAAATCAGATTTTGCAGACGGTCCTGCTCTAGATCAGCCAGGCGTAGATCGTCGCCGGGAACAAAGGATGATTGCGGATCACGGACAGGTAGGGCTGCCCGGCTTGGTTGGCTTTCTTCCAGGCCGCGCCGATGTCGAAGCCGCCGGCTGCCTCGATGCAGTAGTCGGGACGTTCTCGCTGCTCCGGTCGTTGGGAACGAACTTGACCTTGATGTTGAGCATCAAGGTGCGGACGGTGCTGGTGAAGCCGTCGTTCCGAGCGGTGAAGGCGCCGATGTTGACCTAAATCGTTGAGGTAGATAGTCGAGCCGGAGTGATTCCAACACTCTCCCCCTTGCACACCATGCCAGTAGTCGACCTCATAACTCACTGATTTTTCTGGCATCATCTAGGGCGCTCGCTGCAACCGATGTCCTACGCTACCTGACGGTTTTCAACGATTTCCCACAAAAGCCCCTGAGCTTTCACGGTCAGCCGGAACGAAACTCGATACTCAAAAATGCCTACATCGGGCATCTGACCTGCAGTAGCCGCCTCCGCTCACGATATTGGAGTTCCAATAGTCAACCGCAGCTATCAAGCATGTGCTGAACGTACGAACACCTCGCCCGACCATTGGTTAAGACTCTTCCTGGAAGCCTTAGCGGCAAATGCCGCTCTGCTTCATCTGCAAAAGTGGAATCCAGCATGCGCTTACATCAAACCTGCCCGTATGGTTATGGCGCTTTAGACACGTGCGGCAACCGCGGGAACAGATAGTTACAGGCTAGCTGACGTTCGGGAGCGGGGCCAAATTGTATGGCGCAGCAAGGGAGTTGAATTCGGCATTAATCGCGCCTCGAAGTTTATCGAAGGCAGCGGCGGTCTGCGGAAGATTAAAATTGCAGGTATTTTCTTTCAACCTGATCTCTCCACTCTGAACATGAGCACGAAACAACTGCCGTAATGCGCGTAGCTGGTCGTAAATCACCTTTAGACGACTGACAAGTATACAGTCATGGTACTTAAACCTTGGTTTTGTCACGAACTGCCCGACCGAACGACCAGTGTTGATGGTCTCAATGAGCCCCGTGATTGCCTCCTCAAATGCCCGATAATCGTTCTCCAAGTGCCACGGATCCTGCAGAGCGGGCCGGTCCATCAAGTTCCGAATGTCCAAAAGAGCGTCCGCATCGCCCTTATCCAGAACTGACAGGGCAGTATGACCATGGTTGACCTCACCCTCTATTAGCGCAAGTATGGATTGGAGTTCCGGAGTTGTCTTACCTGAAATTTCGCGAATAAGAGAGTGGTCATCGATAACGTCCGCCTTCCCATCGAAGACCACGCCCTGAGGGACAGACACTGTTTTATAATCGCCTGTTCGTTTACCAATTATCACAACTTTAAGGGAGACATAATTTGTTCCAAGCCCATGCTGTGCGAACTTATTCAATGTCCTCTGTATCTTCAAAGCACTACGCTGCGATGTAACCTGAACCGCCAGGCTGCGGCTTTGGTCTGCCAAGTCGATCGCGGCAGCATTTATCTGACTATGATTAAGATTGGAAAGATCGTATCCGTAGACCTGATTGAGCAATTTCTGATAAAAATGTTCGGCAGCTATATTAAGGTCGAAGAAGTGAAGCTTCCCCAACACCTCTGCCAATGCGCTGAGATTAGTAATATGAAGGGCGATTTGCTTTATAAGCCTCTCACGAATAAGCATAGTATTCCTTGAGCGTTGGGAAACAATTGAAATCCTGAGATCAACGCTTTCTTTATAAATAGAACATAGCTACTGAAAACAGCTTGAAAACCCATCATCTGGGGCGACATCAACCGATCTGAAGCACTCCTGCCAATGAACCTCCGAAGCGGTACACTCACACCTCACGCTATAAACCAAGGTGATGAGAGGATGCTTTGCATCAACTCCTTTAGTCAGGGTTCCTTGGACCTTCCTGAAGTCTTTTGGGAGACTTTCCTCGCACTCCTCACACCGTTTCACGTTCTGGCTTTCGTTCGTTGGCATGAGGCTTTCCATGTTTATTCCGTCGCGAGGCCCTTTCGCTTAACAACAGAGACTCCACAACAAATAGAGAAAGGTTTCTGATGCAGTTCTCCAGAGCATTGCAAAATGTCAGGCGGCCAGTTTTGGTTAATTCTTTCTCGATTGGCTCAAGGCTATCGAGGAACAGACTAGCTGTAACAGGGCACTCATCACCTTTAAGTTCCTCAACAATGGCATCAAGACGCTTCTTGAAAGTAATCTTAGATGCCTTGCCGTAATAACCACCGTGATGAATAAGGCGATTCCTGATGAGATTCATTAGATCCCAGGTTGCAGACAGCGTTTCAAAACTTACAAAGAACTTACTACGACGCGCAAGTTCCTTACTAAAGCTTTCCGTGATATTATTACCATCCAAAATTTTCTTTAGGCAGACGGATACTATTTCCCCTCCGGCCACCATCGTTCCATCCTTAGGATAGCCAAATCGCCGATGATAAATCTGCTTGATCGTATCCTCAAAGAGGCAAAAATAGTTCAAGAATGCCGAAGCATTGAGCGCCGACAAGATCAACTCACGATTAGAGATGCCGACTTCCTTAGATCTATCTATAAAAGACTGGCTGACAAATGTTCGTTTCTCGCTCTCTTGGATCATCTCACCCGGATCCAGTTGGCTTGCAAAGCAGAGCTTTCCGAAAAGCTGACGTCTCGCTTGGGCATTGTCCGGCAGTTCATTAACAAACGCATCTACGTCCGAATCTAATTCGGCCTTCTCTCCAACCTTACCGGAGCCAGGCGTCAAAATTCCTTGGGAAAATATAGCTGGAACTGTAATTAGCGTGTATTGGGTTAGAAAAGCCTTGTAATAGTCAGGATCCCTTGGCCTTGCCGGCAAAACGTCACAGAAAAAACTGGTGAGTGGAAGCATAAATATCCCTATTGGCTTATTTGATAGTGGTGGCTTAGCTGAAGACACACCTTACTAGATACGAAAACTAAATGTTTACTTACACGACATCTCTTCCTGATATTACGCAACCACTTGCGACAACCATATGGGGCTCGCGTGAAACCCGAAGAGCAACCGAGTAACCATCTTAAATAGATTCTACCAACTAAGCCACAAAACCCACAAAACCCACAAACCAATCGACAGGGATATGTGATAGTTGTTGCTTACATTGAAAGCGATCCTTAAATTTTGATCGCCTTAAATCGATAGTCATGTCTCGAAAGCGGTCGCTTGGATGACTGAAGGAGGGCAGCCGCATCGATCACTCCCCTTCAGCCAGGCATGAACTGCTACGCACTCTTGAGCGACTTGAAGCAAACCACCACTGCCGCCAACTCGCCTTCGAGCACCGGCTTGCTTGGATCGAAGGTGTCCTTCTCCCTCACAAAAGCGAGTACCTCCTTTGCGGCCTTGGCAGATGCCCCTTTCAGTTGAAGCTGCTTCAGTGGGTGACGGAAGGTCTTTCCTTTCTCCGGCTCTGGTGCCCTCCTCATATAGAGGTGCTGCAATCCTAGGTAAACATTCTCGTCTGATAGCAGTTGCTTGAGGTCAGCGACACCATATTCACCTTCATTGGCGTCTACCCAGGTGTCGAGTTTGTTCATCAACTGCGCAAGTACTCCACCTCGTAGCTTGAACAATATCGTTTTCGCCGGCTGATCGTCGGTGATCGCAGCAGCGGTGTTGCTATCGGCCCATTCTCTGCACAGAAGGACCCAGTTTTCCTTCACACGGCAATAAATAGTTAAGCCGTGCGGCTGGTAAATGGACGGTGCTACCTGAACCCCGACACGGCTCAGGTCATTGGTCATGGCACGTTGGAGTTGGATTGCGTATAGCATGCGCATCCGCGTCGCAAAGCACCACGGGGTGGCGCCAGTTGCAACCTGCTTGGCTTCTGACGCGGACCAGGACAAGGGACGCTTGACGTTCCAGCTGACCAAGTAAGTGGCCTCATTGCCTTCTTCCCCGTACTCGATAATCAATGGGGCCACCGAAGAATCGGTCTTGATATTGCGAATGGGGACATCATCAGTGAATTTATTCAGTTGGCCCTCACACAACAGAATGTGCACACAGTCAGCCTCGTCGAAGTCGTAGCGAGCCAAATCGCAGGCCGGACTCATCACGGCTACAGCCTTGGTCAAATTGCCGCTCTTCTCGTCCTTGAACAGGAAAACGTCACCCAGGTTGAACTTACCGTTTTTGTAATCGAGCCCGACTGCCTCCTCAGCCTTCAGCAAGGCTGGGTTGAAGACGATATTGGACAGATAGACTGTCTCAGCGGCTTTGTTGATGTTAAAGCTGGAACGTATATTGTTCTTGGCCCACCCATCGATTTCCGAAGCCAACTGATGAACCTGTGAAGAGCCCTGCAGCTCGTACAGGTAATACTCCATCAACACCTCAGTCAGATACGCTCCGACACCGCTTTCCTCATGAGCTAGAGAGATGTCCTTGAGGGCCATGTAGTCCGCGACATCCAGATCCCTAAGCTTGGTCTCGAACCGATCAGCCGCCTCTTTTATGGCTGTTCCCCAGGCAGCATGATAGCCACGCACTGATCGAATAGCCGGATAGGCCGACGCATAGTCAGAAATCATCCGCTGGAGTTCACGCTTGCGGGCAAACATTTCCTTATTTAGCTTTTCAAATTGGCTGGCGTACAACGCGCACGACACCCTGAAGAGGTCTCGCTTTTCCTCGAGCGCCAAAGGCATTGACGACATCAGAAAGATAATCGGAGTAGATCGCGGATGACGCTGCATGATTCGTTTGACAATCGACACTGCCACGTTCACGTTGACGTCAGTGCCATGCGATATCTTCAGATCGATAAATATGATATCCGGGGCGACGTCATGAACTTGGTAATCAGAACCCGAGGTACGCACGGTAGCCTCTGACTCGCCAAGCACCTCCAGCAACGGCTCTAACATCTCCCGGGAGGTCACGACGTCATTGATAAAATCGCTAAACACCTTGGCGCGATGGGCCTTATTCTCCAACTCCTCGATTCGATCAAAGAGCGTTGTAGTTCCCTCTATCGTGGCCAGCGCATCAGCTAAGTCGTCGTACCCCTCAATGTCGAAAATGCCTTGAACCAACCTATAGTCACCCGCGGAGAGGTCATCCAAAAACGCGGTAACTTGTTCAGTGCTCAGTGCAACATTAGGTTGCTCATCAAAAGCGTCATCGATGATCTCGATGTTTTCTATATTGGTAGCCTTGAAGAGCTCGTTCAACATGAATGTCATTTGGCTTCCCCTGCCAATTCCAGCAAAAATGTGTTCAGGCGACCGGCTCTTAGTTGCGGCTCATCCACCAAAGTAAAACTTCCGCCCATCATCTCCGCGCAATCCCGTGCGATATACAAACCCAGGCCATGCCGTTCGGTCGTGCCCTTCGTTGAGAAAAATGGTTCGAATACTACTTCTCTTCGGGCAAGCGGTATGCCCGGACCATTGTCGAAATAGGTAATGCTCGGTGGATTGTCCGAAACAGTGACCTCAATCTCAGGTGCGAAACTCTCATGCTCCTGCGCATAGGCCTTCAGCCAATACACAGAATTCGAAATGAGGTTCTCGATGATCTGAACTACCAGCCCTTCGACGACAAAGGCCTGAACATCATCCAACTCCTGGATGAGCTTCACGGAGATGGCGTGCCGCCTGAATTGTGAATCGTGGGCCGTGAGTACAAAATCCACAATATCACCCAGGCTTCTCATTGATCTTCGCTGCCGGGCCGAAACACTTAGCGGTTCGAGAATGGCTAAGCGCTTTTGGATGCTCTTCAGTTGCGTTTCGAGCACGTTGAACACGCTTTTCAGCTCTTGGCTAATTTGCTTTTTCGGCACATCCTTGAGTGTCTTCTGGGTAAATTCAGTCACCCTTGCCAGTTCATGAGCTACCAACTCCACCGTCAAGCCAATACCGGCCAGATGAGTCATCCGCTCGCGCTCGTTCTCCACAACCTCCAGTTTGTCCACGGCCCGACTGTAGGCGTCTTTGAGTTCGGCAAATGAATCCCTGACTTGCTGCAACACCTGTTCCGGCCCGCTGTAACTTAGGGAAATCTTGCGCACGGCCTGATTGGCTCGCTTCTCCAGATCTTTAACCGCGTTGTTGGTGCGTGTGACATCGAAACCGGCCAGGCGCTCGGTTTTTTCGCTGGCCTTGCCTTCATCAAGCACCCAGGCAATTCGGTTAGTAATGACGCTCTGCAAGCACCTGACCAGCAGCATTTTTTCTGGGCAATCCTGCAGCCCTTGGCGGTTGGTTTGATCCAGAAGTCGTGGATTGCTGAGACGCCCTATGGCAACACGGCCAATGAACTGTTTGGTGTTCAGCTTGTAACCGCTGGACGCTAGCGCTTTGCGGTTGAGTCCGAGCCAGTCGTCCCCTTCGTCACCGTACGGAAGAACCCGATAGCCATCGCGGAACAGCATGACCCCCACCCAGGCCTCAATCATTTTGAGAACATCGGCACGTGCTCCCAGATCCGGAATGGCTTTGATCCTCTGACGGTTATACCAATACAACTGGAACTCGAAATCACCGATGTTGCGCAAGGTCGAAAGTGGATATCCCAACGCATCCAGCCCAGTCATAGCTTTGAGGTCCAACTCGTCGAAGATGTCGGAATACGTATTGCCGCCATACAGGTTCTCGACAATCTCAACCTTGAGCTGCGCCTTACCGTCGATCACGCGATACGTGCCCGTACACCGAGCATGTGCGCTGTCCAACAGGAGCTTGTTGATCTTTGCGGCGTAGGTGACGTCGCTCCCGTTGTATTGGAAGCGAATCGGAAATCGCCGCTTTTTTCCGGCCACGAACGGGTCCGTCAATCGCGCGATCTGCCCGCGGATATTCTCCTCCAACACGCTGGTCGTCCATACGCTGGTAAGATCAGAGATGACGATGGTAGTACCAGACATGTCCTTGGGCTTGCTGCGGCCGCGCTTAACCTTAAGCACGACCGAGTCATGGGATTGGTCGTAAGCTTCCTCGAACTCACGCCAGTCGATATCGAGAATGTTGAAATGGCTGTCTTCGGCACGGGCCGTAGTTACACAAACGCGCCGTCCAAGCCGCATCACCGATAAACGGCCCACACCCTTTTCGCCTAAGTAAACAGAATCACCATCGCTAGCACCCTGCTTCAATTGCCTGGATATCTCCCTGGCCCGACTGGAAGTACCAATGGTCAGGTAGATTTCCTCCAGATCGTACTTGGACATCCCATGTCCGGTGTCACTGACCTCGATCCGGTTTATCCGACGATAGGCGTCGATCAGCGCGTCGCGCAGCTCAGTTCGGGTTTCTGACTCGTTGATAAGCGCCCTGAACTCCTCTAGGTCGTCCTGCTCGGCATCCGCTTGCAGGCTGTCAAAAATGAGCCGCCGGCAAGCACTCAACGAGTGATCGTCATCGATGTAGGCCAAGCACTCTTCGTACTTGGATAACAACATGACAATCGAGAACCTTATATCAATTCCAGTTGTCGACTTCGCATCGATCGAGTTCTTGATTAACTCATAGAGCGCCACCGCATCGGATGAGATCAACTCGGCTCCGAGCTGTAAGATTGTTCGGGCTGTTATTCTAAATGACATCTGAACTCCCTTTCGTCATAGCTGACAGACCAGGCATCCTTGATCATCGTCATCATCTGGCATCTCGGTAGAGTCGTGCTCCGAGAAAACCGCTATCAAGGTTGAGTTATCTTTTCTTTGCGCCAAACGCTCGACTCGCAATGCATGATCGCGTTTAATTTGCGCCATCCGCTCCGGGCGTTCGAGCTCTGCCAGGCTTTCCCCCTGACTCCATGTAAAGAAGTTACCGGTCTTCTCGAACGGTACTTCGTACTCCTTGGCTTTCTCATAGAGATCCGGATGAGTCTCTTTCAAACGCACCCACTCGATCTTCTGCTGATAGAAGCAAAAGAAGCAGCCGGAACGCGTACGCCCCCACTTGGTATAAGGGGGCATCCCGACGCCGGATGTCCGAAGAATTTCTTCGATGTCTCGAAGAATCAGGCCATCCTCTTGGAAAGGGTAGACAGCCTTAATATTGGTCTTGTGGCTGATATAACCCGACCGATTTTCATCGGCCCTTAGCCCCACATAGTTAACTACTGGGGTATCACCGCAGTAGTCTTCAAATGGCTTCAGCTTCAGCATCTTGGTACACCAGCGGCGGTGGTTCGATGGAATCATCCCGCCGTACATGGTGTACCAATGATCAAAGCCCAGATCTGCGTTGAGGCGATGCAAAGGCTTTCCTAGATAGTTTTCCAGCCGCTGCAGGTAGTCATAGGTTTCTGGCAACTCTTTACCCGTGTCGCTGAAGATGTACTCCATTTCAGGCACGCGGTCGCGCATGTAAATGGCCAATGCAGCGCTATCCTTGCCCCCCGAGAGACTAAGGATGTGCCTAACCTGCGGTTCGTTGCTCATTGGTCAGCTCTTTCTCGTTAATCGCATTAGAGCCTTGCTGCAATTGCAGCAGTGCCTGGGCAAGGGCGGATGCAACTCTGTCCAGATCGCCGCCTACCTGTTTGGTGAGGTCATTGAGCAGATCATCAGCCACACGCTTGGTTTCTTGATCAGAAGCCAGCAGCATCGCAGCCTCTTCGCCACTAGGCAGCGTCAGGGTGACCCCCACAAAACGCTGCGCCTGGCGTTCGAAATCCCCACGAGACATTGCTACACGCAACCAGCGTTTGTAGCGGCCACAGAGATCCTGGACCCTACTCGCAAACTGGGGTGCCTGTGCGTCGGTCCAGATATCCAATGGACGGTGCGCGACCACACTCGCGATCGAATCCAGCCACTTGTCATCGGTGAGCGTGATATCAGCACAGCGCATGATGAAGGATTTCAGATCGGCATCTACCAGAGAGCGAGCCGCATCGGCGCACTCTTCCTGCAACTGTGTACGCAGGGTTTTGAAAGACCCAGTAATGGCAAATGCCTGGGCCATCGAAAGGCTAACCTCATCTTGGAGACGCCTGAATGCCAAGCCCAACTCAGTCAACGAGTCCGTAAGTAGGGTGACAAAATCCGCCCCCTCTTTGCCTTTCATTCCGGTCAGCACACGCGGAATATCTTGGGCCAGTAGAGCGACAGGATCTGTAGCCCGCTTAACGACATCTCTGAATGCCTTGGTCTGATTCGAGAGACGCATTGTCTCCTGCGAATACTGTGGTATTTGCATGTACCAGCGAATCAGCCCCCTCGTTACATCGAGGTACGACGCATCCAAGCTGACCTGTACACCCACAGCCCCTAACGCTGTTGCATAGTCCTGAATCAGTGCCTTGCGCTCAACCGCAGCAAAGCGGCGGAAAGTGAATATCTGTGGGCTTCGGAACATCCGTTGCATATGGTCTGAAGTGAGCTCCAAAACCAGGCTGCCACGTTCAAAAATCGCACAGAACTCTTTATTTAGGAGCAGATAAACCACACACCATATCGATGCAGGGCCATTCCGCACACCAAGGGGAGGCTGAGCAAGCTTGCGGGTTACGTCAGCAAAGCTGACCGGCTTGTCGGTCATGAGCAAAGCATCAAGCTCTAGCCAAACCTTCCTAACGCCAGCATCAGAATCATTGTCCGGAGCAGTTAGCGACCAACGAGAGCCGTTCTTCCGATGCAACCTTGTCGACTGCAAGAGTGAGACATACAGCAGGCGCTCAGGTGGGAAGTCGGTGATTCCAAGCAGCTCCTCGCCGCCATGCTTTTCAAGCAATTCGAATAGACGCTGCCGGGCGGCCGTGATCGCTGACGAGGGTTTGTCCTTGTTGATCAGCTCGTTGTGGATCGTGGGAGCTGACTTGAACACGCTATCGAAAAGCCAAGACGCAGCTTGGCTGAGGTTCATCGACTCACTCCCCTGGACTTCTTTACCTCGGTACCAGTAGGTCAACGCCGAAGCCCCCTTCGCTTGGCGGTTCAGCAGAGCAAGTACAAGACGAGAAACCTCTTCTCTCGATTTGGCTAACTGAGTTTCCACATGACGCTCAGTCCATGGATCAAGAAAACGGCTCTTCACCTGGTCATGCACCATGACCCAGCGCGAATAATTTACAAGAGCACTCCGCTCTTGAGCTCCAACCTGCACGATAGCGGTAAGTGTTAAAGCATCCTTCGCAGTACCAGCAACGGTAGTTGCCGAAGCAATCTGCTCAGAAGATGCTGAATCCACAAACATAAGCCCGATGCAGCCATCGTGCTGACCATAGTTGCCGATGGCCTGTTTGATCGTATCTGGGGTGCCAGCAATCACTCTCACCGAGCGGAGCGTACCTGTCTGCTGGTAATGGCGGCTTGCGATTACACTCCGCTCAGCCAAAGCGAATGCGATCCCGTTGAACATCAGCTCATCGTCGGAGCGCTTCTGAGTCTCTTGGTAAAGCGCTTCGATGTTGACCGCTTGGCTCACAGCGAAGACATAGTCCCCGCTGGCCTGCCTGCTTTGCAAAATTGTTCTGCGTTCAAGATCTGCCAGAGCGGCGGCTATCTGGTCGATTTCACCGCCAGTCCTCATCAGCGCAAAACCCAGCGATTCAGGCGATGCGGCGACATGGAGAGACGGTGCAACCAGTTCGATTACTGCAATCGACTTGAGCAATGCGGTCTGAAGGTCCGTCAGTTCTGCATCACTACGCTCGATCACTGAGCGTGCATATTCCCAGCAGCGTTCTGCCTCCAGATCCCGGAAGCGTAATCCGATACCTGTAGTGAGGTAGTCGAATAGCTCCTGAAGCCCATACCAAGCACCAGGATGAACCCACGAGCGCCCAGCGTAATCACGCAGTGCACCTGTTTCATGCCCACGCATAAATGCATGGAAGGAGCGCTCGCTCTGACCAAAGCGCTTGGAGATGACCGCTAGAGCGGCCAACGCCGCCGGATGTAGGGGATAAAGAGCCTCAGCGCGAGCGAACAAATCACTCTCTACCGATTGACGGAAAAACTTAAAGCCAATGCTGAGTTGATAAATCTCTCGCGCCTTTTGCTGAATAGCAATGGACTGGGTAATGGTTGGACCAGCCCCCAGCGCATGCATAGCAAAATGTGCGTAGCGTTCAACTGGCTCGTCGAACGGTACATCGTCGAAGCGAGCCGATACCTTATGCCACTCGTCAGAAAGACTTCTACCAACGCCTTTTGCATAAGCATCGAAATGCTGATGCAGCATGGTAAGGACGAGCAGACCATCATCCGTGGGATGTGAGGCGGCTTCTGCAATTTGCTGAAGCGACATCAAATCCCCCGCCTCCGGGTGAAGCGCTGCATGCTCGACGAACTTGCCGAGTTCGTCGATCAGCAGCAGTACACCGCCGTGGCCAGCAGATCTCGTAACAGCAATAAAGTCACTCAATAGGCTGCCTGTTGCAGCATTGAGCGGGAGATCACGGTAGGTCTGGCTTTTCAGATCCAGTTGACGCTTCAGATCTTTCGCGAGTCGACTGCTTGGTAGATATTCCAGCGCCTCAATCACCGATTGCGCCAGGGCGTCGCCAAGCGAAGAACGTGAGCCGGTAATGGCCAGTGCGAAACGATTCTGCTCTTGTGGGAACAGCCCTGCAGCTTCAAGGGAAGCCGCTTTGAGTTGCTTATAGATTGCCCGCGAGCTGTCCTTACCCTCCAGCAAACGAGCCAACAGCAAGCCCAATGCCGACTTACCGCTGCCGTACGGACCCATGACCTTCCAGGCACGCTGGGCGCTCCCTGCCTTTAATGCGCCACCAATCTGCCGCAGCACTGTCAGCACGGCCGGAGTGATGAGATAGCTGTCTAGGGACTCCGGGGAGCGCAGGTCTCGGGTAAGGGATATGGAACGAAGGAACTTAGAGTCCAACTCGATTTGATTTATTAAAAGCTCAGACATTCAATTCTTCCCCTGCTACCCACAAGCATGCAGCCCACTCGGGCACCAGTGCAGGCTCAAGAATCACTTGCTGAGTATCAGCAGTGTCAACAAAGCGCAAAACGCTTGGAAACTCGTGCTCTACTCCTTCGAGGAGGGTGCGCACCTGGAATTCATCGAGGCGGAAGACGACACCTGGACTGAAGTCTCCGTAGATGAGATCAGTCAGGCCGAGGGTGGCAGAGCGACGACGCGCAAAGAAATCCACAACTGCGAACAGGAAAATCCGCGGCGATAGGCCCAAGGGAGCATTCCTACCAACGAGATAGACGGTCTTCCCATCGTCAGCAGTCGCTTCTTCAAAAAGCCCTAGGTCTTGCAATGGGCACCAGGAGGTGTCATCTGCAGCGGACTCTTCACGCTTATAGGAATGCAGAAAAATGCTGGCATGTTGTTCCAGCGTCGTGACGGCGAGCTTTTTGCCGATCTTTACGGAACGCTCAAGCAAACCTGCGATAAGAGCTTTACGGTCAAAGCGCGAGTAAGCACTGTTACCGAAGACGAGATTCCAGACGGCAACGTCAGCATGGGTCGAGATCCACCAATGCAGCAACCAAAGCGAATCGGGCTGCTCAAGAAAGCGGTCCCATCCATCGTCGTTGGAAAGCAGGAGCCGCCCCAACGGACCGGATTGAGCACCTCCTGCCTCCCGAGCCTCGACGATCCCGAAAGCCTCACCCCAAAATTGCACCGACTTAACCATGTTACGGCCGATGCCCAAGATGATGGTTGCTTGAGCCTCATCCTTTAGCGCCAACGGATCACTGGAAATGGCATTGTGCAGCTTGGGTAGCCAACCGTAACGGCACACGAAAGACTCGTGTCCCGAATAACGCTCCTCTCGTCGCGGTGCTCCCGCCATCATGCGCTCCTCCCTGATGCGAGCTTGTCTGGGGTAGAGGAATCCCCCCTCTGGACAGCTGGCTCGATGATGATACGTTTTGTTGCGGCATCGAAGTAGATATCGACCTGATCACCCTCGCCAAGGCCTGCATTCCTTAGCAATTGCTCGCTGAGGGCCACCCTCCCGAGCTTCTGAATTCTGCGAGTATCAAACAAGACCTTCATCCGACATTCTCCAAGCCTGGGTTTAGGCTCTACCAATACTCGGAGAATACTTGATTGAGTTCCCATTTAGCAGCGTTTCTGGCTTCAGCCCAGTCAATTTTTTCTCGGAAATTCAATCGATTAAGCTAATCGAGCACTCACGGACTGAGAAACCTTGACCGCGATCGAAATCGCTTGGGGCTGGGCCCGGTCCACCAAGCAGGAAACGTAATCTCTCTAGGGACTCCACTGAATGGATAGACATCGCGACTGGCATAGCGCTTGGATTGTTGGTAACCGAATTCGCCTGGCTGGGCGCCGATGACCTATTGGGCATCCTGCTCAAGGGCCTGCGATTGTCTAGCGGGCCGCTCCCGCCGGGCTTAGTAGTAGGTAGCTTGGAGCACGGCGCTGCTCGCTCGATATCCAGCGCTCACCGATACTAATCTGCACTCGGGGCGTGGTTAACCTGACACTGTCGAAGGTGCGAATACGCATTTTCGCCTGATCGGGTCCCATTAGAGATGTAGGTCCGCAAATCGAGCTGATTGCCAGTCGGGCCTATGCTTTACGTCAACTCGTTCAGGCAGCCATGACCACCATATGGCATGGAGGCAAAAACAGAACGAATCGTCGTTTCTTAGTAAGGCTTTGCTGCACCCAGTGGGGCGGTAAGGCACAGAAAGGATAGCGAACATGGCCAGCCCCTCAATTGAGGCGCGTTTCTGCGCCTATGCAAGAATCCAGGCCATTCAGGCCAAGTACACCCCAGGATCACGGCGCTTTGAGCAGGCGGAGCACGCGCTCGACCTGGCGCTGAGTGAAACACGGACCATTGACAGGTTTCTCCTACGCAATCTTCTCCGCGACTCTAAGCGAGTCTTGTCTCGGCAGTCCGCGGCTCGTCGCTATGTAGACCTCCCCGCTGAAGGCGAGTCGAGCTGCTTTGAGGAGGGACGCTTTGGCGACCCTACGAACCCAGAAGCATTGCTTGAAGCGAATCAGCTCGCCGAGGCGGTCGCTGTCGAGGTCGGCAGGTCCAGCAGCCACGCAGTACGCGTGATGGAGGGGCTGATCACCGGAGAAACACTTGGTGAGACCGCCCGCGCAACGGGTATCTCTGCTGCCCGTATAACCCAACTGCGCAGGGCGATTCGTGTTGCGACCACCAAGTTCGAGGCGAGCCTCCGTGACTAACCATGTCCTTTTGCTAGGTGCGCCGCGGCGCTTCGGCTATATCGCCGTGCCGCACCAGCTTAGAACCGTAATTCCAGCAGGCGCCGTCGGCGTGTACATGCTGCTGCGGAACAACATGCCTTTCTACGTCGGCCGCTCCGACAGCTGCATCGTGAACCGACTTTGCGGCCACGAACGATTAATCGAGACCAGCCACATTGTTTGGGAGCCGTGCGCATCCGCAGAACACGCATTTCGGCTCGAGTCCGCGTGGTTTCACATTCTGTCGGCAGACGGACGCATCGAAAACGTAATTCACCCTGCTCGCCCGATGGGAAACCTCCAGGGATGCCCCTTTTGCAACAAGAAAGACGTGGAAGCTCTTATGTACGCGCTTACCCATTTGAGGTAGCAGCCTACAACTGGTGCCCAGTTTGGCTTTGAGCTCGAAAGCAAACTTGATGGAGGGTCTGTATGAACGCTGATCGCGAAGTAAAGAAGCCCGTCAATGAACGGATACCCATGATCATGGCGGGGCACGCCCTCGAATCCTTGCGAGATTCGGGCCACAGCCTATCTACGGCCCTGGGCGAGGTGATCGATAACAGTATCGAAGCAAAGGCCAACGAGATACGTATCCAGCTCGACCAAGCGCAGAATCGGCAAGGCAAAAAGCATGTCCACCGGATTGCCATTGCAGATGATGGAAGTGGTATGGATCAAGACACGCTGCATCACTACTTGGTCATTGGTTTCTCGACGCGTTACATGAGAACCGACACGATTGGTAAGTACGGGGTTGGAGCAAAGCTCGCTGCACTCAATTTTGGGCGCCGCATCAACGTCTGGAGTCGTGGCCATGCACACTCGCCGTGGCTGCACACCTATTTCGACCTCGATAAGGCACTCAAAGAAGAAGAGGCAGGCGAAATGGTCGGCCTCGAAGCTCCTAATCAGGAACCAATTCCAGACGATCTGGAAAATCTTTTGCCTTCCGGTACGGGCTCCTTGGTCGTCTGGTCTGAAGTCGACCGACTTGAGGAAGGCCGAATGGCAGCCAACTTCGACGAGCTCCGCGCGGAGCTAGAGCAAGAGCTTGCTAGGATTTTCCGTTATTTCATCAATGGCGGAATAAAAATCAAGGTCAATGATAAAGAACTTATCGCGCATGACCCCTTGATGAGCATGGAGGGCACTTGGGCTGATCACATTCTCACACGCGAGACAGCAGGTGAAAAACGGGCTCGTGGCACTAATCGTGCTCTCGATCACTTCCCAGCAAAGGTTATCGGCGACGATGAAATTCGCGTTTCTGGAGGAAAAGCACGCCTGAAGGTAACCCTATACCCCAAAGAAGTGATTCGGAAACGTTATTTGGGTGGCGACAAACTCGCGAAGGAGCTTCGCGTGCCAGACAATTTGGGCGCAATGAGCTTCATTCGGATGAGCCGCGAGGTGTCATACACAAACGTGCCTCGTATCCTTCCGGCCGGAGTCCAAGATCCTGATCGTTTTATCGGGATTGAGGTGTCCTTCAGCCCAGACCTGGATGATTACTTCGGCATACGCAATGTGAAACGCGGGGTTGAGCCTCATGGCGAGCTACGAGACAAGATCCGGGGCTGCCTTGAGCGCCACATCCCAACGGCACGCAAGGAAATCGATGAGATTTGGGGAAATGCAGCCAAAGAGGACCACGACAAGGAAGGTGAGCATTCTGCTGTCCTCTCGGCGGTAAAGGATGTTGATGTCACAATGCCCAAGGGCCGCGCCGAGGGGCCATCCGATTCTAATGAGGTTGATCGGGTACTTAAGGAGCTTGCACGTGATGTTGGCCACAAGTCCGAAGAGGATAAAAATGCCTACGTCGAAAAGGTCAGGGAACTACCATTCGTGATCGAATCGGTGGACTTTCCTGGAAATATGTTCATTAGCACGCAACACTTGGCCAACCAAGTTATTATCCGCCTCAATACCCGCCACCCGTTCTATCGTGAAATGTGGGAGCCCCTCAAAGAAATCTCGGAGCGAGATCCAGGGGCCGTCTCGGGAGATGAAGCGGTGAAGGCTGCGCGCCGCACGATTGAAGCGCTGACGCTTCTTTTGATCGCGTACGGTAAGGCGGAGTCAATGCATAAGAACCCAACCGATCAGTACAGTGACCTTACGCAGTACTGGGGTCAATTCCTTTCGACGATGCTTAAGAAAGTAAAGGGCGTAATCTAGAGGTTCTTCATGTGAGCGCGCCCAAAAGGTAAGACTCCCCACGCGAGCCTTTCCTCTTCTCTCAGTGAACTACTAATTTTGGACACCGATAGTGACATCTGAGGAGTAACCAAGGAGATATGCACTACGCCAAGGCCCTGCCGAATCACCAGTGCAGCGACATCACCAGCCACAACTCGGTTGACGAAGCGGGGCAATTAGCTGGTGTGCAGCCAACAAGGTATCGGCAACGAATTCGCGGGGACCAACGCTGACAATATTGAAGAGGACGCTGGGGAGAAATTCCGCAAAAGTCCCAGAAACGAAAAAGGCCGGTTCATTTCTGAACCGGCCTTTTTCTGGATATGGTCGGGACGGAGTGATTCGAACACTCGTCCCCTTGCACCCCATGCCAGTGGTCGACCTCATAACTCACAGATTTTTCTAGCATCATTTAGGGCGCTCGCTGCAACCGATGTCCTACGCTACCTGACGGTTTTCAACGATTTCCCGCAAAAGTCCCTGACCAGCACGACGCCTCCTGCTGCCAGATACTCATCCTCAGAACAATGAAATCGGGTAGGAGACGATCAAGCGATTCTCGTCGAAGCTGGTGTTGCTGCCCCAACTCCGGCGCATGGTCGAATTGCGCCATTTCACCCCGAGAGCCTTGAAAGTGCCGGACTGGACCACGTAGGCGAGCTCGCTTTCCCTCCCCCACTCCTTGGCATCGCGATCGGCACCAACGTGGATGTCGTCTCCACTGATATAGCGATTCATCAGGGTCAATCCGGGTATTCCGACTGCAGCGAAGTTGTAGTCATGGCGTACCTGCCAAGAGCTTTCGTTGGCATTGTCATAACTGGAGCTGAAGCTATCGTTGGCGAGACTGCCGCCAGCGGTGCCGTTGACCCGCATCCAGGCATCGTCACCACCAACCTTCTGCAGTCCGACATAGAAGGTATTGCCGCCATACTTCGCGGAGAACAGACCGGACCAGGTGTGGTTGTCCAGGTTACCAGCCTTGGCGCTACCGTCTTCTTTGCCGGTGAAGTAGCCGAGGGTGGCGCCGAGCGTCCAGTCGCCGATGGGTTGGCTGTGCACCAGCTGGACGAACTGCTGCTCGTAGATGTCCTTCAATTCGGCATTCCACAGACCAACCAGCGTGCGGTTTTCATTGAAGGCGTACTCGCCGCCAACAAAGTTGAAGCGGTCGGATGTAGCGTCGGGCCGGCCGTTCATGAACATGTCTTCCATGCTCGCATCATTGCGCGGACTGTTGCCCCGGAACTGGCCTCCATAAAGGGTCAGGCCCTCGATTTCCTTGGAAGTCACCTGGCCACCCTGGAAGGTCTGCGGCAGCGAGCGACCGTCATCGGAGCGTAGGATCGGCAACACCGGCATCCACTCGCCGACCTTCAGTTCTGTATTCGAAACTCGCATCTTGCCTGCCAAGGCCAGACGGCCGAAGTCGTCGGCGGGACGACCATCGCCATGGACCGGCAGTAGCTGGGTGCCCTTGGTGCCCTTGCCACCGTCAAGCTTGACCGAAAGCAAGCCGAGCATGTCGGCGCCGAAGCCCACGGTACCCTGAGTGAAGCCCGACTTGGCATCGAGTATGAAGCTCTGTGTCCACTCTTCAGCCTTGCCCTGGGTGGCGGTGTCCACAAAATTGCGATTGAGATAGTAGTTCCGAAGAGTCAGGGTGCCCGTCGCATCCTCGATGAAACCGCTTTCTTGCGCGGCTGCTACCACAGAGGAGGCTCCGGCTACACAAACGATGGAGAGCGCAATCGCCGACCGAACCGAGGATACCGGCTGACGATTTGAATGATTTGAGAGCTTCATTGTTGTTATCCCTCTAGCAAATTTAGGCGTGAAGCGTCCCCCTCCGATGATTTGAAGTTCGTCGGACGTTGGGGAAACTGCGAATGAATCCAGGTTCAAGCAAACGCCAGCCCGTGCCACCGCGCATCGCTAGTCAGCGGTGCAAACCTGAGCGCGTCGTCGGGCCTGGGTTGGTCTTTGGGGCTTTTTCTCCGGAGCGAGGCAACTCACCGGCCAGGCTCAGCCCCATCTGCCGCTAAAACGACAGATGGGGTAGCGGAGTTCGATTTAGCGTCCAGTCCAGCGGGGCGACCGCTTCTCAGCAAAAGCAGCAAGTCCCTCACGCGCATCCTCGCTTTTCCAAAGGCGTTGGATTGCCGGATGCTTCCAGAGGACCGCACTACTGAGATCAGGCGTACGAAGAGTCGAATTGACCACGGCCTGGGTCGCCTCGATTGCCAATGGCGAGCACGCTACGAATGGGGCGGAAGTCCTCTACTCCTACGTTCAGTACGCTTTTGGTGCATTAGGTAACCAGCTTCTCGCCTTCCTGATCACGTTGGCCTGTTTAGTAACCGCCGTTGACCTCACCTGTTCCTGTGCCGAGTCCTTCAGCAAATTCCTACCCTTTAGCTACAAAGGGCTGGTTGTACTACTGGCCGGATTCTCTTTTCTGTCCTCCAATCTCGGACTTACGCAGCAGGTTCAGATCTCCGTCCCAGTGCTCAATGCCATTTAAAGACGCCGCCACGTCAATCAGAGCGCCGACACCTGCAGCGCCTGCAGTTGGGATCTGCGCGCGTGCTGGCGACCCTGGGTGTAGATCGCCAGCGCGGCCAGGCCGGCTGGGATCACCAGGGCGGCGAAGATCTGCTCGAACGACCAGCCCAGCGTCATCATCTGCGCACCGGCGAAGGCGCTGAGGATGGCGCCGAAGCGGCCCACTCCACTCATCCAGCTGGCGCCGGTGGCGCGCGCCTCGGTCGGGTAGAAGCAGGCGGCCAGCGCGTTCATGCCGACGCTGGAGCCGTTGAGACAGAAGCCCACCGCCCAGGCGACGGCGCAGAGCAGGACGAACTCGTGGGTGACGTGGCCGATGGCGAAGATCACCGCGCCGCCGAGCAGGAAGGTCAGCATGATCACCCGATAGCGGCTCCAGCGGTCCATCGCCCAGCCCACGCTCAGCGCACCGACCGGCCCGCCGATCTGGAACATCGAGGTGACGATGGCGGCGTCGGCGACGCTGTAGCCGCCGCCCTCCTTGACCAAGGTCGGCAGCCAGCTGCTGAACAGGTAGACCAGGAACAGCGAGAGGAAATAGCCGGTCCACAGCATCAGGGTGCCGAAGCGATAGCGCGGCGACAGCACGATCTGCGCGGGACTGCGGTTGACCGCCGGCGCTTCGGGCAGCATGAAGGTGGTGTTGGCGTTGGTGCTGCCGGGCGCCAGGCGCTCGATGATGCTCCACACCCGTTCGGCCGGCGCGTTCTTCGCCACTAGGAACCTCACCGACTCTGGCAACTTGAACAACAGGATCGGCGCGACGATCAGCGGCAGCACGCCACCGAGCACCAGCACGCTGTGCCAGCCGAGGTTGGGGATCATCCACGCCGAGAGAAAGCCGCCGCCGGCGGCGCCCAGGGAGAAGCCGCAGAAGGCCACGGTGATCAGGAACGAACGGCTGCGCTCTGGCGCGTACTCCGACACCAGGGTGCTGGCGTTGGGCATCGCCGCACCGAGGCCGAGGCCGGTGAGGAAACGCAAGGCGACCAGCATGCTGACATCGGTGGAAAATGCCGTGGCCAGCGTCCACAGGCCGAAGAAGAACACGCTGCAGACCAGCACTATCTTGCGCCCGTAGCGGTCGGCCAAGGGGCCGGCGACCAATGCGCCGACCGCCAAACCGATCAGCGCGGCACTCAGCACCGGGCCCAGCGCCTGCGGGCTGAGGCCCCAGTCCATCTTCAGCTGCGGGGCGATGAAGCCCATGATCGCCACATCGAAACCGTCGAGGGCGATGATCAGGAAGCCGAGGAAGATGATCCACTTCTGATAGCCGCCGAGCGGCCGGCTATCGATCAGTTCACGCACGTCCAGCATTTGCGTTTTGTTCACAGCAGTCACCTCTCAATGTGGGTCGCCAACGTGGGCGGCCGCTTTCTTGTTTTCGAAGCGATGGCCTGATGGCCAGGTGTTGCCTTACATGCCTCCCCGAAGGCAGGCGGGGGAATGTGATGTCTCCTTGTACGAAGAGCTGTCACACGGATCAGTCCCCTCTCCCACTCTTTAACAAGGAACGAGCGGGGATAACGAAGGCCTCAGCGCCCCTCCAGCGCCCTGAACCGCACCGGTTTGATGATCCGCGTCTCCTGGGCAACGATCAGGTGCTTGGAGGCCTGCAGGTACTCGTTGAAATCGGGGTCGCTGTCGCGCGCGGAGCTGCGTTTCTCGAAGTCATCCAGGCTGTCGTAGCCCCATAGATGCACCACCTGGTTCAGCGGCCCGATGCTGCTGGTGTAGAACGCCAGCGGCGCGCCCAGGTGCTTGAGCAGCAGCGGCATCGCCAGGCGGTCGAACACCTCGAGGAACTCGGCCATGCCGCGTGGCTTGATGGTGTAGATGCGATGGTCGACGATCGGCTTGTGGTTCATCTCAGGCCACCTCCTGGCGCTTGGCCCTGGCGGTGGTGACGCCGGCCAGGTGGCGGCCGGTGAGGTAACCGAAGGTCATGATCGGCCCCAGGGTGATGCCGGCGCCGGGGTAATTGCCGCCCATCACGCTGGCGCGGTCGTTGCCCACCGAATAGAGGCCGGGAATGGCCTGGCCGCTGGCATCCAGCACTTCGCCCTGGACACTGGTGCGAATGCCGTCGAAGGTACCGAGATCCCCCATCACCACCTTCAGGGCGTAGAAGGGGCCTTCACTGACCGGTGCCACACAGGGATTGGGGCGGTGCTCCGGATCGGCCAGGTAGCGGTTGAATGAGGTACTGCCGCGACCGAACTGACGATCCTCGCCCTGCCCCGCACCCTGGTTGTACTCGCGCACGGTGCGCTCCAGTTCGGCGGCATCCAGGCCGGCGCGCTGCGCCAGTTCCGCCAGAGTCCGGCCTTTGACGAGGTAGCCGTTGCGTACCAGGGGCGCCAGCGGTATCGGCGCCGGCTTGGCATATCCCAGGCCGTACTTGGCGATGGTGCGGCTGTCACAGATCAGCCACATGGCGGTTTCCTGCTCGCCCGCACAGGCCTGGATCATGGCCGCGCCGACATCGTGGTAGGAGTTGGACTCGTTGGTGAAGCGACGGCCATTGCGCAACACGCCGATCACTCCCGGTTTATAGCGGTCCAGCAGGTGCGGGAAGGCGGTGTGGCCGCCGCCAATGGGCACCCTGGACACCGGCATCCAGGCCGCTGCCTCGGGATAGCGGATATCCACCTGGCCACCCGCCGCCTCGGCCATGCGCAGGCCGTCGCCGGTATTGCCCGCCGGCACCGGCGAGAAGTGCTCGCCGCCACGGCGCAGATGGGGATAGGCCTCGCGGATGCGCTTCAGGTCATGGGAGAAGCCACCGCAGGCCAGCACCACGCCCCGCCGCGCCTCGATGCGGAGCGCCTCGCCGGCAGCGGCGGCGATGGCCCCGCGTACCCGGCCGTTCTCCAGCAGCAGCTCACGGGCGCCGGTGCCGGTGTGGATCGGGATGCCGAGGTCCAGCGCCGATTTCGCCAGGCGGGCCGCCAGGGCGTTGCCGCTGGTGACCTGAATGCCACGACGGTACAGCAGCAGCTCCTTCAGATGGGTAGCCAGGCGCCGGGCCACGTAGACGAAGGACTTCAGCGAACGGGTTGCATTGAAGAAGTGTTTCAGGTCGGCGTTGGACGAGTTGAACATCATGCCGATGAAGGTGATGGTCTTCAGCGGCGGGCGCAGGCGCGCCATGTCCTTGCCCAGGCGGCGAATGTCGAAAGGGGCGGCGAGGATGGAGCGTCCGGTGTCGACGCCCCCGGCGATATGCGGGTGGTAGTCCGGGTAGAGGGTTGGAACGAATTTCACCTCGGTCTCGCGCTCGAAGAAGTCCACCATCTCCGGGCCGGCGTCGAGGAAGGCGTCCACCGCCTCGGCGTCGAAGAAACTGCCGGTCTCGTTCTCCAGGTAGGCGCGCGCGGCTTCGCGACTGTCCGCAATGCCGTTGGCACGGGCGTGGCGATTACCGGGAATCCACAGCACGCCGCCGGAAAAGGCCGTGGTGCCGCCGAAGACGGTGTCCTTCTCGATGACCACCACTTCCAGGCCCTGTTTCCTGGCCGTGATAGCGGTGGACAGGCCGCCGGCGCCGGCGCCTATCACCAGCACATCGCACTGTATTCGGTTGGCTGTCTGTTGGTTCATGGGCTGACTCTCGAAATTCGGGCCGAAAGCCGCCCGCCCGGCATCAGGCAGGCATAGGCTCTCGGGCGGTGAATGGGGGGCGGATCAGCCCTGGCTGACGGGCGATTCGTAGCCGGGCCGCGGGATCAGTGCCATCAGCATGGACTCCAGGCCGCCATCGACCGTGATCTCGGCGCCGTTGACGTAGTCCGAGCGCGGGCTGGCGAGAAAGAGCACGGCGTTGGCGATGTCCGCCGGCTCGCCGATGCGACGGTTGGCGGTCATCGCCTTGCGCGCCTGCTCGACACGGGCATCGGCATAAAAGGCCGCCGACAGTGGCGTGCGGATCAGGCCGGGGCAGATGGCATTGCTGCGCACGCCCCGGGCGCCCCACTCCGCCGCCAGCTGCCGCGAGAGCATGCTCACCGCTGACTTGGCCGCGCTGTAGGCACCGCTCCAGGTCTGCGGATAGTGGGCAGCGATGGACGCGACATGCACGATGCGCCCGGCACCACGCGCCAGCATCGAGCGACCGAAGGCCTGGGCGCAGAGCAGGTAGCCGTTGAGGTTGACCGAGAGCACCTGATTCCACTGCTCCAGGGTGACCTCCTCCAAGGCGGCAGGGCGCAGCACGCTGGCATTGTTCACCAGCACATCGCAGCGGCCATACCGCGCCTCGACCTGCGCGGCGGCGTCCTGAACGCTGACCGGGTCGGCGATATCACAGCCGATGGCGGGCACCTCGTGGCCGGCCAGTTGGGAAAGGACGCCAGCCAGGTCACGGCATTTGTCCAGCTCACGGTCCAGCAACACCACGCGAGCCCCTTGCTGCACCAGGGAAGTGGCGATCTCGGCACCGATGCCGCCAGCAGCGCCGGTAACGACGCACACGGCGTCGTGGAGACCGAGCCAGGGGTTTTGCGCTTGGGAATTGGTCATTGTTATCTCCAGCAAGCCAGGCACGAAAAGCGAGTGGCGGCGGGGAGATTCGGCAGCCCCGCGCCTGGAATCCAGCTTATGGCCGGTAGCCTCGGGCGCAGAATGGACAAAAACCGCAAGCAGCCAGACATTTTCAACAAAATGTCCAAACCCTTGCGCAAGCCGATAAAGGCTCGCACGAGCGCGTGAACGCGAGGCTTTGGAGGATGGCTTGAGCGCAGCGATACCCAGCCTTCCGGCGTCGTTGGGTAGCGCTGTGCGCAACCCAACTTATGCATCCGGCGGGCGGGTTTCCGGGAGGTGGAAATCTTCGCTATGGTAAAAAACCATCTCGCCTGCAGACCAGCACAATAATGAGCAAGATCCCCAACTACGATCTCTATGGCGAAACCCCGCAGCCGGTGTGGCACGAAGCGCTGCACGTCGAGTCGATCTCGGCGCGTTCCGGCGCCTACAACTGGGAGATTTCCGCGCACCGCCACGACGGCCTGCTGCAGATCCTCTATGTCCAACAGGGCGCCGGCGAGGTGCTGATGGACAGCGCGCGGGTGCAGGCGCAGGCGCCCTGCGCGATCGTCATTCCCGCGCAGATCGTGCATGGCTTCAACTGGGCCGGGCGGGTCGAGGGCCTGGTGATCACCGCCGTGCAACCGCCGCTGGAAAGCATCGCCCGCACCCTAGCGCCGAACCTGCTGCCGTTACTGCAGAGGCCCCAAGTGATCCCTCTGCCGCGCTGGAGCGGCGCCGACGACCCGTTGCTGCCGCTGTGCCAGCAATTGCGCGAGGAGTATTTCAGCCGCGAGCGCGACCATCAGGCCTGCAGCATAGGACTGTTGATGGCATTGCTGATCCACATCTTCCGCTTCGCCGGGCCGGACGCCGAGCAGCCGGTGGCCGCGATCAGCCGGCGCAGCCAGCAGGTCAAGGCGTTCCGCGAGTTGGTCGACAGCGACTACCGCCAACACCGCCCGGTCAAGGACTACGCCAGCGACCTCGGCGTCACCGTCGCCACCCTCGGCCGCCTGTGCCAGGAGCAGTTGGGCATGACGCCAATGGCGGTAATCAACGCCCGCCTGATGCTGGAAGCCAAGCGCGAACTGGCCTACTCGAGCCTGAGCATCAAGGAGGTCGCCCATGACCTCGGCTTCTCCGATGTTGGCTACTTCAGCCGTTTCTTCCGCAAGAACAGCGAGCTGAGTCCGAGCGAGTTTCGCGAGGCATCGCGGCGCGAACAGCCTGCCGCCGGCCAGGCTGTTGGAAACGTGGCGAGCGAAGGTTAGACAAGGCCTGGATGAGCAAATCGTCCAACGCTTTGAAGGTTTTCTGCATTTATCCCGTGCACCGTTCCGGCCGAGAATTCAGGCTCACAGGGCCTTGAGCTTTCCCTAGGCCCGATGCACGAGGACAACAACAATGAAGACCCAAGTCGCCATTATCGGGGCCGGCCCTGCCGGTCTGCTGCTCGGCCAGCTGCTGCACAAGGCCGGAATCGACAACGTCATCGTCGAGCGCCAGAGCGCCGACTACGTGCTCGGCCGGATCCGCGCCGGCGTGCTCGAACAGGGCATGGTCGAACTGCTGCGCGAGGCCGGCGTCAGCGAGCGCATGGACCGCGAAGGCCTGGTGCATGACGGCTTCGAGCTGGCCTTCGACGGCCGCCAGGAATATATCGACCTGAAGGAACTCACCGACGGCAAGACGGTAATGATCTACGGCCAGACCGAGGTCACCCGCGACCTGATGGCAGCCCGTGAAGCCAGCGGCGCGCGGACCTTCTACGCGGCCGGCGAAGTGCAGCCGCACGACCTGAAGGGCGATGCGCCCTACGTCACTTTCGAGCAGGACGGCGAGCAGTTCCGCCTGGATTGCGACTACATCGCCGGCTGCGACGGCTTCCACGGCGTGTCGCGCCAATCCATTCCCCGTGAGGTGCTCAAGGAGTATGAGCGGGTCTACCCGTTCGGTTGGCTTGGCATCCTAGCCGATACGCCGCCGGTGAGCGACGAACTGATCTACGCCAACCACGAACGCGGCTTCGCCCTGTGCAGCATGCGCTCGCCGACCCGCACCCGTTACTACGTGCAGGTGGCGGCCGAGGAAAAGGTCGAGGACTGGTCCGACGAGCGCTTCTGGAACGAGCTGAAAAGCCGCCTGCCGGAGCAGACCGCGGCCAAGCTGGTCACTGGCCCGTCGATCGAAAAGAGCATCGCTCCGCTGCGCAGCTTCGTGGTCGAGCCGATGCATTACGGCCGCCTGTTTCTGGTCGGCGACGCCGCGCATATCGTCCCGCCGACCGGCGCCAAGGGCCTGAACCTGGCGGCCAGCGACGTCAACACGCTGTACCGCATCCTGGTCAAGGTCTATGCCGAAGGCCGCAGCGAGCTGCTGGAGAAATACTCGGAAATCTGCCTGCGGCGGATCTGGAAGGCCGAGCGCTTCTCCTGGTGGATGACCTCGCTGCTGCACCGCTTCCCCGATACCGATGCGTTCAGCCAGCGCATGCAGCGCACCGAGCTGGACTACTACGTCGGCTCGCTGGCCGGGCGCAAGACGATTGCCGAGAACTATGTCGGTCTGCCCTACGAGGCGATCGACTGACCGAGCGGGTATTTGCGGTGGAGCGAACCCCTGTTCTATCGTCGGGCGAGGCGCGCGTCGCGATGCCAAAATTTCCCGATGCCCGCTTCGCCGTTCGCGCCAATTAGCGCGTGCCAGGGCTACATCAATGCCATACAGGTGTGGCCCTACTCCGACGGAGCCTTGTACCAGGTGTACACCAGCCCGGGGCGGGTGACGGCAATCAACCTGCAGGCTGGCGAGGAGCTGGTCACGGTGGCCGCCGGCGATACCGTGCGCTGGATTGTGGGCGACACCTCCAGCGGTAGTGGAGACGAACTGCGTGTCAGCGTGCTGATCTAGCCAACACGGGTCGACCTCAAGACCAATCTGGTCATCACCACCACGCGGCGCACCTACCTGATCGAACTCACCTCCACCGAGCAAGCCTGGATGGCCTCGGTGTCCTGGGACTCCCCCAAGGATCGCATGCTCGCCCTGCAACGCCGTGCTACGGCCGCGAAGGAGGCGGCATGCCTGAGCAGTTCTTCGAGTTATCGGAACAGGATCAGCGTGAAGCACTTCAGTTTGCCGCTGCCCAGACGGGCCGCCCTGCTCACCTGCTGGAAAAGGACTTGTGGGTGGTCTGGACGCTACGGGCTTTCCAGGACGACTCAGCCACGCCACCTGGCTCGAAATCAGCCCCTATCGAGGCCTGCTCGCACTATTCTGACCCTGGCGTGGCTCAAATCCTCACCATAGATTTAGCGGATCATATATGGACCACTATACTGCTTTAAGGCGTACAATGGCTCAAAAATGAACCGTTATAAGAGGGTTTACCTTGGCCCTTACCCATGCCCTGCTCGCCCCCGGCGAACTAGCCCAGAAGATCGGTGCCAACGCCCGGGACGCGCGACTCGCACAGAACCTCTCCCGCAAGTCCTTGGCACAGATGGCGGGTGTTTCCGAGTCGACAATCAAGCGGTTCGAATCGAATGGGCAGATCACTCTCGATGCCCTGGTGCTCATCGCCACGGCACTTGGCGCCACACGCCAACTCGCTGAACTGTTCAAGCATGAGCGCCCCGTATCGCTTGAAGAAATCAAGCAGGCAGGACGTACCCGGGGACGCCAATGAAATCGATCAACACCGTAGAAGTACTGCTAGCGGGCATACCTGTCGGGGAGCTGGTCGCTAGCCGACAGGGCATCTACTTTGCCTATCACCCGCAGTGGGTGACGCAAGGCTTCAACCTGTCGCCCCTAAACATGGACTTCACTACCCAACCACAGAAAGCAGCAGATCCAGTCCTTTTCTCTGGCCTACCAGGGGCGTTTGCTGACTCCCTCCCGGACGGCTGGGGCTTGCTGCTCATGGACCGTTATTTCCTTGCCAAGCATGGAAAAGACCGGAGAGACATTTCCCCGCTCGACCGGCTGGCTTACATGGCCGACAGGGGCATGGGTGCATTGGAGTATCGCCCAGTCCTCGAGCGCACCACCGACGAGGATGATATTGACCTGGTCCAGCTCTATCAGGAGTCCCAGGCTGTTTACGAAGGAGAAACCTCGTCCACCCTTGATGCTCTGCGCCTGGCTGGTGGCTCCCCTGCCGGTGCCCGCCCCAAGGTCGTCGTTGCCCTATCACTAGATGGAACGCAGTGCAGTACGTCTTTCAAGCGGCTTCCGGCTGGCTACCAGCACTGGCTAGTAAAATTCCGGGCACCAACCGAGCATCGTGACACCGGAGCCATTGAGTATGCCTACTCGGTGTTGGCAGAACGTGCCGGGGTGAAGATGGCCGCAAGCAATCTGCTCACAGTCAAGTCCTCAACCGGAATCGAGCGTTTCTTTTCTGCCGAGCGTTTCGATCGGATCGGAAATAGCAAAGTCCACATGATGACTGCTAGCGGCATTCTCTATGCCGATTACCAAGCTCCATCGCTGGATTATTCAGATCTATTGAAAGCGACCAACGCTTTCACTAACCATGCGGCAGAGGTCGAGCGCATGGCGAAGCTCATGGTGTTCAACGCCTTGACCCACAACCATGACGACCACGCTAAGAACTTCGCGTTCTTGCACGATCAGGGGCGATGGGTGCTGGCCCCAGCTTATGACCTGACCTATGCCTCTGTTCGAGGATATGCAGATGAGCACACAACCTCGTTCAATGGTTCCGGCTTGGCCACTCGCAAGAAGCTGAAACAGGTTTGCGCTCCTTTCCGCTACCTAACCCCGGATCTCTACATCGAGCAGACCCTCGATGCCCTTTCCGGGTGGCCCCCCTTATGCAGTGAACTTGAGATCGACCCCGAGCAACAGAAAGTGATTCAGCGGGCCTTCGACGAGATCCGCAAACGCCTCGGCTAACGCTGGGGATTATTTGCGGCTGACATAGCTTGGAGGGGAGCTAGGAAAGCCGGAGCGATTCATTGCACTAGTTGATATGTATTAATTAGGCCATGAGCATCCCCGGCCCTCTCCACTTGCGTTGATTGTCCAATTGGCAGCAGCCAGCATCTGCACGAGGAACAGGGCAACGAGGAGAAAGACAGCAATGTCCGCAACAACCGAGCAACGCCCTGCCCGCTTGACCTCTTGCATATCCCGGATACTCCGAGCCAATGCAGCACCAGCCTACCTCGGCATGTGCCGCACCGAGTTCAACAAGACTGTGCGCCCCTACGTCCGGGAGTTTCGTATTGGGGTGCAGGGCATCGGCTTTGATCGAGAGGAACTGGACGCCTGCGCGAGCAGAAGATCTAAGGCGTACGCAGGATCCGAACCTGGCGGGAAGCAGCCACTCGTTATCTGATTGAGTACAAGGACCAACCCTCGATAGGTCTCACTGCCATCTATCTGGAGCAGTTGGACACATATATCGGGGACACCCCTGTCACTCACGTCGATGATGAAACGCTGGCCCCGTACATCAAGGATCGTCTGAAACCAGCAAGACCAGCGACGGTAAGGTGAAGCACGGGGTTTCTTACCGAACTGTGAACATCGCCCTGGAGCGTGTCATACGCATCCTCAATCTCTGCGCCAGGAAATGGCGTGACAAGCAGAAGCGTCCCTGGCTCGGCCTGGAAGAAAGCCAGGGTGAGGGCGGCAAAGAAATTCCAGGAACAGTTTTTGCGCCCTGCTCCAGCCGGATTCGCTTCGATCCGTATCCACGACTTGAAGCACAAGTTCGGCCGTAGGCTTCGGGTGGCTGGGGTTACGGAAGAAGACCGGAGAGCTCTTCTGGGGCAAAAGAACGGCAGCATCACCAGTCATTACTCGGCGGCAGAGCTGGGAAAACTGATCGATGAAGCCAACAAGATATCGGTTACCGACTCCCGCAGGCCGGTGCTCACAATACTGAGGAGGAAGACAGGATGAAGAGTCCCGCAAAAGTCCCTGAAACGAAAAAGGCCGGTTCATTTCTGAACCGGCCTTTCTCTGAATATGGTCGGGACGGAGTGATTCGAACACTCGACCCCTTGCACCCCATACAGGTAAGAACCGATCCAACTGCGTCCAAACGATTCCAAGCGGAAAGCATGAGCCCCTTGATTTTACTGGCCTTAAGCCGTTTCCCTGTCCAAAATAGGCTAATGCGATTCGAACAAAGCCAATCTCAATTGGCAACGAATTGGCAACCAGAGAATCTTAATTGGCAACCAATTGGCAACGGAAAAGCTGACCACATGGCCAAGATCACCGACCGTCAAATGACGGCCAAACCGGGAAGTAGTGATAAATGGCTGAGCGAGGTCGCCATCTGGGGGCATGGCAGCCTGGTCGCCCGCATCACCCCCAGCGGAGAACGTCTCTTCTATTTCCGCTATACGAACAGCAGCAGCGAACGTATCACCTATCCCATCGGAACATACAGCCGCGACGGCCTGGAAGGCACCATGACGCTCGCCGAGGCAGGACAGCGGGCCAAGGAGTTCGCGGGCCTGCACAAGGCTGGGATTCGGGATATTCGGGAGCATTTTGAAGCTGAGGAGGCGGCACGCATCGCCGCCCGGGATGCCGATCTAGCGCGCCTCGCCGCAGAAAAAGCCGCCGCAGAAGCAGAACAAGCCCGGCAGGCCGCGAGGAAAAGTGTCTCCGAGCTGTTCGAACACTGGGCCAAGGTCGACCTGATCAACCGCAAGGATGGAGGCGCTGAGGTGCGCCGAATGTTTGAAAAGGACGTACTACCATTCTTGGGCAAGATGGCCGTGGCCGACGTGAAGAAAGGCCACATCACTGAAGTAACCGATGCCCTCCTCGCCCGCGGCGTCAACCGTATGGCCAAGCTTATCTTCAGCCTGATGCGGCAGATGTTCCGCTTTGCAGTGGATCGCGACCTGATAGAGCACGATCCAACCGCCAGTATCCGCAAAGCCAAGATCGGAGGGAAGGATGTCGAGCGCGACCGGGTGTTGAGCGATGACGAGATCCGCTCCCTGGCGGAACTCTCTCCGCATGCCGGTCTGCTACCGTCCACTGAAGCAGCGATTTGGATTGCCCTCTCTACCTGTTGCCGTATAGGCGAACTGCTCAACGCTCGCTGGGAGCACGTTGATCTCACCAAAGGTATCTGGCTCATACCGGCAGAGAACAGCAAAAATGGAAAGTCCCACAGTGTGACGCTTTCTTCGTTTGCCATCCGCCAGTTCGAAAAAGTCAGGGCTCTGAATGGCCACTCCGCTTGGTGCTATCCCAACACCGACGCGAATGGACCTGTCAGCTCGAAGACCGTGACCAAGCAACTCGGCGATAGGCAGCGCCTGCCTGGCCAAAACGTAATGAGTAACCGTAGCGCCAAAGCACAGGCCCTCCTCCTTGCTGGCGGAAAATGGACTCCACACGACCTGAGGCGCACGGGTGCAACAGTCATGACGGCGTTAGGAGTGCTCCCCGAAGTAGCAGAACGCTGCCTAAATCACACAGAAGAGAATAAAGTAAAACGCACCTACCAGCGCCATAGCTACGTGAAGGAAATGGCGGGGGCATGGCATAATCTCGGGGACTACCTACAATCACTCACAACTAGCAGCACCGCAAGTAACTTAACAACAATACAGCAACCTGCATGGTTTTAGCCCCCTTAATTAATCACCTCACCCAATTAACACAATGGAGGCACATACTTACGTTCGCGCCTTTTAGATAAACGACACCCGCTGACGACATAACAGGCCAATTTCCTTCGCTTGTATTAGCAGAAGCCCATAGAACCCTAATTATGACAAAAAAAATACCCTACCTCCTCCCTATTGAGATTGCAGCCCGCAGCACCCGCGAGCTAGTAACCGAAATAAGAGATTACCTTAGCGAAAAAGCAAATAAACTCTGGAGCAAAGAACTAAACTACAAACTAAATCAAGAACTCAAGAAGCTTAGCAGCAAAAAGTCAATAAAGTGGACTGACATTTCGCCCTGCTGGAAAAATCCAACAACCGAGCAAAAACTATCAGAGACCCGAGATTCAAAAATTACAAAAATACACTTTGCATACGCTTCAATCTACTATCACAACGCCTTAGTAAAAATTAACTCCGGCGATGAGCAAAAAGCAGCAAACTTCGCCACTTACGCTGCGTATCACATTGGCGCCCTAGACATTCACATAAAATCCATTGAAGAAAAGAAAAGGAACAAGACGAGAGGGAAAGCCGGTGGACAAGGAAAATCTGGAATCCGAACAAAAGCTCGTACGCGTTTGGCAATGCTTTTAGAAACCCCTCCACCCGGCGAATGGAAAGACATTCCAAGCGCCGCACGCATCCTCGCACCTATTTTGGAAGAATTCATTTTCTCCAATGAATTTGGGAAGGTAATAGAGGATGCCGCAGCGTTCATTATCAACGAAATCGAAAGATCAGGAATCCCGCAGGAGACATTTCACAAGCACAAAAAGACCCTATAGGAATTCAATACGCGTCTCTTTATTCACTTCAAAAAACCTGATCCTACGCTCCAGAAACAGCTCTTCCAGCGCACGATCCAATCTAATTTTCTGGCGCAGCTTATTAGGCCCATACTTTCTAATATAATTTTTCGGAACCCACTCTGCTCCCTCGCGACGCAATCGCCCCAACCAATTATCCAACTCAATTGCGTCCTGCACCTCTTCTGGCAACGGATTTGGAGGCACAAAGATTAAATAAAACTCATCTGAACACCAATGGCATAAATCAATGGCAAAATTCAAGGCTTTCACCGAAATTTTCTCACCCTCCCCTTCAAAAATATGAATCAGAGCAGCCACCCTGGCGATATTTTCAGCCAACTTAGAGGCGTGATCCCGCATCTCACAGAAGCGTCCGCCCTCGGCAATTTCCTCCTCAATGGCATTAAATACCCCGAGCCACCGTTCACAAGCTTCTGGCGAGAATTCAATAACACTTCGCTCATACCCACGCTCGGGGAGCGCATCTAGATTTAGAAGCAGCAACTGCCTTAACCGCTCATTAAAGCTCTCTCGGTGAACCCATGAAAGGGTCCCATTTTTAATGAACCGCTTACCCTGCGTTGTATTTGGCCGACAAACCAAAAACCTAGCCCACAACCCCGACCCTCTCGAAACACACCCAGATCGATCAAGGTATTTTCTAAAAACAGCATCCTGAACCATTATCGCGGTTGTTAGTCTTGCCCCCTCAAGCGAAAAACTCTCGACAGACTTTCGAGAAACATCGATAGCCTCACCACCCCATATTGAGTTCATCTTATAGATGTCCCGCATGGCAGGGCCATTCAGAATACTCCCCCCTTCCCCCGAAATCAGCCCGGCCGACGGAAAGTCCTTATAAAGACCATAAAAAAGTGACTCAGGCGTGGCATCTCCATAAATCAGTTTCATTTGCCGCGGCTTTACCGGCTTATATTTTTCATGATCTAGCAAAGAGGCACGAAGTCCATCCAGCTCTGAATCACTTAGCGAGACCCTCCCTATACTCTTGAGCAATTTCCGCTCAGTAGCCGACCACAACTTCATATCGACAACCCACTTCGCACAGGCCTCCTGGTATTCTGCATCTCGCGCCGACTGAAACTCTCGAATAGCATTTAAGAATACGTTCTCTACTGTAGACTTGCGCTCACCTGAGTCGGCGATTGACAACAACATCAGAGAAACTGGAACGACCTGTCCATTTGGCTTTTGCACATCAAAAACACCCTGAGTCGCCACACTAATAGCAGTCAGGGCCCCAAAAAGAATCAGGGATTTTGGCGCCTGAATATTGTTCTCCACCTCATCGACAGCTCGCCGCAAGAGCTCTCCTGGAATCCGCTGAGGATACGAAGCATTTGTCCTTGGCAGATGACCAAAATGATATTTTTCGCTCATTGATCGGCCCTCTGTCGATCAATGAGCGAAGCCTTTTCATTCACCCTTGCTGCGAGCCATTGATACACAGCCGACTCTAACCAACCGACAGCGCCTCCTTTCCCGCCAGCACCAGACAACCGTATGGGCTTGGGGAAAGAAGCGTCATAGCGCGGTGAATTCGGGTTAATTCGGTCATATACCGTGGACCGCCCCACTCCTAAGCACTTAAGCAGCGACCTTAAGCGCATGACCCTTTCGCCATCCGCGCAGGTGGATACAGAACCTTCAGTACACTCAGCACCAATCTTTTTCATAGCATGGCATCCATCGCAATTGACGGTTTCAATGCTATGCAACCGACTCCCCCTTGGCAGGAGCTGTGCTTGGGTGACGCTTAGGCCCCCAAGCACACCCATTGACTTTCAACTAAAAACATGAACCAAAAGAATTAACAGCCACATCTGCTCACGGTAGGTACCGGCTGATCGCTGCTACTTCTGCTACGAGTAGCAGAAGTAGCAGTCACCAACTATGTAAAACTGCCTTCTGACGCTTACAGCCCCTTACGGGAGCATCCCCATTCGTACGCCTCGAGCCCCCTCGGGCTTCAACCGAAGCTGTTGAGCATCCTTGACCAGGTAGCGCATCGCCTCGTGAACATAGGGGCGGATCTTTCGGTCGTTCCGCAGGATGACACCGATACCCCGCCTATCCTTGTACTTTTCCTTGTCGTGATTGCAGCTGTTGAAGTGGCCCTGCCCCCGAGTGATACGCTCCCACAATTCGCCAATTTGAATGGCCTTATAGACGTCACCCCGCACTTCAGCACCATTGAAGAAGAAGGCGGCATGGATGTGGTAGCCCCTGTCGTCGCCCTGCTCGACGCTGCAGATGTACCCGGTCTCGTGGTCGAAGATCGGGTTACGCTCACGCTCATCAATTAGCCTGTCCAGATCGTCGAATACGTGCTCGACACGCAGCCTGACCTGAGCATCCGAGTAGTAGTAAAGATTGACCCTGACCACGACGGTACGCGAGTAACGATCAAGCACAGCGTCAGCGTAATCAGTGACCCTCCCCTCCTGCTGCCGAGCCTGATAACGGCGATCATTCTTCTTGCGGCGATACCATGGTGCACGGGTCAACTGCCGAATCCGAGCCACCAGGACGTTCATGCTGCGATGGTGATCAAGGTAGGCCGTGCTCTCTTCATTCAGACAGACAGGACCGGCAGTGTTCCGCTCCAACCCGATGTCCTGACAAGCTTCATAGAAGGCTTGCAGGTGTTCGCTGTAGCGGTATTCGTAGCGGTCATCGAATAGGTCGACCATCTGCAGGATGTGGTCGAAGTACCGAGAAAGCCTGGTCTCCTCGATCCGCTCAAATCCCGAGCGTGTTTGCCTGAATCTGAATGCGGGTGTGTCGTGACGTTCGATGGATTGGACAAGTCGTTCGATCTGGATGGCGCGATCGGACTGGGACAGGTGCTCGTAGGTGTTGCGCTTGGTCATGGTGGTGTACCTGGTTGTTTACGACATACCAGATACGGGTTGTGTACTTTTTAACCGATGACCTATCCCCAGGCTTGGGTAGCCTGGGCTGTGTAGGCACTAGTTAAGTCCCTACTGAATGGTTATTGATTGATAGTTGAATACTGTCTATTGGCTATATAAATAAAACCAACATATGCCTAGACGAACTCTCCCATCCAGACAGGGCAATGGGGAGCAACATTGCCACGTCTGCCGAGAGAATTGCCGAACAAGCTTCTGAGAGAGTTATCTGAGCGCACCTACTGCCTCCAGCTTGTTTAAGCACCAACTGCGGAGCATCATCGTGCGAATGTTCAGCCGATTGAAGGAGAGCTGAAGGGTCGGCCCCGCCACGACAAGTTGGCCAGTCTACCCTTGTACGGTCCACGTCATTTCAGCATTTAGGGTGTCTTGGTCTACCACAGAAGGGTGTGGGTCTATAGCCTTTAATAAGCCTCTAAGTTTTTGCGAAACCGCGGCCGGATCAATAGCACGAGGCCGTAACTTAGAGTGTTTTTGGGGCTGCTCCAAGTGTAGAACGACACGCAGCCGAGTACTTTTGAGAATTTCTTTAGCAACTTTTAGCTCGTCAGGATCATTAGCATTAATCTTGGCGGAAACCAAACCTGACAAGGTATCTCTCACCTTGATCGCAACCTCATCTGCCAAGTCAATAGTCTTTGTACGGCGATGCTCTCGGTAATCCTTAACCTCAATCAACCAAGCCATCCTACCCTCTGAGTAAAGGATATCGACTGCCTTGGTACCCCCGAAAGCTTTGTTGAATTGCCTACGATAATGCGCCCACTCATCGTATTTGCTGGCTAAAGCCCCATTTGGGAACTGGAAAGTCAATCGACCTTCCTGAATCACTTGTTCAATCACAGGCATTTTAGCCCTCCAACCCAATAAAGCGGTCGGACTGCTTCAGCTCTTCATCTAGCAGAACTAGAGTTTGAATTTCATCTGGACTATCACCTTGCTCAAGCTCGATCCCTTGCGCCGTTGCCTTCAATGAGAAGTAGCGCTGCTTAACCGCTTTGAACTCGGGTTTTTCCGCCAAAATCTCTAACTCTCGCAGCAGGAAAAGCGAATGACTAGCGACGAACACCTGAATACCTTGCGAACATAGACTCATAATGCTGAGAGCAATTATTTTTATCAGCTTGGGATTAAGATTGGTCTCCGGCTCATCCCAGAACAAATAACCTTGCTCCAACAACGTTCCAGTGCTGATGAGGCGGGCTAGCATAGCCATCTTGCGCAGGCCTTCGGCCACGAGCGGCATCTCCATCTTGCCCTCGCCCGGCACCTGTAAGTAAAAGCGACCAGTCGCCGAGTCGACTACAACTTTGCCGCCCATGGCCTCTTCTAGTGGCTTGACGAGCCTAGCTACAGTCGCTTCTCGTTTGCCCTTAATTGTAGGGTTTCCCAACAAAGAAACTGTATCGCGCCAGCTTTCTTCAAATTCCAAGTGATAATTATCGTAGAGAGGGACAAACCAAGGACATAGAGTCACCAACTCGCGGGTCGGCAGATATACCGGAGATTTATCCAAGCCAATCTTAGGTGACTTTTCTACTTGGACCGCTGTGGTCGCGCGCGTTGCAAAACTAATGGAAAGGTTGTGAGCAGAGGTCTCCATACGCAATGCAATCTCGCATTTGCTCTGCCCCTGCAGCCGCTGCACCAAGCGTCCGAGTGACTCAGGACGAAAGACACCCACTAGTTTATCGGCACAACTTTTCTGCAATGCCGTTTTGCTCAGCTCCCTAGAATCAGCCTGCACTTTCAGCAGTGAGTAGAGCAGTTTGAGTAGTTGGCTCTTGCCACAGCCATTCTCGCCCACTACCACATTCAGGCCTGGCGCGAAACGAAATTCCGCATTGGGAAGCGGGCCAAAGCTCTGGATGCTGGCGCTTTTCAACATAGTGCTATTCCTCAAATATCCAGGGAGCTCTGACGCAGCACCTGAAGCCTTCTACAGAAGCATTAAAATTTCAAGTACGGCCTCCCCGTACCTGGGGTCAGGCGATACTATCCGCGATAAGCCATTTACTCGCTTAAGCGTTGTTGTTTGGCCTTGTATGTCACACTTACCAATCCAACTTCATGTCGGACAGCCGCCATGCACTGAGTACGTACACAGTGCCGGGACGCGCGCTCAGACATTCTCCAAGGCAATCGGATAGCCCTGCGTCTTCATTTCCTTGGCTAGCAGCAGGCCTGCATCCTTCTGAAGATTGTCCTTGAAAGGGATGTATAGTAGCCCCTGAATATCTGACGGGCGCTCCATGTTGTCTTGCTGCTTCATCAGGATGGCAACATTCTTACGGCCAAGCAGCGCCAGCATCATGCCGAGCTCCATAACTACGTTCTGCCGCGCCCTAAATGCCTTCTCATCTTCATGCCTGGCCCGATAGCCCTCGTCATCGGGAGTCGCAAGCACCACAGCGAATCTCACTTCAGCGGTGTACTTTTCGAGCTTCTCGATTATGGTCTGTCCTTCTGACGGCAGTTGATCCAGAATCAAAGGCTCTAGCTTCCAACGACGAAGCATCGCCTCAAGCTCGTTGCGCGCAGCCGCATCGTGTCCATACACGACAAACACCTTACTCAGAACTGGCTTGGCTGCCGCCACCCCCTGGGGCACTGCCGCGACGGGCAGAGTTGGCTGAACTCCAAGACACTCTTTGACGGCGTTTTGGTTCTTACCTTGAACATTGAAATTGCCGGTATGGTAGCTGTTGACGATGGCACCATTTTGCAACCGAAGCTGCGTGCCCGTACCATTTGTTAGCCCAGACTCAGCTGCGATATGTAAACCACTCGCATGGAGGCAGGCCTTAATCTCATCAAGTGTCATGGGGTGTCCTTCCCGTTAAATTTCTAGCCAATAATTTCGAGGTAAGGGTTCTTGTCGACAATCGCAGCCTGAGACTTCCGCTTGAGCAGTGCCAATAGGTCTTCTTGACGCTGCAGGAGCATCACGATCTCTTGCAACGAGCAGAGAAAAGTGGTGCGTTGATTAAGGAACTCCGCACACTGCTTGATGACCGGCTCAGTGAAGCCGCTTGTTGAAATAAAAATTCCGCTCGCGTTCGCCCTACCAAAGACGCGTACGAGGTGTGGGCCAAATTCTGCGACTCCGACAGGGTCTTTTAGCCACTTCATTTCAACAAGGTGAATTGAGCCATTCAGCTCGATCACACCATCAATCTGCTCAAGTACGACCGCGCTGTCCGGGTCCTTTCGGCGGAAATCCTCTCGAACAGTGATGCCGTAAGCCGTGAAGAGGTCGTTCAATACAGATTCGAGTAGCTTGCCCCGTTCCTGCGGCCTGTCGTCCATGCCGAACAAAGCAAAAAGTCGCTTGCTCACGTCATCGATCCTGGCGCGTTTTTCGGCAGCGGCCGCTTGCTCTTTACGCTGGCGAGCAACCACCTGCTCCCGCTCAGCATCGCGCTCTTGCTTCATGCGAGTGAAGGAATCCTTGACATTTACTGTCTTGCTCAGCTCGGAAACCAGGCCCTTAGCCTTGAGTCGGTCACTGTCCCAGCAGGTATCGAAGTTGTCGAATTCAGTGACTCGCTTAATGATTTCACGGCGCGCACGGAGGCCGCTATCACCACGTGCATTCAACTTGGTGAGTACGTTGCGAACGATTTCAAACTTGTTGATGGCGCCACGGTTGGCCCGGACGATGTGTGCGACCTCTGCAAGATCCTCTTGAGAGATTCCTGCGCCTTGGAGGAAGAGAACCACGTCTTGCTTACTCCGGCACAGCAGCGGGATCGTATCCACCAGCAGATTGAACACTTCAGGCGGATAATGAAACTCACTTGCCATGCTTTCGTTCCCTGTGGCTAAAGGCCGAGTCTAATCTATGGAGCGCTTGCAAGGTATGGGATTTCCCCGCAGTTAAGGTCACTGCCGTAGAAACGAAATCACTGCCCCGGCAATTGGTTGATTCGATTCGAAAAAAACTCAGTCCTACATAACCGCAATGACATCACTACCAAGGAGGTTCGCCCCATGTCATTGCAGTGCCCTCGCTGTCACTCCCCCAACGTCGCTTCCTTCCATCACGCCATGAAAGTCGGCGCGGCCATCGGCACCGTGGGCGGTGTGGTCCGCGGCGTCAGCGCTGCTCTCGCTGGCGGAAACGCTGGCGGGATGCTCGGCGCTATCGGCGGGCCTGTCGGCATTACCCTCGGATCCGTGTCGGGCGCCATCCTCGGCGGGCTGGCCGGTGGTGTAGGTGGCTGCGCACTTGGCGCTCAGTTGGGTGAGTCGCTGGACCGCCACGTCCTGGCCCACAACCTGTGCTTGCTCTGCGGGCATCGCTTCAATCTGCCGGCCTGATCTGGCCCTCCCTCTCCTCTCATTTCATTCATCCGGTCGGTGCTGCGCCTCGCGCAGCGCTTTATGCCGACTTGCATCCAAAGGAGTCTTCAGATGGCACATTTCGTAGAAACCATGGCTTACGCTGGCGCTACCCCCTGGCATGGCCTGGGCAATCAGCTCACTCAGAAACAGCCCATCGAGGTCTGGCAGCGCGAAGCCGGCATGGATTGGCAGATACTCGAAAGCCCCGTGCACTTCAAGTCGGATGCCGTCGGCCACCTGGGCGCTATCCACTCCTTCCCCGAACAGAAGGTGCTTTACCGCTCGGACACCAAGGCACCGTTGTCGGTGGTCTCCCAGCGCTACCACACCGTGCAGCCCCGCGAAGTGCTGGAGTTCTACCGCGACCTGACCGAGGTTTCCGGCTACGAGCTGGAAACCGCCGGCGTGCTCAAGGGCGGTCGTAAGTTCTGGGCGCTGGCGCGTACGGGGCAAGGCTCCACGCTGAAGGGTAACGACCAAGTGAATGGGTATCTCCTACTGGCCACCTCCTGCGACGGCACCCTGGCCACCACGGCGACGCCGACTACGGTGCGCGTGGTGTGCAACAACACCCTGACCATTGCCTTGGACGGCACCAGCCGGGCGATCAAGGTGCCGCACAACACGCGCTTCGATCCCAAGGCGGTGAAGAAGCAGCTCGGCATCGCCGTCTCGCAATGGGACGACTTCATGTACCGCATGCGCACGTTGGCCGAACGCAAGGTGCAGTGGCATGAGGCGCTGGGCTTCTTCATGAACGTGCTGTGCGAGACCGGCCCGACCGACGCGCTGCCAGAGCAACTGCCCAACGAGCGTGCCCTGCGTAAGGTGCAGGAGCTGTATGAAGGCCGTGGTCGCGGTAGCCAGCTGGACTCGGCACGCGGTACCGCCTGGGGCCTGCTCAACGCCGTGACCGAGTACGTCGATCACGAACGGCGCGCACGCAGCAATGAATACCGCATGGACTCGGCCTGGTTCGGTCAGGGTGCGCAGATCAAGCAGCGCGCCCTGGGTGCCGCTCTGCGTCTCGCCGCTTAACCCTCAGTTACAACCACCCTCGCGCCCGGTCAACCTTGTGCTGATCGGGCGTTTTTTGTCCGCAAGGTGAACCGCATGAAAGCAACGTCATTGAATGGCAGCACTCGTAAAGCGCGCCCTGCCCTACGCCTGATCAGCACCAAGGAGCTGCCGCGCGAGGACTGGCTGCAGATCCGCAAGCAAGGCATCGGCAGCTCGGATGCGGCCGCCGCCGTGGGCCTCAATCCATACAAGTCGCAGCTGGAGCTGTGGCTGGAGAAGACTGGCCGCGATACCGGGCTACCGAAGGCCGACCCTCAGGATGAGGAAAGCCCGCTGTATTGGGGCAATGTGCTGGAGCCCATCGTGGCCTGGCATTACAGCAAGCGTACCCACAAAAAGGTGCGGCGCATAAATGCCGTGCTGCAACATCCGGATCCCGCGCTGTCCTGGATGCTGGCCAATATCGACCGCGAGGTGATCGGTGCGGACGAAGTGCAGATCCTCGAATGCAAGACCGCTGGCATAAACGGGGCACGCCTCTGGAAAGAAGGCGTGCCTGAGTATGTGCAGTTGCAGGTAATGCACCAACTCGCCGTCACCGGCAAGCAGGCGGCGGATGTGGCAGTGCTGCTCGGTGGTCAGACGCTGGAGATCCACCGCATCCAGCGAGACGAGCAGATGATCGCCCGCCTGATCGAACTGGAGCGCAAGTTCTGGCACTACGTGGAGACCGACACGCCACCGCCGGCGGATGGTACGGATTCCGCTGAGTCGGCTCTGCGCTGCCTCTATCCGGAGGACAACGGCCAGACTGTCGACTTCAGCAGCCATGCTGGGCTAACCGCTGTCTACATCGAACTCAAGGCGGTGAGGCAGTCGATTGCCGACAAGGAAAAACGCGAAGCCGAACTTAAGCAGATTCTGCAGCAGGCCATGGGCGAAGCAAGCCGAGCGGCGTTCAGCCACGGATCCGTCAGCTGGAAAAAAGCCAAGACCAGCAGCGTGCTCGACGTGGAACGACTGCTCAAAGACAAGCCCTACCTGCAAGTGCGTTACGCCAAGCTCAAGGAAGGCAGTCGGCGCTTCCTGATCAACTGATCCCCCTCAATCACTTCCCCCTTGGCCATCTCGGCGACACCTGTTGCCCGGATGGCCTTTTTCATTTCCAGGAGAACACCATGCTAAAAGGCCTGGCGATTACCCCACCCGTGCTCGGGCGCATTTCCATCGGCAAGGTCGTCGAGAAAAACGGCAAGCGTCTGCCGGAGAAGGATGATCAGTTCACCATCACCTCCCAGGTGCAGGGCCGGGATGGCTGGCTACTGCACCCGCTCAACGACGAGCTGCGCCAGGGTCAGGACGGCAAGCTGCGCAGCCTCCCGATTCGCCTGCTGTTCAACGAGCCGGAGCTGAATTTCCGCGCTGACTACACCCTCTTCGACCGGCAATCCGGACGCCCTCTCTGTGTCGGCAACGGCGAGACCTGCAAGCGTGTCACCCAGGATGGCATGCAGTCCCTGCCCTGCCCTTCGCCGGATGCCTGTCCGCTGGCCAAGGGGGGTGCCTGCAAGCCCTATGGCCGGCTGAACGTGGTCATTGGCGATGAGGATCCGCTGGGCACCTTCGTGTTCCGTACGACAGGCTTCAATAGCATCCGCACCCTGGCTGCACGCCTGCAGTACTTCCAGGCCATCTCCGGCAATCGACTGGCCTGCTTGTCGCTGGAACTTCGCCTGCGCGGCAAGTCGACCCGACAAAGCCATGGCACGCCCATTTTCTACGTCGACATCACCGTGCGCAGCGGGATGGACATGACCGCGGCACTGCAGGCGGCCAAAGAAATGGATGAGGTGCGCCGGGCGGCCGGTTTCGATCAGGCCGCTTTGGATAATGCTGCGCGGCAGGGACTTGGCAAAGGGGCCTTCGAGGATAACGAGGAAGACAGTGGCGCCCTTGTCGAAGAGTTCTTCCCGCTCCCTGATCCGAACAAAACCGAGGCGGATTCCGCAACACCGAGCAAACCTACGCTAGCGGACAAGCTGGAATCGCTGGCTACCGAAGCCTCCTTGGCTGGAGTCTCACGATGACACTGCTTCGATTCATCCTCTGCGTATTCGTCTTCATTGGGTCAATGGCCGCCGCGGGAGCGTTCGTCTTGGCCTGCGCGCTGCTGCTGCGCTTTCCGCTTGTCCTGATCGCGGTACTGCTGGCGTGTGGACTTTTCGTCGGCGTGCTGAGAAGGCCCGGAAACCGGAGCTCCGCCATAGCCCCGCACGACGACGGCTGGTAATGCGAATACCGACACTGCCCGCCACAACATCATGACGTTCAACCGGACTTCGAAATCGAGAAATACCCGATCGATAACAGGATCGTCGTCAAATTCAAGAAGTGATTCATCCTCAAGAGGCATACCAACTTGAAAATCATCAAACTGACTATTCTGACCAGTCTCGCTGCTGCAGCTCTTCCGGCCATGGCGGCCGAGTACGTGCTCGGCGTTGACTACCAGCCCTGCGAAGAGAAGCTAAGCGAGATCATCTTCCCGCCGATCAAATACCGCAACTGCACCACCCCCGGCACCAAACTCAGCTACAGCGAGGTCTACACCGCCCAAAACGGCAGCCAAATGGTGCGAGAAGTTGAAGGTAAGTTCCTGGTCGAATGCAGCAACTCGCGTGTCTGTTCCTCGGTCGGCTCTCCGACCTACCAGCGCGGCTTCTTCGCCGGTAACGGTGACAAGGGTAAGTACATGCTGACCTATCGCTTCTACCTCGACGAGGACTACAACGGCAATGTGGTGGCTTACGCCATCGGTCGTGGTCCGAAATACAATGAAGACCCGGTGGGCAATCCTTGGGCCTCGGAAAAAGGTGGTGCGCCGGTGGCTCCCGGTGGTGAAGCCTGGGATGAGGAGAACGAATGACCGGGATCGGTTCCTTCGATCTGATGCGGGACGTCACGCAACCCGTCTAAATAGAACGCGAAGATAGGAGGCCACCCGGCCTCCTGACTTGGTTTATTTTTTGTCGGAAACTACGCATGCCACTGACGAATTCACTTTGGCAGCGACGGTGCAGAACCTGCGTCGCATGGCCAAGCTTTTGCCCCAAGGGCCACCGCTCACGGGATAGGTACGCCTGCGGCGAGCAGAAACCCTCGAATTAACCTTCAAACCTGAGCCGGGACGCTCAGTGAAACGCCGAAAGGCAACTTGAAGTGGCTTGCAGCCACTTCGAAAGCAGGCGCACCTGGCTGAGTGGCTGCCGCAGAACTGCCTTTTTCAACAGAATCGTCCCATTTCTGACGCTCGGGCCTGTCCATGATGCCTGGGCTTGTTCAGTTAGAGCTCACCGTCCGGAGCTCCATCCTCCGCGGCCCCGTCCTTGGAATAGTCCCTGCACCAGGAGTAGAACTTGGCAAATCCAGCCGCTGTGCCGAAACCCACCGCAACAGCTGCAACCACTGGGGCAGCAGTGACTACAAGGGGCGCAGTCGACAGGCCTATTGCAACGGATAGGGCGGACAAGCCGGTTGGAGCCGCCGCCGCAGCAGCCGTACCAGTGATCGCCGACACCGCCCCAGTGAGACCCGCGAGAGCGGTCGTCGACTGTGCTAGACGCCTGTGCTCAAGCTCCCTCCGGATTTTCTGTCTTAGGTTACCCATATGCTCTTTCGTGAGGTCTAACGTTTGGCTAAGGGGCGACCAAGAGCGCAGCTATTAGACGTCCCGAGTGAGCAAAGCGAACGACTGGAGCCAATTGTTAGATTGCCCAATCTGAACGCAGGAACTGATGCCAATGCCGAGCATAACCGACGGAGCGAACGGCGTGTCGGGTTTGGCCCGAAAAGTTATTTGTGACGCGCACATTACTTAGAAAGCAACTCCAGGCACCAATGCGGTAGAGGTTCGTTGCAATCGTGAGCTAGGTAGCTGCAGTGAGGCCCTCGCTACGATCCTGCATCATTCCACTGGTGCCCCTTTCTCCACGCTGTGCCTGGCAAGCGCTCTGTTCCAGGAGCTGTCCATTGGTGTAATTGGAACATGGACAGTCAGCCTATGGCTCCTTACCCTACAGTGGCTCAAGCTAGGGTAAGCACCCTTCGGAATTATGCAGGCTAAGGAAAACAGATGGCCGAGGTTTTTCAGTTCTTCACCTATATCTCAATTGCCAGCCTGATTCTTTACTGCTTTGCGTGGCTAGTGACGCCTACGGCGTCATACCTGCCCAGCGATGAGACGAAAAACACGTTGAGCTTTCTTTGGGGGGCTCTTTTTGCTTATCTCTTCTACGCATACCTCTTTATCGGCTGGTACCGCTACGGCTTCAAAAGGACATTCTGGATACTCATTGGCTGCTTGGCCTCTGTAGTGCTTATTCCTAGTCTTCTTGTTGAAGATTCAGATGATCTGACCATGTATTCGATCTTGATGGCCGTCTCGGTTCGCGCGATAGCAGGTGCTTGGGTTGCCAGAAATGATTGCCAGTGGCGTCACATGACCGCAGAAAGCAGACGCCAGGCGCGACTGGATAAGAAAGCCCTGAAGACCCTCAATCCAAACGTGCCCCAAGATCAGACCAACAAGGTTTCCGAGCCAACCTGAAACCTTGGACTACGTCCTTGCGTTTTGCCGCCAGTCTTGCGGGTGGTTACGGGCTGACTAAAGTCGAAAGCCAGGCCTATCCGTGGATTTCCGTCGCCGTAGCAAACGGTTTCCCAATTTCCACGTGGTGAGTTGGTGCGGTCCTCGGGGTAATTTTTCGCCGCGCGTGAGAAATTTGCGCGTTGGCCATTGGGAGTGCTGATGTCGTCCTTGGCGTGGATTGATTTTGATGAGGCGGAGCGTCAACGCGCGCAACGCATCATGGCTCTTTTCCAGGAGCGCGAGAGCCGTGACGAACTGGGCTTGGGCGCGATCCGCGATTCCATCGCCGATCACCTGTTCCCGGGCACCAGCACAATCCAAACCCGGCTCCGCTACATGCTGTTCATTCCTTGGATCCTGAGTCGGCTTGAAGGGCGCGACGGCACAGCCAGCCAACTCAGCGCAGAGGGCCGAAACATAGAGATCCGCCTCTCTAACGCGCTGAAGGCCGGCGGTGAGACGAGCGGTGTCATAGGTCGAGACGCCGGAGCGCGACTTCAGCGACTTCCCAGTTCAGTCTATTGGGCAGGCCTAGGTGCCTGGGGCATCCGCCAGTTCCCCGGATCTCGCGAGACTTATTACGCGGCGCTACCAACAGTCCGTCGCCGCCGACAGCGTTCTGACGTCGAGGCAGAAGGCTCCGAAGATCTTCAGAGCAGCAACTGGCATCCGGGCCTGCCGCCCGCCCCTGCTGATCTTCTTGAGACCACCTCTTTCAGGCTCACTGGCGACGAAGCCCAGTTCATTCGCGACCGCTTAGTTGCCTCGGCGCGAAACTCACTCCTGACCTGGCTCGCCGGCCAGTCGCACAACGGTCAATGCGCCTACATCTGGCAACACCCCGCGCTCGGCGACTTCCCGGCAGAGGCGCGACGTCTAGTCCAGCATGCGGAGATCTTTTCCGGCGTCATCCATGGTGCGGCGCTGCTCTACAACCTTCAGCTTGCGGAGCTGCGGGCCCGCGAAGACTGGATCGAACTCTATCGCAGCCGACTGGCCCAATGGGCGGTCGGGTTGGACGACCAACGCTTTGCAGCCTGGTCGCTAGAGGACTTTTGGCGTGTGGTTGCGCACCCCACCCACACCATCCGTCCAGCGCTAACTCGCTTCATCCAAGACTGGGTAGCGTTAGCTAGAATGGGGGCCGCCGGCCTGCCGGACTCCGAGGCGGCCAGAGTACTGGTCCGCGAGAGGGAGCGGCGACTGAAGACTTCGCAGTCGCGCTTCGCTAATCACACCGCTCTGGATCGCTGGGGTGGGGCCTCTGGGGCATACCAGTTATCGTTCCGATGGGGGCAGGCCCAGTCTCATCTGGAGGATCTGCTAAATGCCCAATAGAGCCAGCCTGGATCCCGAAGCACGCGTCCTCTACGGCGAAAGCCTGTCTGCGCCGTCCGGCTATGTGTTCGACGCTGCGGTCGCCACTACCTACTCCCTCGACTTCGAGACGGCCCTGGCCGCACCGGTGAGCCTAGCGCTGTTCGCCGCCGAGAATCGCGATGAGATTCTCAGTCAGCCCTTGGCCCTGCTTGAGGGCGCTGAACGTATCACCGATCGGCTCGCCGTCTATTACGACGCAGGCCATATCCAAGCGCAGATCCAGCCGCAGTCCCGGCTCTGCAGTCTGTTGGAGAAGATGATCATAGAAGTCACAGCTCCGCAGGGCGGTGCGTTCCACCCGAAAATCTGGGTCCTGCGCTTCAAACCACAGTCGGGAAGCGGGATGGCAAAAATGCGACTCTTGGTGCTGTCGCGGAATCTGACCCAGGACCGCTCGTGGGACATTTCCCTTTGTCTGGATGGCGACGTTACCCGTCGAGTGGTGCCGGGCAATAAGCCGATCGTCGACCTTCTAAAACGCCTGCCGCGGATTACCGTGCAGCCAGTATCCGAGGACATCAGGGCACTGACCCTCGATGTCGCCGGCGATCTGAATCGAGCTGCGTGGGTGCTGCCCGAGCATTTTGATACCCTGAGCCTGGCAGTCAACGGCATCGGGTCAGAGGTTTGGTCACCGTCGGCTTGCACTCGAATGGGCGTCATTTCCCCGTTCTGTGACGACACTACCCTTATTCAACTGGCGAGGCTAAGCCGCGAGAAGCCGGTGCTGGTGGGGCGGAGCGACGAACTGGCCTCTTGCTCGGCCGATACCCTAGCTCTTTACGAGCACGTCAGCGTACTCGATGACATGGCCGCCAGCGAGGACGGTGAAGAGGCGGCGCCGGAAAGCCTGCAAGGCCTCCATGCTAAGGCATTTATACAGGAGGTCGGCTGGGACACCGTCCTGACAGTTGGCTCTGGCAACGCCACCCAAGCGGCGCTTGCCAACCGCAAGTTGGCCAACAACGTCGAAGTGTTTGCGACCATCACAGGCAAGGCCTCCAAAGTAGGCAGCGTTGAGAACATCCTGGGCGCTCAGGGCTTCGGGCGGCTGCTGTGCCCCTTCGTTGGCGGCGATGTCTCGGCGGACGCCGCTGCGGATAAGGCGGCAGAACGGCGTCTGGAGGAAGTACGTCGTGTAATCTGCAAGGCTGGTTTGGCGCTGCGCTGCGAGCACGCCCTTGCTGAAGGTGAGGACGCCGCTGGGTGGCGGGTCTGGCTGATCTGCTCGCAACCGCTGGCCTTCACCAGTCTGGCCAGCGCCTTCGTTTGGCCGATCACCCGCGGCGGCGGGCATCAGCGCGATGTCCTGGCTGCGCTGGTCGCGGGGAAGGACGTCGATCTTGGCGTCATGCCGCTGGCGGACCTCACCCGGTTCATCGCCTTTCAACTGGCTGACTCAGGCAGTGACGCCCGCCTGCTGTTCAGTATTGGCTTACCGATGGACGGCCTTCCGGCTGAGCGCCATTCTGCGATCTTCCGCTCGATCATCACCAACCGTGACGCCTTCTTCCGCTATCTGCGGCTACTGCTTTCTGAGCTTGGCGACCCATTCGCCGCGGCCTTAGCCGCGCAGTCGGGCGGCAGAGAAGGCGCATGGGGTCGCGGGGGGGCAGACGAAGTGCCCCTACTCGAAGACCTAGTACGTGCGCTCTGCGCCGGCGATGGCCGCCTAACCGCAGTCGAGCGCTTGATCAAACGGCTGGCCACCGGAGACTCCACTGCCGATCCGGTCCCGACGGAGTTTCGCGCACTTTGGGAGGCCTTCCGGTTGGCGATGCCCGAGGAGGCAAGCCATGTCCGCTGATCCGTTCAAGGCTGGATCGGCACTTCAGTTATTGAAAGCCTTCCAGCGTCGCACGGTCGACTACGTCTTCGACCGCTTCTACAACGCCGAAAATCCCGCCTTCCAATTCCTCGTAGCCGACGAGGTGGGCCTTGGCAAGACGCTGGTCGCGCGCGGCGTTATCGCCCGTGCCATCGAGCATCTGTGGGATAAAACCGACCGGATCGACATCCTCTACATCTGCTCGAACCAGGCTATCGCCGCTCAGAACCTCAACCGGCTGAACGTCCTTGGCCACCAAGCTCTAGCTCTGCCGACCCGTATGACGCTGGTCCCACTGCAGATGCGGGGCGAAAGTTCGCTCAGCGCCAACAAGGTCAACTTCATCAGCCTGACCCCAGGCACGACGTTCGACCTTCGATCGTCGACTGGCGTAGCCGAGGAGCGCGCCCTGCTGTTCCATTTGCTGCGCCCCGAGGTCAGTTCGCCGCGCGGGCTACAGAACCTGTTGCAGTGCGACGTCGGCGCCGAGCGTTGGGAATCTTGGATCAAGCACTACGTTTCGCTCAAAGGGGTCGATACTGCCCTGATCGACCGCTTCCGAAAGGATGTCAGCCAGGACGTGGCTCTGGCCGGCGACTTGGAGAAAGCTATCGAGCTCTTCCGTCGGCGGCGGGCTCGATACCCCTCCGCCATGACCGGCTCTCGGAACGCGGTGATCGCCCGCCTGCGGAGCAAACTCAGCCACTCCTGCGTGGATGCGCTGCAGCCTGACCTCATCATCATGGACGAGTTTCAGCGTTTCCCGGATCTGCTGCACGGTGAAAGCGACGCCGCCTATTTAGCGCGAGAGCTGTTCAACTACCGAGATCATAAAGGCAACGCCGTGCGCACCCTGCTGCTCTCGGCCACGCCGTACCGAATGCTCACTCTTCAAGGAGACCAAACCGAAGACGGCGACCATTATGGCGACTTCCTGGAGACATTGACCTTCCTCTTTGGGCAGACCCGAGGTCGGGAAATGGTGAGCGCATTGGACCAAGAAATGCGCGCCTTCCGGACCGCCCTTCATGGGCTTCCCGCCGCCAAGGGCAATGCCTTGGCCCAGAAGGTCAAGGTGGAAACTTCTCTGAAGCAGGTCATGTGCCGTACCGAACGAGTCTCCAGCACCATCGACCGCGATTCCATGGTCTGTGAGCCGAGGATGGCCCTTACCGTCCACGTCGACGACCTGCGCCAAGCGATGGCGGTCTCCAGCGTAGCTCGCGCCCTCGAAGCACCTGACGTCATCGAATACTGGAAGTCGGCGCCCTACCTGCTCAACTTCATGCGCGACTACGCGCTGAAGCGGATCTTGAAGGAAAAGGAGGGAACCAAGCCTTCCGCTGCCCTGATCAACGCCTTGGCGACGGCCAAGAGCGCCTGCCTCGACCACGATCAGCTCAACGCTTACGCACCGATAGAACCGGCCAACGGGCGGATGCGCGCGGTGATGGACGACGTCTTCAGGGACGGCCTCGAGCAAAACCTCTGGATCCCGCCGGCGCTCCCCTACTACGGTAATACGACTCCAGACACCCGGCCGACCAAGGCGCTGATTTTTTCGTCTTGGACAATGGTACCGGACGCCATTGCCGCGATACTTTCCTACGAGGCCGAGCGGCGTATGGGCGCTGGGCAAGCCGGCCGTGGATATTTTGACTCAAAGCGGCCACGGCCCCTTCAGTTCCGATTGGCGGACGGCCGCCTGGCAGGTCTGCGTGCCCTGCTATTGATCTATCCGTCACCTGTTTTGGCCGAACTCGGCGACCCCCTAGCGGTGATCGCTGGCCATTCCGAGCGCCTGTCCTACGCCGACATGCGATCGCACGTTGCCGAACAGCTGAGGGGGAAATTGATCGATATGGTCGCACGCGGATCGGCCGGGTCAGAAGGTAGTTTTGCCGAATGGGCGCTGCCGGCGGCCATCGACGCCATGGCGGGGAATGGTGCCCTGCGGTGGATTGGCGCGTCGGACGGGATGGGTAATTTGGCCAGCGAGGACGCCTTTAAGGATCACGTCGCAGCCATGAAGGTGGCAGCAGTCGGCGATCTTGGCCCAGTGAGTACCGACGCACTGGACCTACTGGTTGATGTGGCCTTGGGAAGCCCTGCGATCTGCGCGCTTCGCGCGCTGCGGCGCATAGCGCCCGATTTGGCATGGGACGATCCGAGCCTCCTGAGCGCGGCGGCCAACGTCGCCTGGGGCTTCCGGACCCTGTTCAATCAGCATGAAGCAGTCGCCTTGTTGCGACGCGGCGAGGAAGATCGCTATTGGCACCGGGTACTCACCTTCTCGGCAGAGCAGAACCTCCAAGCGGTTCTCGACGAGTATGCGCACTACCTCGTAGATGCTCAGGGCCTAAGCGCAGTGTCACCTGGAGAACGAGTTATCGGACTCGGCAAAGCCATGGCCGACGCGCTCTCGATCCGCCCCTCGCAGATTGATGTCGACAATCCCACAATCACCGAGGGGCGCCTGAAAGTGGACAAATTCCAAATGCGTGGCCGTTTCGCCATGCGCCTGGCGGACTACCGTGACGAAGAAGGAGTGGTCGCGCGGCTGGGCGGCGTGCGCGACGCATTCAACTCGCCGTTCCGCCCCTTTGTGCTAGCCACGACCTCGGTAGGTCAAGAGGGACTCGATTTCCACCCTTACTGCTACCGTGTGTACCACTGGAACTTACCTGGCAATCCGGTCGACTTGGAGCAGCGGGAAGGGCGAGTCCATCGCTTTAAGGGTCACGCCGTCCGTATGAACGTGGCCCACAATCATGGTCATGAGCTTTGGGCGCACGGCGCTGCTTCGTCTGACCCCTGGGCGCAGATGTTCGCTGCAGCTAGGGCGTCCGCTGGTTCCGACACGGACCTCGCTCCTTATTGGCTATGTGAGGGGCCGGTGAAGGTGGAACGACGCGTACCGATCCTACCCTTCAGCCGCGAAACCCAGCGCCTCGAATGGCTAAAGCGCAGCCTCACTGTCTACCGGCTAGCGTTCGGCCAGCCCCGCCAAGATGATCTGCTGGGCTACCTCGGCGGGCTTCTAGTGGGTGATATGACGATGGATGAACTTGAGGCGTTGCAGATCAGACTTCAGCCCTAACCCACGGGCGCAGCAAGGGTGGGATTACCTCATGCCTGACCAGACGCAGAGCATCAGCTTTGCTGGGAAAACCAAAACATCAGACACTCACGGGGATGGTTCCTAGCCAAGCTTCAACCCACAAAACTCCGGAAGCTCGCCCGAAAATCCGTAGGCTTGAGGTACACGTGCTGAGTGAGATCGCCGTTGAGAGTGAACAAGCGAGGCCCCTCTCTAAATTGGAACACTCGGTAGAGGTAAAACTGGTCTCCGACTTCCTTGGAAAACTCGAGCTCGTTGTGGCTGACCAGGAATGACGAGGCGACGCTACCATTGGTGGTTTTGACTTCGATGAATCGATGCCGCACGGCGTCTTCGAACGACAGAATATCGAAGCCAGCGCCATCTCCTTGCATGTCTGCCACCCAATCCAGGCGCTGGAATAGCTCAGGATTGCCCATGTCTGTGAGACGCTGCTGTTCAAACTCGATCACCCACTGCTCCCCCGCCCGCCCCAGCTTGCGGTTAGCTTCGTCACGAGCGGCAAAGTCGAACTTGCGGGGCAGCCGCTGTCGAACGGGAGCAGGGCCACGCACAAGCTCATCGCGCATCGGAGCCTCGACCAGAGCAGCAAGGTAGGTTTTCTCGCTGGGCAGTTTTACCTCCTCCAGGGCATCGACGATGGTGCCCACAAGCTGCTGGTGCTTAAGCACATACGCTTGTACGGATTTGCGGAGCAGCAATTGACTGTTGCCCCTTGGCTTGTAACCGTTGATGTAGGGAAGCCCCAATGCGTCGAGCACCGCGCTGATGTTCTGGTGTTTGAGCTCGACCGACGACTTACTACGACCGTTCAGCAGTCGCCGTAGCGCCTGGTTGTGCTCAGACTTGTTGAAAGGCCATCCAGCGGCTTCAGCGCGTAGCATTTCAAAGTAGTTGCTGACAGTGGCCTCCACCTCAGCTTCCGACCAATCTTCGCCGATACGAATGATGGTAAATCCGAGGGAGGTTAGCGCAGGCACAACGGTGGCCTCACCGCCCGAGAAGCTGTCTGCACTCAGCGGGCCCTGGTCGGGAAACTGCTTGCCGAAGGCGACGCCGGCAATTGCTTTGGAATCGCAGTCGGTCCCAGACTTGGGGTCACGCACGAGAAAATCGCGCGACTTGCCAAAGCCATAGCGCGCCAGGAATTTTGTTCTCCCCAGCTGCACAAATTCATCAATGGCCGCCTGTACGGCCACTGGACTTCGAAGTTGGGAGAGCTGAGACATTGGCCCCCTCCCTTCTTAGGTTGCATCAGGCATCGCGTTGCGCGATACCGTTCGGCCAGCAATCCTCGGCACTACCAGCTCCCAGCGCTCGCATTTCTGGCGAGACCGATACTGCTCATCAGTGTCCTCCAGGAAGCGAACCACTACACCTGCAGCCTCGCACCGCTCAACCTCAAGGCTCAGCTTAAAGGACTGGGAGGTCCGACCCACCGCCCGCCCCTGGCTGTCCAAAATCAGGTAGCGCTCGCCCTGCTGCTCAAGCTTCAGCTCCGCCCCGGGCTCCAAGCACCTCAGTGCCTCATGGATGGGGGCTGTTACAGGGCTACGTCCGGCAAAGCCAATGTCGATGTCCTTCAAACTGAGCTGCAGATAACGCTTCTCCAAAGCCACGTTGTAGTCTCCGGTGAAGCTGTGCTGAACAATGTCAGCCGACAGACTTCCACTGAAAGGATTCGCTGCACTGAACTCACACAGCGTCAGTGTCTGCTCTGCACGCGTCATCCCCACGTAATACAATCGGCGCTCATCGTTGAGCCCCTCGGACTGCACATTCCAGCCACCATCAAGCAGAACGACATGCCTGAACTCTAGGCCTTTCGCTGAATGCACCGTGCCTAGGTACAGGCCACTCCTGGCCTGCTGGCGCATCTCGCGAGCGTAGTCATAGAGCCAGTCCACGATTGAGGAACTATTGAGCTGGCACTCACCCAGCTCGACCTGCAATTGGGTGAAAGCCTCCTGGAAAAAGCTTCGCCAGCTCTCGCTCACCCCAGTAGACACATGCTGCCAAGCCTTAGCAGCCGAAAGCGCCTCATTGACTTCTCGAAGCCGATCAACAACCGCCACGAAATCACGCTGTCGGGTGATGGGCAGCGCACTATCTTTATCTGAGGCCAAGAAGTACGGAACTCCGGTAAGCTCGCAAAGCGCCTGGACTGGCCACAGGTACTGATGGGTACGGGCAAGAATGGCGCATCCACTCCAGCTACCCTCTTCCAGCGCCAGCAGTCGCTTGAGTTCGCCTATAGCAGCCTGCGCCTGAAGGTTGCCGACAGCTCTATCGCTGGGTTCAACGGCCAGTCGCGTAACTCGCCCCGATCGACCTGAATCAAGCGTCTGCCACTGACCACCGAGAGGTTCTGACTGGCGCTCCCGGTTGATTCGGATGGGATAGGAGGCTTTCAGGCGCCCTGGGTTGTTGCCGACCAACTGATTTGCCGCGGTAATGATGCGTTGAGTCGATCGATAGTTCTCGACAAGGTAGCTGGTAACGGCGGAGTAATCCTCGCGAAAGCGCTCGATGTAGCGGTTGTTGGTGTCGCGCCAGGCGTAAATGTTCTGATCATCGTCTCCGACCGCCAAAATGCACAAACGCCCTTCCTCACTGGACTGCCTACCAGCAAGCGCACTCACCAAACGGTACTGCAGGGCATCGATGTCTTGGTACTCATCAACTAGGATGTAGCGGTAGCCACGCAACAACTGCTCCCGCAGGTCGTCCTCGCCATCGGCAGTTCCCTTACCCTCCAAAAGCTCAACAGCGTCCTCCAGGACCTGTTTCAGAGCCCCTTCGTCAACAACATCCCTACGTTCAAAGCGAGTGCCCGTCAGGCGCATGGCCATACTGTGGTAGGTCATGACGCTGACGCCGTAGGCATCAGCTCCAACCAGGCTCAAAAGACGCTTACGAATTTCATTGGCCGCATGCCGATTGAAGGTCAACGCCACAATGGCATTGGCTGGAATCCGCCGGACACGCAGCAAATAAGCGATACGGTGAACGATTACGCGAGTTTTGCCAGATCCTGGCCCTGCCAACACCAAGCGATTAACGTCGTCGTCATCGACCACGATGAGTCGCTGTTGAGTGCTCAGATCCTCAACAATGGATCTCCAGGACTCTTCACTTGTGGCGTGCTTAAGCACCTCTTCGCGGCCAGCGAAATAGCGCTGCAAAAAGGCATCTTTTGAGTCCGTGAAATAGTGCAGCACCAGCTCCAGCGCACTCGCCATGGCGCCGAGCGCGACCTCGGCATACTCACGCATCACATGGACCTGGATACGCTTCTCGCTGTAATGCTCATCGAGACGCAGGTAATCGTCTTTGAGATAGCTGCCCTTTTTATCTGCGTTCACCTCAATGGTCATTGCCCGACGCATCACAGTCATCCCGTGGTTGAGCGTCAACACCTCCTGTTTGTGCAAATACAACAGCACATGCTCAATTGCTCTGTGGCGTTGGTTCGGGGGGATGACCTGGGAGAGTTCCAGGTCCGACTCGATCACGCCGACCAATTCACCGAAGGTGGACTGCACCATCAAATCCTTGCCCTTGGAGGCCGGAGCCAGCTTTCCTATCAAGAACTGAATCAGCTTGCTGGCAATGATTCGGCGCTTTTCACCAAAGCGCTCAATCTGCGACCAGCTGTACATACCTTGAATTTTCAGTTTGATGTAGTCGTGATTGACCTGCTTGAGCTCAAAACTGCTACGCGGCTGACTGTTGCTTTCACGATCTTGAGAGAGGCTGCGCAGCAGGCGAAGCACTTGCAACGGGATGACATCCTCGTGCTCTAGTCTGGCTTTGAGCCCCGCCGTCAGAGCCGCGAGATTGAGATCCTGCCAACTACCGTCCTCGGCATCTGGCGCCAGTTCGCTGAGTACTTCGAACAGCGCCCCCTCTAATGCCAAGGTCTGCTCCAAGCGTTGAATGGAAGCCCCCACCACACCGTGACGCAGCAATACGGTCAACTGGGTGTCGTTGACGAGCAGCCCCAGCTCTTCCATCTGCTTTAGGGTGCTAACGACTTCCTCAGACGTCAGGCTGGTGAGCGACATCAGGTTGTCCGTATTCACCCGCTCATCGGCGTCGGCCTGGTAGAGGTATTTCAGAATCGCGCCGAACTCTTCACGGCGCCGCTCCGACAGATTGGCCTTGAGCAAACGCTGCTCGGCGTCCGATTCGCTCAGGCTCAGGCGTGCCGGAAAAATCTGTGTACTGTTTTCCTCTCGCTTGAGGTATTGCCCCCGTTCCAGCCAGGCAACTGCGGTGACCACTTTGGTTTCAGCATCGCTGTCATCAGCGTCGAACGAGGTCTCGACGGTCTCATCCATGAGAATCTCGCCGGCAGTGATGACCAGTTCGCCGCCCTTACGCCTGGAATACTCGAAACGAAGTTTGCGCAGAATTTGTTGGATGTCGCGGAGGCTGAGCTTGGAGCGCTCACACAGCCCAAACTGGGTCTCAATATCCTGCGCGTCATAAAGCAGCACACAGCGTGCTGCATCCTGGTCACGCCCTGCTCTACCGGCTTCTTGAAGGTAGTTCTCCAGTGAACCAGGAATGTCTGCATGGACTACCAGGCGGATATCGGACTTGTCGACACCCATGCCAAAGGCATTGGTGGCGACGATGATGCGGAGCCGCCCGGCCTTGAAGTCGTCCTGGATATCCTTCTTGTCATTGGGTTCAAGCCCAGCGTGGAAATGGCGGCACGACCATCCCTGCCCGACCAGAAACTCTGAAAGCTCTTCAGCGCCCTTGCGGCTTGCAACGAAAACGACTGCACCACCATCCTGGCTTCCGAGGTGATCCTCAAGCAATTGATGGGTTCTGGGCCATTTCTCGCCTCGATTGCAGGGCAGAACTTCAAAGCTAAGATTTGTCCGCTCATGAGTCCCCAGGAACTGATCAAACTCAATCCCGAGACCTTCCTTGAAATGCGCACGAATGTCAGCCAACACATCCGGCTTAGCCGTTGCAGTGAAGCAGCCAATGGGGGCCAGGGGGTGATCGCCTGTGTGCTCGCGAATGAAGCGTGAGGCGTACATGTAATCCGGACGGAAATCATTCCCCCACTTCGACAAGCAGTGGGCCTCATCGAAAATCCAAGCGCCGATCTGGCGCTGGCGTATCGCACGCCGGAAAGCCTTGTTTCGAAACTGTTCAGGAGACACCAGCAGGATGCCAACATCGCCCATCTGGATCTTCTCCAGTACGTCAGCGCGTTCAGGCATCGTCAACAGGCCGTTGAGCGTCGCGGCACACTGCACGTTACGCTCCAGAAGCCCATCAACCTGATCTTTCATCAGCGACTGCAGCGGCGAAATGATGATGGTCAGGCTGCCGTTGCGATGAAAGCGATTCAGCGCCGGCAGCTGGTAACACAGCGATTTGCCACCACCAGTTGCCAGGATCGCGAGCACATGTCTGCTCTGCATGCCTGCAAGAACTACATCGTGCTGCAGACTTTCACCGGGTCGCTCGTAACGGAAATCAGCAAAACCGAAGTAGCGCTTAAGCTCATGGCGCGGATCATGGGTCGTGCGACAGTACCGGCAGTCTGAACGGCCACAAGGAACGTCCCGGAGCTCAGCAATCAAGCGCCCAACAGCAGGGAATTGATGCCGCACCCAAGGCGCAAGAACAGAGTTGCCCCCCGACACCCTCAACCACGCAAGGGCATAGGCCATGGGCAGATGCAAATCCCTCTGCTCAAGGTCCTTACCCAGGAGAACTTCCAGTCGAGTTCTACATACCTTGAGATCACGTTCCAACGATGGATCGGTTTCCGCCAACAGACTCGGAATGAGCTGTTTCAGATCCGCAATCGGAACTGCAGTCTGCCCTGTTAGCGAAGCGAAGAATGACCCCAAATCGCTCTTTATGCTTGGGGCAAGCAACGCCTGGTAGCACAGCAGCTCAGCACGGCGGGTCTCATTCAACTGCGCGAATGCATCCCGCTGATCCCTGAACAGAACCAGCGTCGAACGACAGTCCGCAAGTGGCGAGTTGAGGCTGTCTCGAATGAGTTTGTAATCCTTGACCAGCCGGTGATACGGGTTCTGCGGAAAGGCCAGCGGAGACAGCCTTAAGGTGTCAATGACTGGCAGTGCGTGCAGCTCCAGCTCGGGCGCCTGCTGCTTGAGGATGGGCAAGTCATGTTCGATTACATTATGCCCCAGGAGAAAAACAGCTCCATCGGACAGCGCATCGACTTCAGCGAGAATCTCTGGGAGGTTTTTCGAGACCTTACGATCAAGCTCGACACCGAGGTCAGGCCGCGCTGCCCCGACCTTAAAGATACGATCTGGATGCCCCTCCTTTCCGGGAGCGACCTCCAGATCGATGACCAAGCTCTTGGGTTGGGGAACTGATGACATCCCTGACGCGATCCCTGCTACTGCAAATGCCTGATTGCACTTTAAAGGCAAAACGCCAGCAACAAAAGCGTGACACGGTGCTCACAAAGCGCGGCAGTCACCGACATCATAGAGCGAACCGTCAACACCACTACTAATTCCTACCCAGATCAGCCAAGCCTCCCAAGTACCTTGGCTTATTCTCAAAACTGTACTCATCAAGAACAGACCTAACCAGCCCCTCAACTTGCTTCACGCGAGCCGGATCCTCAGTAACATAGCCAAACGGAATTGGCACAGGGTAACGGTTAGGCATCACAAGATGATAGATAACAGCTGCAAAGCAGCCGCTTAGCATAACGACTTCTAGAGGCGCCAAGGCTTCAGACTCAACAAAACCATGCAAATACTCTTTCGCTTCTGCGCAATCGTTATTAGCAGCCTTTTTCGACTGCCAATCCTTGCTAGACGACAGAGGAATCAGAATCTCTGCCTCGAAAGCACTCCTGTCATTTCGTTTGCTTTTTAAACCCGCAAACTCAACGAACCTACTTAAAGCCTGACCATGGCGAGAGCTTTTACCCCACAACCCATGAGAGCATGGAGCGAGCCAGGTAAGTCTTGTAGCATCTTCTCGCTCAGAACCAGAAATTTTCTCATGGTGCCTTTTCAATAGCGAACACACCTGATCCCAATTTCTATTCAGCTGTAAAGAGCCATAGATTCTTACATCGCCACGGCGCTCATCCAAACCAAACGACAAAGCACGTTGAGCAACCCCTCTGAAATCCATCCATCCACTCGAAAGAGCATCAATCGTTTCTGAATCGCCTAACCTATCTGCCAATCGAACAACATCATCAAGATTGTCGCGCCCATTTAGGCTATGCAGCATAGATGCACGACGCCCAATATACTCCTCCTCCTCGGCTATTCCCTTTTTCACCTCAAAACTCAAATCGAGACTATCAGCATCAAGGCACAACGCTTCCTCAACAAGAAAGCACACATCTGAGCTCTTCCTCACGTCGCTTATTTTGTACAACTCCGGGACAGAATCTTGCTGATCCTGTCCTGTCAAATCACCGCGACGAAATATTTCGTGCAAATTATTCTGAAATGCACCGACCGCCCTTTCCTGTGAAACGGCCCTGACTTCAACACCTGCATCCAGGAGAACTGCTCGTTTTGTACTTGCAGATGAAACCTTCCCTCCAAGGTAGGAGAACGTTAGCAAGTCAAAGGTGAATGATCGTCGATACTCATGCCTAGACCTGACGCTGGGAGAGTCCTCATTTCCTGAGAAAAGTCGAAGCCCTTTTTCTGAAAGACCAATCCGCCCATCTGGCTGGACAGAAACCTCTCCCTTTTGAAAAATGGGTGTCAGCGCCGTACTTAACTCCTTCGAAGTAAAACCGAAGTATCTAGCGATATCAGCCGACATCAAAGGGGAGACTTTCAACAAGCGCAACAAAAATTCAGAAACGAATGGAAGCCCCCCCTTCTCAATCAGAGAATATTCAATTCTGAACTGCTGCGCTGGCACGCAGATATCAACCTCAAACAAAACCAATGCTTCACCAGCCATCATGCAGCTCCTTTTGCATTTTCTACCGACATGATCCTGTAGCGCACACCATCCTGACGCTCTTGTATATAAGTGGCCACTTTACCCAACGGCAGATCCGCATTCCGCCCAGCCCACATGCTCATGTCACCGACAATAATTAGACGATCCATAGCTCGAGACATTGCCACATTTATTCGATTCGGCAACCGCAGGAAGCCTGGAGAAAGGTCTGCAGAGGATCGCGTCAAGGAAACAATGACAATGCGATTTTCTTTTCCTTGATAACTATCAACAGTGTCGATCTTGACTAATTTCTTGAAGTCTTCCGACCATGTTTTCTCGGCAAACTTTTTACGAACCAATTTCTTCTGCTCAGAATACATGCAGATGATCCCAATAGGGGGCTCCATGGTTTCCGTCATTTCCTCAACCAACGCTGAGCTGAACCCCATATCACTTTCAATATCTTTGAGCAGCCTAATTATGGAGTTTGCCTCAGCATGGTTTACCAAGCTGGTACTACCTTGCTGCTCCGAGTGATTAGCTTGTTTCCCGAGGACGCCCGTATCCAGCCAAGTTACGATTGAACCGATAACATCTGGGGTATTCGAAAAGCATTCTGGGACAGGCCGCGCACCAGTCATTAACTCACCACCGTAGAAAACCTCAGAAACTAGATCCCCGATCGGTGGTTGCATACGGTACTGAACCTTCAGTGTGGCACTGACACCTCGACCATAAGCAGACTCAAAAGCGCGCTCGAAATCGCTACGCATGATTCGCCGAAACTCGTCCGATTGACTATGTAGTCCCAAATCACGGGCGATAGCCTTGAGATGCTCGTCTGCATAGGTTGGGGGAAGCTGCCGATGATCGCCTACCAACAGGATTCGGCTTCCCACCTGCATGGCAATCGCCAGCTCGCTGGGTGAGGAACGTGCAGCTTCATCGATAATGACCCAGTCGAACCGGTTTTCAGCAAGCTTCAAGTGCGGTAGACCAACACCTACACAGGTCCCACAGACCAGTGTTCTGGCACGCATCAGAAACTCATCGTAATTAGCGCCATCAGTGGCAATACGTTGCAGCAACTCCTCAGACAGCTTGATCAGATCCATGCATCGCTTAAATTCATGCGGCCTGACACCATGGCTGGCGGTAACACTGGCATAGGCCTGCCCAAGCATATTCCGAGCAGTAGACTCTGGGGCAGCAGCAATACCATAGTCATTGGCAAGCGCCTCAAGCAGATCCTCTTGCATTCGACTCAGGCTTGCGCTCAATTGTTTGGACTCGAGAGTTCCCTCACCAGCGTCTTGCAGATCCTTATCCAGTCGTTCAATGCTTTTGACCAGCCCGTGAATCCTCGACTCAAGCTCAATCAGGCTCGCGATGAATCTGGCACTAACCCCAAGTGAGGGGGCCATCAGAGACAAACGCCTTTTTAGCTCAGCTCTGAAGCTCGATTGTTGCTGTGTGACAATCGACTTTGAATAGACATCCTGCAACTCATCTGAGACTACCTGTTCGCGGTTGCTGAAACGCACAACATCGAGATCGGTATTTAATCTGCGACAGTGGCCACGAATACGCTCTGCCGCAGTATTAACAGCCTCATGCGACTGACTAACAAGAAGGATATTCCTAGCCCCCTCTTCACTTATCAGGTAGTGACAGAATGCGGCAATAAACTCAGTTTTACCGGTACCGGGGGGCCCCTGCAAGAAGCCCACCGGCCCGTTTGTTATCAGCTTCGAAAAAGCATCCTTCTGTGCATCGTTGAGACCAACAATCTGCCCGTTTGAAGTCTCTCGCTGGTAGACTGCGAAACCCTCCTCAGTTGGTGGCACAGAAAATCGATCAGGAACTATACTGCAGCCTTCATCAAAATAATCAACCAGCCCCGTTACAACTGATTGACGACCCAATATACGCTCTATCGCCCGCTTACGACGGGTCAGCGAGGACCTGTTCTTATTGCTTTGAAGATAGAGCACATCATCAGTCTTTATAGCAGCCCTGGCTTTTCCTGAGTACACTAAACACAGGGCAGACTTCGTACTCTTACGGAGATCTATTTCGCCAAAATTGATTTGTTTTTCGCCATCTTTCTTGATGAGCTTAATTTTATCATCAGTCTCGAACGACTCTAAAACCTCCCCATTGGCTGTATATGGAATCATGAGACCAGTTTTGTCTTTATTAAAGACAGGCTCACCCGACACCTCAAGTGTTGGCAGCCCCTCGACCTCTGTATCCATAATAGCCTTCCAGACTTTGCTAGTCTGAATAGACCTCGCTTTTATCTCTGGAACATGCTCTTCTTGGATATCACTGTCAGTAGCCAAATCGGTGGAGTTTTGCGCACCTTCGGCCTCCTGATTTTCTGAGGAAGCACCGGCAGCACCCAGAATACTGGCAACAAGCTCATCGAAAGCCAGATTACTCCCCATAAAGGCTGACAGCTCTTTAAGGCTGCTAATGCTTGTAACAGCAACATTAATTTCGACATCAATCTCAAAGTCTGCGTTACGCTCAATCCAGTGCGGTACAGCCTCCTGCTGACTGGGTTTAAATCCCCTAACAAAGGTTTTCGAGGCCTTCTCATATGCAGCTGAAAAACTTCCGCCTACGCCACTAAAAGTAACAACAGCCTGTTTAGCATCCTTGACATCAGGCTTGACGCTGACAAAAAGGCGTCCATTGTCAGGATAAATTGCGTAATTGAGAGGGTCATTTCCGCGAACAGCTACTGAGATGATTTGCCTAACTTGCTTCGGACAGAACTCGCGATTAAGAGCATCATTAAATCGTTCTAGCGCAACGAAGCCTGAATCGCTCTGCAATTCCTCACTAATTGCCGTACGTAACTCAGCTAGATCATGCTCCCCAGGCTGATCCCAGTCCATACCGAGTAACTCTACCGCCATACGCATAACAGCAAAGTTATCACGCTCGAAAGGCGTGCAATTTTCGGCAAGAGGGCTGTATCGATTATTGAAAGGTTCGCTTCCTGAAACTGTAAGATCCGGAAGGTCAAGCAGGTAAATCTGTGCAGACTGCTCGCAATCAGCCGGCACTACAACTTTGATATTTCCAGGATGGAGATCTCCGTGACTCAACTGCTGCTCATGCAGGCACTCAACTGCAGAAATCAACTTGCGGATCAGCTCTTCGGCTCGCCGCGAGCTCAGCTCTGATAATTGATTCCAGTGTTGGCCATCGACAAATTGTTGAACTAGAAAAGGAGTACCGCTCCTCTCGTATCCAAACTGCTCTATCCCTGGCAAAAACTCGTAGCCACTTTTTTTCAGCAATTCGATCTTTTCAAAAAAGCTGAGCAACAAAGGCCCCTGCCCTCCCTGCGGAGCATCTGCATGGATCGTAGGCCATAGTTTTACAATGCAATCACCCGACCGATAGACCTCCTTCTCAGGAGTATCAATGACTTCCTCATCCGTTGGGTAAAGTTTGTAAATCCTGACACTTGAAGCGGAAAAACGCTCAAGCTGTGACTGATCGAAAGCAAACTGCGCTGTATCTTCCGGTGTTAGCTGGTTCAACTCGTCCAGCAGCTCACCCGCGTTGGCGTAGCGTGAGCATGGATTGTGCTCCACCGCCTTAGCGAGAACACCTGCGTACCATGTATCCGAACCCAGGATGTCATCCCGAATGCTATCGATGTAATCGGCATTCAGCTTGAGAGGTAAGGACTTGGCTTGAGCCAAGTGCCAGCAAAGGAGTCCAAGCGCGAAAACGTCACGGTGGAACGGCGTGCCACCGTGCCCTTCATCAGTACGATCTTCTGGAAGAGCAATAGAGCCAATACTCAGTTGGTCACGACGCGGCCCAACCGTTCCTGCTGGCTGATGATAGGCCGCAATGAAGTTGGACAAGGCAATGGCGCTGGATGGCGAGAACCATACGCTATGGTCGCCCAAATCACGGTGAGCGACCTTAAATCCGTGCATGGCAGCGAACTGCGCGACCAAAATCTTGGCCAACTTTACCCGATCACTCTCGTCAAAGTTCTGCGCATATCGATTGATGAACTCGTTGAGCCGGTAGTGACTTGCCGGAAGCTCGCACAGTTCAGAAAACTCCTGAGTGACGGACTGCACGGAGGGGTTTCTAATAGGACGCAGACAACGCTTGGCCAACTCATGATCCCGCTGTCCCAGATAGACCAGAACATCCCGCTCTCTGGAAAGAATCTTGAAGCGCCCCTCTGGAGTTTTGGCATCTACATCATCGAGCTTATTGAAGTCCCACAAACGTAAAAGAGCACGATCGGCCTTGTTATTTTCGTTTGCAGCCTCGTACTCAACATAAACCTCGCCGGGATGCTTGAAAATCGGCTCCCCCTGCGCTCGGAACCCATCAACCATGAGTTCCTTAGGCTTGACACTTCCCTGATTGAGCAGCTCATCAAACACATCAAAATACTGATTCAGACCTGCCGCCTCGGGATGCGGGCGAAACTTATTATTAAATTGACGCTCGCTGGCCAGCTTCAAGAAGTCATCGAGATGCATTACATGCTCGCGCTCATTGTCGGGTAGCTGATCAAACGTACACTTACCGCTCAAGACCACGCAAAATTTGATATTTGGGACAATGCCCTTCGGGAATTTCTGCCTAACTGCATTGAGCTTTTTCTTGAGTAGAAAGACTTTATTCTGAGTAACCGATATTGGTGAGCGATCACGCTCATCACCATTCTGGTACCACTTGCCACCATGGCTGGTGATAACACCATTCCAATGCTTCAGCTCGACTATGATGACGTTCTTATGGGTCACAATGACGAGATCGAACTCGCCTTCTTTGCCGCGCGAGTCCGCAAAACGAAACCCTGCATACCCCTTCCAAGGCCACATACCAGAAGGTTGATCTGCCCCCTTGCCTTTCAGAGACAGATTACTGAGCTGCTGAGCCAGAGACTTACCGGCCTTTGGGGCGACCGCACCTGGTTGTTCGGGTTGAGGCTCACCCTTGAAGGCCTTACGCATGCACTCGATAGCTTCGACCTCATGTCGTAGAAGGCCTCCTTCCCAGTAACGTACTTCCATTTCTAATCTCCATAACTGCCCCACCGCAGCTCATCTAGGCGGAGCAGAACTTCTGTGTCGAGCGCAGCTCACGGATATAAACAAACGGGGCTCAGCTCGAAGGTAAGACAATCTATTGCAGGATCGCCGACTGGTTGAAAGATAACGGCGAAATGTAATCGACCTCGCCGGCATCAAGTTATCGGCGAGGGTTAAGATCTCGCGCTGCAATCCTGCCCTTAATCCACTCCTGGATCTCACTCTCAAGCCAACCAACGCTCCTCCCTACCAATGGGATGGGTCTCGGAAACCCGCCCTCACCGATGAGCTTGTAGATTGTTGATCGAGCAAGGCCGGTCGTCTCGATGACTCCACTGAGACGGATGATTTTCATATCAGGCTTCTTCCCTCATCCTCAGAACAGCGAGCGAAATACGACAGAACTGCTGGAAATCACTATCCACTGCGTAGCGCTCTCCCAACTCACGATCGATTTCTTTCTGGCTCAAGCACTCTGCAAATTTCAGCTCTTGCACAAAGGCTTCATCCAACAGCACCGCCAAATCATACGAGTCACCCGCAAGAATCTCTCGAATAGCACTCACCAGCGCTACGTCCGAATAAACGTGGCGAAAGCTCAAGCACTCGTTGTCGGCGATGAGCTTATCTGCCTCATCAGCCAGGAGATCCTTCATGGCCGAATTCAGCAGCTTTCCTGCGAAGTTCCACCAAACTGCATTGCCATCGCCATCAAGAATCAGCGTACTTTTGCCTGCCTCAAGCCATCCGTATTGGTCCCGTAGATCGCCAAGCAGCCCTTGCGCCCTGGATGAAAGCCCCTCTGGCACGAGATCAGAAACCAAAACATCAGCAATCGCACGACAGAGCTCGTATCTCAAAGGCTGCGCATCACTGACCCATTGTGACTTTCCTCGCACCTCGGAAGGCTCGACAAAGGCCTTTCTCCGCGGCCAGTCGATGTAAGTCGTTTGCCAACTGCGCCCGCCGAGGGTCAGCAGAGCTGGTCCGTTATCACGAACAGCGAAGGTCAGTTGATGAACCTCGCCTAACTCCTGTTTGCCCCAGAAAACCTTAACCATGGGAGGCGTCGTGAATACCGAAAAGAGCTCCATGAAATTCTTCTCACCAAACGCCTTCTCTCCTGCCTTGCCAATGCCGATGAGGCCCTCATCAGAGTGCAATATCCCGGCTCCAAGCATGTAGCTGATCACGCCAGCACGGTCATCAGGGGCCACCCCAGCAAAGCCCGGCATACGCCCTACCCACTGATCAACATCGGCAGCGATGATGCCGTTTTGCTGAAGTGCCAATGCCATCGTTTGCTGGGCATAAATGTGCATTGGCCTCGCTGGCGGTTCGATAGGTTCGACATACCCTTGACGCCACAGCTGCAACAACGCCAACGCACGAAGAAATGCATCTTCCTTGGTAGCAAGAAACAGGCAATTTCGAGAGCTGCCCACGCGCCGGCCAGTTCGGCCAATACGCTGCAGGAACGAAGCAACCGTGTACGGAGCATCAATCTGGATAACCCGATCAAGGTCGCCCACATCGATGCCCAACTCCAACGTCGAAGTAGAAACGATTACACAGTCATTGCCTTGGGAGAACGCCTCTTCAGCCGCCCTCCTTTCTTCCAGGCTCAATGAACTGTGGGATATGTAGGTTGCAACCCCAAGGCAGCGTAACTCAACCGCAAGCTCCTCGACCTTTGAGCGACTGTCTACAAAGACGAGACGCTTCTCGCCTTTATGCATTCTCGAAATCACAACCGCTGCGTTCTTTAGCGACCCTACCCAGTCGACCTGGACGTCGGGAATCACATTGTTCTCAGCAGGAGGGTTGATCACGCTTCTTCGTGCACTGCAGCTACCGGCAAGCCAGTCACAGAGCGTGTCAGGGTTACCCACTGTCGCAGAGAGTCCCAACCGCTGGATATCTCGCCCCGCCAAAGCACTGACTCGCTCAAGGACGGACAGCAAGTGCCAGCCGCGATCATCCCCGGCAAAGGCATGTACCTCATCGATGATCACCGTGCGCACATTGGCAAACAGCTGTTGATGGTCAACCTTATTGGAGACCAGCATGACCTCGAGCGACTCAGGTGTTGTCAGCAGAATGTCTGGTGGCGAGGCCACAATCTTGGCTTTGCGCGCAGCGCTGATATCGCCGTGCCACAGGGCGACGCTGCGGCCAAGGAGATGCCCGTAGTAACTCAAGCGCTGCTCAAGGTTATTGAGCAGCGCCTTGATCGGGCAGATATAGAGCACGGAGAGCCCTTCCCAGCTCTCACTAAGCATGCGTGAAAACACGGGGAAGCTTGCCGCTTCGGTTTTGCCGCCAGCCGTCGGAGCCAGCAAGATCGCATGTTCGCCATCCAGGACAGGCTGGATGGTTGCCTCCTGCAGAGGTCGCAAACCGTTCCAACCCAGAGAGTTGACGATGTGGTGCTGCAGGGCAGGATGGAGCTTGTCGAACTCACTCATGCGGCAAAGCTCCACTCAAGCAGATTAAAGATCGAGCTCGATATCGTCGACTGATTTTGCTGCACTGGTAGCGCGCTCGACCGGAGTCAGCTCGGTATCCGAAATGGTCAATGCGTAATGCTGCCTCGGGTTGAAATCCTCGAACTGATCAATGCGATCCAGGACCTCACCCACCAGCTTCTTCAGGAAAATTCGCGGTGCAATTCCGACTTTGCCTCCCAGCTTGCCTGTCACCGCTCTTGCCAGCTCAGCGATGTAGTCGTCATCCGCCAGCCGAAGGATGCGATCCGCCATCGCGCTGTTCTCGGCATACAGGTTGCGCACCTTGCGGCCAACCTCCTCCAAAGACTCCTGACTAAAGCCGCGAAGGCGAATTTGCACGGCGCGAGGATTATCGAAGCGAGCATCAGTGGTGAAGTCCACCGCCAGACGCTGGGCCAGAGGAGACAGCCGCTGAACGCCCATAGGCCCATCGTAGAAAGCAGGCGTACCAGTGATAACCAGAAAAAGACCTGGGAATCGCCCAGAGTCCACCTCATCCATCAACTGACGCAGCGCATTCAGGCTCTTGTCGCGTACATCTCCGCGCATGCGCTGGAGCGTTTCAACTTCATCGAGCACCAGCAGCAGTCCAGGGTGCCCAGAATCCTTGAGGATGGTCAGGACACCTTGCAGGAAGCTCAAAGCGCCAAAATGGTCGATGTCACCCTTGATCATCGCATAGCGTTTAACTGCGGCAGAAATGTTCGGCTGACCTGCCATCCAGGCCAGAAGCCCGTTGGCGATCTCTTCCTCACCTTCTAGTAAAGCCCTTCGATAGGCACGCAGGGTTAGGGCAAAAGCAGGTGCAGAGCGCACCACTTCGCCCAAGCGCTTCTCCATCAGCAAATCAGTTGCGTCGATCAGTGCTTCGGAGTCATTAGGATCGATGTCGTGCTGGGTCAGTACATCCTCTTCCAGGGTGTAGAACCAAGCTTCGACGATATTCTGAAACGCACCAGAGGGCATATCCGGTGTAGTCAGGCGTTCCATCAGGCGTCGATAGACCGTCTCAAGGCGGTGCAGCGGCGTCTCCGTTTCGGAGATTTGTACTTCGGCGCAGGCAAAGCCAAGTCGGTGCGCCTTTTCACGCAGCCAGCGTGAAGCGAAGGTTTTACCACTGCCGTATTCACCACGAATGGCCTTGAAAACAGCCCCTCCCCGACGGACCTTTTCCAGCTCCTCATCAAAGGCGCGTTCAAATGGCAGCAAGCCAACAGCCAAAGCATCTAATCCGTACTGCGGCACGGTTCCGCGTCGCAGAGCGTCCAGAATATCCTGACGTCGTTGTTGGCTAATCGACATTCCTACACCCTGTAGTTATTGAATTTCAAACTGCGTCTTCAAATCCGCAACGTTCAGACGGATTGTTTGCGAGTCACGCTCCACTGAAAGAATCGGATAGCCATCCACATTGAGCAGCTTCTGCGCTCCAGCGAGGAAACCGCGGATCCTCAGTTTCGGAATGAGCAACTCAGAGCACAGCGCTGCCTCCATGACCTGCCAGCGTTGCTCCTCCATAAGCCTCAACAGCCCCTGCATTTGTTCATCACTGATCGCTGTTCGGCCTGCCCTATCGCGAACCTGGCGATAGACAGGCGAACAGAGCAGCGCTCCAATCCAGTCACTGGTGGCATTCTGCGAGACGCTTTTGCTCGCTGTATTCGCCGGAGCTCCAAAACCGAACATATCGTCGACAACCTCAGCCACAGCCTGCTTCTTGCCGGCTAATTTCTTGGCAGGTACGCCAGCAGGCATCGTGGACTGCTCAGTCGTACCCGGAGCCTCTCCCAGAACAGATTTTGTCGAGTTCCACCAGACAGGAAGTCGGCGAGGCACCTCGCGCCAACCGTCCAGCACCTGTCGCGTGGCAGCATTGATGTATACCCCAAGCGGGATCACCACTTCCTGGAGTGAACCGCCGCCGTGGTAGCCATGGCTCTTGCTTCGGGTATAACGCAAGCGTTCTGACCAGGGCAGGATCACCTGCTTAATGGCGGTCACGACACGCTCACCCGACAACAGAACTTCCAGCTCAGATGGAGCAATGCCGGGTGCCACCGGGTGATAGCGTTCGCCGTTTTCGTCGGCGGACGGCTGGTAGACAGAATCATGATCCAACACATGGCCATGATCACTGGTAATGATCACTACACGACCAGCCTCGCGAGCGGCCTCCATCACATGGCGAAACAAGGCCACGGTTTCAAACGACCAGTCGACCTTAACTTGAGAGCTACTGGACAGCTGATCATCAATGGCGTTGATCACCACCGCCAAGATTCGATGCTCTGTGCCAGCAATCACACCCCTGACGCTGCTATGCAGGCTGCCGGATCCAGACTGCGACAAATCCTGCTTATGAAAGACCTGCGGCGGAAACTTGGTGGAGGCCAGTTTTTTCAGCTGCGGATGACCGCTGAAAGCCTTCTTCTCGTCATTGGCATTGCCTTCGCAAAGGGCGCCCGATAGCAGCGAACAACGACTGACCTGAGTCACCGTGGGAAGTGCTGCTACCAGGCACGCGTCGCCCTGAGCGTCAACAGGCTGCAATTCCAACCAATGATTCCGGGTGAGGTCTGCACTCAGCTGCCGGTAGACCGCTTCGCTCATCCCATCCAGCACCAGCAGTAGTACTTGGCCCTGTTCGGCCAATGGTGCAACCAGGTCATCCAGGGTGCGCTCAACAGGAATGAGTCGAGCAGGCAAATGATCGCCACGAGCAATGCTAGCCAACTGCTGCCCAAAGGCCTGATTCTGCCGCTCCCTGTATCGCCCTACTTGCTGAGAGAGCTTCTGGTACACGGCGCTCAATGCCTCATCAGCATCACCCGCCCAAATCTCGGTCCGCGCCCAATCACAGAAGCCACCTTGCTCGATGTAGTCGCCAATCAAGCTAACGGCGGTTCCTTCAGTAGTCGGCGTCAGCTTTAGCCAGCGCAGAAGCCTTATGGCCATATTCGCCCGGGCAACCGTCTCGCTGTAACGGTCCAATCCTGCCAGGCAATGCGTCTCCATCTGCTCCAAAGCAGACTCTGCCGCCATGCAGTCCCCCCCATCGAGGGCTTGATCCAAAGCGACAGCAAAAGAGTTAAAGCGTGCATTGAGGCCGCAAGGCAAGAGCGCGGAGTGCTGAGCGGCTGCCTGCATATCCAAGCTCGCAAGGATCTGTTCCGCCTTCGATAAAAAGCGCGCATAGCTAGGGAATCCAAGGGCACCAATCCAGTGTCTCACCAGAGCAACCGCGACATCACCCAGCGGCTGCAACATGCGAAGCTCGATCTTCTTTCCGCCCAAATAGCGCTCACGAAAAATCCCGCGACTGATGTGCAGTTGGCTCAGATCCAATGCATGTAACTGCTCAATTTCCGAGGAAAACAGCACGGAACAGGCCAAGGCCACAGGGAGTAGATCGCTACCCTGATCATTCAGCAGCAGCGTCGATACCAGTTCATGGGTTTCCGGTAAGCCACGGGCCAACCAGTCACTCAGGTTATCCCGAACATCGCTGGGCAATGCCGTGAACAATGCGCTGACATCACCTTTGGTGCTCCAGCTCAGTACCGACTGCAGATCCAGCGTCGCTTCTTGGTAGTTCAGATGAGCCATAGCGATTGCGCGCCAGGCTGTCTCCTCATCGAGAACCTCACCGAAGCTGATTTTCTCCTGGTAGCGTTCGACACCATTGAGCATCGCTTCAGCCACCCAACGGCCATGCTTGCGCGTCAGACGTGGGTCGATATCCCTGACACGAATCAGTTGCTGCAGGGTCTTCCAGGGGCTTATCCGCTGAGGCTCGTTCCTCCAGATTCTGGCCAACACATCCATTGCCAGATCCGTCTCAGCAAAACCCGACAGAAGCACAAGACGTTCTGTGGAATCTTTTCGATCCTGGTGGTGCTTGACCAAGGCTTCACGCATCGCCAACTCAGAGATGCAGTAGACCGCCCTGACCTTTCGCCCCTCAACGACTTGCTCTACAGCTAACGTCGTCAACGGGTTGGGCCACACCAATGCAACGCAATCCGCCTCAGTATCACGCTGAAAAACCGCCTGCAGCTGGGTCACCACCGGCATCGGCAATGTCGCGCTCGCCTGCATGATCGACATCACCTCAGTCCTCAACCCCATCAGTGCCCACAATGCTGTAACTCACATCGAGCACGTAGCCGTCCTTCAATTTGCTCTCAATCTCGGCGAACAAACTGCGCGCTTGCTTACTGGTTAAACCACTCTGCTGAACCTGCTCCAGAACCTTTCTGCCGCCGACACCCTTACTACCGGTATCGGCAGGCGGCACATCCGGAGAGGACGGGGGTACGACGTTGCGCGTCAGCTGCGACGTGGCATCAGCCTGCGCTTGGCGAAGTGCCTGTGCCAGCGCCGTGACCAACTCATCAGCAGCCAGCGCAGTACTGACGCGCTGCTTAATCTGCAACGCTTCAGCAGCACCAGACTTCCACACTGTCTCCAACAGTTGCCAGTTATTGTCCTGAATCGCCTGGGTCACGCTGGCAGCACTAACGATACTTTTCGCCAGCGCCATCGCGTTTGTTGGAGGCTGGATATCGGCCAGTGCAGCGATCAGCTCTGCACCCTGTTTAGTCTGCAGCGCCTGCAACAGCCTAACGGCATACTCGGCGTTACGCAGACGATTGCATTGCGTCCCCTGGTTGACCCGGCTCAATGCCCCTCTGAGCTCAACAACTAGTTCCTCGCAACGCCCAAGCTGCCGCTTGACCTCATCCAGCACATCCTTTTCCAGTGCATTCTGATGGTTGGCAGTGCGCAGCTTGTTAGGCGTCAGGCCAAAGATGGCCGAAGCGTTATCCACACCCTGCTTCCAGATATTCGGCTCAGCCAGATCCTGTTTGGTCAGCAACAGGTTATCCGGCATGTCCTTCAGCGTCGGCTCATAGTCCTGCCCATGCAACGAGAAGGCATACTGGCCGTGCTCGGCAAACACCATGATCAGCAGGTTTTGCACAATGTCCGGCAATCCTTTCGGCGTCGGCTGGTCAATTGCGGCGCGCAGACGCTTAACCGTCACCGGATCCCCGGCGTATTCATCCTTGGCCAGCTCACGGGTCATTTGCTTCGGCCAGTCGTCCTTGAAGATGAAGTGCCGCTCGTGCATTTCACCAAGCTTCAGCGGCTGAGCAATCGAGCGCATGATTGAGCGGAATGGCGTGTCGATATCGATGCGACCATTGCTAGCATGCACAGCTCGACGAAGTTGCTCCATCACCTTGCCCAGGTCAGCCAGTTTCACTTCACCATCAAACTCGGGATGGTCTGGATACTGGAAGCTCAACGCCTGGTTAAGCAGGTGTTCGAAGGCTGCTCGCAGGTTACTGCCAATCGGCAGCTGCGGAGTAAATCCAGGTTCAAGTGAATAAACCTGACTTTCTAGTGGTACCGAATCGTCCAACGAGCCCGGGATCGGCTGCGCAGCACCGAATGCGCCCATCAGGTAATCACGAATACGCTGGCGCAGCTGGCTGCGCTGGTTGTCCAGCAGGATGCGTGCCTGGCCTCGTTCCTGTGAGCTCAGATGTCTACTGAAAGAGTTGTAACGATCTTCGGTCTTCAGTACATGCTCTAGCGTCACCAAAGTGCCCAGATCGCGCTGAGCCGATTGGCTGAAAAAGTACGGCAACCAGCACAGGGTCTGCGTGGCATTGCCAGTAGCTTCGTACTCCTGGATCCGTGCCCTGTCGCTCGCGGGGGAGTGGTTACCCTGGTCAAACGGAAAATCGACCAGAACCTTCCAATCGTCACCGCGAGCCTCAAAGGTGGTGAAGTCGGAAATCTCACGAATGTTCTGGAACATCACCTCAACGGTACGACGGGTGCCGCGCCATGCGAAGGGATGCTCGATAAACAGCTGGTTATCATCCTGGACGCCGAAGGCCTCAAACAGCAGATCCTTGATCAGCTTGCGACGCGCTCCGTCATTGTCATGGATCTTAGCCTGCTCAAGAATGCTTTCGGTATCCACGCCCGAAAGCTGAATCGCGATGACCGGGTTGGAGTCATCGCTGATCTTGATCTCACCGACACGCCCTGCCCATTTGCGGCACTTCTGCAATACCGTCTGCGCTTCACGCCCCGGGATCGGTGACTTGATGGTGCCGTGGTTCAACGCAGCCAGCTTGTTGGCCGTGAGCTGCTTGAAGCACTCAACCTCAGGAACCAGTGCCGACAGCAACAAGGTCTTGATCAAGCGCATGTCGTTGGTAAAGGCACGACGGCCTGGATCGATAACTGGGAGTTCAAACAACTGATCCAGCTTCAGGTTGTGCTCTTCCTCAAGCAACGGCACCAGCTTGCGCTCGAAAAGATGACGAGCATTGTCGAAATGCATGCGCATCACTTCCGAAAACGGCTCAGCCTCGGACGCGATCACGTCGTACAAATCACCGACAGGGATACAGCCACCCAGCTCCAGACTGTCGCGCTGGTCAACCAAAAGCATCAGCATGACTTTGAGCGCCGTACGCTCGCGCTGCAGCGCTGAAGACAATGCCACCAGAGCCTGCACCAGGGCCGGACTGAACGGATAAAGCGAGCGGAACATCTCGCGGTCGCCCTGGTTGGTCAGCAATATTTCCTGCACCTCGCTGCGTAACCCGGCGTCCATGGCAGCAAAGGCACTGTCGATTTCTGCCTTGGCTGCAGCATTGATCGGTTTGAGCAAGCGGCGCTCGGCAATCACCGGCAAGTTGCGGTCTTCAAGGGTAATGGTGTGGAAGCGGCCATCCCAGTACTTGAGCGAGTCACTCAGCGCTTGCTGTTCGGCACCGTTGTACTGATCACCCACGAACTCACGCAGATCCCGCTGACGGGCAATAAAGCCGGCCATGGGCAGCGCACGTTGCTCACTGGCCTCGACGAGCTTCACCACCTTCTGAATGTTGTTGGCTATAAAGCGCTGGTCTGACAGGTGACTGGCCAGCCAGAGAATCAGCTCATCGAGGAACAGGATGATCGCGTCATAGCCCAGCGCCTTAGCATGCTCAGTCATGATGCGCAGCCCTTCATCGAAGTCGACGTAACCGCCGTATTCGCTGTTGGCCATATCCGCCATGGAGCTGTAGAAGGTGCCGATCAGGTCCCCTACCAACCGTGCCTTATCGTCCGCGCCGGCTTGATCATTGAGTACCGCATCGAAACTGGCTGCATCCCAGCCAGTCGACAGATCGCCCCAACCATCATCCTCGGCCGCAGCAGCCCCCTTGTTAAGCGTGGCAAAGAAGGACTCATCGCCCATATTCCCGCGCAATTGACGCGCATCGTGGAACAACCGACCACTCATGAAGAAGCCAGGCACCGGCGCATCTGGGTGCAGGTGCTTGATATGGCGAGCATAGCCACCCAGCACACCAGCCTCGATGCTGGCAGCGCCGATCATGTGGTAGGGCACCAGCAGGATATTGGTTTGTTGCAGCCACTCATCATGCTTGGCTACGGCAGGCGCCAGCTCGTTGATCGCGCGGGCCTGGGCATTGCCCTGCAGCAGAAGGTGCAGCACCGCCATAAAGTGCGATTTACCGCTACCGAAGCTGCCGTGCAGATATGCACCCTTTTGCCGGTTCTGGTTACCCACTACTGTGCTTTTAATAAAGCTCAGGGCGTCGTCGAACGACCGCTGCAGCTGCGGCGTCACCACATACTGCTCCAAGGTCTGGCTGATAGCCGCGTCAGCCAAACCACTGGAAAGGTTAAGGACGAAATCACCCCGTTGAACCTTTTCTGGGATCTCGATCAGCTCTTTAATCAATGTCATGCATCAAACCCCAGAATCAATTCTGCTCGGCCACTCTCTTCTTGCGGCCGCCACGTTTTCCAGCCACCGCAGCCGGCTGCCAGCTAAATAGGTCAGCCCGAGTAATCTCCAGATTACGCAGTTCCTCAAGCAGGAAGCCTTCATAGTAGTCGCCCATGCGCTCGCCGAACTCCGGGTCCACCTCGTTGTGCCACTGCTTCAACCAGGGGACCAGCTCATCCAGCGCCGCAAGCATTGGCATGAGACGTTCAGCTTCCCAGCCCTCACCCTCTTTGCGCTCCAGATACCAGGCAGCAACGGCCTGAGCCCGTTGCAGGTGATTCAAACCAGCCCAGCCGACTACTAGTGTGCTATCGCCGCCCTTTTCACAGCCAGGCAGCGAGAAGAAGCGCTCTTTAGGCACATCCAGCTTGCCGCGCAACGGCCAATAACTTGACTTGCGGAAGTCAGTGGACTTGTATTGCGGAGGCAGCGGAATGTGCCCTACCTTTTCGGCCGCCTCAAGCTTCGCTTGGGCTAAAGCCAAGTCGTACTTGGCTTTCTTTTCAGGGTCCAGGGCGTCTTCCTCGGGCAACGACCGATCGACACCATATTTGGCGTCAATAGCATCTTCCAGACGTTGCTTGTCCCAGGTTTCCTGCCAGGCACGGAACTTTTCCATAGATGCTGGTTTCAAGCGAGCGGCAGCCATTTGGGGGACGTTGTCAGCGTCTACCAGCTCGGAAACCAGTACCTGCAGATCAAACAGATCAGAACCACAATAAAGCTCTGCCACACGACTGACATCCGCATCACGACGAAGACGGTCGGCGAGTTGGGCACAGGTTTGTAGCTCCGCAGCTTGGCAGGCTTGCTCAAGACGCCCTAACAGCCATTCCTTCAACGCAGCCTGCAGGCGTGACTCCCAGCTATCGCGGCTCCAACGTCGTTTATATTCTGGCTGCTCAATTAGCCCGATCCATTGGTTCTGTTCTATGGTCTGCAAACGACGTTCGACCAACGCTCGGTAATCCTCCGGCCAATGGTCCGGAACCTCGGTAATCGGCGTACTTCCGTGACGTGCAAACCAGCTTGAGTCAGCTTCTCCAGCTGCTATCTTGCGGGCGAGGTGAATCTCGAAAGCTCGCTCACCCAACTTCACCGTAGGGGTTTCACCTTGGTAACAGATTGCGTCGTCAACCAGTCCATACAACTGATAGATGTTCCAATCTAGCTCTTCCTGAAGAGCAATCATACGGCCAAAAATCTGCACATCCTGTTCATGAAAGGAGCTCAACATTTCAACGAGGTGGGCGCCTGGCGAATCAATGACAGACTCAGGGCAACAATTATTTAACTGCCCAACCAATGCATTCATTTTTTGTGAAAAATGTAGGACCAGGCCATTTAAGTCCTCTACGACTGGAAATTTCTTGAGCCCAGTACCTGCGTACTGATAGGTATCGAACGCAGGATCGCCTGTTACTCTAGCCCCGTTGGAATCAGTAGAGTCCCCTTTATTGTGAAATACCTGCTTCATCCAAAAGCAGGCAACCGAGCTATTCAGCAGCCCCAAAAAAAACATGTAATCGCTTTTTGACGCACCAGAACTCAATGTTATAACTGGCGCCGTACGATTGAAAACCTTGCCACCAAAATCAATAACGAAGTGATTATGAGTGGAAACCTCAGCGAAGGCAATTAGCAACTCAGCAGCACATTTATCCTTGGAGATGTATCCATACTCATACCAAGCCATCCCCCTCTGACACTGCGTCTTACCGAAATATACTCTACTATTCAAGACAACCTTAGCCGGCCATAATTTATTACTTATCTGACGATCAAAAACCTCATCGACATTTGAATCATAGGGAAAAATGCAATTGATATTTGAAGAAATCGACCAATCTCTAACAGCATCACCCTCAACAAGCCCTCGAAGAAAATTCGAATCAATACGATTTCGAGAGTCCTTCCTGGGCAGCGAGTAGACATCATCCTCACCAGTAATCATTCCAAAGCCAAGGCCAGAACAATGACTTCCCAAGATCGTGGCGGCCTTGCTGTCAATAAGAGCTTTTAGATCGGCAGCACCCCCTCCCCCGACGCTCCAAGGATGGTTCACAAAGGAGTCTCTGGCCTGATCCACCACACTTATATAGGCATTCTCGCTTCCTGCTTTTGGCATTAAGCTTACGATGGACGACCAAACCTCTCCTTGAGCAGCGTTCTCCGGCGTAGAGGACTCGCCGCGAATGCCTAAGACGGCACGCACAACGTCGGCCGTAGGTTTCTGATTACGGGCAAATAGAATTACAGTGGGAGTACCGTGCCCCGGAATATAGGCGCCTGACGTATCAATCACATGAGTCAGGTCCTTGCGCGGCAGATAATCCTCAATCAGCTTCTTGCCAAACTCACGCTTCATAAAGCTGTTGGCGGTAATCATCCCCATAAAGCCGGCAGGCTGATTACCTTCAGGCCATAGCGTCAGATCAAAGAAACGCTCAGTAAAAGGAGCACCAAGAGAATACTTGCGGTGACAGGTCGGATATTTATCCCGATACGCCTGATTTAGCGCTTTGTCTTTGACTGTAATATAAGGTGGATTCCCCACCACTACGTGATAACGCTGCCCAAGAATCCTGGCGAGCTTTTCAGGATCTTCAACTTCGTAAACATGTTTCTTTTCCTCATCCAGCAAACCGCCCTGGATACCCTGCCCCTGCCACTCAAAACGCCGGCCGTGCAAGAGCGAATCGCCGCACGCCAGATTGAACGTAAACTTAGGAGCATCCTTAATCTTTATGCTGCCGGCAGCCTTCATGGCAGCAATCAGCAGGCGGAATCGGCAGATGGCAATGGCGTAAGGGTTGATATCGGTGCCATGCACTACGTCCAGTGCTCGCTGTGCCAGCTCACGGGCATTACTGCCAGGCTCACGTTTCAACCATTGGTTGAACACTCGCTCGAAGGTCGTGAGCAAAAAGTGCCCCGAACCGCAAGTCGGGTCGATCAACCGCAACCCCGATAGTCCAAAGGTCTGAATCGCCGGCTCCAGGGTGTAATCGAGAATAAAGCTCTCGACGAATTCAGGTGTCTGCAGCAGTGCGAAACGCTTGCGGACGGACTCAGAAAGGTCCTGGTACAGGTCACCTAGAAAGCGGGTATCCCATTCCGGGTCGGAAAAATCATGCAGAAGTTCGCCGCTGTCTGCATCGATCTTCTGGAAGAAGTCGATCAGCCGCTTGGCACCATCGGCCGAGACCGGAATCTGCCATAAGGGGTTGTGTCGATGATCCAAGAGCTCGGCGATCACCGGATATTTTTCCAGCTCCGCAAATAGATCGAGCAGGTAATGCCGCTCCTCAAAAGTTGGGTGCTCATTGAAGTACGCCACCATGCGTTCTTTGGCCTGCTGCAAGGCATTTCGGCACTGTGCATCACGCACCGGGCCAGCCAGCACCGGCTCAGTCAGTAGTCCGTTGTCTTCCAGAAAGCGCACAAACACGCAGGTCAGCACCCAGGCCACGGCGGCCTGGGTTATTTGCGCTTCCCGCCAGGATACGAAGTGCTCGGCGGTGCGCTCAGCCTCAACAGCAGCGCGATATTCGCTTTGCAGATGCTCACTCAGCTCTGCGTTAGCCTCGCTATAAGCAAGGATGTCTCTCTCGATATGCGGCAGGAGGGCCTGGAGGCTTTTCAGTAGATCGGCACGAATAATCACAGGTAAATCCTTGTGCATGAGGTCCAACATCGCTGCGGTATTGGGCCTGGTATCAATTTCACTTAGGCAGGGGTATTAACAACCTCAAGTAGAGGCTGATCGCTTTCCAACCAGCTACTGGGAATATGGGAAAACTCTTTGCTACCAGCGCCAGTCGGAACCAACGCGTCGTCGATCATGGCCGCTGAACGCTGGGCATCCACAGCTATCAGCAGGGCTAACCCAGGGACGGCAATACCTGTGCGACCACTCACGCTCATCAGTTGTTGGCGCAGATCGCTCAGCCAGGTCGTAATCAGTTCATAGCGCGCCAGTAGACCAGGCTCTGTCAGGAGCACTGGCTGGCCGGCCTGCAGAATTTCCTCAGCCATAGCCGGCAACGCCCGCTGAACGAGGCGCTGCAGGTTCTGCCAATCGCGGGAGTTGCGCTCGCAGGCATCTGCCTTGAGCACGACCTGCCAGTCCGGTGCTTTGGGCATGCTGGCGCACACGGCCTGCACATGGCGCAGCAGCAGCTCATCAAAGCTGATGCGCTTAAAGGGGTAGTCGCGGCAGAGCTTTTCCTGCGCTTGCCACCACTGACGCGGCCTCACGGTCAGGGCCAGGAAGTGGGAAGCGTCCACCACCTTCTCCAGCATCAAGCCAAGCTCTTTAACCGACTTGAGTGTGGTGGTGTCGTCTTCACCCTGGTGAGTTTGGCTGTAGTGAGTAGAGCCGGCTGATGCGAAGCTGGTGATGCCTGCGCTCGGCAGGCAGTAGCCTCCCTTGGTGCCATTGGCAAACTCAAAGCTGCCATTCCACTGGAAGCCGATATCCAGCGAGTGCACCAGCTCATCGAGCTCAGGCCGGCCTGGCAGCTCCTGCGCCGCCGGATAGCGCCCTGCCACGCGGGTCTGAATATCCTTAACCGTAAGCGCCTTGCTGCCCAGCAGCGCACCTTGAGCCAACTCCAGCGCCAGCCTGGCCGACATACTGCGCGGGTAGAACTCCACGCGGCTGGACAAGGCAGCACTTTCAGACGCCGCTGCAGCCAAGCGCATAAGCCGATGGTTGCTCAGCCCAGCGAAGGACTCTGGAGCGGGCACCGCCCGGATTTTTTCTAGCGTACGAACAGGGGCCAGCAATGGCTGCTGACGAGCACACTCATCGGCCAAGCTACCAAGATCACAGGCGTAGTCGGCAAGCTCTTCGCCTCGCCCCTGCCGATTGTCAGCAATCAGGAAGCGGTTACCAAAGCGCCGCAACAGCCAGCGAGGCTCCTGCTTACTCAGCTCCGTTTCCACAGCAGCGCGCACAACGGCATATGCCCAACGCTCGCGCAGCGGACTGTCTTGCACTGAACCACGGCGCAGCAGGATCGCATCGGCAACTTCAACTGCCGTCATCACCCCGCCATTATCCTCCAGCAGGTCGACGATTTCCTCTCGCAAATCGGTAATGGCTTTGGTCTTGCCCCACTGGATCAGGACCTTGTCGATCAGCTCCCGCACCACCAGCGTCTCGATACCAAGGTGGCCGCTGATGGCTGCCGGTGTCGGCCAATGAACGTTATGCATGCCTTTGGGGGCGTCCTCGTCCAATCGACCCAAGTATTCGTTAAGGAAGCTCAGACGGGTCTGATCAGTCGACTTCGGCGTGACCTGATGGAACAGGCGGTCGACACTGACGACGCTGGTGTCGCCGCTATCCAACTGCTGAATTTGCTGGCCTTCGAGGAGGCGCGCCTGAAGCTGACCAATCACATCGGACAGCTCATTACGGGTCTTCACCCCAACCCCCGTCCAGACTCGAACGCGAGAGCGGTTCAGTTTGATCAGGTCGGCAACGCTGTTGATATTGCGTCGGCTGAGGGTATCCAGTGCTTGCGGGGTCAGTGCCAGCAAGCCGATCTGCGTATCCAGCTGGGCTTCACTGATGGGGCAAGTCAGCTCCAGCGGCTGATGCGTTGTATGCAACGACTCACTACGCGCGGCGTGGAAGGTCTTACGCCACTCACGCAGCATCTCGCCGGCACTGGCAAAGCGCTTGCGCACATCACGCACCAAGGCACGCCTGAAGAATTCAGCCATGCGATCGCGAATGCTCGGGTCGAATACCGTACGGTCGACTTCCAGCTCACCTTCCAACTGATGCGGCAGCCCCTCGGACGAAGCCCATCCGGGCAAAGCCCCTGCGGCCATCTCGTAAAGCGTCAGCGCAACGGAGAATCGCTCGGCATGATCGTCCCAACGACGACGACCAAGATCCCTGATAAACGGATCCATATAGGCCAAGGTGCCAGCGCTGATATTGTCGGCACCGACACTGGATAGAGAGAAATCAAAGAGCATCAGGTGAAGGACGCTGCCTTGCATCACCAAGCCAATGTTCTCCGGCTTGATATCGCGATGCACCAACGCCTGGTCTTCTAGGTGCACGACGGCACTGAGCAAGTCATCACCGAAGCGCTCAAGCAGCTCCAGCTGCACAGCACCAACATGGCGGAGACGCTGGGCCAGGGTGCCCTCGGTCGCGTAGTCGAGTAACAACGCGGTATGCCCGACGATATCCAGGGTCTTGTAATAAGGAACAATGGCCTGGTGACGCAACCTGACCAGAACCTCGCCCTCCTTCATAAGGCGGGTGTTGTGGTCAGGCGTAGAAGCGATTTTCAGAACGCGAGACTGCCCCTGGTAATCGACCAAGAAGACGACTGAACATGCCCCCTTGCCGAGTGGCTGAATAACCTGAAAGCCCCCTGGCAGGAGATCACCTTTACGTGCCTCTGTCGGGTTGGTGCGTAGCGTGTTCGGCTGGCTGACTTCATCCTCAAAGTCATCCAAACGCTTGATGAACTCACTGACCGACTCCAGCCGACTCCCTACATCAGGATGAGTGGCGTACTGCACCAGGTACTGCATAGCCTCGCTTGCACCGTTGATTTCATCGGTAACCTGCAGGCCACTGCCGCGGCGCAGCTTGTCTAGTAACTCAATGTCGGTTTGTGCGGGCTTCTTACCTGTAAACAGGTGGTAGGCGATCGCACCCAGCGAGAAAACGTCCAGATGTACACCGTCTGCAGCCCCAGTGTGCGCCTCCAGCGCTACATATGGCCCGGCCTCTTCATGCACGAGGTTACTCAAGCGGGTTAGCGCGCTGATGTTGCGCGATTCGCTCTCGAATATGCGCTCTGCAGTAGCCCAGTTGCTGATTTTGACACTGTACTTCTCTTCACCAAGCGGCTTGACCCAAATGCACTGAGGGCTCAGGCCCCGGTGATAAAGCTTTTGCCCATGCGCGTACTGCACAGCTTCTGCAATGAGACGAAGTAGGTAGGCAGCCTGCACCGTATCCAGACGCCGATCCTTGCCCAGATGCATCAAAAGGTGATCGAGACGAAATGCTTTGGGATCGTGCTCGTAGACCAACGCAGGGCCGCTATCATGCTGCTGAAATTCGTGCGCACGTAAAATCCCTGGATGCTCGATCCCCTCGAGCAATCGAAACTCAAGCTTGGCTGCTTTCTCGAGCCGCGAAACCTCTTCCTGCTGCTTACCCTGCGTCAGGTAAATACGCACCTTGCGCTGCATACCAAGATCTGGATGCAGAGCTAGCCAATCCTGATAGGTGTCGGACTCGTCTAGAAGGCTCTGAAGCTCATAGCTGCCCACGCGGCGCATGCGTACGGACTCTTTAATGCCCGCCTCTTCAACTGCGCGCGAGATGACTTTGGCCGCGTATGCAGTGATCTGCCGATGCTTCCAGCTCTCATCGATAAGCGTGATTTCGCGGAGCAGCTCTTGCCGATTCACCACGCCCTGGCGAGCATTACCTTCCAGCTTGATAACCAGGTCCTCGGCTGAGAGAAACACCAAGGCATCGATAAAAGGTACTGCTTCCTTGCTGCGATGAAATGAAGGCTGCGTCTTCAGCAAAGAAGCCAGCTTCTGCGCCTTGCGACGCGCAAGGAGACGGGGGTTATCGAAAATCTTCTGCCCACCCTTAGGCAGGGGCTTTTCCCAAACCCAGTTTGCAGCATCACCACTGATAGTTCCAGGATGAGATTTTATCTCAATGAGGTACATCCCCTTGGGCGTGAGCACCATGAGGTCGACTTCATTGATGGAGCCATCTTGGGCAATAAACTCGAAATTTGCCCAGGCACGGTAGGGATCATGATCAGGGAGCAAGTGCTTGGCGAACTCCAGCGCTTCCCTCTCCCAGATGTAATCGGATTGGGTAATCTGCTTCCAGAGCTTGTCCATCAATGACCATCCTTGCTTATTAGCTGGCACCAGCCGAGATCAAGCATTTTCAAACCCAAGAGCCTCATGATACTACGCGCCTGAACCAGCAAGATGGCAAACCGCCACCAAAGACAGAGCTCGAGTGGGCCATGCCTGATAGGCAACACTCGCAGGATCAGCCATTACATGCTCAACCCAACCTGGTGAAGTCTCACCTATCAGCCTATAGCGCCAGGTGTAGCGACCCCTTCGCCGTGCAGGCGTAAGCCCTAGATTAGCGAAACCAGTGAGCCAATTTAGAGTTCATCAACTGCGGCACCCGATCTGCCAAGTCAATCTCAATTGGCAACCAATTGGCAACCAGAATGACCGTTTTGAATTGGTAACCAAAAACGCCAGGCATAAAAAAATCCAAGCACTCGTAAGTGCTTGGATTTTCTAGGGATTTTTGGTCGGGACGGAGTGATTCGAACACTCGACCCCTTGCACCCCATGCAAGTGCGCTACCAGGCTGCGCTACGCCCCGACGTTTTCTAGCTTGCTCCGGATCACCGGAAGCGGAGCGAACTATACATTAAGCTTTTGAATTGTGGAAGGTTTTTTTCAAGATTCTTTATTTTTTCAGAACCTGGAGGACGTCCTCGAGCTCGGAGATCATCTGCCGGATGAGCTGCTTGTACTGAGTGGTGTCTTCCTTGGCTTCGTCGCCGGAGAGGCGCTGGCGCGCCCCGCCGATGGTAAAGCCCTGGTCGTAGAGCAGCGCCCGGATCTGCCGGATCATCAGCACATCCTGGCGCTGGTAGTAGCGTCGGTTGCCGCGCCGCTTTACTGGGTTGAGCTGGGGAAATTCCTGCTCCCAGTAACGCAGCACGTGAGGCTTGACTGCGCAGAGTTCACTAACCTCGCCAATAGTGAAGTAACGCTTGCCTGGAATGGGCGGTAACTCGTCGTTATGACTCGGTTCCAGCATAAGCTTCAACCCTGGCTTTGAGTTTCTGCCCTGGACGGAAAGTGACCACACGGCGCGCCGTGATCGGGATTTCCTCGCCTGTCTTCGGGTTCCGGCCAGGCCGCTGACGCTTGTCGCGCAGGTCGAAGTTGCCGAATCCGGACAGCTTCACCTGTTCGTTGTGCTCCAGCGCCTGACGGATTTCCTCGAAGAACAGCTCCACCAGTTCCTTGGCTTCCCGTTTATTCAGGCCAAGCTCTTCATATAGACGTTCAGCCATCTCAGCTTTCGTCAGAGCCCCCATACGCTACTTCCTTAACGTGGCATTGAACCTGTCTTCTAGCGAGGTGACGATGTTTTGCGTCGTGTTGTTCACCTCATCGTCAGTAAGAGTGCGCGATGGATGCTGCCAGGTCAAGCCGACCGCCAAGCTTTTTCTAAGCGGATCAATACCTTTACCGTGATACACGTCAAACAGCCTGAGGTCGGTCATCCACTCGCCGGCGGCTTCGCGGATGGTGGCCAGCACGGCTTCGGCGGCTACGTCGCGGTCTACCAGCAGGGCCAGGTCGCGGCGCACTTCGGGGAAGCGCGACAGCTCGCTGAACTTCGGCAGCTTGCCTTGCATCACTTCGGCCTGCAGCAGCTCGAACAGGTAGACCGGCTGATCCAGGTCCAGGGCCTTGGCCAGTTCCGGGTGCAGGGCACCGAGGTAGCCGACCAGGCGCCCTTCCCTTTCGATCCGTGCGGTCTGGCCCGGGTGCAGAGCCGGGTGTTCGCCGGGCACGAAGCTGAATGCGTCCAGTGCACCGGCTGCGCCGAGTACGGCTTCGACGTCTGCCTTGGCGTCATAGAAGTCGACGGCATCGCGGCCGTTGGCCCAGCCTTCCGGCAGGCGCGAACCGCAGAGCACGCCGGCGAGCATAGGCTCCTGCTTCAGGCCTTCGAGCTGGCCAACGAAGCGCAGGCCGCTTTCGAACAGGCGCACGCGGGACTGCTGGCGGTTGAGGTTGTGCTGAAGGGCACTGACCAGGCCCGGCCACAGCGAAGAACGCATGGCGGCCATGTCGGCGGAGATGGGGTTGGCCAGCATCAGCGGCTTCACGCCCGGGTTGAACAGCTCGAACAGCTTGGGATCGATGAAGCTGTAGGTGATGGCCTCGTGATAACCACGGGCAACCAGCAGGCGGCGCAGGGCCGGCAGCTCGACGGCGGCTTCGGAGCGCGCGGTCGGCGCCAGGCGGGCCTGCGGGTAGCGAACCGGCAGACGGTTGTAGCCGTAGAGGCGGCCCAGCTCTTCGATCAGGTCCACTTCCAGGCTGATGTCGAAGCGGTGGCTCGGTACGTCGACGCGCCATTGGCCGGCACCTTCGGCGGTGACCTTCAGGTCCAGCGCGGTGAGCAGGCGCTCGACTTCGGCGGCGTCCATTTCCATGCCCAGCATCTGGGCGATACGCTCGGCACGCAGGGTGACCGGCTCAACCTTTGGCAGGTGCGCTTCGCTTGCGGCTTCGATGATGGGGCCGGCTTCGCCGCCGACGATGTCCAGCAGCAGGCCGGTGGCGCGCTCCATGGCTTCGCGGGCGAGCTGGAAGTCGACGCCACGCTCGAAGCGGTGCGACGAGTCGGTGTGCAGGCCATAGGAACGGGCCTTGCCAGCGACGGCGATGGTGTCGAAGAAGGCGGCTTCGAGGAACAGGTCGCGGGTCTTGGCGCTGACGCCGCTGTGCTCGCCACCCATGACGCCGGCGATAGCCAGGGCGCGGGTGTGGTCGGCGATCACCAGGGTGTCGGGACGCAGGGTGACTTCCTGGCCGTCGAGCAGGACGAGCTTCTCGCCCTCCTCCGCCATGCGCACGCGGATGCCGCCGTTGATTTCGGCGAGGTCGAAGGCGTGCATGGGCTGGCCGAGTTCGAGCATCACGTAGTTGGTGATGTCGACGGCGGCGTCGATGCTGCGGACTTCGGCGCGACGCAGGCGCTCGACCATCCACAGCGGGGTCGGCTTGGACAGGTCGACGTTGCGGATCACGCGGCCGAGGTAGCGCGGGCAGGCAGCCGGGGCGGAGACTTCCACCGGGCGCACTTCGTCATGGGCCGGCGCAACGGAGGCGACTTGCGGACGGGTAACCGGCGCATCGTAGAGCGCGCCCACTTCGCGGGCGAGGCCGGACAGGCTCAGGCAGTCGCCGCGGTTGGGGGTCAGGCCCAGTTCGATGATCACGTCATCCAGGCCCAGGTAGGCGCGGATGTCCTGGCCCACGGGGGCGTCGGCGGCCAGTTCCATCAGGCCGTCGTTTTCATCGCTGATTTGCAGTTCGGAGGCCGAGCAGAGCATGCCGCTGGACTCGACGCCACGCAGCTTGGCCTTCTTGATCTTGAAGTCGTCCGACAGTTCGGCGCCGATCATGGCGAAGGGGATCTTCAGGCCGGGGCGCACGTTGGGCGCGCCGCACACGACCTGGAAGGTCTCGCTGCCGTTGCTCACCTGGCAGACGCGCAGCTTGTCGGCGTCCGGGTGTTGTTCGGTGCTCAGCACCTCGCCCACGACCACGCCGCTGAAGGCACCGGCCACCGGGGTGACGCTGTCGACTTCGAGGCCGGCCATGGACAGACGAGCCACCAGCTCGTCGCGGGATACCTGCGGGCTTACCCAGCTCCGCAGCCAGTTTTCACTGAATTTCATTTGCTTACTCCTGGGATTCGTTTCGGACGCTGCGACCTAGCGGAATTGCGCGAGGAAGCGCAGGTCGTTGTCGAAGAACAGGCGCAAGTCGTTGACGCCATAACGCAGCATGGCCAAGCGCTCGACGCCCATGCCGAAGGCGAAGCCCTGGTATTTTTCCGGGTCGATGCCGGACATGCGCAGCACGTTCGGGTGCACCATGCCGCAGCCCATCACTTCCAGCCAGCCGGTCTGCTTGCACACGCGGCAGCCTTTGCCGCTGCACATCACGCAGGACATGTCGACTTCGGCCGACGGCTCGGTGAAGGGGAAGAAGGAGGGACGGAAGCGCACGCCGAGCGGCTTCTCGAAGAACACCCGCAGGAATTCTTCGATGGTGCCCTTGAGGTCGGCGAAGCTGATGCCTTCGTCGATCAGCAGGCCTTCGACCTGGTGGAACATCGGCGAGTGGGTGATATCCGAGTCGCAGCGGTAGACGCGGCCGGGGCAGACGATGCGGATCGGCGGCTGCTGCGATTCCATGGTGCGCACCTGTACCGGGGAGGTATGGGTACGCAGCAGCATGTTCGCGTTGAAATAGAAGGTGTCGTGCATTGCCCGGGCCGGGTGGTGGCCGGGAATGTTGAGCGCTTCGAAGTTGTGGTAGTCGTCTTCGACTTCGGGGCCTTCGGCGATGCCGTAGCCAATCCGGGTGAAGAACTGCTCGACGCGCTCCAGGGTGCGGGTTACCGGGTGCAGGCCACCGGAGGCCTGGCCGCGGCCCGGCAGGGTCACGTCGATACGCTCGGCCGCGAGCTTGGCGGTCAGGGCTGCCTGCTCAAGCGACTCTTTGCGGGTGTTCAAGGCGTCCTGAACGCGCTCCTTGGCGGCATTGATCAGGGCGCCGACTTTGGGGCGCTCCTCTGCCGGCAGGTCGCCCAGGGTCTTCATCACCTGGGTCAGCTCGCCCTTCTTGCCAAGGTAGTGAACGCGAATCTGCTCCAGGGCATTCACGTCTTCGGTTTGTTGCACGGCCTCAAGCGCTTGCGAGACCAGCGCATCCAGATTTTCCATCTACAGACTCCAGATACGAAATAGGGGAAGAGCGCAAGGCCCTTCCCCTATCGGTGACGTTCAGCACCGGGCGAACCCGGTGATTGTCGGGGACTTAAGCCAGGACGGCCTTAGCTTTCTCGACAATCGCAGCAAACGCCGCTTTTTCGTTCACTGCCAGGTCGGCCAGAACCTTACGATCGATCTCGATGGTCGCTTTTTTCAGGCCAGCGATCAGGCGGCTGTAGGACAGACCGTTCTGACGAGCACCAGCGTTGATACGAGCGATCCACAGAGCGCGGAACTGGCGCTTGCGCTGACGGCGGTCACGGTAGGCGTATTGGCCAGCCTTGATTACCGCTTGCTTGGCAACGCGGAACACGCGCGAGCGTGCGCCGTAGTAGCCTTTGGCGAGTTTCAGAATTTTCTTGTGACGGGCACGAGCGATGACGCCACGCTTAACACGAGCCATGAGTAATTTCCTCTAGAATCTTGACCGATTAACGAACGCGCAGCATGCGCGCTACTTTTGCGACGTCAGACGGATGCACCAGGGTGCAGCCGCGCAGGTGACGCTTACGCTTGGTAGTCATCTTGGTCAGGATGTGGCTCTTGAAAGCGTGCTTGTGCTTGAAGCCAGAAGCTGTCTTCTTGAAGCGCTTCGCAGCACCGCTCTTGGTTTTCATCTTTGGCATGTTCGGATACTCCGCATTGAGTGATTACGCATAACCGCAAGGCCTGCCAGTGCCCTGGTGGTTATTTTTTCTTTTTGGGGGCGATGACCATCATCAGCTGGCGTCCTTCCAGCTTAGGATGCTGTTCGACGGTGCCGAGTTCGGCGAGGTCGGCTTCGACCCGCTTCAACAGCTCCATACCCAGCTCCTGGTGAGCCATCTCACGACCACGGAATCGAAGCGATACCTTGGCCTTGTCCCCCTCGCTAAGGAAACGTACCAGGTTGCGTAGTTTTACCTGGTAATCCCCTTCTTCCGTCCCTGGACGAAACTTGATTTCTTTGATCTGTTGCTGGTGCTGGTTCTTCTTCGCTGCAGCGGCCTGCTTCTTCTTCTCGAAGAGGTGCTTGCCGTAATCCATGATCCGGCAAACAGGAGGCAACGCGTCGGCAGAAATTTCCACCAGATCCAGCTTTGCTTCTTCTGCGAAGCGAAGCGCTTCATCAATCGAGACGACGCCAATCTGCTGGCCGTCAGCACCAATCAACCGCACCTCACGAGCCGAGATATTCTCGTTGATCGGGGCCTTCGGTTGAGTCCGCTTGTCCTGTCTCATTTCACGCTTAATAGTGATTACTCCAAGTCTTGGCGACCACGCCGGGAAACCGCTTGTGCGAGCTGCTCAGAGAAGCTTTCGAAGGGCATGGAACCCAGGTCGACACCCTCGCGGGTGCGCACAGCAACGGATCGAGTCTCAACTTCCCGGTCTCCAATAACCAAGAGATAGGGAACCTTGAGCAAAGTATGCTCGCGGATTTTAAAGCCTATTTTTTCGTTTCTCAAGTCAGACTTGGCACGGAACCCGCTTTGGTTCAGTGCCCGCTCCACCTCGAGGGCGAAATCGGCCTGCTTGTCGGTGATGTTCATGATCACCGCCTGGGTCGGCGCCAGCCAGGCCGGGAAGGCCCCGGCGTAGTGCTCGATGAGCATGCCGATGAAGCGCTCGAAGGAGCCCAGGATGGCGCGGTGCAGCATCACCGGGCGCTTGCGGTTGTTGTCTTCGGCGATGTAGGCGGCGTCCAGGCGCTCCGGCAGGTTCGGGTCGTACTGCAGGGTGCCGCACTGCCAGTTACGGCCGAGGCAATCCTTCAGGGTGAACTCGATCTTCGGACCATAGAACGCACCTTCGCCCGGCTGGTATTCCCATTCCAGGCCGGATTCGTTCAGCGCGTCTGCCAGGGCACTCTCGGCACGATCCCACAGCTCGTCGGATCCCACGCGCTTGATCGGGCGGGTCGACAGCTTCATGGAGATGTCGGAGAAGCCGAAGTCCGAATACACCTGCAGGGTCAGCTTGATGAAGTCGGCCGCTTCCTGCTTCACCTGATCTTCGGTGCAGAAGATGTGGGCGTCGTCCTGGGTGAAGCCGCGCACGCGCATGATGCCGTGCAGCGCGCCGGACGGCTCATTGCGGTGGCAGGCGCCGAACTCGGCCAGGCGCAGCGGCAGGTCGCGGTAGGACTTGAGGCCCTGGTTGAAGATCTGCACGTGGCACGGGCAGTTCATCGGTTTTACCGCGTAGTCGCGACTTTCCGACGAAGTGGTGAACATGTTCTCGGCGTAGTTGGACCAGTGGCCGGAGCGCTCCCAGAGAATACGGTCCACCACCTGGGGCGTGCGCACCTCTACATAGCCATGCTCACGCTGCACCTTGCGCATGTATTGCTCGAGCACCTGGTACATGGTCCAGCCATTGGGGTGCCAGAACACCATGCCCGGCGCTTCTTCCTGCAGGTGGAACAGGTCCAGCTGCTTGCCGATGCGGCGGTGGTCGCGTTTTTCGGCTTCTTCAATGCGCTGGATATAGGCAGCCAGCTGCTTCTTGTCCGCCCAGGCGGTGCCGTAGATGCGCTGCAGCTGCTCGTTCTTCGAGTCGCCGCGCCAGTAGGCACCGGAAATCTTGGTCAGCTTGAAGGCCTTGAGGAAGCGCGTGTTAGGCACGTGCGGGCCGCGGCACATGTCGACGTACTCCTCGTGGAAGTACAGGCCCATGGCCTTCTCGTCGGGCATGTCGTCGATCAGGCGCAGCTTGTATTCCTCGCCACGGGACTTGAACACCTCGATGACTTCGTCACGCGGGGTCATCTTCTTGATGACGTCGTAGTCCTTCTCGATCAGCTCGGCCATGCGCTTTTCGATGGCCGCCATGTCATCAGGCGTGAAGGGGCGATCGTTGGCGATGTCGTAGTAGAAGCCTTCCTCGATCACCGGGCCGATCACCATCTTGGCGTTCGGGAAGAGCTGCTTGACGGCGTGCCCCACCAGGTGTGCGCAGGAGTGACGGATGATCTCCAGCCCCTCTTCGTCCTTGGGTGTAACGATCTGCAGCGAAGCGTCGTTTTCGATCAGATCACAGGCGTCCACCAGCTTGCCGTCGACCTTGCCGGCCAGGGTTGCCTTGGCCAGGCCCGCGCCGATGGACTGGGCCACCTCGAGCACGGATACGGGTTTGTCGAACGTACGCTGACTGCCGTCGGGAAGAGTAATGATGGGCATGGCGCCTCCTCTCCTAGTGGTGACCTCTACCAAAGGCCACGTGGGTTGGGATGAGCCAGTACGCGATCCGGTGGTATGCCTGCCATACGGTGGCAGGAGCCTCGAGGGCCAACCAGGTCCGAACCAGAGTCACTGGAGGTAAATGAAGAGCGGGATGCTTTCAGAAAGCCGGCGCCCTGACAAGCGCACGATAAAAAGGCCACCTGGGCGACCCTTTCTTGCCGAATCCGGAAGGCACACCGCCAAATTTTTATAGCGGCATACACCTAAGCGCTTGATGCCAAAGGGGAAAGGACTTTTCTGAGGCAACAAGAAAGGGCGCAGTCTAGCACAAAGGAATCAATAACTTAGCGTTGAATTTTCGTGTGGCGCGGCCTCTTCGCTGGATGTCGGGATTTCGAGCGACAACCTTGTATTGAAGCCAGGCTCGACCTGGGAAGTCGATTGGTGCGCACGGCGCACCCTACGTGGCGTCGTCCTGGCTGCGAATCCCTGCGTCAGGCATCCGGATTGCGATCGGACGGCAGGCGCGGCGGCGCCTCAAGCGGTTCGTCGAGGCGCTCCGCCACATCTCCACGGATGCCGCGGCGGTGCAGGGGCTCGAGGTCGTCATCGAAATCGCTGGCCACCTCGGTTTCGGTTACCGATTCGGGGTAACGCGCGAGTTGCAACAGTGCGACAGCAGACAACACGGCACTGACGAGCTTGTAGATCAGGGCGCTGATTTCGAAATTCTGCAGAGTGCCATCATCCAGCCAGAGCGAGCCGATGCGCGCCAATATCAGCATCGACTGGATCAAGAGCAGCATCATCAGAGCCGCGCGCATCAGCTCGCGTCCGCGCAGCGACCATAGCAGGAAAAGCGCCAGACCCACCTGCAGGCCGCCGTAGTAGACACGGACATTGCTCACCGAGGCGGCTTCCATCAGCAGCATGCCGTTGAGGTTCGCCATCTCGTAAGGGCGGAACCAGTAGGCCAGGCCGAAGCCGGCGAACACCACTACCTGAAGCACCAGGATCAGCCGGGCAAGTAGCATCACCAATCCTCCTCTGATCGGCAGCGATCTGAAGGAGACCCGCTGCAAGGCGTTTCGTTCGCCCAGCCGCCACCTGCTGCGCCAGGCCAGGAAGCCGAAACCTGATCCACCCACCGAGACCAGTGATTGAGTCGAACCAGGCCACCCTTCAGCTCAGGGAATATTCCACTTCACCGTGCCAGTATCGATAAGCGGTGTATGGCGGCCAGTGAGGCGCTGGTCCTGCAGCCACAGCCGGGTCTGCTCAACGTCGAAGCCGAAGCCATTCTTGGCTCGAATTTCTATCACAGGCTCCGAAACGTCGTACCGGCCACATTCAGCACAGTCAACGGATAGCCCGCCCCTTCCGTACTCCCATACCGGGGCAGTTCCACCACAGATCAAGCAAGCCATGCTTCGCCCTCCTCCAAACTTGGTGAGCCCATCCCGATCAACTACATCACCCCTCCTGCATCCTGGCGTGCTCTTCGGCCCAGCGCTGAAGCACGTCTTCCGGAATGCAGTGGGGTGCAGCCACTCGCTCCTTGAGCTTCTCCGCGAAGGAGACGGCCGAAGCCTGATCCTTGAACGACACTGCCATCCCGCAGGCTTCCACTTGCCATACATCTCGTCCCTGGTCGGTGAGCCGCTGAACCGCTATGTCCATGGAAGCCTCCGGATCGAATTGGCATTGGGACACTGGAGCCCGGCTCATCGACCGGGCAAAAAAAAGCCAACCCATTGGGTTGGCTTGTTCCACACAGTATGAGCAACCACGGAGCATCTCGCACCGAAGTTTCGACTAAAGACTAGGCCAGCCAGGCTCCACGGACCGGGCGCCTGGCTGTATGTGCAACAGGGTCACCCGCAGGAATACAGATGAGCCGTGCTGACCTGAAGATGCGCAGACATGAATCTGCAGTGGCTGGCGCCGTAAATTGCACCCAGCGGCCGCCTTCCCCACACAAGCGGTCACGCTGAGAGACGCCGGGCGGTGTACCGTTAATCCCAGTCAGACTCTGACATGGCACGGGGACATCATGACCTGGCAACGTTGCACCACATGCAATGGCAACCGAACCATTCTCAAAAATGGCCACGCGGTAGAGTGCCGTCAATGCCGAGGTTTGGGCAAGTTGTACGACGGCCACCACAAACCAGGCGCAGATCGATTTCCCCTCCTTGTGATCCTGCAGGTATTGGCGTCCTTGGCCGCTGGATACTTGTCTGCCACCTACCTCAAGCAGCCAGAACCGACCCACAACCTGATTCTTGGGGCCATGGTGGCCGCGGCGATCTACTGGGCCCTGACTCTAAAGGTGGCTCGGCAGCTGATTCTGTGGGGGATGGCGCTGGCGATCTCCTACCACCTGTACCAGGCCTGGCTTCACTACTGAATCACTGGCGAGTGTTCCTGGGTGACTCATTTGACCGCTCACACGCCTGCCCCGCTACTCGACTTCGGTCACGCAGTGCGCGGCCGGCCGGTCGGATCTGGCGAGCGTCTCTCACCCCGTGCCTCGCCCCAAATCGTGCGTGCGAGCACGTCTATATTGCGTTCTCGTTGCGACATCCCGATCTCCTACCGCCAAGGCCAAGCTTGACCTATTCATAGAAGAGGCCATGCGGGTTGGGGTTCATCTCGGTGACAAGCCTTGGACCGAGGCCTGAAGCGCTACTGGATCCACATATCCGGAGGTGCAGCCGTGAGCGCGATCTTCAGCGAATGCGGAACCTACCGCTACCTGCTCACCCGGCCAGGCGATGTGCACGCCGAGAAGGGCACTGCCCTCTTCCTGATGCTCAACCCGAGCACGGCGGACGCCACCGAGGACGACCCGACTATCCGCCGCTGCCGTAACTTCGCCAGGGCCTGGGGCTGCAACGGTATCGCCGTGGCGAACCTCTACGCCCTGCGCGCAACGGATCCTGCCGAGCTCTGGAAGCATCCGGACCCGGTAGGCCCGGACAACGATTGGCGCCTCAAGTCTATTGCCCGGGAATACACGGACATCGTCTGTGCCTGGGGCGCGAATGCCCGGTCGGATCGAGTGACAGCAGTGACCAGCATTCTGACCGCCGCCGGCGGGCGCCTCTGGTGCTTGGGCACCACCAAAGATGGCCACCCCCGCCATCCCCTGTACGTCCGCAGCGACCAGCCCCTGATTCCCTGGACGCTGCCCAGCGCCTGACACCTGCCCACCTACCCCACCTACCCCACCAGCTGCCGGCGAGAGTAGACGGCTGAGCAACACTTCAACCGATACACCCCGGCGCCAGGCGCTGGGAGGCAAGGTGTTGTCTATGGCATGCCGACGTGAAAATGACCGAGCACTATCAGGCCGGCCACGAGGAGAAGGGCGTTTAGTACCAGCGCGCGGACGCCGACCTAAAGCTGTAGGTGGTGGGACGTTTGGAAAAAATATCCCCAAACAAAAAGGGGCGACCCTTTCGGATCGCCCCTCTAAGCCCCGCGTGACGCGGGTTCGATTTGGTAGGCACAATTGGACTCGAACCAACGACCCCCACCATGTCAAGGTGGTGCTCTAACCAACTGAGCTATGTGCCTTCGATGGGTGCGCATTCTACGGGCTATCTTTTTTGTGTCAACACCTTTTTTCGCTAACTCTCTGAAAAAGTGGATTTTTTACTGTTCAGCCCATCGTTGAATATTTTGCACAGAGGCTAGCGGGCCCGTTTCAACTCAGGTAGCATCGCTCTATCTGTAAAAAATAAAAAACAGAGATTCCATTATGACGCACACTCCCTACCCCCAATCCTATTACGCGTTCTCGGCCAACCCCGTTCCGCCGCGCCCTGAACTGATCGGCGAGACCGAAACCGACGTCTGCATCGTAGGCGCAGGCTATACGGGGCTTTCCACTGCCCTCTTCCTGCTGGAGAACGGCTTCAAGGTGACCATCCTCGAAGCCGCCAAGGTGGGTTTTGGTGCCTCCGGCCGCAACGGCGGCCAGATCGTGAACAGCTATAGCCGCGACATCGACGTGATCGAGCGCACCTCCAACGCCAAGCATGCCCAGCTGATGGGCGAGATGGCGTTCGAAGGCGGCCGCATCATCCGCGACCGCATCAAGAAGTACGACATCAAGTGCGACCTGAAGGACGGCGGCGTGTTCGCTGCGCTCACCAAGAAGCAGATGGAGCACCTGGAGTCCCAGAAGAAGCTGTGGGAGCGCTACGGCCATACCCAGCTGGAGATGCTGGACGCCAAGCGCATTCGTGAAGTCGCCGCGACTGACAACTATATCGGCGGCATGCTGGACATGAGCGGTGGCCACATCCACCCGCTGAACCTGGCCCTGGGCGAAGCCGCGGCGGCCGAGTCCCTGGGTGGCGTGATCCACGAGCAGAGCCCGGCCACCCGCATCGAGCGCGGTGCCAACCCAGTGGTGCACACCCCGAAAGGCCGCGTGAAGGCCAAGTTCGTGGTTGTGGCCGGCAACGCCTATATGGGTAATTTGATTCCCGAGCTGGCCAGCAAGTCCATGCCCTGCGGCACCCAGGTGATCACCACCGAGCCGCTGTCGGCTGAGATGGCCAAGTCCCTGCTGCCTCAGGACTTCTGCGTCGAGGACTGCAACTACCTGCTGGACTACTACCGCCTCTCCGGCGACAAGCGCCTGATCTACGGCGGTGGCGTGGTTTACGGTGCCCGTGACCCGGCCAACATCGAGGCCATCATCCGGCCGAAGATGCTCAAGACCTTCCCGCAGCTGAAGGACGTGAAGATCGAGTTCGCCTGGACCGGCAACTTCCTGCTGACCCTTTCCCGCCTGCCCCAGGTCGGCCGGATCGGCGACAACATCTACTACTCCCAGGGTTGCAGCGGCCACGGCGTGACCTACACCCACGTCGCCGGCAAAGTGCTGGCCGAGAGCCTGCGCGGCCAGGCCGAGCGCTTCGACGCCTTCGCCAGCCTGCCGCACTACCCCTTCCCGGGTGGCCGCGCGTTCCGCGTGCCCTTCACGGCCATGGGAGCCTGGTACTACAGCCTGCGTGACAAGCTGGGGGTCTGATCGCCCCAGAAATGAAAAACGGCGCCCTAGGGCGCCGTTTTTATTGGGCGGCGCGGGCGCCGCCTTGTTGGGCTTCGCTTCGCTCTCGGAACGCCGCCCGGCCCAACCTACCAAAAGCAGACCTGGTCAGGGCATCTGCAGCCTGGCCATCTTGGCGGCGTTGGCCTGGCCAGCGGCGGCGAGTTCGTCGGCGGCCTTCAGCCAGCGCGTGCGCTCAACGGAAGCCGGCAGCTGATTGGGCGCCTGCAGCAGTACCGCCCAGTTGCCCGCCTCGTCCCAGCTCGACTGGAACGAGCTGAAGCTCATCTGGGCGCGGCGCTCATGCCCCTGGCGCAGCAGCACCTGCTGGTTCTTGCGGTCGTAACCGATCAGCAGCGCGTAGCGCCAGCTCGGCATCCAGCCGAAGCCTTCACGCAGGTGCACCAGCACCGGGTTGCCCGCGGCCACTTGCTCCAACAGCTCATCCAACTGGTTGTTCAACGGGTAGACGAGGAGACCATGCTGGCGCGCCGTCGCCGCCAAGCCTTCCTGCAGGGAGGCCTCCTTCTGCGGCAGCTGCAATTCATGTTCGATCATCCCGGGCGTTACCACTTCTCCCTGCTGGGTCAGCAGGGCGGCCATCGAGGCCGGTGCGCTCTGGTAGGCGTTCTGGGCGAAGAAGGGCACGCCGCTGAGTTCGACCCGCTCGGGGACCGCGCGCAACTTCGGCGACAGCGGCTGGGCGGAGCAACCCGCCAGCAGTGCAACGCAACTGGCGACGAGCAAGGGACGGAGCAGGCGATTCAGGACAGGCAAGGCATCACTCGCTGTACGAAATGAATTTGGATGGTCGCCGATGATACTTGCGTGAACCGGCGCGGTACATCACAGCGCCCGCTGAGGCGATTCGCGACAATGCCAACGGGGCGATGTATACCGCCGGGCGCAGCAAAGACGCACAACGCCCGGTACAAAAGTCGCTTATCCGTTCATTTCAGCGACAAAAACTTAGTTTTTCACGACGCCCTGTGACTTATTGGTCGAGTCTCGCCATCCACATTCACGACGGTGTAATAAAGGCATGCAGCCTCGCCGTCACCTTCATTGGGCACAATATGGAGAGACCCCTCCCATGAATACTCCGCTGCGCTTCAACGAGGCACTGATCATCGCCGGTCGTGCGTTCAAACCCTTCCAGTGCGTTGCCTGGTCCCTCCAGGACGGCACCGGCGAACTCAGCATCAGCGTGATCGACCGCACCAGCACCCGCCTGCTCGGCCGCTCGAAGATCCCCAGCAGCACCTATTCCGACCCGGAGCAACTGGCCGACATTCTCAAGCAATCCCGCGAGGAGCTGAGCCGCAAGGGCTACGACCTCGACCCCTGGTCCATGCCGGAGTAACGACTCCAGCGCCAGTGCCCAATGCGCGGCGGGCAGGCCTCCCCTGCTCGCTCCGGCGACTTTTTCGCCTCGCTTTACCCGCCTTCCCGATTCCCTCCCCCGCTAGCACCGCCCAGCCACTGCACGACGCAAGTCGCCGGAATCCGCTGTCTATCCCTGTACTGCCCCCGTAGGCCCGTGCTGGATGCAAGGAGCGGACTGGCGATGAATCCGTTCGACTGGCAACGCATCTTCCTCGACGAGTTCCCGCTCGCCTTCCTCGGCGAAGTGATCCTGCGCTCGTTATGCGCCTTCATCCTGGTCTTCGCCTTCCTGCGCTTTTCCGGACGGCGCGGCGTGCGCCAGCTGTCACTGTTCGAAGTCCTGGTCATCCTCACCCCGGGCTCCGCCGCCGGCGACGTGTCCTTCTATGAGGACGTCCCGCTCCTGCCGATACTCGCGGTGTTCGCCACCCTGCTCTGCCTCTACCGCCTGACCACCTACGCAATGGAGCGCAGCCCGCGCTTCGGCACCTGGAAGGCTTGCGCCATGCCGCCCGGAACACCATGGCGTCCCTAGCCAGCAGGTGACCGAGGTGGTCAAGCAGATGGCCCAGCGCCTGGGAAACAGCCCGGCGATCTGCCGCAAGTGTTACATCCATCCCGCCATTGTCGAGGCCTTCATCGCGGGAGAGCTGGTCGAGGCGAGGGAAGGCAGCGCCTGAACGGGATTGGCAATAGTTGTGGGGCTATTGTCATTGTTGCCACCCTGTTTTCGCTGCAGACTGACTCCAACGCTTGTTTCGAGGCTGTCATGGACGCCATTCGCCACATCGCCTGCCTGGCCTTCGCCGACGTCATGAGCCTGGATGTCACCGGCCCCCTGCAGGTGTTCGCCTCAGCCAATGTCGAGCGCGAACGCCAAGGCTTGCCAGCTTGCTACGTCCTTCACCTACTGGGGCCCGCCGCCGGCCCGGTGAAGACTTCCGCCGGCTTCGCCCTGGTGGCTGAACAGGCCTGGAGCGAAGTCGATCCGGCCCGCCTGGACACCGTGCTCATTCCCGGCGGCATGACCATGGACGTCCAGTGCCAGGACCAGGCGCTGCTGGAATGGCTACGGAACGCAGAGCCGCAGGTACGCCGCCTGGGCTCCATCTGCTCGGGCGCCCTGGTCCTCGCCGCGGCCGGCCTGCTGCAGGGGCGCCAGGCCACCACCCACTGGTCGGACGTGGAAGCGCTCTGCTGCCATGAAGGCATCGAGGTACAGGGCGACCGCCTGCACACCTACGACCCGACCGGCCGGGACGGCGACGCCCATGTATTCACCTCGGCCGGGGTCACCGCAGGTATCGACCTGGCGCTGGCCCTGGTGGAAGCGGACCTCGGCCGTCCCATGGCGCTGGCGGTGGCCCGCCGCCTGGTGCTGTTCCTGCGCCGGCCCGGTGGCCAGACGCAGTTCAGCGCGCTGCTCACTCCCGAACCCAGCCGCACGCCCCGGCTGGCCGCGCTGCTGGAGTGGATCCCGGCCAACCTGAGCGCGGACCTGTCACTGGAAGCCTTGGCGGCCCAGGCGAAGATGGCGCCGCGCAGCCTGTCGCGTGCCTTCGTCCAGGAACTCGGACTGGGGCCGGGCAAGTACGTCGAGCGGGTCCGGCTGGAAGCGGCCCGCACGCTGTTGCAGGACGCCCAGGCTTCGATCGCCACAGTCGCGCGCCTGACCGGCTTCGGCCACCCGGAGAACCTGCGCCGCACCTTTCACAAGCACCTGTCCGTCAGCCCGCAGGAATATGCGGAACGCTTCGGACGCCCAACCTCCGATTGAGGATGACGCCATGCTCGAACTCCGCCCCAACTGCGAATGCTGCGACAAGGACCTGCCGCCCGACTCGGCCGAGGCGCTGATCTGTTCCTTCGAATGCACCTTCTGCCGTAGCTGCGCCGACCAGCGCCTGCACGGCACCTGCCCCAACTGCGGCGGCGAACTGGTGCGCCGGCCGATCCGCCCGGCGAGGAAGCTGGAGAAGTTCCCGGCCTCCAGCCAGCGCGTCGTCAAGACTGCCGGCTGCCCCAACTGACCACTCGCTTCAAGGACGAACCATGTTGCTGAACAACCCCTCCATTCGCTTGCTCTTCGCCGGCCAGGCGCTCTACTGGAGCTGCGCCATGATCGGCATCACCCTGACATCACTGGTCGGCCTGCAACTGGCGCCACTCAATGCCCTGGCGACCCTGCCTCTGGCGCTGATGGTCCTCGGCAACCTGATGGCGGTGCAGCCTTTGTCGCTGTTCATGCAACGCCATGGGCGCCGGCCGGGGCTGATGCTCGGCGCCGGCTGCGGCGTGGCGGGCGGCCTGCTATGCGCCCTTGGCGTGTGGCTGGGGGATTTCATCCTGTTCTGCCTGGGTGCCTTGCCCATAGGCGCCTACCAGGCCTCGGCCATGTACTACCGCTTCGCCGCGTTGGAGGCCGTGGGCGAGGCGCACAAAGGCCGGGCGACCGCCTATGTCGTCGGCGGCGGCGTCTGCGCGGCCCTGCTGGCACCGAGCCTTTCCCTCTGGTCGCGCGATGCCCTGGACGCGCCCTTCGTCGGCGCCTACCTGATGATCGCGGCCCTGGCACTGGTGGGCCTGTTGCTGATGTCGCGCCTGCGGGAAGGCCAGGCGCCAAGCCCAGCGCGGGCCAGCCTCGTGGCAACCCGCGCACTGCTGGCGCGACCACTGGTGCGCGCCGCGCTTGCCACCACAGCCGTCGGTCATGGCCTGATGATCCTGGTGATGAATGCCACGCCGCTCGCCATGAAGTTCTGCGGCCTGCCCCTGGAATCCAGTGCCGAAGTGATTCGCTGGCACATGCTCGGCATGTTCCTTCCCGCCTTCGTCGCCGGCCCGCTGGTGGACCGCCTGGGCAGCCGGCGCGTCGCCCTGCTCGGCAGCCTGATCCTGCTCGGCAGCGCTGCCATTGCCCTGGCTGGCTTGCAGCCGGCGCACTTCCTGGCCAGTTCCTTCCTCCTCGGGGTCGGCTGGAACCTGATGCTGGTGGCCGGCACCACCCTGCTCGGCGAAGGCCACAGTGCCGAAGAGCGCGGCCAGGCGCAGGCCATGATGGAGTTCGGCAACAGCCTGGTGGCCGCCTGCGGCTCCTTCGCTTCGGGCGCACTCATCGCCGGGATCGGCTGGGATGCGGTGAACCTGGGCATGTTGCCCCTGTTGGCGCTTGCCCTGCTGATGCTGCTGCCGGTGCGGCGCCGGCTGGCGGCGGAGTGAGCGGGGTCCAGCCTGGGCCACGAACGTTGGGCTTCGCGTAGCTCAGCCACAACCTACGAACGCCTCCAACGCTTTTGTAGGTTGGGCCAAGCGCAGCGCGGCCCAACGCGGAGTGCAGCCTGGGCCACCAACGTTGGGCTTCGCGTAGCTCAGCCACAACCCACGAATGTCTCCAACGCTTTTGTAGGTTGGGCCAAGCGCAGTGCGGCCCAACGCGGAGTGCAGCCTGGGCCACCAACGTTGGGCTTCGCGTAGCTCAGCCACAACCTACAAACGTCTCCAACGCTTTTGTAGGTTGGGCCAAGCGCAGCGCGGCCCAACGCGGGGTCCAGCCTGGGGCGACCAACGTTGGGCTTCGCGTAGCTCAGCCACAACCTACCAATGTCTCCAACGCTTTTGTAGGTTGGGCCAAGCGCAGCGCGGCCCAACTCGGGGTCCAGCCTGGGCCATCAACGTTGGGCTTCGCGTAGCTCAGCCACAACCTACCAATGCCTCCAACGCTTTTGTCGGTTGGGCCAAGCGCAGCGCGGCCCAACGCGGGGTGCAACCTGGGCCTCCAACGTTGGGCTTCGCGTAGCTCAGCCACAACCTACGAACGCCTCCAACGCTTTTGTCGGTTGGGCCAAGCGCAGCGCGGCCCAACGCGGGGTCCAGCCTGGGCCACCAACGTTGGGCTTCGCGTAGCTCAGCCACAACCTACGAACGTCGCCAACGCTTTGTAGGTTGGGCCAAGCGCAGCGCGGCCCAACGCGGGGTGCAACCTGGGCCACCGACGTTGGGCTTCGCGTAGTTCAGCCACAACCTACCAGGCGTGCCTCTTCGCGATTGAAATCGCCCTAACAAGGAAATCCGTGAAATAAAAAAAGGCGACCCGCAGGTCGCCTTTTTCGTATCGCGCACGCCTTAGTAGTAGGCGTTTTCCTTGTTGCTGTGGTCGGTGACGTCGCGTACGCCCTTGAGCTCAGGGATGCGCTCCATCAGGGTTTTCTCGACGCCGTCCTTCAGGGTCATGTCGACCATGCCGCAGCCCTGGCAGCCGCCGCCGAATTGCAGCACGGCGATGCCTTCCTCGACCACGTCCACCAGGCTCACCTGGCCGCCGTGGCTGGCCAGGCCGGGGTTGATCTCGGTCTGCAGGTAGTAGTTGATCCGCTCGGTGATCGGGCTGTCTTCGTTGACCATCGGCACCTTGGCATTCGGCGCCTTGATGGTCAGCTGGCCGCCCATGCGGTCGGTGGCGTAATCGACGATCGCGTCTTCGAGGAAGGGCTCGCTGACGCCATCGATCCAGGCGGTGAAGGCGGCCAGGGCCAGGGGGCTGTCCTCGGGTTTCTGCTCACCGGGCTTGCAGTAGGCGATGCAGGTCTCGGCGTATTGGGTGCCCGGCTGGGTGATGAAGACACGGATGCCGATGCCCGGGGCGTTCTGCTTTTCCAGCAGGTCAGCCAGATAGTCCTGGGCAGCTTGGGTAATGGTGATGGCGCTCATGGCAACTCCTCGCAAACATGGGCGCAGTGTACGCCAAAGGGGAACATGGGTTAAAGCCCTACCAATTTAGTAGGAATAATTCGCGTCCAGCTCATATTCAAAGGTTCTGGTAGCGGTTCATGTCCAGCTCCCCCGCCTCCACCGGCTCGGTGTCGCGGATGTAGGCCGCCAGGTCGTGGAAGTAGAACCAGAACTGCGGATGAGTGCGGCGGATGCCCCAGCGCTGTACCAGCTTGTCGAATGCGGCACTGTCCCTGGCCTGCTCCATAGCGCCGACGAACGCCTCCACCTCCTCCGCCTTGAGGTTGAAAACGAAGTTGGGGTAGCTGCTCAGCACGCCTGGATAGAGGGTCAGGGTGTCCAGCCCCGGCTGATAGCGCAACGCTTCGCCCATCATGAAGGCGACGTTGCTGTGGGCACGGTTGCGCAGCAGGCTGTAGACCTCGCGCCGGCCGTCGGCCAGTTCCACCCGCAGCAGGGTCGCTTCCGGCAGTTGCTCGATCACCTTGAGCCCCGCCGCTGGCCGGCTGACCAGGCGGCTGAAGGCCTGTTCGGCCTGCTGCAGCTCGGGAGCGATTCGCGGCCGGAAGCAGTGGGCGCCCGTGCAGCGGTTGATCGGATCGGGCCGCGCATTGAGGCCGGCGTAGCGCTGCAGCAGCTCCTGGGCGAACGCGCGCTTGGCATTGGCATTGGCATTGGCCTCGGCCAAGGTCAGGCCGCTGGGGGTGTCCTTGTCGATGCTCTGGTAGTCCAGCCACATCTTCACCTTGCCGCTGTTCTGGTACCAGTCGTCGAGCAGCGCCACGCGGGATTGTGCCGGCATCAGGCGGAGGAAGTTGACCTCGGCGCCATTGCGGATCAGGTCGAAGTAGAGCCGCGTCTGCGCCTGGTGGGAAACGTTGCCGAACACGTCGAAGTTGACCACCAGCTGGTAGTAGGTGCGCTCGAACAACGGGTAGTCCATCCACCAGATGGTCTGGGGAATCTCGCCGATCAGGCCTTTGCGCACCGAGGCACTGTCGTGCTGGCGGAAGATCGACAGCAGGGCGTTGTCGTTGCCGGTCCAGATGTGCGCCCAGCTGGGCGGCGGCGCATCCGCGTATGCGTCCAGACGCAACGCCTCGTACTCGTTGCGCTTATCGCGGTAGGCGCGCCAGAGGCCGAGCAGGTCGCCGATCTCGTCGAACTGGCCGGGCATCGCCAGCAGCGGCGTGGCCTCGGCGCGGTACTCGGCGTCGGTGATGTAGAGGTCGTGGGCCGGGTCCTGGAACAGCGCCCAGAAGTTGTCGCGGATCACATCGGTGGCGATCTGCCCACGGCAGACCGGGCCACGGATGAAGGTACGCACGAAGTACTCGGCATTATCCAGCATGAACTGGTAGCGCGCCTGGGCCGGGATGGCCTGGAAGGTCTCGAAGGGGTTGGCGCGACGTTGTGCGCCATAGCCGGGCACCTGCTCCGCCGTCCAGTCGCCGGAGAAGAACAGCTCCTTGACCCGCGCCAGCTTCGACGCGCTGAGGGGATAGGTGATGTGGGTCTTGTGCACTATCACGCCCTGGATGGGCCAGAGGCGGTAATAGAAGCTGTTGCCCGGATCCTCGTTGGGCCGCCGGGTGGCGATGGGGTCGATGGGCTGGCCGCTGGGGGTGCGCGAACGTACCAGCTGGAAGAAATGGCCGGGCTCACCGCCTTCAAAGTAGAGATGGGCGAGGAACAGGTGCTCGAACAACCAGCGCCCCACCAGGGCCTCGCGGGCCCCCGCCGCGTTCAGCAGCGCCTCCCACTGGGCCACCTGGCGCGCCTCGGCGGCGCTGGGCAACACGGCCTGCTCTTCCACCTTGGCGCCCTCGGCCAACCAGCGCTGCAGGGTCTGGTACTCCGCCTCGCTGAGGCCGGTGACGGCGAAGGGCATGCCGGCCCGGACATGCTTGCGCGCATAGGCATCGAACTCACCCGGCAGCGGGCACTGGTTCTGGCGGTTGATGCTGATATCCAGGTCGGCCGGCAGCTTGGCGTTGGGTTCCGGCGGATTGGCCTTGCCCAGCTCAAGCATCCGCGCCATCAGCGCGGCCTGGGCACCGCTGGCGTCCAGCACGGAATGGAAACCCTTGCGTCGCCAGGCCTCGGCACCCTGGGCATCGAAATACAAGCGGCTGGTGTCTTGTGCCTTGGTACGGCCGCCGTCGTAAACCGGCAGCTTGCTCGCGCCGCGCGCGGCACCTTCGGCGCTGCCCAGGTTGAGCTGGCAGGGCGAGTCGTAGCAGGCGTGGCAGGCCACGCACTTCTGCGTGAAGATCGGCTGGATGTCGCGGCTGTAGGAAAGCTCGTCCGCCAGGGCCGGGCGGACCGGCAGCATGAACAAGACAAACAGGACAGCAAGCAGGCGCTGCGACATGACTCAATCCCTGAAGAGCAAATGGGCGGATTCTACTGGCTTGCAGCGCGGGACGGCGAGCCCGCCCCGCCGGCAACATGAGCAGAATTCATGAAAATTGCGGATAAGCTAAAAATTACTAAGGTTTTGCTATCATCCTCGCCTTTGTTCACGCCACCCCTCAGGTAGTTCCCATGTCCGACCGCATCGCCCGCCAGCAAGCCCTGCAACAGGCGCTCAAAGAGCGCATCCTGATCCTCGACGGCGGCATGGGCACCATGATCCAGAGCTACAAGCTGGATGAGGCGGACTACCGCGGCCAGCGTTTCGCCGATTGGCCCAGCGACGTGAAGGGCAACAACGACCTGCTGCTGCTCTCCCGCCCGGACGTGATCCAGGCCATCGAGAAGGCCTACCTGGATGCCGGCGCGGACATCCTCGAGACCAACACCTTCAACGCCACCCGCGTGTCCCAGGCCGACTACGGCATGGAAGCGCTGGTCTACGAGCTGAACGTCGAAGGCGCGCGCCTGGCCCGAGAAGTGGCCGACGCCAAGACTGCCGAGAACCCGGCCAAGCCGCGCTTCGTCGCCGGCGTGCTCGGCCCGACCAGCCGCACCTGCTCCATCTCCCCGGACGTGAACAACCCCGGCTACCGCAACGTCACCTTCGACGAGCTGGTGGAGAACTACACCGAGGCCACCAAGGGCCTGATCGAGGGCGGCTCGGACCTGATCCTGATCGAGACCATCTTCGACACCCTCAACGCCAAGGCGGCGATCTTCGCCGTGCAGGGCGTGTTCGAGGAACTGGGCATCGAGCTGCCGATCATGATTTCCGGCACCATCACCGACGCCTCCGGCCGTACCCTCTCGGGGCAGACCACCGAGGCCTTCTGGAACTCGGTGCGCCACGCCAAGCCGATCTCCGTGGGCCTGAACTGCGCCCTCGGCGCCAAGGACCTGCGTCCCTATCTGGAAGAGCTGGCGAACAAGGCCGAGACCCATGTCTCCGCCCACCCCAACGCCGGCCTGCCGAATGCCTTCGGCGAGTACGACGAGACCCCGGCTGAAATGGCCGCGGTGGTCGAGGAGTTCGCCGCCAGCGGCTTCCTCAACATCGTCGGCGGCTGCTGCGGCACCACCCCGGCGCACATCCAGGCCATCGCCGAAGCCGTGGCCAAGTACCCGCCGCGGGCGATCCCGGAGATTCCCAAGGCCTGCCGCCTGTCGGGCCTGGAGCCCTTCACCATCGACCGCAACTCGCTGTTCGTGAACGTCGGCGAGCGCACCAACATCACGGGTTCCGCCAAGTTCGCCCGGCTGATCCGCGAAGAGAACTACACCGAGGCCCTGGAAGTGGCCTTGCAGCAGGTGGAAGCCGGCGCCCAGGTCATCGACATCAACATGGACGAGGGCATGCTGGACTCGAAGGCGGCCATGGTCACCTTCCTCAACCTGATCGCCGGCGAGCCGGACATTTCCCGCGTGCCGATCATGATCGACTCCTCCAAGTGGGACGTGATCGAGGCCGGCCTGAAGTGCATCCAGGGCAAGGGCATCGTCAACTCCATCTCCATGAAGGAAGGCGTCGAGGCCTTCAAGCACCACGCCCGCCTGTGCAAGCGCTATGGCGCCGCGGTGGTGGTGATGGCCTTCGACGAGGCCGGCCAGGCCGACACCGCCGCGCGCAAGAAGGAAATTTGCAAACGCAGCTACGACATCCTGGTCAACGAAGTGGGCTTCGCGCCGGAAGACATCATCTTCGACCCGAACATCTTCGCCGTCGCCACCGGCATCGAGGAACACAACAACTACGCGGTGGACTTCATCGAGGCCTGCGCCTACATCCGCGACGAGCTGCCCTATGCGCTGTCTTCAGGCGGCGTGTCCAACGTGTCCTTCTCCTTCCGCGGCAACAACCCGGTGCGCGAGGCGATCCACTCGGTCTTCCTCTACCACGCGATCAAGAACGGCCTGACCATGGGCATCGTCAACGCCGGCCAGCTGGAGATCTACGACGAGATCCCGGCCAAGCTGCGCGAGAAGGTCGAGGACGTGGTGCTCAACCGCAGCCCCGAAGGCACCGATGCCCTGCTGGCCATCGCCGACGAGTACAAGGGCGGCGGCGCGGTGAAGGAAGCCGAGAGCGAGGAATGGCGCAGCTACCCGGTGGGCAAGCGCCTGGAGCACGCCCTGGTCAAAGGCATCACCACCTTCATCGTCGAAGACACCGAGGAATGCCGCCAGCAATGCGCGCGCCCGATCGAGGTGATCGAAGGTCCGCTGATGTCCGGCATGAACGTGGTCGGCGACCTGTTCGGCGCCGGCAAGATGTTCCTGCCCCAGGTGGTCAAGTCCGCCCGCGTGATGAAGCAGGCGGTGGCCCACCTGATCCCCTTCATCGAGGCGGAAAAAGGCGACAAGCCGGAAGCCAAGGGCAAGATCCTCATGGCCACGGTGAAAGGCGATGTGCATGACATCGGCAAGAACATCGTCGGCGTCGTACTGGGCTGCAACGGCTACGACATCGTCGACCTGGGGGTGATGGTGCCGGCAGAGAAGATCCTGCAGACCGCCATCGCCGAGAAGTGCGACATCATCGGCCTGTCCGGCCTGATCACCCCGTCGCTTGACGAGATGGTCCACGTCGCCAAGGAAATGCAGCGCCAGGGCTTCCAGCTGCCGCTGATGATCGGTGGCGCCACCACCTCCAAGGCGCACACCGCGGTGAAGATCGACCCGCAGTACAGCAACGATGCCGTGGTCTACGTCACCGACGCCTCCCGCGCCGTGGGCGTGGCCACCCAGCTGCTGTCCAAGGAGCTCAAGGCCGGCTTCGTCGAGAAGACCCGCGCCGATTACGTGGAAGTGCGCGAGCGCACCGCCAACCGCGCCGCCCGCACCGAGCGCCTGGCCTATTCCGACGCGCTGGCGAACAAACCGCAGTTCGACTGGGCCGGCTACCGCCCGCAGAAGCCGAGCTTCACCGGCATGCAACTGCTGGAAGACATCGACCTGGCGGTGCTGGCCAAGTACATCGACTGGACGCCCTTCTTCATCGCCTGGGACCTGGCCGGCAAGTACCCGCGCATCCTCACCGACGAAGTGGTGGGCGAAGCCGCCACTTCGCTGTTCAACGATGCCCAGGCCATGCTCAAACAGCTGATCGACGGCAAGCTGATCAAGGCCCGCGCGGTATTCGGCTTCTGGCCGGCCAACCAGGTGGACCACGACGATATCGAGGTCTACGACGCCCATGGCAAGCCGCTGGCCAAGCTGCACCACCTGCGCCAGCAGACCATCAAGCCCGACAGCAAGCCGAACTATTGCCTGGCCGACTACGTTGCGCCGAAGGAAAGCGGCATCACCGACTATGTCGGCGGTTTCATCACCACCGCCGGCATCGGCGCCGAAGAGCTGGCCAAGCAGTTCGAGGGCAAGGGTGACGACTACAGCGCCATCATGGTCAAGGCGCTGGCCGACCGCCTGGCCGAGGCCTGCGCCGAGTGGCTGCACGAGCGCGTGCGCAAGGAGTACTGGGGCTACGCGGCGGACGAACACCTGGACAACGAGGCGCTGATCAAGGAGCAGTACAAGGGCATCCGCCCCGCTCCCGGCTACCCGGCCTGCCCGGACCACACCGAGAAGGGCACCCTGTTCCGCCTCCTCGACCCGCACAGCACGTCAGGTGTGACCCTCACCGAGCACTACGCCATGTTCCCCGCCGCCGCGGTCAGCGGCTGGTACTTCGCCCACCCCGAGGCGCAGTACTTCGCCGTCGGCAAGATCGAACGCGACCAGGTGGAGAGCTACAGCAAGCGCAAGGGCCAGGACCAGGCCGTCAGCGAACGCTGGCTGTCGCCGAACCTGGGTTACGAGAGCTGATCCCAGCTCTTACTTGTGGGGGCGAATTCATTCGCCAAGGGGCGCGCAGCGCCCCCGATCGGATGTGCGGGCCGAACCTGAAGGCCCGATTAGCGAATGAATTGGCTATGTCTGCGTTAAGGGTTGCTAGAACGTCCTGAGCCGAGTTGCTTATCGAGTGGTCTGCGAGTCCCTGTTTCGCCTTCCCAGGCGAGTCCCTTTTCCAATCGTTGAAAAGGAACCAAAAAACTTGCCCCTGCATCCGGCCCGACTTCGTCGGGTTCCCTCGCTCCATCGTTGCTCCGGGGGCCCGGCGTGAGGGGCCATCCATGGCCCCGCACGCCTC
>NZ_SSOJ01000090.1 GCF_029871205.1 Pseudomonas sp. BN417 | reverse complement strand
CCCCGCACGCCTCTCGCGGCATCCATGCCGCTCGTCCCCCTGCGCAACGCTTCCGCTCGGCCTTCTGACGGGGCAGAGTCGCTGCCCCACCTCTTCTGCACAGGTTCAGGCAATGACCAGGCGTCAGGATTACCGCGTCCTGTCAGGCGTGAGTCACCCCTCGCCCGCTTGCGGGAGAGGGGCCGGGGGAGAGGGAAGTGTCAGGCAGGCGCTGAGGTCTGAAAGGTCCGTGTTAGACGTTTCTATTCGGCGCTGCAACAGCTAACGCAGACATAGCCAATTTATTCGCGAAGGGCAGCGAAGCTGCCCCCTGATGGCTCGGAGGGCAGCCCTTCGGCCTGCTTGGCGATTGAAATAGTCCCCACAAGGACGCTTTTCTCAGCGGCGCTTGCTGCCTCCCAGCAAGGAGCCCATGAGCCCGCGAACCAGCTGCCGGCCCAACTGGTTGGCGGCCTGGCGCACCGCGGTCTTCATCGCCTGGCTGGCGAAAGTCCCCAGCAGCTCGCCGGCCAGGTCACCCATGCCGGGCTGTTCCTTCGCCGCTTTGCCGCCATCCTGCGCGGGGGGTTCGGCGGGGGTCTGGGCGGCGCGGGCGGTGAGCATTTCGTAGGCGGATTCGCGGTCGATGGGCTTGTCGTAGCGCCCGACCTGGGGCGAGCCGCGCACCAGGGCGACGCGTTCGGCTTCGTTCAGCGGACCGATGCGCGATTGCGGCGGGGCGATGGCCACGCGCTGGACCATGGCCGGGGTGCCCTTCTCTTCCAGGGTGCCCACCAGGGCTTCACCGATGCCCAGTTCGGTGAGCACACCGAGGGCGTCGAATGCCGGGTTCGGGCGGAAACCGTCGGCCACCGCGCGCAGGGATTTCTGCTCCTTCGCGGTGAAGGCCCGCAAGCCGTGCTGGATGCGCAGGCCGAGCTGGGCCAGCACGTCGTCCGGCAGGTCGCTGGGGGACTGGGTGACGAAGTAGACGCCAACGCCCTTGGAGCGGATCAGCCGCACCACCTGTTCCAGGCGCTCCTGCAGCGCCTTCGGGGTATCGGCGAACAACAGGTGGGCCTCGTCGAAGAACAGCGCCAGCACCGGCTTGTCGGCATCACCGCGTTCAGGCAGTTGCTCGAAGAGTTCGGCCAGCAGCCAGAGCAGGAAGGTGGCATAGACCTTGGGCGCTTCGTGGACCAGGCGGCTGGCATCCAGCAGGTGGATGCGCCCGCGGCCGTCCCGGTCGGGCTGGAGGATGTCTTCCAGTTGCAACGCCGGCTCGCCGAAGAGTGCCTCGGCCCCCTGCTGCTCCAGGGTGGCCAGGCGCCGCAGCAGGGCCTGGGCGGAAGCGCCGGCGAACAGGGCGCGGTCCTCGCCCAGCACCTCCGGGTGGTCCTTGAGGTGATTCAGCAGGGCCTTGAGGTCCTTCAGGTCAAGCAGCAGCAGGCCTTCGCGGTCGGCCACCTGGAAGGCGGCGTAGAGCGCGGCCTGCTGGCTGTCGGTGAGTTCCAGCAGGTTTCCCAGCAGCAGCGGCCCCATCTCGGAAAGGGTGGTACGCAGCGGGTGGCCGGACCGGCCGGCAACGTCCCACAGGGTGACGGGGTAGGCCCGCGGCTGGTGGCCGAGCCACGACATGGCGGCAATGCGCTCGGCCACCTTGCCCTGGGGATTTCCCGCGGCTCCGAGACCACAGAGGTCGCCCTTGATATCCGCGGCGAACACGGCGACACCAGCGTCGCTGAAAACCTCCGCCAGGCGCTGCAGGGTCACCGTCTTGCCGGTGCCGGTGGCGCCGGCGATCAGGCCATGGCGGTTGGCCAGTTTCATGGCCTGGGAAACGGCATTGCCCTCAGGGTCAGCGCCAAGAATCAGGGAAAGTTGCTCGGGCATTTTGCCTTCCTCGGATTAAAGCTTTCACAGGACCGCGCCGATAACTAAACCGACGTTTCTACTCAGTTTTTTCAGCACACGAGTGCCATAAAGACTGGTGCCTGACCCAACCGGACGCAAGCAAACATGATCAAAAACCTCAGGTTCAGCCACAAGATCCTGCTGGCCGCCTCGCTGGTGGTAATAGCAGCGTTCTCGCTGTTCACCCTGTACAACGATTACCTGCAAAGGACTGCGCTCCGTGACGACCTGGAAAAGTACCTTCAGGAAATGGGCGATGTGACCGCCAGCAATATCCAGAACTGGCTTTCCGGGCGGATCCTGCTGGTGGAGAGCGTGGCCGAATCCCTCGCCGCCAACCCCTCGGGTGAGGCCGTGCCGGCCCTGCTGCAACAGCGGGCACTGACTTCCACCTTCGCCTTCACCTACTTCGGCACCCAGGGCGGGCAGTTCACCATGCGCCCGGACAGCGCGATGCCGGATGGCTACGACCCGCGCACCCGGCCCTGGTACCAGGGGGCGAAAAGCGACGGCGGCACCACCCTCACCGAACCTTACGTGGACGCGGCCACCGGCCAGCTGATCATGACCATCGCCACGCCGGTGCAGTCCCTCGGCGTGGCCGGCGGCGACCTCGGCCTGGAAACCCTGGTGAAGATCATCAACGCCCTGGACTTCCGCGGCACGGGCCACGCCTTCCTGGTCAGCGCCGACGGCAAGGTCCTGGTGCATCCGAACCAGCATCTGGTGATGAAGACCCTGCGGGACCTGTTCCCGCAGAACACGCCGGCCATCGGCAGCGGCTTCAGCGAAGTGGAAGCGGATGGCGCCACCCGCATCGTCACCTTCACGCCGATCAAAGGCCTGCCCTCGGTGAACTGGTACATCGGCCTGTCGGTGGACAAGGCCAAGGCCTACGGGATGCTCGATGAGTTCCGCGCTTCGGCCATCGTCGCCACCCTGATCGCCGTCCTGATCATCATCGTCCTGCTGGGCATGCTGATCCGCGTGCTGATGCAACCGCTGCACACCATGGGCCGCGCCATGCAGGACATCGCCCAGGGCGAGGGCGACCTGACCCGCCGCCTGGACATTCACGCCCAGGACGAGTTCGGCGAACTGGCCGGCGCCTTCAACCGCTTCGTCGAGCGGATCCACGGTTCCATCCGCGAAGTGTCCTCGGCCACCGCCCAGGTCAACCAGGTGGCGCGGCTGGTGCTGAGTGCCTCCAACTCCTCGATGAGCAACTCCGACGAGCAGGCCAACCGTACCAACAGCGTGGCCGCGGCCATCAATGAACTGGGGGCCGCCGCCCAGGAAATCGCCCGCAACGCCGCCGACGCCTCGCATCAGGCTTCCTCCGCCCGCACCCTGGCCGAAGACGGCCGTCAGGTGGTCGAGCGCACTATCCAGGCGATGAACGAGCTGTCCGGGAAGATCCGCGCGTCCTGCGGCAACATCGAAACGCTGAACGGCAAGACGGTGAACATCGGCCAGATCCTCGAAGTGATCAAAGGCATCTCCGAGCAGACCAACCTGCTGGCGCTGAACGCTGCGATCGAAGCAGCGCGCGCCGGCGAGGCGGGCCGCGGTTTCGCCGTGGTGGCCGATGAAGTGCGCAACCTGGCGCACCGCACCCAGGAATCGGCGCAGGAAATCCAGCAGATGATCGAGGAGCTGCAAGTGGGCGCCCGCGAGGCGGTCAGCACCATGACCGAGAGCCAGCGCTACAGCGAGCAGAGCGTGGAAATCGCCAACCAGGCCGGCGAGCGTCTGGGCAGCGTGACCCAGCGCATCGGCGAGATCGACGGCATGAATCAGTCGGTGGCCACCGCCACCGAGGAACAGACCGCCGTGGTCGACTCGCTGAACATGGACATCACCGAGATCAACACCCTCAACCAGGAAGGCGTGGAGAACCTCCAGGCGACCCTGCGCGCCTGCGCCGATCTCGACCAGCAGGCCGCACGCCTGCAGCAACTGGTGGGGAGTTTCCGGATCTGACGGAAGCTGGCTGAGTGGGGAAACCCACAACGAAAAAGGCGCCTTAGGGCGCCTTTTTCTTGTCCTGATCCTCTTCCTGCACCTTGCGCCACAACTCGGCCGCACCGGGAAACTCGGTACCGTTTTCCTCGCTCAGCGCATCCGGGTCATAGCGCCGCACGCAGCCCTCGCCCAGGGTCGGCGGCGGATTGGACGTGGCGCGGTCGCGTGGATCAGCCATGGGCGAGCTCCTCAGACTTCAGGGGGTTGGCCCGGGTCGTGCTGGGCGAAGGCCTTGACCGCGCGCAGCACGTCGCGGCGACTGATCTGGCCAACCAGCACGCCCTCCTCCACCACCGGGAAGCGCCGGCGCTTGTCACGCAGGAAGCGCTGGCAGACTTCGATGATGTCGGCCTCCGGGGAGATGGTTTCCACCTGGGTGGACATGTAACCACTGACGCTACCGCCAGACTCTTCATAACAGGCGCCGGAAAGGATGCCGCGCAGGCAATCGCCGTCGGAGATCATGCCGATCAGATGGCCCTGGGAGTCCACCACCGGAGCGCCGGATATGCGGTGCTCCAGGAGGCGGTCGATGGCCAGGAAGAGATCGGTGTCGGACCTGAAAGTCACCAGACGGCGCGTCATGTAATCGCGCACCTTGATCGACTTGAGCATGGGCGGGCTCCTCTGCCGGTTGACCGGAGCGGATGCCCGCCGATCTGTTCAGTCAAACACGACGGTCTTGTTGTCGTGCACCAGCACCCGGTCTTCAAGGTGATAGCGTAGCCCACGGGACAGCACCATCTTCTCCACATCCTTGCCGAGGCGGACCATGTCCTCGATGCTGTCGCGGTGGGTTACCCGCACCACGTCCTGCTCGATGATGGGGCCGGCATCCAGCTCCTCGGTGACGTAGTGGCAGGTCGCACCGATCAGCTTGACCCCGCGCAGCGAAGCCTGGTGATAGGGCTTGGCGCCAACGAAGGACGGCAGGAAGCTGTGGTGGATGTTGATCACCTGGTGGGCATAGCGCTGGCACAGCTCCGGCGGCAGGATCTGCATGTAGCGGGCGAGCACCACGGTATCGGCGTTGTGCTCATCGACCAGGCGCGACACCTGGTCGAAAGCCGCTTGCTTGTTCTCCGGGTCCACCGGCACGTGGAAATAGGGAATGCCGTGCCACTCCACCATGCTGCGCAAGTCGTTGTGGTTGGCGATCACGCAGGGAATCTCGCAGTCCAGCTCATCGCTGTGCCAGCGGTGCAGCAGGTCGGCCAGGCAGTGGGACTCGCGGCTGGCCATCAGCACCACGCGCTTCTTCACTGCGGAATCGGTCACCCGCCATTCCATGGAGAACTGGCGGGCGATGGGCGCGAACGCCTGGCGGAAACCGTCCAGATCGAATGGCAGGGAATCGGCGCGGATCTCATGGCGCATGAAGAACCAGCCACTCTGGTTATCCGAGTGGTGGCTGGCCTCGGTTATCCAGCCGTTATAGGTAGCCAGGAAGTTACTGACCTTGGCTACGATGCCGACGCCGTCCGGACAGGCAATCACCAGACGAAATGTGCGCATGGGGGAACACTCCAGAGACTTCGCAAAGGCGGCCATTCTAGCCAGTGCGCGAGAAAACTTCAGTAACCCCGTGACTAGAGGGGGATTGCCGGCGGTCGCCGAACAATTCATCCCGCACAACTAAGGTGCTGCAGCAGCCCCGGATATAGCGGATTCCAAAGCAAACTATGCGTTGGCGCGGTCTCGGGACTAATATGAGATAAGAAGCCGCCAACAATGCTCACAAAAGTTTTCCTGCTTATTTACTTGCAGATAATCGCTGTCTATTATTGCTGACACTTCGCAATCGCAAGTCACCACACGATTCCAACAAGGGACGCCGACATGTCGCTGATCAACGAATACCGGGCAACGGAAGAAGCCATCAAGGAGCTCCAAGAGCGCCTGAAGAACCTGTCCCAGGACGACAAGCTGAAGAAAGAACTGGAATTTGAAGGCAAACTGCGCACCCTGATGGGCGAGTATCAGAAATCCCTGCGCGATATCATGGCCCTTCTCGATCCCGAATCCCGCACCAGCAAGGCCCCGCGTGGCGCCAAGGCCGCCGGCACCGGCACCAAGCGCGCGCGCAAGGTCAAGCAGTACAAGAACCCGCACACCGGCGAAGTCATCGAAACCAAAGGTGGCAACCACAAGACCCTGAAAGAGTGGAAAGCCAAGTGGGGCGCCGAAGCGGTGGAAGGTTGGTCGAGCATCCTCGGCTAAGCCTCCGAAAATAAAGAACGCCAGCATCAGCTGGCGTTTTTTATGGGCTTCGATAAATCCTCGGGAAGTTCCCCCCGGCCGCTCTCACAACTGATAGCGATTGCCCAGTTCCGCGGCATATCTGCGCCACTCCAGCAACACCGCCTGTTGCGCCGGTTCAGTCTTCGCCTGCAACTCGTCCAGTGCCTGGAAAAAACTCTCAAGGGTATTAGGCGCCCCGAATTCCGGGCTCTTCAGCCGATTCCGACAGAATTCCAGCCAGCGCGATTGCTCGACTGCTGACAAAGTTTCAGGGAAGTTTCTGGCACGGTAACGGAAAAGCAATTCCGGCAGGCGTGGGTCGTCGAATGGCCAGTTCTCCCCGGCAAGCCGCTGGGGATCGACACGTCGCACTTGCTCGCAGAGGCGGCGGTCGCGATCGCCGAGAAATCCGTCGTACAACTGCTGTTCCGGATCATCCGGCGAGCTGAATTCCTCTACCGCGTAAATATCCGGCAACTTGGCTTGCCAGAGGGCGGCCTGTTCGGCGAGCACGGCGGCGCGGCGCTGGCAGAGCTCCAGGTCGACGCCCAGGCGCTGGCGATCGGACTCGCGCAGTACACTCAGCGGCGCCACCACCGGGCAACGGTTGATCTGCAGCAGCTTCAGCGGCACCGGGAGCTCGCCCTCGGCCAATTCGTCGCGGCGGGTATAGAGGCGGCGACGCAGCGTGTCGGCGTCCAGCTCCAGCAATGGCGCCGGGTCGGACTGCAGGTCGAGCACAATCAGGGCGTTGCGGTTGCGCGGGTGCCAGGCCAGGGGCAGGACCACCGCCAGGTAGTGCCGCTCCGCCGAGAAGCGCCCGGAAACATGTACCAGCGGCTGCATCAGCTGCACTTGGTCCTGCACCTTGTGCTTGCTGCGCAATTGATAGAGGTAGTCGTACAGCTTCGGCTGGCGCTCGCGCAGCAGTCGCGCCAGGGCGATGGTCGCGCGCACGTCGGACAGCGCGTCATGGGCCTGGCCGTGGTCGATGCCGTTGGCGGCGGTGAGCAGCTCCAGGCGCAGGCTGACGCGGCCGTCCTGCTGCGGCCACTCGATGCCGTCCGGACGCAGGGCATAGGCAGTGCGGACCAGGTCGATCAGGTCCCAGCGGCTGTTGCCGCCCTGCCATTCCCGTGCGTAGGGGTCATGGAAGTTGCGGTAGAAGCTGTAGCGGGTGACCTCGTCGTCGAAACGCAGAGAGTTGTAGCCGGCGCCGCAAGTGCCCGGCAGCGCCAGCTCGCTGTGTACCCGCTGGATGAACTCGGCTTCGCCCAGGCCCTTCTCCGCCAGGGTGCCGGGCAGGATCCCGGTGACCAGGCAGGCGGCCGGGTGCGGCAGGATGTCGTCGCTGGGCTTGCAGTAGAGGTTGATCGGCTCGCCGATCTCGTTGAGCGCTTCGTCGGTGCGGATGCCTGCCACCTGCAGCGGCCGGTCGCAACGCGGGTTGATTCCGGTGGTTTCGTAGTCGTGCCAGAAGATGCTGGATGTCACGGCGGCCCCCTTGTACGTGAGGCGGGCAGTCTAACACCGGGAAAACACTGCCAGACTTGGGAAACGGCGCCGAACGGGCAGAGAATCTTCGCCTTTCGCCGGCTTGCTGCGCCCTTCGCGGCAAGCCTAGAATCGCCGCCACTGGACGACCGCCCCGACAAGGACAGCCTCAATGCCCGCGCCCCTCGAGCTTCGTGCATGCGCCTGCGCAGCGCCTGCCCTGTCGAAGCTTCCAAGCCCGTCACAGCATGCGAGCTGACTCCTCTTCGCCCGGTTGCCTGGATACCGGCCGCTCGCTAGCATCGGGCTTTCCCCTTGGCGCACCGCCGATGCCCGCACCCCGAGCCAGTTCCTTCTCCGCCGACACACAGGCCCTGCCGCTGGATACCCGCTACCAGGTGGAAACCCCGGAAGGCATCGACCTGGTGCTGCGCCCCGCCGGGCTGCTGCCGCGGGCCCTGGCCTATGCCATCGACCTGGGGATTCGCGGCGCGATAATGCTCCTGCTGTTCATTGCCCTGGCGCTGCTCGGACAGTTCGGTTTCGGTCTCGGGCTGATCCTCATGTTCCTGCTCAACTGGTGGTACATGGTGCTGTTCGAGGTGCTCAACCAGGGGCGCTCGCCGGGCAAGCAGGTGATGGGCCTGCGGGTGGTGCATGACGACGGCACGCCGATTGGCTGGTCGGCGTCGCTGGTGCGCAATCTGCTGCGCTTCATCGACCTCCTGCCGTTCGCCTACGCCTTGGGCGTGCTCAGCTGCCTTGCGCATCCGACCTTCAAGCGCCTGGGCGACATAGCCGCGGGCAGCCTGGTGGTCTATCGCGACGAGAAACCCCAGCGCCCGGAACTGCCCGATGCCGAACCGGAGCATGCACCCTTCCCCCTCAGCCTGGCCGAGCAGCGTGCGCTGCTCAGCTTCGCCGAACGCCAGGCCGGCCTGTCCCCGGCCCGCCGTGCCGAACTCGCCGCCATCCTCGCCGAGCCGCTGGAGGTTCCGCCGGAACAGGCGCAGGCGCGGATCAACGGCATCGCTCGCGGCCTGCTGGGAGCGAACTCGCCATGAAACAGAACCTCTTCGAACGCCATCACCAGGCCGACTGGCGAGCATTCGCCGAACTGCTCGAGCGCCTCGAGCGCGGCAAGGCCGACGCCCGCGCCTGTGAAACCTTCGCCGCCGACTACCGGCAACTCTGCCAGCAGTTGGCCCTGGCCCGGGAACGTGGCTACAGCAGTCACCTGGTGGAGCACCTGCAACAGCTGGCGATGCGCGGCCATCAGCAGTTCTATCGCCACCGCAGCCACCTCGGCGCGCGCCTGCTGGGCTTCATCCTCGGCGGCTTCCCACGCCTGGTGCGCAGCCAGTGGCGCAGCATCGCCGCGGCCAGCCTGCTGTTCTACGGCAGCCTGCTGCTGATGGGCCTGCTGGTGCACAACTGGCCGGACCTGGTCTACAGCGTGCTGGACCCGGAGCAGGTGTCCTCCATGGAATCCATGTACGACCCGGATGCCCGGCGCATCGGCCCCATGAGCGAACGCGACTCGGGGGACGACTGGATGATGTTCGGCCACTACATCATGAACAACATCGGCATCGCCTTTCAGACCTACGCCGGCGGCCTGCTCTTCGGCATCGGCAGCCTGTTCTTCCTGCTGTTCAATGGCCTGCACATCGGTGCGGTGGCTGGCCACCTGACCCAGATCGGCTATGGCGAGACCTTCTGGTCCTTCGTCATCGGCCATGGCGCCTTCGAACTCACCGCCATCGCCTTCGCCGGCGGCGCCGGCCTGCAGCTGGGCTGGGCCCTGCTCGCCCCCGGCCGCCTGCCCCGCGGCGAAGCCCTGCGCCTGGCCGCCGCACGCAGCGTGCAACTGGTGGCCGGGGTGATCCTGCTGCTGCTGATCGCCGCCTTCGTCGAGGCCTATTGGTCATCCATTACCCTGGTGACGCCCCAGGTGAAGTACCGGGTGGGCGCCGGCCTCTGGCTGCTGGTGGGACTCTATTTCGGCCTGGTGGGCAGGAAGCAGCATGCGCCTGACTGATGCCAGTGTCGTCATCCGCCCACGCAGCGCCTGGGAGGCCATGGACCTGGGCGTGCTGCTCGCCCGGCGCCATGCCGGCCTGCTGATGGGCAGCTGGGCACTGGTCACGCTGCCGGTCTTCGGCCTGCTCACCCTGCTCTGCTGGAGCTACCCGGGCCTGGCCGTGTTTCTTTTCTGGCTGTTGAAGCCGGCCTACGAGCGGCTGCCACTGTACATCCTCTCCCGCGCCCTGTTCGGCGACACACCCAGCCTCAAGGAAGCCCTGCGGGCCTACCCGCGCCTGCTCAAGCCGCAGTTGATCGCCAGCCTCACCTGGCGCCGCCTCAGCACCACCCGCAGCTTCGACCTGCCGGTGCTGCAGCTCGAAGGTCTTTCCGGGCAGGCCCGCAGCCAGCGCCTGGTGGTGCTCGGCCAGCGCGATGCCGGCGGCGCCACCTGGCTGACGGTGATCGGTGCGCACCTGGAGATGGCGCTCTGGCTCGGCCTGATCACCTTGATGTACCTGATGCTGCCCAAGCAGGTGGCGATCGACTGGGACTGGCAGAAGCTCATGGAAGCGGCCGCGGGCGAGTGGCTCTGGCTGGAGCACCTGTCCAATAGCCTCTACGTACTGGTGCTGATTGTCTGGGAGCCGGTCTACGTGGCCTGCGGCTTCACCCTTTATCTCAACCGCCGCACCGCCCTGGAAGGCTGGGACATCGAACTGCAGTTCCGCCGCCTGCGCCAACGCCTCAGCGGAGCTGCCTATGCCCTGCTGCTGGGCCTGGGGCTGGTGCTCGCGCAGCTGCCGCAGCCAGCCATGGCGGACGAGGCCCCGGCGCTGTGCCTTGCGCCCCAGGCCTACCTCGATGGCCCCGATGCCGAGCGCCTGACCCACCAGGCACTGACCAGCAAGGCGGCGCGGCAGGACATCAGCGCCCTGCTCGACGCGCCCCCCTTCCAGAACCGCGAGACAGTCACCCGCTGGCGTCTCGGCGAGAAAAGCGCCGAGAAGGACGTCAAGCCCGAGGACATGGAAGGCTGGGCCGAATTCATCCGCAACTTTTTCAAGCTGGCCGAGTACGCCCGCAGCCTGGACAGCCTCGCCCTGGTGATCAAGGCCCTGCTCTGGGGCCTGTTGTTCAGCCTGCTGGCACTTTTGGTCTGGCGCTACCGCGACTGGCTCGCCGCCTTCGCCGGCCGCCTCGGTTTGCCGCAGCGAAGCCCGCGCGAAGCGCCCTCGGTGCTCTTCGGCCTCGAGCTGGCGCCCGAAAGCCTGCCCGATGACGTCGCCAGCGAAGCCGAGCGCCTCTGGGCCAGCCAGCCCCGCGAGGCCCTGGGCCTGCTCTACCGCGCCCTACTCAGCCGCCTGCTGCACGACTTCCGCCTGCCCCTCAGGCAGTCCCATACCGAAGGTGAGGTGCTGCAACTGGTGCGAAGCCTGCACAATCGCGAACTGGAAGGCTTCAGCCAGACCCTCACCGGCCACTGGCAAAACCTCGCCTACGGCCATCGCCTGCCGGCCGCCGAGTTGCGCCAGGGCCTCTGCGACGGCTGGCGGCACCTGTTCGCCACGGGAGCCAGCGCATGAGCCTGCGCCCTCGCTTCCTCATCGGCGCCGGCCTCGCCCTGCTGCTGGGACTCCTGGCCATCTACCTTGGCGGGCGCCTGCAGCCCTACCAGGAAACCGTCGAGCACGGCCCCGCGCCGGAAGTGCTGGGCAATCCCTACCTGGCTGCCGAACACTTCCTGCGCAAGCGGGACTTGCAGGTGGCCCGCGCCGATGGCCTGGAAGTGCTCGACACCTTGCCGAGCTCCGGCCACACCCTGCTGCTGCTCGGCAACCGCGCACGCATGACCCCGCGCCAGGCTGACCGCCTGCTGGAGTGGGCGGACAAGGGCGGTCACCTGTTGTTCGTCGCCGAGCGCATCTATGACGAAGAGGATGGCAAGAGCGGTGACCTGCTGGCGGACCGCCTGGGCATCCAGCAATTCGAAGGCAAGGACCTGGAAAAAGATGAAGCGGTCGAGCCCGAGGAAGCGGAAGCCGACAACGAGGCCGACGGCACAGGCAACGATGCCGAGACCGACGAAGGCCAGTCGGCGCAGGCCGATGGAGACCCCTTCCCCGAGCTGACCAAGCTCTACCTGGAAAACGAACAGGCGCCGGCCTACGCCAGCTTCGTTCCGGAATTCCACCTCTACGACAGCCAGAACCGCGCCCACGCCTGGGCCAACAGTGCCAAGGCCACCCACATGCTGCAGCTGAACCACGGCCAGGGGCTGATCACCGTGCTCACCGACAGCTGGATCTGGCAGACCCGCGATATCGACCAGTACGACAATGCCTGGCTGCTCTGGTACCTCACCCAGGACACCGCCGTCACGCTGCTCTACCGCGCCGAGCGCGACAGCCTCGCCACCCTGCTCGGACAGAACTTCCCCGAAGCCCTGGTGGCCCTGGCCCTGCTCATCGCCTTGCTGCTCTGGCACGTCGGACGGCGCCAGGGCCCGCTGCAGGCACCGGCCAACAGGGCGCGTCGACAGCTCGAAGAGCACCTGCGCGGCAGTGCCGATTTCCTCCTCCGCCGCAGCGGACAGGCCAACCTCTTGCAGGGCCTGCAACGTGACATCCAGCGCCGCGCGCGGCACCGCCACCCCGGTTTCGAGCGGCTCGCCGTGGCCGAGCAATGGCAGGTGCTGGGCCGCCTGACCCGCCTGCCGCCCAGCGCCATCAGCCAGGCCATGCGGCCACTGCCCAAGCAACGGCTCAACGCCGCCGAATTCACCCGCCAGGTCGCCCACCTGCAAACCCTCAGGAATGCCCTATGAGCGAACAGATTTCCGACCCGTCGCAACCCGAAGCCACCAGCGCCGCGCCGTCAGCCGCCAGCCAACGCCAGCGCGCCAGCCAGTTGGCCCAGGCCCTGCGCCAGGAACTGCAGAAGGCCGTGGTCGGCCAGGCGCGGGTGATAGACGACGTGCTCACCGCCCTGCTGGCTGGCGGCCACGTGCTGGTGGAAGGCGTGCCGGGCCTCGGCAAGACCCTGCTGGTACGCGCCCTGGCGCGCTGCTTCGGCGGAGAGTTCTCGCGCATCCAGTTCACCCCCGACCTGATGCCCAGCGATGTCACCGGCCACGCCGTGTACGACATGCAGAGCGAGCAGTTCAAACTGCGCAAGGGCCCGGTCTTCACCAACCTGCTGCTGGCCGACGAGATCAACCGCGCCCCGGCCAAGACTCAGGCGGCCCTGCTGGAGGTGATGCAGGAGCGCCAGGTCACCCTCGAAGGCCGCGCCCTGCCGGTGCCGCAACCCTTCCTGGTGCTGGCCACCCAAAACCCCATCGAGCAGGAAGGCACCTATCCCCTGCCGGAGGCTGAGCTCGACCGCTTCATGCTCAAGCTGCGCATGGACTACCCGGCCGCGGACGAAGAACTCAACCTGGTGCGCCAGGTCACCCGCTCGGCCCGTGCCGACATGCTTGAAGTGGCGCCCCTGCGTACCCTGCTCCAGGCCCGCGACGTGCTGGCCCTGCAGAAGATCGCCAGCGAACTGCCGATCGACGACCAGGTGCTCGACTATGCCGTGCGCCTGGCCCGCGCTACCCGCACCTGGCCGGGCCTGGCCATGGGCGCCGGGCCACGCGCCTCCATCGCCCTGGTGCGCGGTGGCCGTTCCCGCGCCCTGCTGCGCGGCGGCGAGTTCGTGCTCCCGGACGACATCAAGGGCTGCGCCCTGGCGGTGCTTCGCCACCGCGTGCGGCTGTCGCCGGAGCTGGATATCGAAGGCCTGTCGGTGGACCAGGTGCTCCAGCAACTGCTCGACCAGGTGCCGGCGCCGCGTCTATGAAGCCCTCCCGCGCACTGCTCGCGCTGGTGGCGGGGCTCTTCGGCCTGGCCCTGTTGCTCGGCGCCCTGCCGGCACTGGGCATCGACGTGCCGGCGCAGCTCGGCCCGCTCTGGTGGAGCCTGCTCTGCGCCCTGGTCCTGCTCGCCCTGCTCGACGCCCTCTGGCTGCACCGTCAGGGCTCGCCGCGCCTGGAGCGCCAGCTGCCAGGCAACCTGGCCCTGGGGCGCTGGAGCGAGGTACGGCTGACCCTGCACCATCCTTACGAGCGTGCGCTGGAAGTCGGGGTGTTCGACCAGGTACCGGCGGCCATGGAGCTCGAGGCCTTGCCGCAGCGGGTGGCGCTGCACCCCGGCGAGCGCACCGAGTTCGGTTACCGGGTACGCCCGCTCAAGCGCGGCCACTTCCACTTCCCCGCCTGCGAGGTGACCCTGCCCAGCCCGCTGGGCCTGTGGAATCAGCGGCGCATCCTCGACCTGCCCGGCGAAGCCCGCGTCTACCCCGACTTCGCCCGCCTCTACGGCGCCCAGCTGAAGGCGGTGGACGACTGGCTCAGCCAACTCGGCGTGCGCCAGCGGCCGCGCCGTGGCCTGGGCCTGGAATTCCACCAGCTACGGGAATTCCGCGACGGCGACACCCTGCGCCAGATCGACTGGAAGGCCACCGCGCGCAAGCGCACGCCGATCGCCCGTGAATACCAGGACGAGCGCGACCAGCAGATCGTCTTCCTTCTCGATTGCGGCCGCCGCATGCGCAGCCAGGACGGCGACCTCTCGCACTTCGACCACGCCCTCAATGCCAGCCTGCTGCTCAGCTACGTGGCCCTGCGCCAGGGCGACGCGGTGGGCATGGCGACCTTCGCCGCCGAGCGTGACCGCTACCTGGCGCCAGTGAAAGGCCCGGCCCAGCTCAGTGTGCTGCTCAATGGCGTCTACGACCTGGACAGCACCCTGCGTCCGGCCGACTACAGCGCCGCCGCCGACATCCTGCTGGCGCGCCAGCGTCGCCGCGCCCTGGTGGTGCTGGTCAGCAACCTGCGCGACGAAGACGACGTGGAGCTGTTCAATGCGGTGAAGCGCCTGGGACGCCAGCACCGCCTGCTGGTGGTCAGCCTGCGCGAGGAAATCCTCGACAGCCTGCGCCACACCCCGGTGCAGGGTTTCGATGACGCCCTGGCCTACTGCGGCACGGTGGACTACCTCAACGCCCGCGGCAGCCTCCACGAACGTCTCGCCGCCCATGGCGTGCCGGTGCTGGATGCGCGTCCCAGCGAACTGGGGCCGCAACTGGTGAGCCGCTACCTGGCGTGGAAGAAGGCGGGGGCCTTGTAGGTCGCGTGGGGGCGATTTCAATCGCTGAGGAGACCGCAGGCCTCCCCTTTCCCGCTCGACTGTTGCTGCCAACTTGTACAAGCGAATTCATTCGCGAAAGGGCTGCGCAGCTGCCCCGTAGGTTGGGCAGAGCGCAGCGAAGCCCAACGAGCCCAGGCACCGCGCAGGCTCTGGCTTCCCTCACCCCAGCCCCGCTCTGCGCCCCGGCCAGAACGCTTCGCGTTCTGGCGCTCACGCACAGGAAGCAATGCTTCCAAAAGCGTGCCTGTTCGCCCCAGAGGGAGAGGGAGCCGTCCGTGCCACAGACAGTCTTCACACACAATCTGTAGGGGCGAATTCATTCGCCAAGGAGACCGCAGGTCTCCCCTTCTCCCGCCCAAAGAAAAAGGCGAAGCCACCGGCTTCGCCTTTTTTCATTCCACCGAATCTCAGTGGTGCTTGCGCGGCACCGACTTGAGCAGCTCGGTCGGGGGCATTTCGCAGTTGATCTTGCGGCCCAGCAGTTCCTCGATCGGCGGCAGGGCGAAGGCGTCATCCTCGCCGGCGAAGCTGATGGAGGTGCCGCTGGCGCCCGCGCGGCCGGTACGACCGATGCGGTGGACATAGTCGTCCGGATCTTCCGGCAGGGTGAAGTTGATCACGTGGCTGATGCCGTCGATATGGATGCCACGGCCGGCGACGTCCGTGGCCACCAGCACGCGGATCTTGCCTTCGCGGAAGCCTTCCAGGGTCCGGATGCGCTTGTGCTGGGGCACGTCGCCGGACATCTGGGCGGCGCTGATGCCGTCCCTGGTCAGGCGCTCTTCGATGCGGCGCACCTCGTCCTTGCGGTTGGCGAAGACCATCACGCGGGTCCAGTCGTTCTGGGCGATCAGGTTGTAGAGCAGCTTGTACTTGTCGCTGCCGGCCACGGCGTAGACGTGCTGTTCGACGGTCTCGCTGGCGACGTTCTCCGGCTCGATCTCGACGATGGCCGGCTCGACGGTCCACTGCTTGGCCAGGTTCATCACGTCTTCGGTGAAGGTGGCGGAGAACAGCAGGGTCTGTCGCTCGCCCTTGAAGGGGGTCTGGCGGATGATCTGGCGCACCTGGGGGATGAAGCCCATGTCCAGCATGCGGTCGGCCTCGTCCAGCACCATCACCTCGACCATGTCCAGGTGCACTTCACCGCGCTGATTGAAGTCCAGCAGGCGGCCGGGAGTGGCGACCAGGATGTCGCAGAAGCGCGATTCCAGCTGTCTGAGCTGCTTGTCGAAGTCCATGCCGCCAACGAAGCTCATGACGTTCAGGCCGCTGTACTTGGTCAGCGCGGCGGCGTCCTTGGCGATCTGCACCACCAGTTCACGGGTCGGCGCGATGATCAGCGCCCGCGGCTCGCCCATGTAGCGCTCTTTCGGCGGCGGGGTCTGCAGCAGCTGGGTGATGATGGAAATCAGGAAGGCGGCGGTCTTGCCGGTGCCGGTCTGGGCGCGGCCGATGGCGTCCTGGCCCTTCAGGGTGAAGCCCAGGACCTGGGCCTGGATCGGCGTGCAGTAGGGGAAACCGAGGTCGTGGATGGCGTGCATCAACCGCGGATCGAGGTTGAAGTCGTGGAAACGGGTCTTGCCCTCCTGGGGCTCCACCGCAAAATCTTCGAGCTTCCAGTTGTCCACGGCAGCTGCTTTGGCCGGGCGCTCGCGACGGGGCTTGTCGGTCTTGGGCTTGTCGCTACGGGGCTTCTTCTCGCCGCGGGGGGCACGTTCGCTGGTGCCCTCGGCCTTTTCGCCTGCTTCGTGAGGCGCTTTCTTCGGTTTGGCCGGACGCTCTTCCTTCGCGGCATGGGCGTGGGCGGGTACAGCGGGGGCGGGGCCGGATTGGGGCTCTTCGCCCTTGCGAAATATCTTCTTGAGTGCTTTGAGCACGGTGGTCTCGTCGATTGATTAAGGAATGAACGGCCGCCAGTGTAAAGCAAGATGCCCGCAGGGCGAAGTGCCGCGGGCATCTGAGGACTTGACTTGGACTAAGGAAGGGTCTCCAGCAGCAGCCTGCGGACATTTCCGCCCATGATGGCGGCAATGTCCGACTCGCTGAAGCCCGCTTCCTGCAGCCCCTGGGTCAATTGTGCCAGGCCGCTGGTATCGAAGGGTGTATGCACCGCGCCATCGAAGTCGGAGCCCAGGGCCACATGCGCCACGCCCACCTTGTCGGCGGTGTAGCGGATGGCTTTGACGATGGCCTTGACCGAGGTGTCGCAGACCGCGGTCTCCCAGTAGCCGATGCCGATCACCCCACCGGTGGCGGCGATGCGCTGGATATGGGCATCGCTGAGGTTGCGGGTACCCGGGCAAGTGCCCTCGACGCCGGTGTGGGACACCAGCACGGGACGCTCGGCCATGCCCAGCACGTCGTCGATCAGCGGACGGGAGGCGTGGGCCAGGTCCACCAGCATCTTCTTCTCTTCCAGGCGGGCGATCACACGGCGGCCGAAGGGAGTCAGGCCACCCTTCTCCAGGCCGTGGGCGGAGCCGCCCACCTCGTTGTCGAAGAAGTGGGTCAGGCCGGTGATGCGAAAGCCCGCGTCGTACAGTCGGTCGACGTTCTCCAGCTTGCCTTCCAGCGGCTGCAAGCCCTCGGTGGCGAGTATGGCGGCGACACGGTTGGAGTCGGTCTCCCAGGCCGCGAGGTAGTCGGCGAACTCCTTGCCGCTGCGTATCAAGGTCAGCTTGCCCTGGCTGCCATCGGCGGCTTCCCGGAGCTTCCGGCCCTGATAGAGGGCGCGCTCCAGCAGGCTGGTCCAGGTCTCGCGGGGCCAGCGCTGGGCCATGACCAGCAAGGTGATGTCGTCGCTGTCGGCGCTATTGCGTTCGTAGTTGAGGCCGCGCGGGGTCTTGGTGACGGTGGAGAACACCTGCAGGCCGACATGGCCTTCCAGCAGGCGCGGCAGGTCGCTATGACCGAAGTCGTGGCGCTCCAGCAGGTTGCGGTTCCAGAGCAGCGCGTCGTCGTGCAGGTCGGCGACGAAGAGGGTCTTGTGCAGTGCCTGGGCATCGTCCGAGGCAAGGTAGGGCGGTGGCGAGGCGACGGTGTTCATCTCGCGGTCGAGGAACCCCGGCAGGATGAAGAAGATCCCCAGGCCAACGGCCAGCAGCAGTAGCAAAGCGATCAGGAGTTTGCGCATGTCCAGCTTCCCGGCTGTTTTTTAGTGAACGGACTCTAGCAAACAGCCGTTTGAGGACAGCAAAAAGTGAGGACGCCATGTAGGGGCGAATTTATTCGCCAAGCAGACCGAAGGTCTGCCCGGCAAGACGTCAGGGGGCAGCTGCGCCGCCCTTGGCGAATGAATTGGCTATGTCTGCATTAAGTGTTGCTAGAAGGTCATGAGCCAAGCGGCTTTTCGAGCCGGCTTGTAGTTTCTGTTTCGCCTCCCGGCGAGTCTCTTTTTTCAGTCGCCAAAAAAGAAACCAAAAAGGCTTGCCCCTGCATCCGGGTCCGGCTTCGCCGGACTCCCCTCGCTCCATCGTTGCTCCGGGGGCCCGGCGTGAGGGGCCATCCATGGCCCCGCACGCC
>NZ_SSOJ01000089.1 GCF_029871205.1 Pseudomonas sp. BN417 | reverse complement strand
AACGCTTCCGCTCGGCCTGCTGACGGGGCAGAGTCGCTGCCCCACCTCTTCTGCACAGGTTCAAGCAATGACCAGGCATCAGGATTGCTGCGCCCTGTCCGGCGCGAGTCACCCCTCTACCCCTGGGAGAGGGGCCGGGGGAGAGGGATGTGTCAGGCAGGTGCGCAGGTCTGAAAGGTCCGTGCTAGACGCTTCTATTCGGTGCTGTAACAGCTAACGCAGACATAGCCAAAAAAAAGCCCCGGCCAGGGCCGGGGCGAATCGGGATTCCCCGGGGGCGCCGAAAAAGCTAGCCCAGGGCCTCCCGCGTGGTCACACCATCCAGCAGCCGGGCGATGCCCAGTGGATTGGCGTTCTTGAGAGAATCAGGCAACAAATTGTCCGGATAGTTCTGGTAGCACACCGGGCGTAGGAAGCGGGCGATGGCCAGGGTCCCCACCGAGGTGCCGCGGGCATCCGAGGTGGCCGGGTAGGGGCCGCCGTGGACCATGGCGTCGCACACCTCGACGCCCGTGGGGTAGCCGTTGAGCAGCAGGCGTCCGGCCTTGCGTTCCAGCAGCGGCACCAGCGGGGCGGCCAGCTCCAGGTCGCCGGGTTCGGCGATCAGGGTGGCGGTGAGCTGGCCGTGCAGGTTGGCCAGGGCCCGTTGCAGCTCGGCCAGGTCGGCCACTTCCACCAGCACCGTAGCCGGGCCGAAGACTTCTTCTTGCAGCAGCTCATCGCCCTCCAGCAGCAGGCTGACATCGGCTTGGAACAGCTGCGGCCTGGCCTGATTGCCCTGCTGCGGCCCGCCTGCCAGGTGGCGGATACCGGGGTGGGCGTGCAGGCGCGCCAGCCCCGCTTCGTAGCTTTTCAGGGTGCCGGCATTGAGCATGGTCTGCGTCGCCTGGTCGGCCATGCGCGCGGCGAACCGCTCGATGAAGGCGCTGAGCTCCGGCGAGCGAATGCCGATGACCAGGCCCGGGTTGGTGCAGAACTGCCCGCAGCCCAGCACCACCGAGGCCGCCAGTTCGCCGGCCACCTGCTCGCCGCGCACCCTCAGGGCTTCCGGCAGCAGGATCACCGGGTTGATGCTGCTCATCTCGGCGAAGACCGGGATGGGCTGCGGTCGCGCGGCGGCCAGGTCGCACAGCGCTCGGCCACCCTTGAGGGAGCCGGTGAAGCCCACCGCCTGGATTGCCGGGTGCCTGACCAGCCATTCGCCCACGCCGCTGCCGTAGATCATGTTGAAGACGCCGGCCGGCATGCCGGTCCGCTGCGCCGCGCGGAGGATGGCGTCGGCCACCCATTCGCTGGTTGCCATATGACCGCTGTGGGCCTTGAACACCACCGGGCAGCCGGCGGCCAGGGCGGCGGCGGTGTCGCCTCCGGCAGTGGAGAAGGCCAGGGGGAAGTTGCTGGCGCCGAACACCGCCACCGGGCCGATGCCGAGCTGGCACTGGCGCAGGTCGGGACGCGGCAGCGGCTGGCGCTGGGGCTGTGCCCGGTCGATGCGCGCGCCGTGGAAGTCGCCACGGCGCAGCACTCCGGCGAACAGGCGCAGCTGGCCGCTGGTGCGGGCGCGCTCGCCCTGGATGCGGGCCGGCGGCAACGCGGTTTCGCGGCAGACGGTGGCGATGAATTCCTCGTCCAGGTTGTCCAGTTCGTCGGCTATGGCGTCGAGGAATTCGGCGCGCCGGCTGGCGGGCAGGCTGCGAAAGACCGGGTAGGCTGCCTCCGCGGCGCGGGCGGCGGCGTCCACCTCGCTCGCAGTGGCCTGGTGGAAGGCGCCGGGCAGCGCCTCACCGGTGGTCGCATCCAGGCTGCGCAGGACGACATCGCCCGCGCCGCTGCGGGCGCCGCCAATGTAGTTGTGGCCAAGGGGTTGGTTCATGGTCATCGGGTTCCTTGCTGGCCGGTCCTCGCAGCCGCTTCGGCGTCCACGGCGTGCAGCGACTTGCCACGGGTTTCCCGAGCGAGGCCGACGGCAAGCACCGAGAGCGCGGAGGCGGCCACCAGGTACCAGGCGATGGGGGTGGAGGAGTTGTAGTGCTTGAGCAGGCTGACGGCGATCAGCGGCGCCAGGGAGCCGGCGAAGATCGGTGCCACCTGGTAGCAGAGCGAGAGCGCGGTGTAGCGCACATGGGTGGGGAACATTTCCGCCATCAGCGCCGAGTAGGGCGCGTAGGTCATGGACTGGATGGCCAGGCCCAGGGTGATGGCGGCCATGATCAGCCAGTCGTTGCCGGTATCCATCAGCGGGAAGCCGACGAAGCCCCAGAAGCCGGTGAGCACCGCGCCGGTCAGGTACACCGGCTTGCGTCCGACCTTGTCCGAGAGGTGGCCCATCAGCGGGATCAGGAAGAAGTGCAGGAAGTGCGCGCCGAACATCAGCAGCAGGATCTGCGAGGTGTCCTTGTGCACCACCAGGCCCAGGTAAGTGATGGAGAAGGTCACCACCGTGTAGTAGAGGATGTTCTCCGCGAAGCGCGCGCCGAGGCCCACCAGCACGGCGCGCCGGTGGTGCTTGAGCACCTCGACCACGCCCAGTTGCTGGCCCGCGCGCTGCTGGTGGCGCGCCTGGGCCTGCTTGAAGATCGGCGCGTCGTCCACCCGGGTGCGCACCCAGTAGCCGATGGCGACCACCACCACCGAGAGCCAGAAGGCCACGCGCCAGCCCCAGGCGAGGAATTCCTCGTCGCTGAGGGTGGCCGAAAACGCCAGCAGGGCCAGGGTCGCCAGCAGGTTGCCGAGCGGCACGCCGGCCTGGGGCCAACTGGCCCAGAAGCCGCGCCGGTCGTCCGGGCTGTGCTCGGAGACCAGCAGGATGGCGCCGCCCCATTCGCCGCCGAAGGCGAAGCCCTGGATCAGCCGCAGCAGCACCAGGAGGATGGGCGCGGCGTAGCCGATGCTGGCGAAGCCGGGCAGGCAGCCCATTAGGAAGGTGGTGACGCCGACTATCACCAGGCTGATCTGCAGCAGGTGCTTGCGCCCCAGCTTGTCGCCGAAGTGGCCGAACACCAGGCCGCCCAGGGGCCGGGCGAGGAAGCCCACGGCGTAGAGGGCGAAGGCGGCGATGATGCCGTCGATGGCATTGCCGGTCTGCTGGAAGAACAGCTTGCCGAACACCAGGGCGGAGGCGGTGCCGTATAGGAAGAACTCATACCACTCGGCCACGGTGCCGGCCATGGCGGCGGCGACCACGCGTTTCAGGCCGGCGGTGGCGGTGCGGGTGTCGTGGGTCGGGAGAGCCTGGGCGGACGCATTAGTTGTTGTGGTCATGGCGGATTCCGGTGGTCCACTGTGGAGAGGTTTCACTGGGTGACGATGTGTGCCGGGGCTTCCCTCACCCTAACCCTCTCCCGGAGGGAGAGGGGACCGCTAGTGCCGGCTGATACATCACCATCAGCCGGCACCTTCTACTCCCTCTCCCTCTGGGAGAGGGCGGGGGTGAGGGAAGTCAGCCCTTACAGCCCCACATCCGGCAACGCCGGACGGCTGGCCAGGGCCTTGGCCATGATGCGTTCGACGTGTGCGCGGTCCTCGCCCTGCAGGGCCAGGCGCGGCGGGCGGGTGAGGGCGCTGCCGCGGCCGGCGATCTCTTCGCAGAGCTTGATGCACTGCACCAGGTCCGGACGGGCGTCGAGGTGGAGGATCGGCATCAGCCATTCGTAGATCGGCATGGCCTCGGCGAAGCGCCCGGCGCTGGCCAGGCGGAAGATGGTCTCGCCTTCCTTGGGGAACACGTTGGACATGCCGGAGATCCAGCCTTGGGCGCCGACGGCGATGCTTTCCAGGACCACGTCATCCAGGCCGGCGAAGAGGATGAAGCGGTCGCCCACCTCGTTGCGCACGTCGATGAAGCGGCGGGTGTCGCCGGAGCTGTCCTTGAAGCACACCACGTTCTCGCAGTCGGCCAGGGAGATCAGGATCTCCGGGGTGACGTCGTTCTTGTAGATGGGCGGGTTGTTGTAGACCATCACCGGCAGGTCGGTGCTTTTGGCCACGCTGCGGAAGTGCTCGGCGGTTTCATGGGGCTTGGAGGAGTAGACCAGTGCCGGCATGACCATGATGCCGTCGACCCCGACGCGCTCCACCGCCTTGGCCACCTTGCAGGCGCCGGCGCTAGTGAATTCGGCGATGCCGCAGATCACCGGCACGCGGCCGCCGGAGGCATCCTTGGCGACTTCGGTGACGGCCATCTTCTCTTCGATGGTCAGCGAGGTGTTCTCGCCGACGCTGCCGCACACCACCAGTCCGGACACGCCGTCGCGCACCAGGTTGGAGATGACCTTGTGGGTCTCGTCCAGGTTCACCGAGAAGTCGGCATTGAATTGGGTGGTGACTGCGGGGAAAACACCGCTCCAGTTGACGCTCTTGCTCATGGGTAACTCCATTTCGATGGGGGGCCCGGGCTCGCCGGGAAGAATCGCAGGCAAGCCGGGGCCGTTCGCGCTCGCCGAGGCGGGCGCCGTGGTGGATTCGGGGTGACTTAGTGGCTGTTGGGGGAGGGGCCGCTACTGCATGGCACTACCCTCCGGACCCAGTGGCCAGGTGTCGGAGAGGCGATAGCCGCCTGGCCAGGGATCGCTGGGGTCGAGCAGGTGCTGGTGGATGCCGGTGATCCAGGCGCGCCCGCTGATGCTGGGGATGATGGCCGGGCGCCCGGCGACCTCGGTGAGCGCCTCGATCCGGCAATGGAACTCGGAGCCGATGATGGAGCGGCCGATAAAGGCTTCGCCCGGCTGCAGTTGCCCCTTGGCGTGCAGCACCGCCATGCGCGCCGAACAGCCGGTGCCGCAGGGCGAGCGGTCGATCTTGCCGGGGCGGATGACCACGGCGTTGGCGGCGCTGGCGATACCACCCTCGCGGCTCACCGGCGCGGCGATCTGGCAAAAGGAAATGTGGTCCCAATCCGGATTGGTCGGGTGGACGAAGCCCAGCTGCTCGTTGGCTGCTCGGGTGATCTTCAGCCCGGTCGCCACCAGGTCGGCGGCCTCGTCGGCGCCGAGGGAGAAACCCAGGCGCGCGGCGTCGGCGATGACGAAGCTGTCGCCGCCATAGGCGGTATCCACCTGCAGCGTGCCTAGGCCTTCCACTTCGATCCAGGCGTCCAGCCGGTCGGCGAAGGAGGGGACATTGTGCACGGTCACGCGCTCGGCTTTGCCGTCGCGGCACTCGGCGATCACCTCGATCAGCCCGCCGGGGGCTTCCAGCACCAGGCGGGTCTGCGGTTCGGTCATCGGCAGGATGCCGCTGTCCAGCAACACGGTGGACACGCACAGGGAGTTGGAGCCGGACATGGGCGGGGTATCGGCCGGCTCCATGATGATCCAGGCCATCTGCGCCCGTGGGTCCTTGGCCGGCACCAACAGGTTGACGTGGCGGAACAGGCCGCCGCGCGGTTCATTGAGGACGAAGTTGCGCAGCGTCTCGTCGCGGGCGATCCAGCGTGATTGTTCCCAGACGGTCGCGCCGGGTGGCGGGGCGACGCCGCCGACTATCACGTCGCCCACCTCGCCTTCGGCGTGGCAGCTGACGATGTGGATGATCTTGTTCGAGCGCATGGATGATCTCTCCTGATGATCTTGCGTGGGCCCGTTCGCTCTCCCCCGACCCTCTCCCTGAAGGGAGAGGGGGAGGTCGCGCTAAAGCACCGACTTGAGGAAGTCGGCGGTTTCCGCCTTCTGCGGCTGGCCGATCACCTGATCCGGCGGGCCTATCTCGTGGACCTTGCCGTCGCGGAAGAAGGCCACCCGGTCGGAGACGTCGCGGGCGAAGCGGATCTCGTGGGTCACCAGCACCATGGTCATGCCGTCTTCGGCGAGCATGCGCATGGTGTCCAACACCTCGCCCACCAGCTGCGGGTCCAGTGCGGAGGTGGCTTCGTCGAACAGCATGTAGTCGGGTGACATGGCCAGGGCGCGGGCGATCGCCATGCGCTGCTGCTGGCCGCCGGAAAGCTTGTTCGGAAACACCTTGAGCTTGTCGCCAAGGCCCACGTGGGTGAGTTGCCGGACCGCCATCTCCTCGGCGTCCTGCTTGTTCTTGCCGAGGACCTTGCGCGGGGCGAGCATCACGTTCTCCAGCACGGTCAGGTGCGGGAAGGCGTTCCACTGCTGGAAGACGATGCCGATCTTCTGCCGCAGGCGGTTGAGGTCGGTGTCCTTGCCATGCACCTCGGTGCCATCGACGCGGATGTTGCCTTTCTGGATCGCCTCCAGACCATTGATGCACATCAGCAGGGTCGACTTGCCCGAACCCGAACCGCCGATGATCGACACGACCTCGCCCTTGTTCACGCTCAGGCTCACGCCCTTGACCACTTCGAGGTCGCCGTAGGATTTGTGCACGTTGTCGATTTCAATCATTTTCCTGCCACCTTTTTTCCAGCCGCACGCCCAGACGCGCCACGACCCAGCTCATGAGGTAATAGATGAGGCCTGCGATGCACAGCACCAGCAGTGGCTCCTGGATGCGCGTGACGATGGTCTGCGAGGCGCGCAGCAGTTCGACGATGCCGATCCACATCACCAGCGCGGTGTCCTTCATCACCGACAGCACAAGGTTCAGCCAACCGGGGAAGGCCACGCGGGCGGCCAATGGCAGGGCCACGTAGCGCAGGTCCTGCCAGTAGCTCATGCCCAGCGAGCGGCTGGCGCGGCGCAGGCTCGGCGACACGGCGAGGACGCCGCTGCGGACGATCTCGGTGCAGAACGCCGCGGCGTAAATGCCGAGCACGATGCAGCCGACGGTGAAGGCGCTCCAGTCGAGCCCGGCGATGCTCTTCATGGCGTTGAACAGCACGAACTGGATCAGCAGCGGCACGCTGCGGAAGATGTCCAGCAGCCAGGCCAGAGGGTGTGTGGCACGCGGCAGGGCGGCGCGCAGCAGGCCGAAGAGGATGCCGGCGAAAGTGCCGATGAGCATCGCCCAGGCGGTCAGCTTGAGGGTGACCCAGGCGCCCTGCATGAGGAACTGCAGGTCGTTGGCGGTGAAACTGGTGGAAAACATGACCGGTCCTCCTTAGTAGCGGAACAGCCGCCAGCCCAGGATGCGGGCGGCGAGGACGATGACCTTGGCGATCAGGTAATAGAGCACCGCCGCCAGCGCGAAGAACTCGAAGGTGCGGAAGGTCCTGACGTTGAAGTCCTGGGTGACTCCGGTGAGGTCGTTGTTGAGCCCGACGATCACCCCCAGCGAGGTCATCAGCACCGCCCAGACCATCTGGTTGCTCAGCGGATAGAAGACAATGCGCAGCAGCTGCGGGATGACGATCAGGCGGTACGCCTGGAAGGCGCTCATGCCCAGCGAGCGGGCAGCGCGCATCTGGGTGTCCGGCACGGCCTTGAGGCCGCCGCGGAAGTTCTCCGCGAGATAGCCGGCGTTGTTGAAGGTGATCCCGGCGAGCAATGCGACCCAGGAGCTGACGTGCAGACCGAAGGAGCCAAGGCCGAAGTAGAGGATGTACACCTGGAACAGCGACGGCGTGTTCCGCGCGATGGACACCCAGGTGGTGGCGAAGCCGCGCAGCAGTGGGTTCTGCATCTGCCGCATGACGGTCAGCAGCAGCGCGATGATGACGCCGAGGACCATCGACAGCGCGGCGGTTTCCAGGGTCACCCAGGCGCCAGCGAGCATGTCCGGCAGCGCCTTGAAGGCCGCGCGCCAGTGGAAGCTGTAGTCGAACATGTCAGTGTCCCCCTTCGTTCAGCCAGGCCGGCATGAGCCCTGCGCTGCGGCCGCTGCAGGCGGTGTCGACGCAGGCGGCAAGGCTGCCGAAATGCACCTGGCGGCCCACCAGCCCGGGCGCGTAGTGCGCGTACTTGCCGGAGTTGGTCATCAGCGTGCGGGTCGCCGGCGGCAGCACCGGTTCGCCGAGCATGCACCAGCAGGTGTCGGTGACGAACTGCGCGCCGAAGGCTTCCAGCGTCGCCACGTACCCCGCATCCAGGGCGCGCTTATGGATGGCACGGCCGAGGGTGATCACCAGCGCGGTCCCTGGATGCTTGCGGCGGCCGACGCAGAGTTCGGCCAGGCGTGCGCATTCGCTGAAGGAGAAGTGCGGGTTGCCCAGCGAGACCAGCTGTACCTCGGTTTCCGGCGCGCGGTCCAGTTCGCACCAGGTGCGCGCCAGGTCGGCCGGCACCACGCGCAGGCTGCGCCGCGCGGGCAGGTTGCCTAGTGCCTGTGCGGCGTCGCGGGCTTCGGGTGTGACGCCGACGATGTGAAACATCGGCGCGGCCGACGTCGTCGCGAAAGCGGCGCCGAACGCCTTGAGGTCGTCGAGGTCGGGAGCTGCGCGTTCGAGTCCGCAGACCACCGGTATCTCGCTGCCACATAGCAGGCCCACGTGGTAACCGAGCAACGGGTAGAAGGCATCGTCGAAGCCTTCCGGTGGCGTCACCTCGATGCACAGCGTGGCGCGGCGACCCTCGTCGCTGTGGCTGCCCACCAGCGGCGCGCGGCCGGTGATGGCGATGCAGATATCGAGGTAGTCGGGGTACTTCAGGGTCCGCGCGCCGAGCACGCTGTTGGCGTACACCACGGCATTGGACTCGGCCCAGACCACCTGCTCGCCAAGCCGCGGAGCGCTGTCGAGAAGGTAGGGTGCACAGGTGAAGCTGGTTTGCGCACCCATCTCCAGGTAGGCGTCGCCGAGGGCGCTCGCCGGCTCGCCGAGTTCGGCGTCGATGCCCAGTTCGCGCCAGCGGCGCTTGTCCACCGAAATCGAATTGAGGGTGGTCGGCACACGCACTCGCGCGCCCCATTCCACCAGGCGGCGGGCGAAGCGCAGGCTCGCCGGGCCGGTGTAGATGCAGCCGTCGATGTGCGCCTGGGTGACGTCCACCAGCTCGCGCGCACCCTGCAGTTCGGCGATGCGCAGGAGGATGCGCATCGCCACTTCCGTGGCCTTGCCATGGCGCCCTTCGAGCATCTCCCGGTCACGCCCATCCAGCTTCAGATCGCTACCGGTGGCGAGGCTGCGAACCTCGCCCTCGGCCGTCCAGGCGTCGATGGGCAGGCTGTCGAACAACTCGATGCGGCCGTTCTCGATGCGCGCGGCCTTGGCACCGGCAAGCCGCGCGAAGCCATCCTGACCCAGGCAGACCACCGGCAGTGAGCGGCCGAACATGATCTCGGCCACCAGTACGCCGAGGGTGAGGATTTCGTCAGGCTCGGCCAGGAGCAGCGCCGCAGGGGCGTGACCGTTGAGGATCAGCTCCAGCAGCACACTGCTGCCGGTGCAGGAGCCTCGTCCGCTGGGGATCGCCAGCACCTGCCCGGCGAGCATCCGGCCGCTCAAGGGATGATGGCGGTCGATCACCTCGCCGGTGAAGGGGTCCACCCCGCCCCAGAAACTCAGCCCGATATCGGCCTTCAGCAGGGCGCCTTGCGCCCTGCCTCCGACCAGGCCGCGTCCGCACAGCGGGGCGGCGACTTGCAGCGTGGGTTGCATGGAAGACATCTGCGTCGGCCGTCAGTAGTACACGTGGGGTACGGTCAGTTCCACCGGTTTGCCGCCGACCCACTTCGAGTACAGCTCTGCATAGCGGCCAGTGCGCACCTGCTGGTTGACGAAGAGGTTGAGGTAGTTGATCAGGCCGAACTCGTCGCGCCTGGCTGCGAGCGATACGTAGTCGATGACGTAGGGCGCGTCGCCCGCCACTTTCAGGCCCTTGTACTTGCCGGACTTGAGGGTCGAGGCGGCGACGGTGTTGGTCACTACCGTGGCATCGATGTGGCCCTGGGAGACGGCGAGGATGGTGTCGTTCTGGGTCTGGTAGGCGCGGAAGCTGCCGGTACCCCAGGACTTCACATCCTTCTCCAGGGCTATCGCCTCATAGGTGCCGCTGGTATTGCCCACCGGCCGGCCCTTGATGTCCTCGTACTGGTTGATGCCGGTGTCGTCGCGGGTCAGCACGACCATCTGGAAGGCGAAGTAGGGCACGGTCATGCCCACGGTCTTGGCGCGCTCGAGGGTATCGGAGGTGGAGGCGACTATGACGTCCGCGCGGCCGGAAACCAGTGCCGGGATGCGGTCCGGGAAGGGGGTCTCCACCACTTCGGCGCTGACCCCGAGGACCTTCGCCAGGTCGTTGCAGTAGTCCACGTCGAAGCCCACCGGGTTGTTCTGCGCATCGCGCGAACCCATGGGCGGGAAGTCGAGGGTGACGGCACAGCGGAGTTTGCCCGACTCGATGATGTCGTCGAGTTTGTCGGCCTGGGCGGTGCAGGCCAGGGTGGAGCTCAGTACAGCGGAGAGGACTAGGGTGATGGCGTTCTTGTTGTTCATATGGGCCTCGATGCTGGTTTGACGGCCGGGTTGAACGGCCATCGCGTGTCGTGGGGAAAGCGTCTTCTGCGGTATTCCTGCGGCTGAATCGACACGCCAAGATTCGCGCCGCAGGGCCTGGGGAGGCTTGATGGATTTCCGCCGGGGTCATGACGAAATCGGCATAGTGGGTGGAGCCGCCCTGCGGCCCTTTCGCGAATGAATTCGCTCCCACAGGAGAAGACCGGGCTACGGACTCCTACAAAAATGCATTCCCACCGGGTAGGTGGATCAGGTGCGGCAGCTTTCGCGATACTGGCTGGGGGAGAGCCCGGTGAGGGCCTTGAACTGGCGGCTGAAGGCGCTGTGATCGGTGTAGCCGCAGGACAGGGCGATCTCGGTGATCGGCAGGTCGCCGGCCAGCATCTGCGAGGCGGCGCCCAGGCGCGCCTTGTGGATCATCTGCCTCGGGGTGAGCTGGAAGATGCGCTTGCAGTGGCGCTCCAGCTGCGCCACCGAGAGCCCGGCGATGGCGGTCAGCTCGCCGAGACTGACGGGCTGGGCATAGTGCTCGCGGATATGGGCGTCCACCGCGGCGAGCTTCTGGTAGGCCGGGTGGCTGGACTGCGGTGCCTGCAGGTCGTAGGAAATCCCCGCCATGCCGATCACCCGCTGCTGCTCGTCGCGCAGCGCCAGCTTGTGGGTCAGGCACCAGCCGGCCTGGCGGCCGGGGTAGAGGTGCAGCTCCAACTGGTCGTTGAGCGGTTCGCCGCCCTCCAGCACGCGGCGGTCCTGTTCGGTGTAATGGGGGCCGAAGCGGGTCGGGAATACATCTTCGGCCGTGTGGCCCAGCAGCTCGTCCTTGCGCTTCACCCCGCAGCGTTGCGCCAGGGTCTGGTTCACCAGCACATAGCGCGCCTGCGGGTCCTTGATGAAGAACACCACGCCGGGCATGGCGTCCAGCAAGGGTGCCACCTGCTCGATGCTGGCGAGCAGGGTGGGGAGGTCGCGGGACAGGGGGAGCTGTTCGAGATGCATGGCGTCCTTCAGGCAACACCAGCCAGCAGGCTGTCATAGGGGATGTTCAACCCGTCGTGCAGCCGCTTGATCATGCGCAGGCTCAGGGGGCGTTTGCGGTTGAGCACTTCCGAGACGCGCCCGCTGGGGCCGATGAAGGGTTCCAGGTCCCGAGGCGTCAGGCCTTGCTGCTCCATGCGGAACTTGATCGCGTCGATGGGATCGGCCGGCATGATCGGGTAGTGGCGGTTTTCGTAGACCTCGATCAGCGTGGTCAGCACTTCGGCCTCATCCGCCTCCGGGCTGCCGGCCGCTGCCTGGAAAACTGCCTCCAGCCGCTTGAAGGCTTCGCGCAGGTCCTGATCGTTACGGATCGGCTTAATAGTCATTGACGGTCTCCACATCGATCCTGTCGTACTGCTCATGGGTGCCGATGAACTTCACCCAGGCGATCCCCGCCTGGTATTGCATCTCCACCACCAGGCGGTACTTGTTGCCGCCTATGTTGAACACCACGCGGTTGTTGCCGCAGAAGCTCGCACTGCGGTATTGCGCCTTGATGTCCTGCGGTGATCGCCAGTCAGCTCTCAGGGCTTCGTCGTGCCAACTCTGCAAGGGCCCCTGCGCATCGGCATGGGCCGGGCTCCCCTCCCAGAATCGACGCAGGGTGCTTTTGGCGATGATCCTCATCCTAGCAGCTCTCTCCCAATTTGGGAGGAGAGTGGCAACAACGCTCGCCCTGAACAAGGGGAAACCTTGTCGGAGCGTTCTGAATGTCTCCGACTAAAGCTCGCTCTGTTCCAGGCACCGCAAGGTTTCGATCCGCGCCGGCGACAGTGGCGGCCGTGGTGCGGACGGCTCCCAGCCGAACAGGAACTGGCTGGCGGCGCCACACACGCGGCCCTGGCAGGCGCCCATGCCGCAGCGGCTGTGCAGCTTGGCGTCGGTCCAGCCGTGACGACCCGCCAGGGCCGACCAGGGCACGTCTTCGCAGCGGCAGACGAGGGTATCCGGCTGCGCCAGATCCTTGAGTTTCGCGTCGAGCCTGAAGCTGCGCGCCAGGGCGTCGGCGAAAGCCTGCCAGCGGCGGCGCCGGGGCCAGAGCTTGCGGGCCAGGTCGCGCCGGCCGATTGCCGCGTGGCCGGCGATGGCGCCTTCGACCAGGGCCAGCTCGCTGCCGCCGAAGCCGGTGCATTCGCCGGCGGCGAAGTGGCCGTCGAGGCTGCAGGCCTGCCAGTCATCGACGGCGATGGCCTGGCGCTCGATGCGGCAACCCAGGGCCTGGCCGAGTTGGGTGTTGGGGATCAGGCCGAAACCGCAGGCGAGGCGGTCACAGGGGATTTCCAGTACCTGCCCGCCCTGTTGCAAGCGCACCGCCTCCAGACGCTCGCCACCCAGGGCGGCGAGCACATGGCTGGAGGGGCGGTAGCGGGCATCGAAGAGCGTCACCGCCTGTGCGAGCTTACCCGGCCAGCGCG
>NZ_SSOJ01000088.1 GCF_029871205.1 Pseudomonas sp. BN417 | reverse complement strand
CCGCGCAAACCCGACTGGATCCGCGTGGAAATCGCAGCATCGCCCGAGGTGGCGCGGATCAAGCAACTGCTGCGCAAGCACAAGCTGCACAGCGTCTGCGAAGAGGCCTCCTGCCCGAACCTGGGCGAGTGCTTCTCCGGTGGCAGCGCGACCTTCATGATCATGGGCGACATCTGCACCCGCCGCTGTCCGTTCTGCGACGTCGGCCACGGCCGGCCGAAGCCGCTGGACCCGGTCGAGCCGAAAAACCTCGCAGTGGCCATTGCCGACCTGCGCCTCAAATACGTGGTGATCACCTCGGTGGATCGCGACGACCTGCGCGACGGCGGTGCCCAGCACTTCGTCGACTGCCTGCGGGAGATCCGCAAGCTGTCCCCGGGCATCCAGCTGGAAACCCTGGTGCCGGACTACCGCGGGCGCATGGACGTGGCCCTGGCCATCACCGAACAAGAGCCGCCGGATGTGTTCAACCACAACCTGGAAACCGTACCGCGCCTGTACAAGGCCGCACGTCCCGGCTCGGACTTCGAGTGGTCGCTGGACCTGCTGGCGAACTTCAAGCAGCGCGTGCCGCAGGTGCCGACCAAGTCCGGCCTGATGCTGGGCCTGGGCGAGACCGACGAGGAAGTGATCGAAGTCATGCAGCGCATGCGCGAGCACCAGATCGACATGCTCACCCTTGGCCAGTACCTGCAACCCTCGCGCAGCCACCTGCCGGTGCAGCGCTTCGTCCACCCCGACCGCTTCGCCTGGTTCGCCGAGCAGGGCGCCGCGATGGGCTTTTCGAACGTCGCCTCCGGCCCCCTGGTGCGCTCCTCCTACCACGCCGATCAGCAGGCCCACGGGCAGGCTGGCACCAAACTCCCACAGGAGTGACAGCATGGGCATCTTCGACTGGAAACACTGGCTGGTGATCCTTCTGGTGGCATTGCTTCTGTTTGGCGGCAAGCGCCTGCGCACTCTGGGCAGCGACCTCGGCGAGGCGATCAAGGGTTTTCGCAGAACAGTCGCGGAGCCCACGGATCGCCACTCGCCACCTGAAGAAGATCGGCCTTGAACGATGACCAGCACCGGCAACCGAGCCGGTCATGACGGATGCCAATCAACCGGGCCGCGGGACCTCAGTGCTCGACCACCAACCGCGCGTGCACATATTCCCTGAATTGCTCGGCCTGCAGTGGCGGGGAAAACAGGTGGCCCTGATAGGCCTGGCAGCCATGATTGACCAGGAAGGCGCGCTGAGCCTCGGTTTCCACGCCTTCGGCAATCACCGAAAGCCCCAGGATCTGGCTCAGGCTGATGATCGCGCAGGCGATGGCGGCATCGTTGGGATCGACCAGCACATCCCTGATGAAGGATTGGTCGATCTTGAGCTGATCCAGCGGCAGGCTCTTCAGATAGGACAGCGACGAGTAACCGGTGCCGAAATCATCCAGCGAAAGACCTATGCCGATCTCTTTCAACTCGACCATCTTGGCGACGGTACCTTCCATATCCTCGATCAGCAGGCCTTCGGTCAGTTCCAGTTTCAACTTCTTCGGATCGGCACCCGTGCACCTCAGCACAGCCAGCACTTCCTCGACGAAGTCCGGGTGGTGGAACTGGCGGGCGCTGACGTTCACCGCCATTCCCAGCCGGGACGTTTCCGGATGCTTGGCCCAGACCACCAACTGAGCACAGGCGGTTTGCAGCGCCCAGCGGCCCAACGGCAGGATCAGCCCGGTTTCCTCTGCCAATGGAATGAACTCACTCGGATAGACGATTCCGCGTTCGTGATGCTGCCACCTCATCAGTGCCTCTGCACCTATGATGCGGCCCTCGCTATTCACCTGCGGCTGGTAATGAAGTAGCAGCTCCTTGCCCTGCAGGCCCTGGCGCAAGTCCGCTTCCAGCCTGGCGCGTGCCGTGGCGACAGCCTGCATCTCCGGATCGAAGAAACGCATGGTATTGCGGCCCGCCGCCTTGGCGCGATACATCGCTAGGTCAGCGCGCTTGATTATGTCGTCCACTGTATTCAGATGGCCCTGGAACAAGGCGATACCGAGGCTGGGGGTACTGTGGTGTTCATAACCATCCAGCTGGTAGGAAATGTTCAGCGCAATGAGGATCTTTTCGCCGATGGCCTTGGCCTGGATGGCTGCTTCCGGCGGGTTCTCGCTCAGGTTCTCCAGCAAGACCACGAATTCGTCGCCGCCCAGCCGGGCCACGGTGTCGCTCTCGCGTATGCAGCCGGAGAGGCGCAGGGCGACTTGCCGCAACAACATGTCGCCCCGGTCATGCCCCAGCGTATCGTTCAGTGCCTTGAAGTTATCCAGATCGATGAGGATTACCGCGCCCGTATGCAGGCTGCGGGTGCTGACCGCCAGCACGTGCTGCAAGCGGTCCAGCATGAGCCGACGGTTGGCCAGCCCGGTCAGTTGATCGTAGAAGGCCAGACGCTGGACTTCTTGCTCGGCGACCTTGCGGTGGGTGATGTCGGTATTGATCGAGAGGACGGACTGCGGTTGGCCATCGTCGTCGCGCACCAGGGTGCGGTGGCTTTCGAGCGTGATGGTGCTGCCATCCTTGCGTCTCAGCGTGACCTCACCCGCCCAATCACCCGTTTCGATCAGGCTATTGGTCGCCGCATCGAACGCGGCATGGCCCTGGTAGATCAACTCCTGTGCCGATTGGCCGAGTGCCTCTTCCTTCGACAGACCGTAAAGACGCTCAGCGCTCTTGTTCCAGTACAGGATGCGGTGGTCCATGCCGTGCACGACTATGGCGTCCTGGGCCTTGTCCAGCAACGATGCCTGCTGGCGGGCCTGCTTCTCGCTTTCGCGCAGCACCACCAGATACCCTTCCCTTTCGGCTGCTTGCGACTCCATTTCGCGCCTGATCTTGCCGCCATAGATAACGGCCGCACTGACCATCATCAGCACGAACAGCATGATCGCGTACTCGATCCGGCGCAGTTCCTCGACCGACGCCAGTTCCTCCTCCAGGAGCTTGCTCTGGATCTGGCCTACGCGTTCGCGCACAGTGCCAAGCGAGCCGAGCAACTTGGCAAACTTCCTGTCCATGGTCGCCATGCGCTTGCCGGCCGCGTCCGACTGACCCTCCCTGAAGTAGGAGAAAATCAGCATGGCTTCCTTCACCATTTCGACCATGTCAGCGTCGACTGCACTCACCTCATCCTGCAAGGCAAGACTGAAGGCTTGAATATCGGCGCTGTGCCCACCTTGATCGACAATCCTGGCTTGCAGTTGCTCCCTGGTCATTGCCAGATGTTCGTTGAACTTGCGCAAGGCGTTATTCATGTTCCGCGATTCGGCTTCGACATCATGGGTATCGAAGACGTTGTTGCCCGGCGCGTTGACTTCGGTTGCCAGATTGCCCAGCGTCGAATAGCTCGCCAACTGCTTGACCCACGACTGGTTGGCCTTGATGGAGCGGTGGTAGGTGTCGACGATCATGTGATTCAGCAACACGCTCAGCACAACGACTAATACGTCGAACCCCGCAAGAAAGAAGTACATGCGGTGCCATCTGGCCGGACGGAGTTTATTTGGGCTGTTTGCGTTTGGCTGTTTGGCGGCGCTTTTATTTTTGAAGTAATCCATTTCACGATCTCCAAACCCAATCCTTCCAAACGGATCAATAAAAGCGATGCTCCCAAACCAACCAACCTATTCCGCCGACACCTGAACCTGATGACTGACCGCGCGCAGCACTGGCCACCCTCTTTCGCTGTTGTGGAATCATATTGATTTTCGTTAGCGCGACTCTCCTGCTGTCTCCTGGCATTCCATTCTGGAACTGAACGCCGCAATCGCTGCCGGCAGACGTTCTGCTTCTTTCTTGTTCCTGGGCACCGCCCAGCGCCTCCGGCGAATGTGCAAAGCCTCATATCCCCGCGATTTCGCATTCCCTGCCGCACTGGGGCGAAGGTCGATCGGATCCGCAGGTAATCCCCACATATCTAGCCCAATCCTTGTACCTGGCAGGTGCCGGGCATGCTCCATTTCCTCCCGCCTGTCGTGGCGGATCCATGCCCCTGGGCCGGGAACTTCACGCAAAACGGTCAGGTGAAATGGGCGTTGCAGGCCATTTCCACATAGTTCCCCTCACCGCCCGATCGACCAAGGCAGCAAACCAAGCATAGCCACGAATTCGCCATTAATCCGTTCACTGACTGCGACTGACGGTTCGCTTTCTCCGGAGGAAATCGATCAGGAAGCCGGTGCCCAGGCGTGCTGGCGGGACAGGACGGACGCGGCGTTTTCGCCCACCAGCCTGGCTTGGACGCCCGGGGCGGTTGCACCTTCCGTGCTAATGATCAGGATTCGTGATCGAGCGTCGATACCGACGTCAGCGGCCAGTCCTGGCGAAGCGACTATCGGTATCAACCCGGCGTGCCCGGCCACCGCCGACTCGCCGGCGACGAGCGGAATGTCGCGCGCGCTGCCGGCAGTAAACGGAGCTGACGCGGGCGCTCTTCTTCGAGAACAACAACGTCAAGCACTTCAAGACGCTGGCCTCGATGAGCAATGTGAAGAGGGGCTTCAAGTGCCTTCGGATGGCTTGGGCCAGTAGCGCGTAGGGCAACTGCCCGCTATCCGGCTGCCCGGTATCGATGCCCTCATGCCTGAGGCTTGAGTGTCGCAGTCAGTCGAGCGGATCACTGCCGGAACCCTCCTTAGCCGACCGCGGCAGATCGCTCTTGCGGCCAAGCGGCGTCTGTTGGAAACAGATGCCACTTTCGCCCCGCCGGTTCTCACTGGCGGCGTTGGCGTGTACCGCAATACCGGCCAACGCGAAGGCGATGGAGGTCAGGAAGCTCTTCAGGTTCTTCATCGAAATCATTCCGGTCAGGTTCATCAGGAACGACCGCCACCCTCATGCCTGCGCCGTGAAGGCCGCCAGCGGCGATCGGGGACAGTGTCGAGGGCCCAGGTACTGCTTCCGTGTCACCAGGTCGCTGTTTTGCATGCTTTTGTAAGCTGCGGCGTTGAGATACAGGAGGGTACAGATCCACTGGTGAGCAGTAGAAAGGGGCGGCTCTTGCCGCCCCTTTCCCTCAGGGACATGCACCCTCAGAACGGCACGGTCAGCTTCAACCAGTAGGCATCCCCTTCCGCGCGGTTGCGCACCTGGGTTTCCTGCTCCCACTTGGCGGTGAGGAACCAGCCCTCCTTGTTGCTGTACATGATCGACGGGCCGATGGAAAAGGCACGGCCCTTGTTGTCGTCGATACGCTCACCGTCCTGGCGGTCGTCCGTGGTCTGCCGGTAGTAGTAGCCGCCCACACCCAGCACCCAGCCATTGCCCAGGCCCCAGCCCACGGCGTAGTCGAAGTGGAATTCCTGGCCGGAGCGATAATCGGTGGCGGGGTTCTCCCGATTGAAGTCGTACATCAGCTTGACGCTGGCGTTGAGCCCGGCGGGGTCGACGTGGGAGATCGCCAGTACCGGCTCCACCGTCCAGTAGTTGCGGCCGATATTGGCCAGGTCGCCGCGGTCGTACTCGCCCGAAGGTGCGATGAAATCCAGGGCGAAGATGCTGTGCAGCTTGTCGCTGTGATGAAAGCCCAGGGCCGGGCCGAAGATGATGTCGCCCAGGCCCTTCTTGTGATGGGACCGGCCGTTCAGGTCCACTTTCAGGTCGACGAAGGGCACCAGGGCAGCGAAGGCCAGGCTGCCGCCGAACACCTGTTGCTCGGTGACCCAGATCAGGCGTGGCGCGATGACGTTGGCACGCACGCGGAAGTCCACCGGCAGGCTGCGGCCGTCATTGCCGCGCAGGGTGTCGGCCTCGTAGTGGGTGGAAAACACCTGGCCGTAGAGGCCGGGCGGCGGCATGGCGCCGGACATGTAGTTCTCGGCGCCCATCGGGTAGGTGGAACCGCCGCCTTCGGTGGCGTGGGCAACATGACCGAGGGTGGCGAGGATGCAGCAGGAAAGGACACGCAGTTTGGTGCTCATCGGCATTACCTTCTTGTTCTTATGGGCGTAAGCCGCCGCCCGCGCCGAACGGCGCGGAGCAGCGGATAAAGCGGGGGCAGATGCGCTTGAGCTCAGACTCGCTTGAGCTCAGATTCGTTTGAACAGGGCCGAGCGGGTGCTCTCGCCGGCGCCATCGGCGGCGGTGAGGAAGCGCTCCATGAAGATATCGCGCTCGAACAGCCGCCCCTGCATCAGGGTGGTGATGGCGGCGTCGATCATCGGCGGTGGCCCGCAGAGGTACGCCTTGTTGCCGGCGAAGCGGCCGTCGAAGTACTTCTTCGCCGCGTCATGCACGTAGCCCCGGAACCCGCTCCACTCGCTGTCCTCGGCGGCCTGGCTGAGGGACGGCACGTAGGTGAAGTTCTCATGCTCCGTAGCCAGGCGCTCGAACAGCTCGCGGTTGTAGAGTTCGGCACGGGTGCGCGCACCCTGGAACAGCACCATCCGCCGCGTATCCCCCTGCGCCAGCAGGTCGAGGATCATCGACTGCGGGCTGGACAGCCCCGAGCCGCCGGCGATGAAGATCAGGTCGCCGGCCTGCGAGCCGCGCACGAAGAACTGTCCGTAAGGACCGGACAGTTCCAGCGCATCGCCGACCTTCAGCTCACCATGGATATGCCCGGTGGCCTTTCCGCCTTCCACCAGGCGAACGTGCAGCTCCACCTCGTCAGCGCGGCTCGGCGGGTTGGCCAGGGAAAAGGCACGCGTGCCTTCGATACCGGGAATCTGCAGGTTGATGTACTGCCCGGCCTGGAATTCCATGGGCCGGTCCAGCTTCAGGCGCACACCCTTGATGGTGGGCGAGAGGTCGTCCAGGGCGGTCACCACCGCGCGGTAGTCCTGCACGCTGTGGCCAGCGAAGTCCGGGTCGACGTCGATGTCGGCCTCGATCACCAGGTCGCTCTGCGGGATCGCACAGCAAGCCAGCACCTTGCCCTCGTCACGTTCCATGTCCATCAGGGCGAAGGGCGAGGCGGCGCCGACGTCCACCTCCCCTTCCAGAACCTGCAGCTTGCAAGTGGCGCAGGTGCCGTGGCCGCAGGCGAAGGGCAGCCAGACGCCCTGGCGCAGCGCCGCCTGGAGGATGGTCTGGCCCTCTTCGACTTCGATCTGTTCGCCAGTGGGTTCGATAGTGACCTGGTAGCTCATGGCGACCTCCTCAGTTGAAGCTGCCGTGGAGGCCATCCAGGCCGGGGGTGGAAAGGTGCAGCAGGCTCTTGTGACCGATGCCATTGGCAACGAGGCCCAGCTGCGGATTGGGCTGGAAGTCGGCGTCATCAAGGCGCCAGTGGGCCGTGCCGAAGTCCACCCGGGCCGCGTCCGGGTGCGGGGCGATGGCGGGCTTGACCACGTTCTCGATGAAGTCGGCGAACGGCATGTCCGGCGGCAGCGGCAAGGTGAAGGGGGCACAGAACATCAGGTGGCGTTCCCAGCAGAGGTACACCAGCTGCAGGCCGTTGAAGTTTTCCTGGCGGTCCAGGGATTGCGCCGCATAGGCGCCGATGGCAGTCACGGGCATGACGCTGTCCTTCTTGTAATGGGGTGAAAGGCGGGCACGCAGTGCCCGCCGCAAGGGGTCAGCCGACCTTGGCCAGGTCGCCTTCGGCAGGCTTTTCGCCCTGCCATTCGCGCCAGCGCCGGTCCTCGGGCGATCCCTGGTAGTCGAAGTTGTCTTCGCCCAAGGCGATGTTGTAGTAGTCGCGCACCACCGCCTCGACATCGCCGCCACCGCAGTTGCCCTGGAGTATCTGGTGCACCGGCAGCCAGGCCTGGACGTACTTCTCCGGCTCGAACTTGAAGATGTCGCAGCAGCCGTCGGAGCAGAAATGGAAGCGCTCGCCGCCATGCTCCACGCTGCGGTGGCTCAGGGTGGTGTCCGCGTCCGGCTCGGTGAAGCCCAGCGGAATCTGGCAGACCTGGCAGAGCATCGGCAGGGTCGGGTTGTAGAAGCGCTCGCCACGGGCCTGCATCTCGCGCCAGTGCTCGTAGCGCGGGCGGTAGATGCGGTCGAAGGTGTCCGGGTACTTGGCCGAGAGCCAGTCCAGCTCTTCGTCTGTGGGGATCCAGGTATGGAAGTTGGTGGCCTGGCTGTACTGGTAGAAGATCGACCAGGCCTGGTGGCTGATGTGTTCCTTGCCGATGGTGGTCTGCTCGACGTACTTCGGCGGACGGATGCCGTAGCGTTCCAGGTCCTTGAACAGCGCGCCGCCGGCCTGCTCGTAATACACCTCCCAGGCCTCGGCCCAGGACATGACTTTGTTCGGCAGCATGTAGTCCATCATCATTCCCACCAGCGTCAGCAGGCGGTAGCCGCGCCAGAACCACTTGTCGATCCAGCGCTGGATGATCGGCACGTTGTCCTCGTGCTGCTCCAGCAGGAACTTGATAACCTCCAGCCCGAGCGTCATGTGCCGGGCCTCGTCGGACTGCGCCGAGAAGCCGAAGGTGACGGTGGCCATGTCGCCGTTGTAGGCGGCACCGGACATGAAGGGCACGAAGAGGAGGTTGGTCAGCACGTACTCGAAGCTGAAGGAGATCGCCGTGAGGAACTCGAACGGCCCGGCGGTGCGTGCGTCCTCGAAGAAGGACTTGGGCACCGAGAGGAACCACACCCGGTCGTGCATGTGGGCGAAGTCATGCAGGCCGTTGAAGTGCTTGTTGTAGTGGCTCATGGCGTGGATCTGGGTCTGCACGTGGCGCAGTTCGTCGATCGCCTGCATCTGGCAGGCGACCCGCGCCCCGGCACCGCCGAAGTGCCGGCCGACGCGGGCGAACCCTTGATAGGCCTGGTACTCCAGCGGTGTCACGCCGCTGAGGAAGAGCTTCAATGCGTTGACGTAGCGCGCGTCGGACAGGTTGGTATGGCCGTTGTTCTGCGAGAACGCATCGAAGATGGCGTAGAGCTTCTTCTCCTTCTCGGCCTGGTACTTCCAGTAGGCGTCCATGGTCAGGCGGAAGGGGTCTTCCCACTTGTCCCAGTCGGTGATCTTGATCCCCTCGAAGCGCTCGTAGGGATAGATGTCCTCCTTGCTCTGGTAGCTCGGCTCCCAGGCCAGGTCGCGGGTAAGGCAGCGGTACTTGTCTTTCTGGTTCAGGCGTTTGGCGGCCATCTCGGCTCTCCCGATTCTTGTTGTAGGGCGCGGGTCAGTTCCAGTGCAGGGCGAAGCGGTCTTCGTCCTCTTCGACGTTGCCGCCGAGGGTGATGACGTCGATGAGCATTTCCTGCACGTCCCACTCGCGGCCGAGCTTTTCCTCCACCGTTGCGCGGTTGATCTCCAGGCGCCCTTCGGCCTGGATGCGGATCATGGCCGGCTGATGCTGGATCTCGGCGTGGGGGTTGTCCTGGACGATGGCTTCCACGATGTAACGCGCGTTGTCGTTGTCCTGGAAGGCGATGTAGACGAGGGAAGTCATTGCGCGGCTCCTGCAAGGCCGAGTTTCTTCAGGCGGGCGGCAAACTCTCCGGCCACGGTGTCGAGGGCACTTGCGTCCAGGACGATTTCCGCCAGGGGCGCCAGGGCCTCCAGGGCGCGGGCCTGCCAGTTGGCGACCCAGCCTTCGACGAGCTGGCGGTTCTCAGCGCTCTCGCCGATCACGGTCTTGACCAGGGCATCGACCCAGCGCTGGGTCTCGGCATACCAGAGGCGCATGAACTCGGTGAGCATCCCCACCTGGCCGGCGCCTCGGGCACAGAGCTGCTCGTCGAACTTGTGGAACACCAACGGATAGAGCAGGCCATCGCTGACCAGGTTCTGCGCCAGGGTCAGCTCGAACCAGTCGCGCACCACCAGGCTGTCTTCCACGTAGCGGCGCAGGCCCTGCCAGGCCGGGTCTTCCAGCCACTGGCGCTTGGCCTCGGCGAGCAGGTCGGTGCCGCCGTCGTCGAGCATCAGGCCGATGCGCGACAGGTACTGGGCGATCCCTAAGCGGTCCATGGCATGGAACATGTGCAGCTGGGTCAGGCTGGTGCCGAAGCCGTCGGCGGCGATGCCGCTGTTGTTCATGTTGGCGCCCAGTTCCGCGTGGCGCAGGGGCAGCAGCAGGCGGGCGATCTGCTCGCGGTTGCTGGCATCGAGTGTCGCCAGCAGATTGCGCTTCTCGCAGAAGGCGTAGTCGTGCTCGGCGTTCTCCTGCATCTTCGCGCGGGTCTGCACATAGGCGCCGTAGTAGAACTGGCGGGGGTCGCTGACGCTGTACCAGTCGGCCATGCGCACGGCGGTGCGGGTGGGGTCGTTGAGCAGCTTGTCCGGCTGCCACAGCGGGCGGTAGTGGAAGTTGGTGGCCGCCTCGATGTCGAAGCTGGCCTCCTGGTAGCGGCTGGCAGGCTTGTCGCCGAAACGCCGGCGAGTGTGGCTGAAGGTCTGGCGGATCGGCTCGGCCGTCGCCGTCTTGATCTCGATACTCATGCAGGGCGTCCTGTACTTGTTGTTGTGGGGAATCGACGCGTCGTGGCCGGGTTGTCAGTCGGCCTGACCACGGCTCTCGCCGTAGCGCCATTTCTCCATGTCGGCGTCAATGGCGTCGGCCATCTGCGCATCCATGCGTTGAACCCGATTCCGCTCGCAGAAGCTGGCGAAGGCGTCGCGCGGCAGGACCAGTTCGACGAAGAGGTCCGGATAGCCGATGGCGAAGTCGAACTCGACGAAGGCGGTATCGGGCTCGCTGCGGACCCGGACATAGCGCGGCAGTTGATCGAAGCTGGGCTGTGGCTGGCTCATGCAAGGCGACTCCAGGGGCGGGTTGCCAAGGTCAGAGCAATGGCTGTGCCAGGGCCTCTGAAGATCCATGAAAATCGATATAACTCATTGATTATTTTTAGTTTTTATTCAACTCAAGGATTGCGGGAAGCGAGCACGAACAGCCGAGTCCGGCGAGGAAATTCACCATTTGCTCAATCGCTCCAGCGCACCTTGATCAAATCGCCAATCGGCAACGGCGATTGACTTTTCCCCGGCTTTCAGGCCGCTTAGAAAAAAGAGCGCGGCCCGTCCTTGCGTATCCCGGCCACCCGGTCGAACCCGCGCAACCGTCTGCCTGAACGGTGGTTCGGCCCCCTCCCCGCACAAGAACAACCAGGGGTGCAATGCAATGAAAGTCGACTACAAGGCGTCGGAGCACAGCCCGACCCTGAAGGACCTGACGGATCAGGTCCGCTTCCTCGGCAACGAGGGCAAGATCTGGCTCGAAGAGCAGCGCATGCTCCTGCTCCAGTCCGCCGCCATGGGCTCCTTCCGCCGTGAGCTGATCGAAATGCTCGGCGTGGAACGGGCCAAAGGCCTGTTTCTGCGCCTGGGCTACCAGTCCGGCCTGAAGGACGCCGAGTTGGCGCGCAAGCTGCGTCCGGAGGCCGACTCGGTGGAGATGTTCCTCACCGGCCCGCAGCTGCATTCGCTCAAGGGCATGGTCAAGGTCAATCCGCTGGAGATGAACATCGATATCGAGAACGGCCAGTTCTATGCCGACCTCGAATGGCAGAACTCCTACGAGGTGGAAAACTGCCGGGCGGAGGGACTGCAACTCGACCAGCCGGTGTGCTGGACCCTGCTCGGCTACGCCATCAGCTACTCGTCGTTCTTCCTCGGTCGCCAGGTGCTCTACAAGGAAGTCAGCTGCCGCGGCTGCGGCGACGCGCGCTGCCGCATCATCGGCAAGCCGGTGGAGGAATGGGAGGACGCCGAGGAGTTCATGCGCTACTTCCAGAGCGACCCGATCATCGAAGAGCTCCAGGCCCTGCAGGTGCAGGTGGCCAATATGCGCCAGCGCCTGCAGCAGGACGCCGGACAGTACTACGGCATCGGCAAGGCGGCGCTCTACCGCAAGGCCTGCCACCTGATCGACAAGGTCGCGCCGGGCAAGGCTTCGGTGCTGCTGCTGGGTGAAACCGGGGTGGGCAAGGAAGTCATGGCGCGCAGCCTGCACTTGCGCAGCGAGCGTGCCGGCGGGCCCTTCGTGGCGCTGAACTGTGCGGCCATCCCGCCGGACCTGATCGAGGCCGAATTGTTCGGTGTCGAACGTGGCGCCTATACCGGGGCGCAGCAGTCGCGCATGGGCCGCTTCGAACGTGCCAACGGCGGCACCCTGTTCCTCGACGAAGTGGTGGAGCTGACACCCCGTGCCCAAGCCAGCCTGCTGCGGGTGCTGCAGGAGGAGGAGCTGGAACGGGTGGGCGATTCGCAGACCCGCAAGGTGGACGTGCGGGTGATAGCCGCCACCCACGAGGACCTGGCCAAGGCGGTGAAGGAAGGCCGCTTCCGCGCCGACCTCTACTACCGGCTGAACGTGTACCCGGTGTTCATCCCCTCGCTACGCGAGCGCAAGGAAGACATCCCGCTGCTGGCGGAACACTTCCTCTCGCGCCTGCACACGGCCTATGGCAAGACCACCCTGGGCCTCTCCGACAAGGCCCTGGAGGCCTGCATGCGCTACGACTGGCCGGGCAATATCCGCGAACTGGAGAACCTGATCGAGCGCGGCGTGATCATCACCGACGCCAACCAGAGCATCAGCGCCGATGCCCTCTTCCCGCACCTGTCCCATGAGGCCAACAGCATCGGCCTTTCCAGCGACGGCGCGCTGGTGGAAGCGGCGCCCAGCGTGGAGCCCGACTGGGTGGAGCGTCTGATCGAAAGTGGCGTCAGCCTGGACACGGTGGAAGAGGCATTGATGCAGGGGGCGATGAAACGTGCCCAGAACAACGTCTCGGAAGCCGCGCGCCTGCTCGGCATGACCCGCCCGGCCCTGGCCTACCGCCTGAAGAAAATGCCAGCCGAAGACTCCGCCCGCCATCGACATTGAGAGCCGCTACCGGCTTCCAGCCCGCAGTCCGTAGGATGGGTGGAGCGCAGCGATACCCATCGATCGCCCCTGATGGGTATGGCGTTACTCGCGGAACGCCGCCCGCCCCATTGACGAAGATTATCCGTGCAGGATTGGCAGTGCGTGCCCGGTGTGAGTCACCCCTCTCCCTTCAGAGAGAGGGAAGCCAAGCCACTGGGCTTCCCGCATGGCACTCCCCCCGCCATCCGCTAGAGTTCCAGCAGCCCCCTCGCTCACCTTGACACTCCATACGGAAGGAAGTGCGACCATGGCCACCCGATACTCGATCGTAGCTGGCGCCCTGTCCCGCCGGGCCCTGATCTTGAAAGGCGCGGCATTGGCAGCGCTCACGGTGTTTCGCCCGGTAATGGCGGCTTCCCAATCCGATGCGGCGCCTCCCTTGGCTGCTGACGCTATCCGCCCCTTCCGCGCCCATGTTCCGCAAGCTGCGCTCATCGACCTCCGCCGCCGCCTTGCGGCAACCCGCTGGCCGGATCGGGAAACCGTCACTGACCGCTCCCAGGGGGTGCAACTCGCCAAGCTTCAAGCGCTGGTGCGTTACTGGGAGACGGGCTACGACTGGCGAAAGGCAGAAGCGAAACTCAATGCCTCGCCCCAGTTCCTGACGAATATCGACGGCCTGGACATCCACTTCATCCACGTCCGCTCCCCTCATCCGAACGCAATGCCGCTCATCATGACCCACGGCTGGCCAGGGTCCGTCTTCGAGTTGCTGAAAGTCGTAGGTCCGCTGACCGATCCCACGGCCCACGGCGGGACCGCCGAGGACGCCTTCCATCTCGTACTGCCCTCCATTCCCGGCTTCGGCTTTTCGGACAAGCCCAAAAGCACCGGCTGGAACCCGGACCGCGTCGCCCGCGCCTGGGATACGCTCATGAAGCGCCTCGAATACACGCGCTACCTGTCACAGGGCGGCGACTGGGGGGCCATCATTTCCGACGCCATGGGACGCCAGGCTCCCGCTGGCCTGCTCGGCATCCACGTCAACAGGGTCGAACGCTCGACGACCATACCGCCTGAGGTTGCCAAGGCCTTGAAATGCGGTGATCCCCCGCCGACCAACCTCAGTGCGCAAGAGCGCGAGGTGTTTGAAGAGGCCCGAGCGTTCCTTGGCAAGGGCTTTGGATTCGCCTCGATCATGGGAACGCGTCCGCAAACCATCGGCTACAGCCTTGCCGACTCGCCGGCGGGACTGGCGGCCTGGTTCTACGACAAGTTCGGCGATTGGGTATTCACACGCGGCGAACCGGAGCGCGCCTTCACGCGAGACGAGATGCTCGACAACATCTCGCTGTACTGGCTGACGAACACCGGGACCTCAAGCGCACGGATCTACTGGGAGAACCTCGCCAGCAGCCCCAACATGGCCGGAATCTCGATTCCCACCGCAGTGACGATATTTCCCGGGGAGGTCTACAAACCGCCAGAGAGTTGGGCTGCCCGGGCCTACCAGAACCTGGTGTACTACAAGCGCGTGGACAAGGGCGGACATTTCGCGGCCTGGGAAGAGCCGGACCTGTTCAGCGCCGAGGTACGCGCCGCATTCCGCTCTATGCGCTGAGCGCACCACCTGCCCGAATTAGCGTTTCGTCGTCCAAAGCGGATGGCTGGCCATCAGCTCCGTACCCCACTCAGCAAAGGCCCGCACCCTTGCGGACAGATGCCGCGTGTGGGGATATACGAGGCTGATCGGCATGCTTCGCAGCTCCCAGCCTGGCAGCACCTCGATCAGCGCCCCCGTCGCGAGATGCGGACTGGCCTCCGCACGCGGAACCGAGACGATGCCAAGGCCCGCCAACCCGGCTGTGATGTAAGCGCTGCCATTGTTGAAGCGCATCGCCGGCAGTTGTTCGATCGTAAAGCTGTCATCGCCTCGATGAAGTACCGGGGTCAGCTGCTTGCCTGAGGCGGGAAATGTGAAACCGAGATAACGGTGGTGCAGCAAGTCGTCAGGCTTCTGAATTGGCGTCGAACCCAGCAGATAGCCGGGCGACGCGCATAGGCAAAAGCGCATCAGCCCCACCGGACGACACACCAGATCCTGGTCAGTGACCACACCGCCTCGAAAGGCACAGTCGATACCTTCCTGCACGAGGTCGACCACGCGCTCGCTACAACCGATATCCAGTTGAATCTGTGGATGTCGCGCCGTGAACTCCGGTAGCGCCGGAATGACGAGGCAGGTAGCAACCCCCGTAGGCATCTCAACTCTCACCCGGCCACGTGCCACGCTGCGGCTCTGTGCAACTGAAGCCTCCAGCTCGTCGAGATCATCCAGTACCGAACGGGCGCGTTCGTAGTAAGCGGCGCCATCGGTGGTCGGCGAAACCCTCCTGGTGGTCCTGTGCAACAGCTTCACGCCCAGCAGCGACTCAAGTCCCTGAACCTGCCCGGAAATTGTTGTCTTCGCCACCTTCAGCGCCTCAGCGGCGCCGGTGAAGCTTCCCACTTCAACGATGCGACAGAACGCGCGCATCGCCTCTAATCGATCGAAAGCCATGATTATCCGAGTTTCCGCCCAATGAAAACGGTTGACGCCAGTTTATCCGAGAGTCACCCCTCAATAAAGTTGCTCCAACGCCGAAGTCCCTCGGTCAGATGGAGAACGAAAATGAGCTCGAAACGCCTCAACTACTACCAGGCCGCCCCTCAAGCCATGAAAGCCATGCTTGGCCTCGAGAAAGCCGCTTCCGAATCTGTGCTCCCCTCTTCCTTGCGTGAACTGGTGCGAATCCGCGCCTCGCAGATCAACGGCTGCGCGTACTGCATCGACATGCACACCACGGACGCGACAAAGGCCGGCGAAAGCCTGCGCCGTCTGATGGCCGTGAGTGTATGGAAGGAAACGCCTTTCTTCGACGAGCGTGAACGCGCCGCCCTGTTGTGGACCGAGACGCTGACGCTGGTCGCAACCAATCACGCGCCAGATGAGATCTACGAAGAAGTGGCAGCCCATTTCAGTGATCAGGAGTTGGCTGAACTGACCTTCGTCATCGCCGCAATCAATGCCTGGAACCGTTTTGGCGTTGGTTTTGGCATGCAGCCGGAGTGAGCACCATGAATCTGTTCGCCAAGACCATCGGTATTGCAGTCGCAGCATTGCTCAGTTCAGTTGCCCTGGCTCACGGAGGCGGTGCCGGAGACGAAATCGTCACTCCGGTCGCGCAGACCACGCTGCCGCCCCAGATATTCAAGAGCGCCACCGCACTCCGCGTCGATTTCGCCCCGGGTGCCACTTCGACAGCGCATCGACACCCGGGACACGTGTTCGTCGTGGTGCTGGGCGGAGAAGTTGAATCAGCACTCGACGGCCAGCCGCCGCAGCGCTTCAAGGCCGGCGAAGCCTGGTACGAGAGCCCGGGGCAATTGCACCGTGTGACCCGCAATGCGAGCGACTCCGAGCCGGCTTCACTGGTCGCCTGGCTACTGTCCGACGGTAAAGAGGCGCTGGTCCAGCCAGTCGCGTTGAAGAAGTAAAGACAACGCTGCGCCCAAAGTGTGGGCGCAGTTTCAAGTCGCGCACCACACCCACAAGTCAATCGAACTTCATTCGAGAGTGGCAAATACCCAAAAAGGATTGCCACGCGAACAACATGCACCCGGAGATTGCCATGAAGACGCTAAAAATTATGTTCCTCTGTGCAGTAGTTGGAATTGCAGCACCTGTTTTTGCAGAGGGCGGCAGCGATCGGCTGATTGAGCGGATCGACTCTCGCCACGCCAGCACCGTTAGCAATTGAGCAACTCGCGGCTCACGCGCCGTGGAGACTCTCAAGCGCCCCGTAGAACTCCATCGCCACGGACGGCGCCCAAACTTCAACATAACTTCGTCAGGCATCCTTGATCGCAGTCTGATGAGCACGATTTAGTCCACAACCATCCCGCACCCCGCAACAAAGAGGCGGACGGAGAACTATCTTGATCACTCTCTCCCAATATAAAAGAATCTCGACTCGGGAAATCCGTTCGTTGGCCTGCAATAAAATCCCGGCTTTCGCGCTACTTGCGACCATGTCTCTGGTGCTCAGCGCCTGCAAGGAAGGTGCGGCCGATACCGCTGTGCCAGCCGCGGCACCCACCGTCGATGTCGCACGAGTCGTGCACAAGGAAACCCTGCAATGGAACGAGTTCAATGGGCGGATCGCGGCAACTGACGCCGTTGAAATTCGTCCGCGGGTAAGCGGCTACATACGTCAGATCGCTTTCGAAGAAGGAAGCGAAGTCAAGCGCGGCGACTTGCTGTTCGAGATAGATCCACGCCCGTTCGAGGCCGAACTCAATAGCGCCCTGGCCCGCCTGGAGAACGCCGAGGCGGCGTTCATGCTAGCCAAGGCCCAGGACCAGCGCGCGCAACGGCTGTTACCGACAAGCGCCATCTCCAAGGACCTTGCCGACACCAAACGTACGGCCCTGCTGCAAAGCGAAGCGGCGGTCAGGGAAGCGAAGGCCGCGGTTGCGGTCGCGAAGCTGAATGTCGAGTTCACCAAGGTCCGTGCCCCGATCGATGGCAAGGTCAGCAACGCGCTGCTGACGCTCGGCAACCTTGCCGTTGCAGATCAGTCGGTGCTGACCAGGGTCGTTTCGATCAACCCCATCTACGTCTACTTCGATCCGGATGAAAGAAGCTTCCTGAACTACGCACAAGTGAGTCAGGACTCCGACAACACCGAACTTCATGTCCGCGTAGGCCTGGCAAACGAAGAAGGATTCCCACACTCCGGTACGGCGGATTTCCTGGACAACGTCCTCGATCCCCAGACGGGGACCATTCGTGTACGGGCCACTCTCGATAACTCGCATCGAAAATTTACGCCGGGGCTCTTTGCACGGGTGCAATTGGCCAATATCGAGAAGACCGATGCCATCCTGGTCAACGACAAGGCGATCCTGACCGATCAAAACAAGAAATACGTCTATGTGCTGACAGAAGAAAACAAGGTCAGTCGCAAGGACATCATTCTTGGAGGGCTTACCGACGAAGGACTTCGCATAGTTGCAAAAGGACTTACGAAGGAGGACCGCGTCGTGGTCAACGGCTTGCATAGGGTACCGCCTTCTGGCGCAGCTGTTACTCCAGTTGAAGTCACCATGTAAGCCATAGAAAGAACGGTGAGCCAAATGAACTTCTCGAAGATATTCATTGAAAAGCCCATATACGCGATCGTCCTGTCCCTGGTGATCTTCGCACTTGGTCTGGTATCCATTCCGCTGCTGCCCGTTGGCGAGTACCCGGAAGTGGTGCCGCCGAGTGTTGTCGTACGCGCCGTCTATTCCGGCGCCAACCCGAAGGAAATTGCAGAAACCGTGGCAACCCCGCTGGAAGAGGCCATCAACGGGGTGGAAGGGGTCATGTACATGAAGTCCGTTTCGGGCTCGGATGGCACGCTGCAGATCATTGTCACCTTCCAGCCCTCGGTTGACCCTGACACCGCCGCGGTAAGAGTCCAGAACCGCGTCAGCCAGGCGCTGAGCCGTCTGCCGGAGGAAGTGCGCCAATATGGCGTGACTACCCAGAAGAAGTCGCCCACGCCGTTGATGTACGTGAGCTTGTATTCCGAAAACCCGAAATACGACTCCCTGTATCTCAGGAACTACCTCACCCTGAACGTCAAGGATGAACTCTCGAGACTCCAGGGCATCGGTGATGTCGGGTTGTACGGTGCGGGCGACTACGCCATGCGGGTATGGCTGGACCCGGACAAACTCGCATCGCGCGGACTCACTGTGGCCGATGTGACGAACGCGATCAGGGAGCAGAACGCACAGGCATCGGCGGGCCAGCTTGGCGCAGAACCTTCGCCCAAATCGACCGATTTCCTCATTCCCATCAGCGTGCGCGGTCGCCTGAAAACCGAAGACGAATTCAAGGAAATCGTCCTCAAGGTCGGCGAGCAAGGCCAGGTCGTGACGCTTGCAGAAGTGGCCAGAGTAGAGCTTGGTTCTGGCGACTACTCGATGCGGGTCCAGAAGAACGGACAACACGCCACCACCATCGGCGTCTTCCTGTCGCCGGGCGCCAATGCCCTGGATGTCGCCGATGCGGTCTATAAGAAGCTCGACAAGCTGTCCGCGGATTTCCCGGAGGGCGTCAAGTACCAGGCCGTATGGGACCCGACCACATTCGTGCGGGACTCGATCAGTTCGGTCAAGGCCACCTTGATCGAAGCCATTGTCCTGGTCATCCTGGTCGTCATCCTCTTCCTGCAAACCTGGCGGGCGTCGCTCATCCCGCTGGCGGCGGTCCCGGTGTCCGTCGTCGGCACCTTTGTATTCCTTCTGCTGCTCGGCTACTCCATCAACACACTGACCCTCTTCGGATTGGTGCTGGCGATCGGCATCGTGGTCGATGACGCGATCGTGGTGGTCGAGAACGTCGAGCGATACATAGCGGAGGGGCTGACGCCGAAAGCGGCTGCGCACAAGGCCATGCAGGAGGTCTCAGGCCCGATCATCGCGATCGCGCTCGTTCTGTGTGCCGTCTTCGTACCCATGGCATTCCTCTCGGGGATCACGGGCGAGTTCTACAAACAGTTCGCCGTGACCATCGCGATTTCCACTGTCATTTCCGCGATCAACTCGCTCACCCTTTCACCGGCGCTGGCCGCCAGGCTGCTGGTACCCCACTCCGCGCCAAAGGACAGGTTCGAAAGACTGCTCGCACGCTGCTTCGGCTGGCTGTTCACGCCGTTCAATCGCTTCTTCCTGAAGAGCTCCCAAGGCTATGGATCCTCGGTGAGCAAGTCGCTCGGGCGCCGTGGCGTGTTCCTGTCGTTCTACCTGGTCCTGCTGGGGGGTACCGCATTCCTGTTCAACCAGGTCCCGGCCGGCTTCATTCCGACTCAGGACAAGCTCTATCTGTTCAGCGGCGCCCAGCTCCCGGGTGGGGCTTCTCTTTCCAGAACTGCGGAAGTGGCGCGACAAATGAGCGATGCCGCACGCTCTATCGAAGGCGTCGAGCTGGTGTCCGACTACATCGGTCTCAACGCCCTGCAGTCGGTGAACACCCCGAACGTCTCCGCTTCCTACATCGTTCTGAAGCCGTTCTCCGAGCGAACCCGAAGCGCAGCGGAAATCAATGCGGAGTTGAACGAGAAGTTCTCGCAGATCAAGGGAGGCTATACCTACGCCTTGATGCCACCGCCAATCCAGGGATTGGGCAACGGTTCAGGCTACTCCCTGTATCTGAAGGACCGTGCGGGGCTCGGGTTTCCCGCCCTCAATGACGCCTTGACCAAACTCCAGGCCGAGATTGCCGCAACACCGGGGATGTTCTATCCGGTGACGTCCTACCAGGCCAATATCCCGCAGCTCGAAGTGGTGGTGGACCGGGTCAAGGCCAAGGTCCAGGGTGTTTCCGTGAAGGAGATATTCGAGACCCTGCAGACCTATCTCGGCGCGGTGTACGTCAACGACTTCAACAAGTTCGGTCGTGTGTATCGCGTCATGGTCCAGGCGGATGCCGCCTATCGGCAGAAGGTAAGCGACATCGAGAACCTGCGTGTACGGAACAGCAGCGGAGCAATGGTGCCCATTTCCTCGGTGGTACGCGTTGAACAAAGCTTCGGGCCGGACCCGGTCATCCGCTACAACGGGTATCCAGCCGCCGATCTCATCGGCGGAGCGGATCCGCAGGCTCTGTCGTCTTCCCAGGCGATCGAGAAGATCTCCGAGATCGCCGCGAAGGTATTGCCGCCAGGGATAGAACTGGAATGGACCGATCTCAGCTATCAGGAGGTCACCCAGAGCAACTCGGCGATCATCGTCTTCCCGGTCGCGATCCTGTTGGTTTTCCTGACCCTGGCGGTGCTGTACGAAAGCTGGATATTGCCGTTCTCGGTGATCCTGATCGTGCCGGCCTCGATCTTCTCTGCACTGGTCGGTGTCTGGCTGGCCGGTGGCGACAACAATATCTTCGTACAGGTGGGTATCGTTGTGCTGATGGGGCTTGCCTGCAAGAACGCCATTCTGATCGTGGAGTTTGCGCGCGAACTTGAGATGCAGGGGCGGGAAACCCTCGAGGCCACCATCGAGGCATGCCGCTTGCGTCTGCGCCCCATCATCATGACCTCCATCGCGTTCATCGCCGGGTCCGTGCCGCTGTTGCTGGGCCAGGGCGCAGGCGCCGAGATTCGGTTGGCCACCGGCGTGACGGTCTTCGCCGGCATGCTGGGTGTCACGCTATTCGGACTCTTCCTGACGCCAGTCTTCTACGTCGCAATGCGGAAACTGTCAGGAGAGTCACTCGCCCGGACGCAAGAAGAGCGCCTGCTGCCTGATGCGACCTGACCCCCATCCGCATCGGTAATGACCTCGAACGCCAGCAACACCTTCGGATTTCCAGGGGTGTTGCTGGCTGACGACCAGCGACGCACCGATCAGGAGAAAAATCTTGCCCGACTAAACTACGACAGATATAGTCGTAGTTAGTCGACGCAGCTTGGAGCAAGACTTCCAGCGCGCCATAGCGTCAGGGTGACGCACAGGCCTCGAGCAACCCCAGTGCCAAGGTGACCAATATGAGCTTTCCCGTCCTGATCGCTACCCGCCCCTTGTCAGAGCCGTGCATCGAACGCCACCTGGTTCAATGGCTGCCGGAAGCGAACTGGAGACTGACACGGCAAACGGAAGATGGTCGGCTCTGGCTACTGAGGCTGTCGGCGGACCCATGCAGCGAATTGGTTCAGGAGATGTTTCAAGCGGTGATGCGGAATGATTGGTTCCTGGGAATGGACTTCTCCCACCAGGACTGAGCAACTCTGGCGAGGATGGGCAATATCACTCTCCAATAGATATCTTCACTTATAAGAGCCCCACCCTATATCGCGCAGAGATTTATAGCTTGCAGTTCACGTGAAACTTGATTGGCAACTGAAGACGAATCCCCAAGATGTTACTCCAGCTTAACAGAGCCGATGGTGCTACCACATCAAACCGCCTTGCACTATCGTTACTGGAGCAACGAATCAGCTGCACTCCGGATACCCCAAAGCCTTCTGCCTGGAGTAAAAGTCATGAACAATACGACACCTGGCAAACTCTCCAAAACGATTGTAACCGGGAAAGTTTCGTTTCTCTCCATCCTGTTACTGGCCACTGGCTGCGCATATAATCCCGACATAAGACAGAGTCACGACAACACCTCCGGGTTTACCAATCGGGATAATGCCGACTATGTGGCCTGCGTAAAAGATGAAGTCAAGGGAGACACAGAGACTTTTACCGAAGAGGAGAATGGTAAAACTCGTCTCTTTATCGGCAGCACTGATCCCAATAAGGCATCAGGACTCGTTGAGCTTTCCAGTTCTGAAGGCGAAAACCACTACTCCGTCTATCAGCGAAATGCCTGGCAAGACAAAGGCAGGCTGATCAACACGGCGCTTGCGTGCTCCAGGGCCTGAAATACCTGACCTTGCAAGGTGCGAAAGTCGCTTATGGCCCCTTGGTGCCAGGCCTTGCTCGAAACCAGGGGCAACTTGCCAGGAGGGGGTAGGTTGTCCCGGTTTCAACTGTCGCGATGAACACAGCATCGGGTCATGAGTAGCGAAGGTCGCTGATATCGATACTGACCAGCAGTTGCGCCTCGATCGCACTGTTATTCGCGTCACGGCGATAGGCCCTCCGCTTGCCGGGCATGCGGAGCCCCTCGGCTTCGATGTAGTCGTGAACGTACTGGGCAGCGGGCAATCGGCCACTTACGTCGACGCTGTAATCGTGCCGGCGCAGCAGAAAGTCTTCACCGAAGTAGAAGTCCTGTACTGGACAGTGAGTGGCCACATCCTCCGGAAAGTGCACTCGCAAACGACGCCATTGCTGGTCGCCCTCCTCCCAGGGGTCGACCTCCTCAGCCTTTACGCCCGGCAGGGTGAACAGGAATGGCATGGTCTGGTACGACCACAGCGCGTAGCCGTTGAAGTAGGCCCGGTGAAGCGGGTCCCACGGCGTCCCTTCTTCGTGGTTACGGAAAGACTCCCTCGGATCTGACCGCTCCGCCACCACTCTCCCATCGGTGGTTTCGATTGCGATTCGGCCTGGCGTGTACGCCGTACGCTGGTTCGGGGCGCCAAACGGCATGACCGACGCTCTCTGCTCATGCAGCCAGACGGTCATCTGACGTGGGTTGCTGTCCTGGGTCAGTCCCTTCATGCCCCAGAGCAAGCCACCGGTCACAATGCTGGCAGTCACAGTGCTGAAGCTGTTCCAGCGCTCCAGTCCGCCATGGGCTATCAATACCCGCTCCAGCAGATCGCAGTTCTGTTCGTTCATGGGGCAATCCTCCTAGGTTACTGGTTGACCGGTGACCACTCCTTGAAAGCGAAGCCCAGAGACATCCGCAACGCCAATGGCTCGTCCGCCTGAGTGCCGGTGGGTTTAGACGATCTGCATTGAACCCTGTACGTTCTGAACCCAAGAGTTTCAAGTCAACGGCAACAATATCTCCACACCCAACGCATACCGCGAGGGCTCTCAGGAGATACCCATCAGCCATTCGAATACTTTCCGAATCACCTGATCCACTGGTCGCATCCTCACCAATAAATCTTTAGCCAAATCACAGGTATCCTGACAATGAAAGCCTTGAATATTGACAGCCACGGCACCACCCACTCATCGAACAGATTGTCGCTCGGGGTTAAAACCATGGCACTTGGTACTTACGGTGCTTATTTTGCTCTCGCAATCATATATTTCTGGTTCGGCGGCATGAAGTTCACGCACTATGAGGCACAGGGACTGGTTCCACTTGTAAGCAACAGCCCGCTACTGGGATGGGTTTATGAGATCTTCAGCGTGGATATCTTCTCCAGCCTGCTCGGAGTCCTGGAAGTCTCGATCGGTGCCCTTATTGCAGGCCGCCTGCTCTCACCAAAGCTCTCATTGATTGGTGGAGCGCTGTCTGCCGGACTCTTCTTCACGACGCTGAGCTTCATGTTCTCGACACCGGGAGTGATCGAGCCCGGCCTCGGCTTCCCGGCCATCACGGTTGCTCCGGGTCAATTCCTCCTCAAGGACATCGGGCTGCTGGCCGCTTCCATATTCGTGGCGGGCCATTCTCTGACGGAGCTGGAGAACCATTGAACTGACAGTCCTCCTCCAGGAATGGCCTGAAGCAGTCCGATGTTTCAGGCCATTTTCCTATCTGCGATTCAAAAGCGGCTAACCGCGGCAAGAAGCCACCACCAGCACCGACAAACGGGCGCTGATGAGCCGACCACCGACATGCTGTCGCGATCCAGCCTAATGGGCGATTTCCGCCCCCTCCCCTGCCACGGATTTCATCCAGTCCCGTGGGCTGCAGCCCGTCTTGCGGCGAAACGCACGAGCGAGAGCTGAGGGGCTTTCATAACCGACCTCGTCGGCGATCAGCGTAATCGGCCGCCCTTCACGCAGGCGCTTCTGCGCCAGGCTGATCCGCCAACTCAGAAGATAATCCGCAGGTGTCTGCCCTACGACGGCTCGGAAATGCGCGGCATAGGCGGCGCGCGACATGTTCGACTCGCTCGCCAGTTCCGCGACTGACCAGGCAAGGTGCGGTGCGTTGTGCATCTGCACCAGAGAGCGCGCCAGTCGGGAATCGGCCAGTCCGGCCATCATTCCCGTGCTCAACCCATGGTGGTCGAGCAGATGCCGGAGCAGCAGGATGATCAATAACTCGAACAACCGATCGAGCACTGCCTCCCGGCCACAATGTCCCGCCGCCGCCTCGACGAACAGCCATCTCAGGGTATCGGCCAGCAGCGGCAGCTCATCCAGGGGTAGCACCAGGAGATCGGGTAATGAAGCGGACAATGGGTTACCGACACCACCATCGAACGTCATCGATGCACACAGGAGTTGGGCCCCCTCGGGCTCGCCCGGGATCAGTAGATGCCGGCTCGGGCGTGGCAGAAAAATCAGACTGGGCCGGGTAAGCAGGAAATCGCTCCCATTGGAGTCCTGCAAGGTGAGGCGACCTGCCTGCAGCAGGTGAATATGCCCGCGCTGGTCGGCGCCATCGTATGACGCCATGCCGCAAAGCTTGCCACTGTGGAACAGGCTTGCGCGGACGCCGAACTGCGACAGCAAGGTAGACAAGCGGTCCATAGGTCATCTCATGGCAAGAGGTAGACGATCCGCATCATATCACCGGGTGTTTGCGATCGAATTCCACGCAATCCCATGATCCCGAGCCTGGGCTTCGAGCACCGGTCCTTGCTGGCAAAGAGGCCTGCAACCGCGCTGGCGACATGACTCTGGCGAGCAGATACCCCGGTGGGAATGGCGACACTGAAACCCACGCAAAAAGCAAGGCCACGTTCATAGAACGTGGCCTTGCTTTTGGTCCCTGTAAAGGCGCGTGGCCAGCCCTCGGATCAGGCTGGCAAATCGTAACCCGGATGAAATCCGGGAGCGGCAGTTGGACTTTCCCCGGATTTCATCCGGGCTACTGACCGGTGCAGGGAATACCGACCAGGCCGGCGGCAGGCTTCGCTTACTTCTCCAGTTTCAACAGCGGCTCGCCCTTCCTCACGATGTAGGTCGCCAGCTCCGACGCCTTGCTCTCGCCGTGGTTCGTCGCGACATGCGGGGTGCCCGCGGGGATGTACAAGGACTCGCCAGCCTTGAGTGTGACAGGCGGCTGCCCCTCGAGTTGATACTCGAACGTGCCTTCGAGGACGTAGGCGACCTCCACCCCTGGATGAGAATGCTTGGGGGACGACACGCCCGGCGCAATATCGACGCGGGCCTGGATGACTTGATGCCCGGGGACGTAGAGGTCTTCGCTTACCAGGTCAGTACGCTGGATACCTTTCTTCCAGCTTTCGTTCGAATGCGACTCATGGCCCGCCGCGGGCTGAGGTTTCACCTCTTGGGCTTGAGCAAGGCCCGCGAACGCGGCGAGTACCGCAGAAGCGGCAAGGAGATGGGTGTATCGCATGGTCATGGCCTCTGAAAGAAGGAGGTGGTGGAGGCCTTAGGGTATTTGAGGCTGGTGCTGGCGATGTGTCGGAAGGGGCGGAGTTTCGAATGCGCGTATGTGCGACACCGGGCTGGACACATGAACATACACAAGGGCAGACCGAATGATGCCCTGCGTTTCGCGCGAGTGTGGGGAGAGGGACAGGCACTCGCTACTCAGTATTTGATATCCCTGGCTCTCTCCCGCCCTTGCTGCTTGGTCTGCCGCTTATCCTGCCGGCATTGGGGATTGCTTTGCTGGTCGGCCGCGCGGCATTCCTGCTTTATCTGGCGTGAATCCTGACGCGTTTCCTGCCGGACCTCCCGAGCGGCACGTCGTTGCTGGCCTTGCTCTGTAGCCCAGGACGCTCCTGCCCACGCCACTAGGAGCGTCGCTGCCAACAATGCAGTAAACGGACGATTTGGCATGACATGATCTCCTGCGGCCGAGGTACCCTGTGTGTTCAGTAAAGCTTATTCCTTTCTCTCTCAATGCGGTCGCAAACCGGAGCTCCTGTGCAAGCGAATACCTGTCACGCCTGGTATTTCTTCGCTGGTTCCACGGAGATCCAGTCTCGTACCTGGCGCTGCGCTGCCGCAGATTGGGAGATGCACGCTCCAAGGTGCGGCGTACGATCCCTCTGAGTCGAAATCAGCCGATCACTCACGTCCGCTCCGGGACCTGAAAAAAGTCAGCAGCCTTGCCGTTCCGTAAAGGAGCGCCGAGTAGGTTGGTGTTGAGCGAAGCGAAGCCCAACAAGGCGGCGCTTGCGCCGCCCGGAACCACACAGGGTAGGACCTCGCAGGCCCGGACCTGCGCGTCCCCCGTGCCTTCGACGTCGCAGACAGTGCCACGGAAGTGCCTCAGGTGCGGGCGACAAGCTCATCCCTCGCCGCTCAGAACCCCAGGGTCGCCGACACCAGCCAGGTGCGCGGGCTGGCGAGCGTCAGGCCCGGCGCCGTATCGGCCGGCACGTTGGCCGAGGCCCAGTACATCTTGTCCAGCACGTTCTCCACGCTGGCGCGCAAGGTGATGTCGGTCTCCCCCAGTTCGAAGGCATAGCGCGCGCCCAGGTCGTAGCGCTGCCAGGCATCGATCTTCTGCCGATTGGCCGGGTCCAGGTATTGCGAACCGGTATGGATGCCACGCGCGGTCAGGGTCAGGCCGGAAACCTGGGGAATGTCCCACTCCACGCCGAGATTGGCGTTGACGATGGGCGCCCCGGTGCCCCGATTGCCATCGAAGCGACCCTCGCTGGTCCGGGTCAGTTCGCTGTCCAGCAGCATGGCCCCGCCCAGCAGGCGAACGCCGTCCAGCGGCTCGCCGAAGAGGTTCAGCTCCAGGCCCTGGTTGCGCTGCTCGCCATCGGGCTCGAAGTTGTTGTCCTGGTCGAGGATGTAGGTGGGACGCTCGATGCGGAACAGGCTTAAGGTGGCGGCGAAATGGCCCAGGTCATACTTGGCGCCCATCTCGATCTGCTTGGTGCGATACGGCGCGAACACCTCGTTCTGGTTGTTCGCCGTGCTGGGCGCGGTCTCGCCCTGTGTCAGCCCTTCCATGTAGTTGAGGTAGAGCGATACCCGTTCGCTGGCACGCACCACCAGGCCCATGGCCGGCGAAGTCGCGCGCTCGTCGTAATGCTGGTCGGCCGTGCCCGGTGCCGAACTGTCCACCTCGACCCGCTGCAGTCGCGCGCCGAGGGTGAGCAGCACCAGGTCGTCGCTGAAGCTGAGGGTGTCGGCCAGCGCCAGGCTGGAGAGGACGGTCTCGGTGTGGGTCGGCACGTCCAACCGGATCGGCCGGCCGGGTACCGGCAACTCCACCGGCTCGAACAGGTTGCTGTTGCCGTTGGCGAAGCGCGCGCCGCTGTTGTCGAACTCCATGTCGAAGCGGTTCAGGCTGAGGTTCAGGGTGTGCCCCACCGCGCCGGTGGAAAACCAGCTGCGCGCGCCGGTCGTCCAGGTCAGGACTTCTTCGTCCCGCTGGAAGGTCCGTGGACTGACGGTGAAACGACCGCTGTCGTCCACCACCTGCACCGCGTGCCGCAGGAAGTCATATTCGCCGTCGCGCTTGCCGGCGGCGGCATAGACCATCAGCGATTCGTTCAGGTCCACTTCGCCGCGCAAGGCGCCGAAGCGGTCCTTGGCGTTGGCGTAAGTCCAGGGCTGCGCGAAGTTGTGGTGGATGTCCTCGGCGTCGGGCACCGCGACACCCTCGTTCAGCCCTACCCGCTCCATCGGCGCGTCCATGTCGCGCTCCTGATTGCCGAGGTCCAGGAACAGGCGGGTGCGTTCGCCACGCAGGTCCAGACCGAGCACGGCGGACTCCCGTTCCAGCCGCTGGTCGTCCCAGTCCGCGTCGCCGGATTGGCGGGCGCCATTGAAGCGCACGCCGAAGCGCTGGTCCTCGCCGAAGCGCCGGCCGATGTCCACATGCCCGCCGGCCTGGCTGTCGGAGACGAAGCTGCCGGTGACTTCGGTCAACGGCTGGTCGCCGGCGCGCTTGGGCTCGACGTTGATGCTGCCGCCAACGCTGCCATTGGGCGCGATACCGCCGAGCAGCGCGCCCGGCCCCTTGAGGACATCCACCCGCTCGACCATTTCCATGTCGATGGAATAGGTCGGCAAAACGCCATAGAGGCCACCAAAGGACACATCGCTGTTGTAGAGGCTGAAACCACGCACGGAGAACTGCTCGAAACGGCCGCCGGCGGGGTTGGTGTTGCGCACGGACGGGTCGTTGGCCACCACGTCGGCCAGGGTCCGCGCCTGCTGGCTCTTGATCAGTTCACTGGTGTAGGTGGTGACGTTGAAGGGGGTATCCATGAAGTCCCCGTCACCCAGCAGGCCGAGGCTGCTTCGGCGCGCCACCTGGCCGCCGTCATAAGCGTCGCTGCCCAGGCCCATGCCACTGCCGACGATGGCGATCTGCGGCAGCTGGGTCAGGTTGCTGCCCTGGTCCGGTTGCAGCTCCAGGGTATAGGCGCCCGTCCCGGCCGCACGCAAGCCCAGGCCACTGCCCTGCAGCAACCGGGCGAAGCCTTCTTCCACCCCGTACTCGCCCTGAAGCCCTGCGCTGCTGCGCCCGGCCACCAGCACCGGGTCCAGCGACAGGCTGACGCCCGCCTGGCCGGCGAAACGGGTCAAGGCACTGGCCAGGCTGCCGGCGGGCACCTGGAAACTGCGCCGGTCGCCCTCCTCGCCCCAGGCGACGTTGCCGAGACTGGGGCCGGCACCCAGGACCAGCAACAAGCCGGCGCGCATCAGCGGGCCTCGCAGAGCAATGGAGACGGGAAGCAAACGGGGAGCGGAGGACATCGAACTCTCTCTTTTCGGGTTCATTTGTCTCTGATGACAAGCGAGCCGAAAAAAAGGGACAGCTTTCTCATCCAGCCCTCGTCCGTGGCACCAGGCTGACCCAGTAGCGGGTGCGGTAATGGACCTCCAGCGGCAGGCTTGCCGCCAGCAGGTCGAGCACCTGGCCGGTGTCGTCCAGGCGGAAGGTACCGGTCACCGCCAGCGATTCCAGTGCCGGGTCCCAGCGCAGCAGACCGGGGCGATAGCGGTCCAGCTCGCGCAGGAAATCGCCGAGCTTCTGGTTGTCGACCATCAGCACGCCCTGCTGCCAACCCGGCTGGGTGCTATCGAACGGCTCAATGCCCGTCACGCCGTAGCTGCCAAGGCGGGCACGCTGTCCTTTGCCAAGCGTGATCGCCGGGCCGGCCAGGGGCAACAGTTGGACGCTGCCGCTGGAAACCGAAACCAGGCAGCCCTGGTCGAGCTGGCGCACGCAGAAGTGCGCCTGCCCGGCCAGGATACGGCCCTCGCGGGTGCCTACGTCGAGCGGCAGGTCGCCCGCGCTGTCGAGGTCGATCTCACCATCCACCAGGGTCAGGCGCCGCTGCCCATCCCTGAAATCCAGGTCCACCGCACTGGCCGTGTTGAGCCGCAGCAGGCTGCCATCGGCCAGGCGCAGCTCACGTCGTTCACCGGTGGCGGTACGAAGATCGGCGCGCCAGTTCGCGACCGGCAGTTCGCGATAGGCCAGCCAACCCGCGGGGGCCAGTGCGGCCAGGGCCAGCGCCCGCTTGAGCACCTCGCGCCGGCCGACCTCGACCCGATCCAGACTGGCCATGGCCACGGCGTTGGGCAGGCCATCGAAGCGCTGGCGCAGCAATTGGGCTTTCTGCCAGGTCTGCTCGTGAGTCGGGCAGTGCTCGCGCCAGCGCCGCAGGTTGTCGTGGTCCGCAACGCTGGCCCGGCCAGACTCCAGCAGGGTGAGCCAGCGCGCCGCCTCGCGCGCGACCCGTCGAGCGGAGTCCTCGCGTTTCACAGGTCCACCAGCAGGCAGTGCTCGTAGGCCTTGGCCATGTATCGCTTCACCGTACGCTCGGAAATGTCGAGGCGACCGGCGATCTGCGCATAGTTGAGGCCTTCGAGCTGGGCCCAGAGGAACACGCGGCGCACCAGCGCCGGCAGCCCATCGAGCAGCTCGTCCAGGGCTTGCAGCGTCTCCAGCAAAAGCCAGCGTTGCTCCGGAGACGGCACCTGGTCCGCCGGCAGCGCCGCCAGGGCTTCCAGGTAGGCACGTTCGAGGTTGCGGCGTTTCTGGTGGTTGATCAGCAGGCGCTTGCCCACCGTCAACAGGTAAGCGCGCGGCTCGCGCAGCTCCGGGAGAGGCTGCTGTTGATGGCTGGACAGCACGCGGACGAAGGTGTCCTGGGTCAGGTCGGCGGCATCCCAGGCATTGCCCAGTCGCCGCCGCAGCCAGCATTCCAGCCAGCTGCGGTGATCGAGATAGAGGTTCTGCAGGGAGTCACCGGGTGCCACAACTGTATCGTTCATTCTGCGCACGCCGGAGCGGAAAGGTAGGCCAATCTCAAATGCGATTGATTCTACTTAAGCGCAATGAACAATCCAACTCCCGTCCGTATGGGCTCTGTCTGCGTTAGCTGTTGTTGCATCGAATAAAACGCCCTAACACGGTATTTTCAGACCTCCGCACTTGCCTGACACATCCCTCTCCCCCGGCCCCCGCCCTGCGCCCCAGCCTGATCGCTTCGCGCTCAGNCGCTCATCGGCACCGGAAGCGGTGCTTCCGACAGCGTGCCTCTTCGCCCCGCAAGCGGGCGAGGGGTGACTCGCGCCTGACAGGACGCGG
>NZ_SSOJ01000087.1 GCF_029871205.1 Pseudomonas sp. BN417 | reverse complement strand
AATGGGCGCCATGGTCGGCATCGACCCGGCGTCCGACGGTCTGGCCCGCGCAGCACGACTGGGCGTGGCCACTACCCATGAAGGCGTGGAGGGCCTGACCCGCCTGCCGATCTTCGACGAGATCGACTTCGTCTTCGATGCCACCAGTGCGTCGGCGCACGTGAAGAATGACGCCTTGCTGCGGGGCCACAAGCCCGGTCTTCGTGTGATCGACCTGACCCCGGCCGCAATCGGTCCGTATTGCGTGCCGGTGGTCAACCTGGAGCAGCACCTCGCCGCGACCAACGTCAACATGGTCACCTGCGGTGGCCAGGCCACCATCCCGATGGTCGCCGCCGTGTCCCGTGTCGCCAAGGTGCATTACGCCGAGATCATCGCCTCGATTGCTTCGAAATCCGCCGGTCCCGGCACCCGCGCCAATATCGACGAGTTCACCGAGACCACCAGCAAGGCCATCGAGGTGATCGGTGGGGCGGCCAAGGGCAAGGCGATCATCATCATGAACCCGGCCGAACCGCCGTTGATGATGCGCGACACTGTGTTCGTCCTCAGCGAAGCGGCGGATCAAGCCAAGGTGGCAGCCAGCATCGAGGAGATGGCCGCCGCCGTGCAGGCCTACGTGCCGGGTTATCGCCTGAAGCAGAAGGTGCAGTTCGACGAGGTCCGCGATCTGAATATCCCTGGACACGGGAAATTCTCTGGGCTGAAGACTTCCGTGTTCCTCGAAGTGGAAGGCGCCGCCCATTACTTGCCGAGCTACGCCGGCAACCTCGACATCATGACCTCCGCCGCGCTTGCCACCGCCGAGCGCATGGCCCAGGCGATGAACCACGGAGACGCAGCATGAACGGCAAGAAGCTCTATATCTCCGACGTGACCCTGCGTGATGGCAGCCATGCCATCCGCCACCAGTATTCGATTGAGCAGGTGCAGGCCATCGCCCGCGCGCTGGACCAGGCCAAGGTGGATGCCATCGAAGTCACCCACGGCGACGGCCTGCAGGGCTCCAGCTTCAACTACGGCTTCGGCGCCCACACCGACCTGGAGTGGATCGAAGCGGCGGCGGACGTCATCCAGCACGCCCGCCTCACCGTGCTGCTGCTGCCCGGAATCGGCACCGTACATGACCTCAAGGCCGCCTATGACGCCGGCGCCCGCAGCGTGCGGGTGGCCACCCACTGCACCGAGGCGGACGTGTCGAAGCAGCACATCGAATACGCCCGTTCGCTCGGCATGGACACCGTCGGTTTCCTGATGATGAGCCACATGATTCCGGCCGAAGAGTTGGCGAAGCAGGGCCAGCTGATGGAAAGCTACGGCGCCCAGTGCATCTACATGGCCGACTCCGGCGGCGCGATGAACATGCAGGATATCCGCGAGCGCATGCGCGCCTTCAAGGCGGTGCTGAATCCCGAGACCCAGACCGGCATGCACGCCCACCACAACCTCAGCCTCGGCGTGGCCAATTCCATCGTCGCGGTGGAGGAGGGCTGCGACCGCATCGATGCCAGCCTGGCCGGCATGGGCGCCGGCGCCGGCAACGCGCCGCTGGAGGTGTTCATCGCCGCCGCCGAGCGCCTCGGCTGGAACCACGGCACCGACCTCTACCGGCTGATGGACGCCGCCGACGACCTCGTGCGGCCGCTACAGGACCGCCCGGTGCGGGTCGACCGCGAGACGCTGGGCCTCGGCTACGCCGGAGTCTATTCGAGCTTCCTGCGCCACGCCGAAGTGGCAGCGGCCAAGTACGGCCTGAAGACCCTCGACATCCTGGTCGAACTGGGCCAGCGCCGGATGGTCGGCGGCCAGGAAGACATGATCGTCGACGTCGCGCTGGATCTGCTGGCAGCGCGCAAGGCCTGACCGTCTGCACTTTCTGTGGGGGCGATTTCAATCGCTATGCAGACCGCAGGTCTGCCAATTGGCACTTGAAGGGGCAGCTCCGCTGCCCTCAGCGATTGAAATCGCCCCCACAAAGAATCGACCTGCCTTGTGGGAGCGAACTCATTCGCGAAAAGGACGGCCGTAGCCCAGCTGCGCCCCGTGTCTTCGCCCGCCCATGCTCGACCCAGACATAGCCATTGAATCCGCGGGGCCAGGGATGTGCCGCCAGCCACCCGCGACAAGGAGTTCGCCATGCTGGCCAACCTTTCCCTGAAGAACAAACTGCTGCTCACCGTTCTGCCGCTGACCATCCTCGTCTACCTGGCCACCGTGCTGCTGGTCTACCAGTCGAGCAAGGTCTCGACCGAGGCCCTGGCTGAAGTAGCGGTGGACGCAATCGTCCGCCAGCAGGCCGCCGAGATCGGCGCCTACTTCGACAGTGCCCTGTATTCGGCGCGTACCACGGGGGAGCTGCTCGGTCGGGAGCTGGCCGAGGGCGAGCTGGTGGACAGCCGCACCGCCGACCAGATGCTGGAGACCCTGCTGCACACCAGCCCCCAGGTGAGTGCCGCCTGGTGGCTGCCGTCGCAGGGGGAGGGGCGCACGCCGGTCTATTGGCTGCGTGACGGAGCCGGCATCCTGCCGGCCTCGTCAGAACAACGGCAGTCCCTGGCCGAACTGGTGGGGCGCGATGCAGTCGGGCGCGAACGGGTCGATCCACCCCGTAATTTGCCGGGGCTCGGCAGCGCGCGGCTGGCCATTCCGCTGTTGATTCCCATACGCCAGAACGGACGGGTGGTCGGCAGCCTGGGACTGGGCCTCGACGCAAATCAGCTCCAGGCCAGCGTGGCCCGACTGCGTCCGCTGGGGGTGGGCTTGGCTGCATTGACCGCCCACGACACCACGCTGGTGTCACATCCCGACCCGAGCCGAATCGGACGCAAGGAGGCCGAAACCGAGGCCGACTTCATGGGCGAATACCTGCAACCCATGATTGATGCGGTACGCCAGGGGCGGCCACTGACCCTGCGCTTCGTCTCGCCGGCCATGGGGGAGGAGATCTTCATGCTCGCCGTGCCCGTGGCCATCGGCGATACCGCAACGCCCTGGTCATTCGGCGTGGCCCTGCCCAGTGCCGCAGTCCTGGGTGGGGTCAAGGCCTTGGCGATGAAGCTGTTGCTGCTGGGGACGGCCGCTGTATTGATTGCTGCGGTCTTGATCCTGCTGCTTGGCCGGGCTCTGGCGCGGCCGTTGAACGCCGTTGTGCTGGGGGTCAGGCAGCTGGCCTCCGGTGAGGCTGACCTGCGTGCCCGCCTGCCGGTCCAGGGGCGCGACGAACTGGCGACCCTGGCGCGGGAGTTCAATCGCTTCATCGGTTCCATGGCCGAGCTGGTGGCCGAGATCAAGAGTACCGGCCAGACCCTGCACGAAACCTCCGAGGCACTCCAGCAGGAAAGCCAGGCAGCCGGAGCTGGCGTGGATGCGCAACGCGACGAGATCGGACAGTTTGCCGCCGCGATGCAGCAGATGGCGGCCACTGTGGAAGAGGTCGCCGGAAATGCCGGCCTGACGGCCCGCGCCACCAGCGACGGCGACCAGGCGGTGGCCCGGGGGCAGGGCACGGTGGCCGCCCTCGCCGACGCGATCACCCGCAACGCCGCGCTGCTGGAGGAAATCTTTGCGCTGACCGAGCAACTGGAGGACAGCAGCCAGACCATTGGCAGCGTGGTGGCGGTGATTCGCGAGATCGCCGACCAGACCAACCTGCTGGCCCTCAATGCCGCCATCGAGTCGGCCCGTGCCGGCGAGCAGGGCAGGGGATTCGCCGTGGTGGCCGACGAGGTACGGGCACTGGCGCGGCGTACGCACAACTCCACGGAAGAGGTGCACCGCAGCATCGCGGCAATCCAGGAGCGCACGCAGACGGTGGTCGGCATGGTGGAGCAGAGCCGGCAGGGATCGCAATCCAACGTCGCCAGTGCCCGTGACGCCAGCGAGGCGTTGCACCGGATCACCCAGATGATCGGTGAGGTTCGCGAGATGAGTCAGCAGATCGCGACGGCGACCGGCCAGCAGGCGGCAACCAGCGAGCAATTGTCGCGCAGCCTGGTGACCATCGCCGACTCGGCGGAAAACGCATCACGCAGTGCCGGCCAGGTCCGCCGGCGCAGCCACGACCTGCAGTCCCTGGCGGGCCGTCTCAACACCCTGGTCAGCCGCTTCCAGCTCTGACCCCTGCGCTCGCCGTATCCGGCTGTCCACGCCGTCCAGGCCCCGTTCCCGGGGCCACCGGCTATCCCGCGAGTGCAGCGGGCGGATACGAATACCTGCGCCTGGGGGACAAGCCTTGCAGTGACGGGATAGTTCGGCTGGCGGGGCGTACCTAGAGTTGAGTTGCCTGCCCTGTCAGGCGATCCACCACAAGAAATCGACGCGAAAGCCGTGGACTCGCCCCATGTCAAATCTCAGCAACATCGATCAATCCTCATCCCTGCGGATCTCGCGACCGAGCGCCGCGCAGCGTGCCAGCAAGGCCCTGCTGGCGGTGTTGCCCTGGGCGATCATTGCCGGTCTGCTCTGGGCTGGACTTTTCATCAAGCCGCAGCCCGTCGGCGGGACCGTCATGCCGCCGGCGCTGGAGCGCCGGGATCATTTCTACGGTCTTGCCCGTACGCCCGCGGGCGAGGTCTGGGCCAGCGGCTCCAACGGCAAGATCCTGGCGATTGCCGCCGATGGCGCCATCAGGCGTCTGCCGACGCCCACCGACCGTACGCTACAGGACATCTCCATCTGGGATGCCAGCCATGCCGTGGCGGTCGGCAACGATGGCGTGGTCCTGTACAGCCAGGACGCGGGTGAGAGCTGGAAGGCGGCCACCGGCGTGCCGCGCTCGGAAGTGGCGAACAAGCTCAATCGGGTGCGGGTCGCTCAGGGTGGCGTGGCCATCGCCACCGGCGAGATGGGTGCGCTGCTGATCAGCCGCGATTACGGCCAGAGCTGGCAGCGCCTGCGCGAAGAGGAGGATGTCGCCTGGAATGATGTGGCCATCCTCGAGGACGGCCGCCTGGTGGTGGTCGGCGAGTTCGGCCGGATCCTGATCGGCGATGTTCAGGGCCAGCAATGGGAGGAGCTGGAGGCGCCGGTTCCCGGCTCGCTGATGTCGGTTCAGTTCCGCGATGCGCAGAACGGTGTAGCCGTCGGGCTGGAGGGGACCCTGCTGGTTACCCGCGATGGCGGCCACAGCTGGGAAAGCGTCGCGCTGGGGGTGACCGACCACCTGTTCGACGTCCTCTGGATTCCGCAACAGGGACGCTGGTTCGTCAGCGGCGCGCTCGGGCGCTGGGTCTCCGGCGGCGACGAAGGCTGGAAAACCGGCGCCCTGGATGAGCGCAGCCGTGCCTGGCACACCCGTGCCCTGGCCGTTGGGCCGGATATCTGGCTGGCCGGCGCCGATATCGGCCGCTGGAACGGCCAGCGCTGGTCGGAGCTGCAGCCATGAAGTCACTCCTGGCCTTTTTCAGTCGAGAACAATCCATGATCGAACGCATAGCCGAGTTCTGCATTCGTCGGCGCGCCTGGGTGGCGGGCTGCCTTCTGCTCCTGACCCTGGGCCTGAGCTGGTTCGCCCTGCATATCGAAGTCCGCACGGTCTTCGAGGACATGCTCCCATCGCGCCACGAGTACGTGCAGACCCACGAGAAGTTCAAGGATACCTTCGGCGGCTCGAACATGGTCACCATCATGTTCGAGGTGGAGCAGGGCGATATCTTCCAGACCGCTGTGCTGGACAAGGTTCGCACCGTCACCCTGGGGCTGCGCGAGGTTTCGGCGGTCAACCAGTACCAGATCACTTCGCTGGCCTCGAAGAAGCTCAAGGAAGTGCGTGCCTCCACGGCCGGCATCGAGAGCCGCCCGCTGATGTGGCCGGACCTGCCCGCCAATGCCGAGGCAATGGCCGAACTCAAGCAGGCCGTGCTGCGCAACCCGCTGGTCTACGGCCCCTATGTGTCCAAGGACCTGCAGGCCACGCTGATCACGGTGGACTTCATCGACCAGCAGGTCGACTACACCAAGGTGTTCCACGAGATCCGGGACCTCATCGCCAAGGTTGACGACGGCAATGTGAAGATCCGTGTGGTGGGCGACCCCATCCTCTATGGCTGGGTAGGCCACTATCTGCCGGAGACCATCCAATTGGTCGCCGCCGCCTTGCTGGTGACCCTGGTGATGCTCTTCGTGCTGCTGCGCACCTGGCGCGGCCTGACCCTGCCGCTGCTGGCGGGACTGGTCAGCGCGATCTGGGCACTGGGCATCTGCCGGCTGCTGAATATCAGCTTCGAGCCGCTGGTGATCGTGGTCGCCATGCTCATCACCTCGCGGGCGGTGTCGCACTCGGTGCAGATCGTCAATCGCTTCGATGACGAGCTGGAGCTGCTGCCGCCTGGCGCCGATGTCTCGCGTATCGCCGCGCGGGTCGCCCTGGCCGACCTGTTCCGCCCGGGCATGCTGGGGGTGATAGCCGACGCTGCGTGCATGGCGGTGGTGGCGCTGAGCCCGATCCCGATGCTGCAGAAGCTCACCGTACTGGCGGTGGTCTGGGTGTCGACGCTGACGGTCAGCGCCGTGATTCTCACCCCCGTGATGCTGTCGTACATTCGCAAGCCCCATGGCGTGGCCCATCCGATCGACTGCCTGCCGCTGCTGCGCAAGGTGCTCGACCTGGCGGTGCGGGTCAGTCTGTCGCGTGCGCGTTATGTGGTGCTGGGCGCGAGCATGCTGGTGGTGCTGGGTGCTGGTCTCTTTTCGCTGAACCTGAAGATAGGTGATGCCAATCCGGGCTCGCCGATCCTCTGGCCGGAGTCGACGTACAACCGTGACTCCGCTGCGATCAACAGCCGATTCGAAGGTGTCGATCGGATGTTCGTGGTGCTCGGTGATGATGGCCATCCGGGCCTGATCAAGGGTAATGACGCGCTGCACGCAATGAACGCTTTCCAGCGCTTCATCGAGGCACAGCCAGAAGTGGGTGGTTCGCTATCCATTGCTGATGTACTGCCCCATGTGAACGCCAGCCTGCGGGAGGGCAACCCCCGCTACCTGGAGCTGGGCGACAGCGGCGCGATCAATGGCAGCCTGATGGCGATGCTGGATTCGGTTTCCGAGCCGGGTGACATCTCCCGCTTCGCCGATGACCAGTACGCCAATGGCTCGGTGACCCTGATGTTCCGCGACCGCCAGGGCGAGACCATTCGCACCGCTGTGGCGCGCATCAAGGAATTCATCGCCACCCACCCCCTGGCCGAAGGCCAGTGGCACCTGGCAGGCGGACTGATCGGTGTAATGGCAGCGGTCAACGAGATCATCCTGTCCAGCCAGATAGAAGCCATTGCCCTGGCACTGTTGGTGCTCGCGGTGCTCTGCACCCTGGTTTACCGCTCCAGCGTCGCCGGCATGGTGTTCATGGTGCCCGTGATCATCTCCAACATGCTGACCTTCGCCTTCATGACCTGGAAAGGCATCGGCATGAACATCAACACCGTACCGGTGGCGGCCCTCGGTATCGGCCTGGGTGTGGATTACGCCTTCTACATCGCCGACCGCGTGAAGGAAGAAATCGCCGCTGGCCGTTCCGCCGAAGAAGCCATCCGCCTGGCGCTGCACTCCTCCGGCATGGGGGTGATCGTCACCGCCAGCGTGCTGATCGTCAGCACTCTGTTGTGGTGGGTGTCCTCGCTGCGCTTCCAGGCCGAAATGGGCCTGCTGATGGCCATCTGGCTGAGCGTGTCGGCCTTCTCCGCCCTGTTCGTGATGCCGTCGCTGCTTTACGTCTTCAGGCCGCGTTTCATCTTCGGCGAGCCAGACCCCATCGGTGGCGCCGCGCTCCAGCAGGTTTGAAACCACACAACAACAAGACCCATAGCCTAAACGCTGCCACCACACTCGGGAGACAAGATGAACAAGAACTCCATCCCGGCCGCGCGCATGCGCGCGCCGCTCCACAAGCTCGCCCTGGCGATTGCCATGGGCACCTTCGCCACCTCCTTGCTGGCAGACGACAGCTTCAAGTACGACGGTTACTTGCGCGAGGAACTGTCCTGGAACACCAAGGACTGGGGCGATACGCCTGGCTACGACGACGCGGGCAAGTTGTCGATGGCGCGCAGCACCGCGCGCCTCAACCTGGACTGGCAGGCTACCGACAGCGTTTCGGTCGTGGCCAAGCTGCGCGCAGTGCGCGAGGTCGAAACCGACTTCCTCGAACACCTGGAGGAGATGGGCGCCAACAACCACCGCGAGGCTGACGGTCGTGGCGACATCATGGACCTCTACAACAAGGCGGAGATCCGCGAGTTGTACGTCGATTTCCCGGTGGGTGAACGGCTCTCCTTCCGCATCGGCAAGCAGCAGCTGGCCTGGGGCGAGACCGACTTCTTCGCCGCCAACGACCTGGTGCACGGCTTCGACTTCACCTGGCGCAACTTCCTCGAGCCGGCCAACGAGGAGCTGCGCAAGACCAACAACATCATCAAGATGAACATCGACGTGCCGGAACTGGAGGGCGGCCTGGAAGCCTTCATCCGTCCGGGGCTGGACCGTACGCAAGACATCGGCACCGAGCTGGACATCTACGGTGGACGCTGGTCGGGCAATCCATACGCCGGCGTCGATTTCCGCAATATCGACCCGTACAACTTCGAGAACGACGAAGGGGATTACAAGGATGTCACGGGTGGCCTGCGCTGGAGCGGCCTGTACGGCGACATCAACTACTCCGTTTCTTATCTGAAGACCTTCTACAACTCGCCGATCCTCAACGCTTCGGACAACCTCGCGCTGTTCGGCCAGCCGAACGTGCCGTCCGGGGCAGAGACCCATGGTACTGACCAGACCCGCGGGGTCGCCGGCGAGGTCATCTACCCGATCGTCGACATCTTCGGCTTCACCGCCAGCGGCTACTCCGAAGCCGCCGACGCCGTGTTCAGTTCCGAGATGGCCTACATCAAGGACGCGCCGTACCAGATCACCCTGGACAACCCGACCCTGCTGAGCCAGTTCATCGCACCCGGCTTCGACGGCTTCACGCGCAAGGATGTCGTCGCGCTGATGCTGCGCATGGACAAGAACATCGCCGCCACCCAGACCTGGCTGGGCACCGAGAAACCGATGTTCTTCTCCGTGCAGCTGTTCGACAAATGGGTGCAGAACTTCGACAAGGATGACGGGCTGCTCTACAGCGTCGGCTGGGGCGGCAAGGTCAAGGAGCACTCGGTGCTGGCGACCACCATTTTCGACCTCAGCTACGACAGCGGCAGAGTCCACCCGCAGCTGGTGCTGGGCGCCGACCTGAGCAACGGCGGCGGTTTCGCCATTCCCTCTGTGACCTTCGAGCTGTCCAGCAAGTGGCGCTGGAAGGTCGAGTACGACGCCTTCTGGGACGACGCCCACCGCGACGCCTCGAAGTGCGTGCCCGGACAGATGAACAACTGCGACAGCACCACCCTGTTCGGCGTTTTCCACGACCGCGACCAGGTCTACACCAGCCTGACCTACCTGTTCTGACCCCCAACCGGAGACCTCACCATGAGCGCATCCCGTTTCGCCCGGCGGCACACCCTGGCCGCCAGCCTCATTGCCGCCTGCAGCGTCTCGTTCCCGGCTTTCGCGGCAGAACTGCCGGCCGGCACCGTGATTTCCGCGGACAACATCGACAAGATCAAGAACGACACCTTCGAGGGGCACAGCATCGCCAGCCTGCTCACCGAGAAGATGGAGTGGCGCATCCGCAACAGCGGCTGGAAGCTGCCGCTGGCCAAGTCCCAGCAGGTCACGCTGGACCCGCGCTGGGTCAAGGCCTCCCAGGCCAACCAGGGCAAGACTTCGATCAACAAGGAAGCCTGCCGCATCGACGGTTGGGGGGCCGGCGCGCCTTTCCCGAACATCGACGAGAAGGACCCGCAAGCCGCGGAGAAGATCGTCTGGAACTTCCACCTCGGCCAGCTCGTGGGCGATGTGTCCCAGGTGCCCAACTTCACCCAGCTGCTGATCGACGGCAAGCGCGGTGTCCACGCCGAGCCCGTGGCCGAGTTCACCCGCTACACCATGAAGGGCCGCCTGACCGGTGACAGCGCGGTGGAAGGCGACGGCAGCGAGCGTGGCCGCCAACTGCTGTATTTCAAGTCGCCGTCCGACATGAAGGGACTCGGCACCTACACCGTCATGTACGACGCCGAGAAGGTCAATGACGTATGGGCCTATGTCCCCGCGGTACGCCGGGTACGCCGCCTGTCGGGCGGAGCCTGGATGGACCCGGTGGGCTCGTCCGACCAGCTGCAGGACGATCTCGAAGGCTTCAACGCGCGCCCCTGCTGGTATCCAGAGTACAAGCTGGTCGGCAAGCGCTGGGTGCTCGCCGCGGCCAACGCCAGGTCGGACCTGTGGAACACCAAGGGCGCGGGCTTCGATGAGAAGTATCCGGGGCTGGAGAACCAGCCGCCGTACTGGAACATGAACAATGACCGCTATGAGCCGCGCGAGGTCTATGTGGTCGAAGCGATCACGCCGGCGACCCATCCCTATAGCAAGAAGGTGCTCTACGTGGAAACTCAGTTCCCGCGTGTCCACTACGTCGAGGCGTACAACCGCAAGGGCGAGTTCTGGAAGTTCATGGAGTGGCACACCTACTACAACCCGCAAGGCGGCGACATGCGCACAGCGGGCAGCGCGGTGATCGACTTCCAGCGCAATCACGCGACGGTGTCGCTGATCGACAGCAGCACCTGGAAGACCAACTTCGACGCCAAGGCCAGCGACTTCTCGCTGCAGGCCCTGCAGAAGGCCGGTCGCTGAAGTCTGGCACGCCCCGCCCGTGTGGCGGGGCGTGTCGAGTATCCGCCGGAGGCGTTGCACCCCGGCCACAACAAGAACCATACGATTCGGCCAGATGCGGTGAGCCTGTACCGGTCGTGGCCGAAGGAGCCTTGTCATGTCGAACATGAAAGCCGCGCGCCTGCACGAGATCGGCGGCCGCTTCACCGTTGACGAAGTCCCCATGCCGATTCCCGGCGACCATGATGTGCTGGTCAGGGTCGAAGCCAGCGGGATCATTCCCAACCTGAAGAACGTCACCACCCACTTCCCCGAGTGGTATCCCTTCCTGCCGCTGCCGAAGCTGCCGGCGATCTTCGGCCTGGACAGCGCCGGCACGGTCACCGCGGTCGGTGCCAGGGTCCGTGACTTCGCGCCGGGCGACCGGGTCTACGTCAATCCCGGCGTGGGTTGCGGCCAGTGCCGGTTCTGCAAGCAGGGCGAAGCGCCACGCTGCGACGCCTACACCTTCCTCGGCTACTTCGGCTTCGGCCCGGGTTCGCAGGAGGTGTTCAGCCAGTATCCCCATGCCGGCTACGCGCAATACATGACCGCGCCAGCCAACAACCTGGTGCGCCTGCCGGCCAACCTCAGCAGTGCCCAGGCGACTCGTCTCGGCTATCTGGGCACCGCCTACTCGGCGATCCGCAAGTCGGCGCTGCGTCCGGGCCAGAGCCTGTTGATCCTGGGCGCCTCGGGAACCCTCGGCGTGGGGGCTGCGCTGCTGGCGCTGGCTTTCGGCGCCGCCAAGGTGCTGGTGGCCGCTCGTGACCGTGGTGCCCTGGAGCGCCTGGAGGCGCTCGCGCCGCAACGGGTCATCGGCCTGCCGATCGGCGCTCGTCCAGTTTCCGAGCAAGTGCGCGAGCACTGCCCGGAGGGTGTCGACGCGATGCTTGACACCCTCGGCGCGAAGGCGCCCGCGGCCTTGTCCGTCGATGCCATGCAGGCGGTCGCCCGTGGCGGCCGCATCGTGCAGATCGGCGGTGTGGCCGGGCCGATCCCGATCGATCCACACCCGTTCATGTGCGCCCAGTGGCAGTACATCGGTTCACTCTGGTTCACCACCACGGAGGGCGAGGAGATGGCGCGAATGATCGAGGCCGGTACTCTGGATCTGTCCTGGCTGGAGGAGCGTGCCTATCCCCTGGAGCAACTCAATGAGGCGCTCGAGGACATCCAGTCCCAGGCGAGCGGCTTCGTCAACTTCCACATCGTCCATTCCTGAGACCTTTCGCCAGCGGCGCGTCGAGCGGCTCGCCGCCGGTGTCTGCCTGGAGGCTACCGCATGTCCGTCAAACGCATCGTCACCGGCCACGACAGTGCCGGTCGTTCCCGTGTCGTCAGTGCCGGCCCGTTGCCTGGCACCGAATCCTTCGTTCATTCACCCGGTTTCTCCGCAGCGGTGGTCTGGCAGACCGGTGCCGTCCCGCAGATAGTCGACGCCGCTGCCGCGCCGGCCATGCCGCTGGCTTCGGTAGTCCCCGGACCGGGCGGTACCTGCGCCATGCTGGTGACCTTCCCGCCGGCCGGCCTCGAAGTCGCGGAATTCGACCCGCAGTCCGCCGCCGCGGAGCTGTGCGAGCGCCTGCCCGGCCTCGGGGATCGCTTCGAGGCCGATGCACCGGGGTTCCATCGCACCGACACCATCGACTACGGCGTGGTCCTCGATGGCGAGATCACCCTCGAACTCGATGATGGCTGCACCAGCCTGTTGCAGCGCGGGGACCTGGTGGTCCAGATGGGAACACGCCATGCCTGGCGTAACGCCGGTAACACTCCAGCCCGCCTGTTGTTCGTGCTGATCGGTGCCGATCGGGCCCTGCCGGCAGTCTGAACGAGGGAATTCACGGGGTTTTCCAGCCGCGTCCCGGCTCTAGGACGGGGTTGGATGGCCCGTGCCCGGAAATCGGTCGGGGCGGCTGCCGTCCGTCGATCCGGCAAGGCCCGGGGCATGCTTCTTGCGTCGTTTCACGGGCCTGCGTCGGGCCGTCATAAGTGTTACCGAGAGGGATAACACCGGTGATGGCGCATTGCCGATGCGCAAAAAAAGCAGAGCCGAACCTCACAACTAGAAATCGGCTCGCACGCCTTGCACAGACAACAGTCTGTTCCACCGCAACTGGAGCAGAGGATCAGCCTTATGGAACATCTTGCTTTTTCAGCTGCGACGCCCCCCGAGGTCGTCCTTTCCCGTTTCGAGGTTTGCCATACCCAGGACCTGGATGAGGCCCGCCGCTGGGGGGAAAACATCTTCTGCGCGAACCGCCTGCGAAGCCTGGATGCCAAGGGAGCTGTGGATACCCGCATCTTCTACCGTCGTCTCGGCGGCATCGGTATCGGCAGAATGAGCTACGGTGGCGACATCACCATCGAGCCGGGCGTGATGGAGTCCTTCGCCCTGATCCAGATGCCGATCCGCGGCCAGGAAATGATCGAGTACGGCAACCATCGGGTGCATTCCACTCCGCGTCTCGGCTCGATTCTCAATGCGCATTCGCCGTTCAAGATCCACCATTGCTCGGGTACCGAGAAGCTGATCATCCGCGTCGACCGCAGCCTGCTCGAGCGCCACTGCCAGCAGCATCTCGGCCGCACCCTGCGCAAGAAAATCGAGTTCCAGCCAGAAATGCCCCTCGATACGACCCGGGGGCAGAGCTGGATGCGCATGGTCGGCTGGATCTACGACTGCCTTTCGGTGGAGGAGGACCTGCCGCCGCTGCTGCGCGCGCAGTATGAAAGCATGCTGGTCAACACCTTGCTCGCTTGCCAGCCGCACACCTACAGCGCAGAACTGTTCGAAGATGAACGGACGTCCATCGCGCCCGCCTTCGTCAAGCGGGTCGAGCGCTTCATCGAGGAGCACGCCCACGAGCCGATCACCATCGTCGAGATGGCCGAGCACGCCGGGGTCAGCAGCCGCTCGCTGTTCACCGGTTTCCGGCGCTTTCGCAATACCTCGCCGATGCTGTACCTGAAGGAAGTCCGGCTGCGCAAAGTGCAGGAAGAGCTGCAACGGCAGAGTCAGGGCTCTACCACGGTCACAGCGGTGGCCTTCCGCTGGGGTTTCAACCATCTCGGCCATTTCACCACGGACTACAAGCGCCGCTTCGGCGAAAGCCCCTCCGAGACGCTGGCCCGCTGATCTGGACTTGCGAAACACGTCCTGAGGCGGAGGCCGATTCCGTAGGGTGCGCCGTGCGCACCAGCGGTTGAGCGTCGCGCAGTGCTGATCCCGCCATAGGTGCCCACAGCCACGTGCCGGCGTCATGCCGCGAAAGTTCACACGGACAGGGATGTCCGCCCCCCCGCGCACTTTCTGCGCTACCGGGATAAGCCGCTCGGTCCCGGGAGCGTCAGCCCCGATGCCAATTCCTAGGATGACCCTCAAGCGCGCCGCAGTGCGACGCCATTGTCCCGTCAGCCCTTGGGGAATCATCCATGTCCGAGCAACCCATCATCCGCCGTCGCGTGGTCAAGTCCGGCATCAGCGATGCCCGTACCAACAACGCCAAGACCCAGAGCCAGTATCAGCCTTACAAGGATGCGGCCTGGGGCTTCATCAACCACTGGTACCCGGCGCTGTTCAGCCATGAACTGGTCGAGGACCAGGTGCAGGGCGTGCAGATCTGCGGGGTGCCGATCGTCCTGCGCCGTGTCGATGGCAAGATCTTCGCCCTCAAGGACCAGTGCCTGCACCGTGGCGTGCGCCTGTCCGAGAAGCCGACCTGCTTCACCAAGAGCACCATTTCCTGCTGGTACCACGGTTTCACCTTCGACCTCGAGAGCGGCAAGCTGGTGACCATTGTCGCCAACCCGGAAGACAAGCTGATCGGCACCACCGGCATCACCACCTACCCGGTCCACGAGGTCAACGGGATGATCTTCGTCTTCGTGCGCGAGGATGACTTCCCGGATGAGGACGTGCCGCCGCTGGCCCACGACCTGCCGTTCCGCTTCCCGGAGCGCAGCGAGCAGTTCCCCCATCCCATGTGGCCGTCCTCGCCGAGCGTGCTGGACGAGAACGCCGTGGTGCTGGGCATGCATCGCACCGGTTACGGCAACTGGCGCATCGCTTGCGAGAACGGCTTCGACAACGCGCACATCCTGGTGCACAAGGACAACACCATCGTCCATGCCATGGACTGGGTGTTGCCCCTCGGACTGCTGCCGACCAGCGACGACTGCATCCAGGCAGTGGAGGATGAGAACGGTCCCAAGGGGCTGATGCAGTGGCTGTTCACCGACAAGTGGGCGCCGGTGCTGGAGAACGAGGAATTGGGGCTGAAGGTCGAGGGGGTCAATGGCCGTCCCTACCGGACCTCCGTCGTCCTGCCGGGCGTGCTGATGGTGGAGAACTGGCCAGGCGAGCACCTGACCCAGTACGAGTGGTACGTGCCGATCACCGATGACACCCATGAGTACTGGGAAGTCATCGTGCGCGTCTGTAACACCGAGGACGAGCGCAAGAAGCATCACTATCGCTACGAGCACGTCTACAAACCGCTGTGCCTGCACGGCTTCAACGATTGCGACATCTATGCCCGCGAGGCGATGCAGAACTTCTACAGCGACGGCACCGGTTGGGAGGACGAGCAGCTGGCGGCGACCGATATTTCGCCGATCACCTGGCGCAAGCTGGCCTCGCGCTGGAATCGCGGTATCGCCAAGCCTGGCCGTGGCGTGGCCGGAGCCGTGAAGACCAGCAGCCTGATCTTCAAGCAGACCGCAGACGGCGAGCGGCCTGGCTACAAGACCAAGCAAATCGAGGAGTAATCGCTCCGGCCCGGCGCCCAGGGCGCCGGGTCGTCCTATGAGGTTTTCGCGATGGACCAACACATCGATGCGCACAGTCGTTTCGTCACAGTCGACGGCGTGCGTCTGCACTACCGCGAGGTCGCCGGCCCCGATGCCGACCTGCCGGTGATCTTCACCCACGGCGGTGGCCCCGGCAGCACGGCGTGGAGCAACTTCCGGCATAGCGCTGCGGCATTCGCCGCCCGGCACCGCTGCTATTTCCTCGACTTTCCCCAGTTCGGCCTGTCCGACATGGTGCCCGTCGAAGGGCCGGTGTTCGCCTGGCACGCGCGCAAGCTGCTCGGCTTCATGGATGCCCTCGGCATCCGGCGTGCGCACCTGGTGAACCAGTCGTTCGGCGGCTGCGTGGCGATCCGCTTCGCCGCCGACCATCCCGAGCGGGTCGGACGTCTGCTGCTGATCGGCTCCCAGCCGGTGGCGCGTGGCGTACTGGCGCCGCTGCCGCTGTTCAGCAAGCACGCCGCGACGCTGATGAGCGACTACTACCTGGCCGGCGAGGGGCCGAGCCTGGAGAAGATGCGCGCGCTGATCCGCCGCTACGAGCTGCACGACGATGCCGCTCTCGACGAAGAAACCGCACGCCTGCGCTTCGAGGCCAGCGCCAACCCGGCCTATCGAAAACTGCTGCTACAGCCCGGAGCCTTCGGCGAATGGGAGAACCTGATGGGCGAATTCGCCCGCGTCGCAGCACCGACCCTGATCCTCTGGGGTCTGCATGACTGGTTCGGCGGCATCGACGTGCCGATGCTGATGGTCAATCAGTTCGCCGATGCCCGCCTGCACATCCTGGGAAATGCCGCCCACCACCTGCAGAGCGAGTGCCCGGAGGAGTTCAACGGCGTCGCCCTGACCTTTCTTGGAGGCCCTGCATGAGCAGTGCGTTGCATTACCTGGAACTCTGCGAGCTGTCGCAGCTGATCCGCAGCCGCAAGCTGTCGCCGGTGGAGGTGACGCAGGCCCAGCTGGCGCGTATCGAACAGCTCGATCCGCAGTTGAACGCCTATGCCCGGGTTACTCCCGAGCTGGCCCTGGCGCAGGCCCGCGAGGCCGAGCGGGAACTTGCGCGAGGCGTTTGCCGCAGTCCGCTGCACGGCATTCCGCTGGCAGTGAAGGACCTGTTGTGGACTTCCGATGTCCCGACCGCCGCTGGCATGCCGATCCATCGTGACTTCCTGCCGACCGAGGATGCCACCGTGGTCGCCCGCCTGCGCGAGGCCGGCACGGTGATGCTCGGCAAGTTGCAGATGACCGAAGGCGCCTTCGCGATCCACCATCCGAGCATTCCCGATCCGCTCAACCCCTGGGGAGCCGGGCACTGGGCCGGCGCATCGTCGAGCGGCAGCGGCGTGGCGGTAGCCGCTGGCCTTAGCTATGCCTCGGTCGGCAGCGACACCGGCGGCTCGATCCGTTTCCCCGCCACCGCCAACGGCCTGACCGGCCTCAAGCCGACTTGGGGGCGGGTCAGCCGTCACGGCTGCTTCGAGCTGGCCGCCAGCCTCGATCACATCGGACCTATCACCCGCAGCGCACGTGATGCCCTGTTCCTGTTGTCGACCATCGCGGGCCACGATCCGAAGGACCCCACCTCGCTGCCCAGCGTCTGCCTCGAGGTGCCGGGTGTCGAAGAGTCGTTCCGCGGCTTGCGGGTGGGCATAGACGAAGAGTGGATCAGCCAGGGGGTGGACCCGTTGATCCGGCGTGCGCTGGACACCGTCATGGCGATCATCGTCGACGGTGGTGGCAGCCTGGTGCGCATTCGGATGCCGGACACCCGCGTGGTGAGCGGCAACTGGGAATTGCACTGTGGCGTGCAGACCGCAGTGGCACACGCCGATACCTATCCGCAGCGCGCTGCTGAATACGGCCCGGCGCTGAGCCGCCTGATCGAGGGCGGGCGGGAACTGTCCGCCATGGACTATCAGCGTGTGCTGCTGGAGGCCCAGCGGTTCACCGGGGCGCTGGAAAGCGTGCTGGGCGAGGTCGATCTTCTGCTGGCGCCGGTGCAACCCTACGCGGCGCCCACCCATGAACAGCTCGCCAGTCTGGCGGGGGATCCGGAGGCCAACCGGATGCTGATCCAGTTCACCGCGCCCTTCAACGTCAGCGGGCATCCCTGCATCAGCCTGCCCTGCGGGCTGACCGGGGAGGGACTGCCGATCGGTTGCCAGTTCATTGCCGGCAAGGGCGCCGAAGCGCTGCTTTGCCGTGCCGGCATGGCGTTGCAGAAGGTCACCGACTGGCACCGCCTGCATCCACCTGGATTTTGACCCAGCTCCTTTGATTTGCCCGCGCCTCTGGTGCGGGCTTTTTTTTGTTGCCCGCAGCCAGGGCGGGAGGAATGTGCGCTCATGGGATAAGCCGCACCGTCATGGGAGCGCGGCCGGGGTGGGGGCTTCCTAACATCGGGCCATGTCAAACCCAGCCGGTACGCCGCTGGAGTCCGATGCCTGTGCGGAGCCAGATTCCATGAACGACATCCTCCATCAAGTCACCTTCAACTTTGCCGACGGCGTCAGCCGCAGTCTCAGTGTCGCTGGCGATGCCAGCATTCTCGACGCCGCGCTCGAAGCGGAAATTCCCCTGCTGTATCAGTGCCGCTCGGGCAGTTGCTCGAGTTGTGTCGCCCAGCTGTCCGAGGGCGAGGCGCATACTCGCCTCGGCGCCAGTTCGACCCTGCTGGCCAGCGAGTATGCGGCCGGGCAGCGCCTGTTGTGTCTGTGCCAGGCGCAGTCCGATTGCACCTTCGAGCTGGGTTACGGCAGTGAGGTCGGTTCCAGCGTCGCCCAGCAGGTGCACGTATTCGTCGATTCGGTGGAGCGCATCGCCAGCAACGTGATGCGCCTGACCGTGGAGCTGGCCGACGGTGACTCGCTGGACTTCCGTCCCGGCCAGTTCATGCAGATCGAAGTGCCCGGGTATGGTTCAGTGCGCAGTTACTCTCCGTCGAGTACAGCTGCTGAACTGCCCAAGCTGGAATTTCTCATCCGCTTGCTGCCCGGCGGGGCCATGTCCAGTTTCCTGGAAGAGAAGGCAGCGGCCGAAGATGTGTTGACGCTTACCGGTCCTTATGGGGCCTTCTTCCTGCGGGAGGAAAAGCGCCGCGCGCCGCACATCTTCGTCGCTGGCGGCACAGGGCTGGCGCCGATCCTGTCGATGATCGACGCCATGCGTCAGGGTGGCGGACGCAAGCCACCGATGCTGCTGAGTTTTGGATGCGCAAACCCGGATGCCTTGTTCTGTCTCGACGACATCGAGTTGCGCCAGCAATGGCTACCGAGTCTGGAGGCCCGTATCTGCGTGGACCGCGAGCCGCGCGAAGGGCTGCACCATGGCAGCCCGGTGAGTGCCCTGCGGGAGGGGGATGTGACCCCTGACACAGTCGCCTACCTGTGCGGCCCGCAACCGATGATCGACGCCGCCACCGCGCGTCTGATCGAGCTGGGCGTCGACCCCGGCAACATCTTCGCCGAACAGTTCGTCGCCAGTAACTAAGGAACTCTCCATGCAACCGACCACCCCGATTCCGTTTTCTGCGGAACAGATGAAATGGTACGAACAGGCTTGCGCGAAGATCGATCCCAAGCGCCTCCAGCACCTGCTCTACGCCATCACCGATATTCACAGCCCGACTGGCGCTGCCCGCGCGGCCAGTGAGTACATGGCCGCCCATCTGCGACAAATCGGCATGGCCGCGCGCTATCAGCCCATGAACTTCACCAGCGGTAACGTGCTGGGCGAGCTGCGCGGTAGTGGTGGTGGTGCCAGCGTGCTGCTTTATGCGCCGATCGATACCCATCTGGAATGCGATGAAGCCGAGAAGCTGCTCACCGGCGAAGCCACCGAGGCGGATATGCAGACCTCGGCGCAGATGATCGACGACTGGGTGTTCGGCCTGGGGGCTTCGAACCCCAAGGGCATGCTCGCCACGCTCACCGAAGTGGCCACCGCGCTGATCGAGGCAGAGGTCCCGCTGATCGGCGACCTGCTGGTGGGCGCGGCCGACGGCGGTATGCCGGTGGATGTCTCCGCTCGCCAGCAGTCCGGCATGTCCAACGGCGTGGTGCATTTGCTCAGCCGTGGCGCCGCGCCGGATTTCGCCATCGTCATGAAGCCCTGGAATTGGGTCTACCACGAAGAGCCGGGCATGGGCTGGTTCAAGCTGCGCGTGCACGGCACCCTCGGTTACGCGGGAGTGCCGCGTGGCACGCCGGGCTTCCGCAGCTCGGTGGTGCCGGCCGCCACGGTGATCCAGGAACTGGAGCAGTGGATCATCGACTACGCCGAGCGCAATACCTCCGGGGTGGTCAAGCCGCATGGCTGGATTGCCGGGGTCCGCGCCGGCGATCCGGAGCGCCCGGCCTTCCCCGGAGCGCTGACCGAAATCTTCTTCGATGTACGGATCAACCCCCGCACCTCCCCCGGCGAGGTCAAGGCACAGTTCGCCGAGTTCGTCCGCCAGCTACAGGCGCTGCGCCCGGAGCTGGTGCTGGACTGGGAAATGTACGGTTCGGTACCCGGCGGCACCACGGACCCGCAGAACTGGATCGTGCAATCCTGCAAGCGGGGCTGGGAGCATATCGAGAGGCGCCCGCACGGCGTTCCCGACCTGCTGGGCGGGCAGACCGACGGTGCAGCCCTGCGCCGCTTCGGCGTGCCGACTGCGAGGATCGGCTGGCCCTGGCCGGCGCAGGGCGCGCCGCTGCCGGTCGCCGAGGGGCTGGGCGGGATGGGCGCGACCTACATCCCCGACCTGATCCCTTGTGCGAAGAAGATCATGTACGCACTGATCGACACCCTGACCCGGCCGCGCCGTGAGCTTGGCCTTTGAGACGCAAAAGAGGTGGTCGATGCGCGCTCCCTTGCGACTCCTGACTCGCGAAGAGCAGGACCTGCTCGTTGGCCACGGCCTACCCGATTGGCATGACGTGCCAGGCTTCGCCCGGTGCTTATGTGACCTGTTCCTGGATCGCATCGTGGGCAGCGAGCAGCCACGGAATCCGGTAACGGCGAACGACCCCAATGGAGATTGATGAATGCAAACGGACTTTCAATTGCGCGACAAGGTGATTCTCGTCACGGGCGGCGGCAGTGGCATCGGTCGTGAGGTATGCCTGGCCCTGGCCCGCTCGGGGAGCCGGGTGGTGCTGGGCAACCGTAGTGCCGCAGCTGGAGAGGCGGTTGTCGAGGAAATTACCGCAACGGGCGGCGAAGCGCTGTTCCTGAGGACCGACGTGTCCTGCTCCTCCGACTGCGCCGCCTTGGTTTCCCTGGCTCTGGAGCGCTACGGCCGGCTCGACGGCGCCTTCAACAATGCGGGCCTGCAGCATGCGTTCAATGACCTGCACGAGACCCCGGCCGATGAGCTTTCCGAAGTCATCGACGTCAACCTGAAAGGCATGCTGTACATGATGAAGTACGAGGCTGCGGCGATGCTGGGCAACGGTGGCAGCATCGTCAACAACGCCTCGATCTTCGGCCTCAAGGGAATGCCGCGGACGGCTGGCTACATCGCTGCCAAGCACGGCATCGTCGGCGCCACGCGGGCCACCGCGCTGGACTACGCGCAGCGCCGGATCCGGGTCAATGCCATCTGCCCCGGCCCGATCAAGACGCCGAGTTTCGACCGTGTGACGGGTGGTGACGACCATCTGTACGACGATGGTGTCCCGATGCGTCGCATCGGCCAGCCACATGAAGTGAGCGCAGCGGTGCTGTGGTTGCTGTCGGCACAGTCTTCATACGTGACTGGCGCAACCCTGTCGGTAGACGGCGGGATGTGCGCCGAGTAGGTGCATTGCCCACCCTGGTGAAGTTGCCCTGCACAGCGCGGAGCGGCCAGGTCGAAACAGTATCGATGCCCATGAAAAAGCCCCTGAAGATCCAGGATCTTCAGGGACTTTGGGTTTTGGTGCCGGGGTCGTTTGAACCAATTATCCAAGCTATTTATATATATAGGATTTTGGTTTGTTAGAAATTTTTGGGATACACGTAGGGATACAGCCCGCCACTTGCTAGGCCTGAGTCCTTGCTACGTTTCGCGCGCTTGAGGGGAACCCGCGACTGATCGCAACAATGACCGCTCCTGGGCTGCCCAAATCTTCGGTGCGGCGTATCCAACGATGAAGGACAGGGCCCAAACCTTGGCAAAGGTTGCTGGAGTCTCGTGAAGCGTCCCCACAAAATAGAGGCCAAACACAAACCCCAGAATACCGCCCAGTACCAACCTCATGGCTATCCAGGCGCCTCTAGCCTTCTGTAGTTCAGGAGAAGCAAAGTGCATGACGCCCTCCTTGTTGGGAGGACCGTCCGGGTGAATCGTGGCGACTATCGCCTGAGCGAAGCTCCCCACTACTGCACCAAAGGTACACGCCGCGAGTAACGCGAAGTCATAGCCGGTAAAGCCCACGATGTTGAAGATCATTCTTATCGGTCCCTTGATCTAGCCAGGTGGCGACTCAGCGCCACTTTCGCTCGAAAGCCTTCTTAACCGCTCGTCCTATGTAGCTGTTCAGGCCTTGTCCCGCTCTTGCAAGGCGCTGCATCTCCGCAATTCTGGCGGCTCCAGTGCTTCGGTCTGTGTAGAGGTACTTCATCCCGTCACCGAACTGAACCGTGATGAAGCCTGCCCCTATCTCAAAGGCCACTACATTCGAGTTCCCACTGAGATTTCGATAACGTTCCATGTCCGCATTCTCCTATACGAGATGTGATGGCTATTGCTTTGCCATCATAGTGCGGTTTCGCATTCTGCTGCATGGGAAAAGGCGGTATTGCGTCTGGCAAGGTGGCTAACGCCACAAGGAACCGAAATAGGGACTAAAAATTTCATATTTCGCGGCTGTGTGGAAAAGGCTGGGCGGTTGGTGCGGTGGTATAGAGGTCCCTAGGAGTTAGCCATCCCCACCCCGCTATCCATGCGGTGCTTCGACCCTATTTCGCGCGTCAGGGCTTTCCTTGTCTCCCCTGCCACCATTTTTGTCCTACTGCCAGCAAGCTAAATCAAGGGCTCTGCGGAGTGTATTGTCTATTTTTTGATCGAAAAAGTGGAGGGAGAGCTGCGATTTCACTGTCCCGAAAAATCCGCAAAGCACGCGGGCCCGGCGCTCGCTCAGTTGTGGACAGGGTTGCGGCGAATGTTTAATTTCGCCCCACAATGGTGGTTTAGCAACGCGGCAAGATTTCGCCATCCATAACCTAAACAAGGATAACCATGGCCAAACCCTTCAAAGTTGAGTCAGCTGACATAAATAAACTGAGTGATATTCAGTTGACTCAGCTGCTTAAAGAGCTTTTGCACTCTGAAGCTTTTCACTTTGGCATTGCCCAAAGAGCTGTAGAGGTTTCGCTTAATATAATTACAGGCGATGGCGGTGAGGATGGTCGTATTTCGTGGGAGAAAGGGCCAGCGTCGACAGACTATATTCCAAATCGGCTAACTCTGTTCCAGAACAAAGCTACCGATATGGGGCCGGCTGCGTATGGGAAGGAAATATTAACTGACAAGGGTTTGATCAAGCCGATAGTTGAACAGGTCTTGGATGAGGGCGGGAGTTATGTTGTTTTCACCACCCAAGAGCTTAATACAAAGCAGAAGAAAGAGCGCATAAAAAAGATACGAGAGTCGCTTGCCGCAAAAGGTAAGTCCTATGCGGAAACTTGTGATTTGCAAATATATGATTCGAGCCAAATTGCGGGCTGGGTGAACAAGTATATTTCAGCCATTGTCGCCGTTCAGCATTGGGGCGGGCGACCAGTTGAACGTGGATTAAAGACGTATGCTCTTTGGAGTGAGCATGAGGACCTTTCACGTTTACCATTCGCTGCTGTGGCTAGTCGCAGTGGGGTAGTTGAACAGCTGAAAAAAGGCCTAATTACGCCGAAAGCTTGCTTTCGGGTAGTTGGTCTGTCGGGTTTAGGGAAAACGAGAACAGCATTTCAGGTTTTCAGTGAAGATGAGGTCACTAGAAATCTAGTTGTTTATGTTGATGCCAATCATGCACCTAACATAGATGCCCTTGTGGCTGACTGGGTCTCTTTAGACTATCAGGCAATAATTGTTGTTGATAATTGTGAGTATAGGCTGCATGAGCGCTTGATTAAAGAGGTGCGTCGCGAGAATAGTAAAATAAGTTTGCTTACGCTTGACTATAATTTTGATTCTATCTCGGCTCCGACAGTTTGTTTTAAGTTAGAACAAATGACCGACGGTGAGCTTCTTCAGTTGTTAAGTCCAGTTTATAGTAGTGCTTTGCCAGACTTGGATAGAATAGTTGGTTTTGCACAGGGCTTCCCTCAAATGGCCGTTCTATTGGCGGAAGCTAGATTGAATGAAGACCCAAGAATTGGCTTCCTTACCGAAGATGAACTCGCAAGAAAGCTTCTTTGGGGGCGTAACGAAGTAGAGAATCCGGAGCATCTGAAAATCCTACAAGCATGCTCCTTGTTTGATGTGTTTGGCATTGAAAAAGAGGCAGAGTGCCAGCTTAGCTATATTTCTGAAGTGGCCGGAGTACATGTTGATGATGTCTTCTCCTGCATCCAAGAGTATTCAAGTCGAGGGCTGATTGATCGGCGAGGAAGGTTTGGGCAGGTTGTTCCTAAACCCTTAGCTATCCGCTTGGCCGGGCAGTGGTGGACAAAAACACGAGAAAACAAGCAGAGGGAATTAGTAGACTCAATTCCGAGCGGGATGATTGAGGGTTTTTGTAGTCAAGTCGAAAAAATGGATTTTCATAGCGACGTAAAACTGCTGACCGAGAAACTTTGCGGACCCCAAGCCCCTTTTGGCCTAGCGGAAGTGATCCTATCGGAACGGGGTTCTAGACTCTTTCGCTCCTTCGTTAATGTGAACCCCGATGCCACTGCTGCCGCAATATTCCGAACCTTGGCTTCCTTGAGTCATGATCAGTTACTTTCTATAGAAGGTGATACTCGGCGGAATTTGGTTTGGGGGTTAGAGAAGCTTTGCTTTCACGCTGATTTATTTATGGAGTCTTCTTGGTGCATGTTGCTATTGGCTTCGGCCGAAAATGAATCATGGAGCAACAACGCAACAGGCATGTTTTCCCAGCTTTTCCGGATCAACCTTTCCGGTACTGCCGCGGAGCCAGAGGCTCGCTTTTCCTTGCTCCGGCAAGCGATGGACATTAATCAAACCGCAGTTGACATGGTTCTGCTCAGCGCGTTAGAGCAAGCTATAAACACTTATGGCGGTAGTCGAACTGTCGGTGCGGAGTTTCAAGGAACAAAAGCGCCGCTTGAAGAGTGGCGGCCAGAAGTCTGGCAGGAGGTTTTCGATTATTGGCAAGCTGCCGTAGATCTCTACATTGTTATGCTGGATCGCGGCGAAAGACAGAAGGAAAAAGTTCTTAATGATGTTGGTGGGTCAATTCGCGGCTTTGTAAGCCGAGGGCGAATTGATATGTTGGATTTCGCTATAAGACGTATCGTTGAGAGTAATGGTCGCTATTGGCCGTCTGCTCTGGAAAGTATCAAGAATATTTTCGAGTATGACAGCGAAGGTCTCGGAAAGACTGCCGTTTCTGCACTCAATTCGTGGTTGGCGCTCCTAAGTCCTGAAGGAGCGGATTTAGCTGAAAAGCTAAGGATTGTAGTTGTTAATCCACCTTGGGAACATCGCAAGATGGAGAGCGGTTCCTATGTTGATAGCGCTGCGGAGAATGCAAGGAGTCTAGCTTTAGAAATCGCCAAAGATGTTGGGTTGTTGTTGCCGAACATTAAGTTGCTGCTCGTTGGTGATCAGCGGCAGTCATATTCTTTTGGGCGTCAGCTCATTCTGGAGTTGACGGACGAGGGAGTTCTTCTTGATCGGGTTCTAGAGGAGCTTTCTGGGATTGGTCAGGCGAATATTAGCTTCGTTCTTGGGTTGTACCGAGGCTTATATGAGAAGTCCCCGGGAATTTGGCAGGATTACATAGACAGAGTCTCGCGTAAGCCTGAATTAATCGGCTATTATCCTTCATTTATTTGCACTGGGCTTATTCAGGTACAGCACCTGAATAAGCTGCTTGATCTCATTGGTGAGGGAACTATTCCGGCTAGCAGCGCAACTGCTCTGAGTTATGGAAGTGTCACGGATGGATTGGCTCCGGAAGTCGTCGCGGATTTCTGCCTCAAGCTATCAGCGCTGGGAAGCAATGCTGCCTGGCCTGCTTTAGATGTAATGTTTATGTACTGCTTTAGCAGTGCTGATCGGATGGAGAATATTCGAAGCGCTGTCAAGGTATTGGTGCTGGCAGTTCCTTTGCATAAAGATCAAAAAGAATCTTCCACAGATTTTCATCATTGGAGGTCGATGATTGAAAAGCTTCTAAGTGAGCCGGATGAAGATTTCTTAATATCGATATCGCGCCAGTTGATTTCTGCTTGTCAGCATGGCTTTAATCATGGCGATCTGTGGCATTACATAAAGCCTTTGCTTTTAAAAATAGCAGGGGAGCATGGTGACCTATTGTGGCCACATTTTGGGGAGGCTATTTCCAAGGCCAAAGGTCTGGAGGTTTACTGGTTGCGGCAATTGCTTAGCAGAGAGAATAGCTTTACCAATCAAATGCCAAGTGTTTTTTCTTCATTTCCCGCTGAGGGAGTTATTTCTTGGTGCGAAGAACATCCGGACTTTGCGCCTAGCTTCGTTGCTTCCTGTGTAAATGTCATGGTGGTTGAGGATGACACTCAGTTTCCGTCAAGGCTGTTCATTTCATTGCTTGAGAACTTTGGCGATGACAAGCGTGTAGCAAGCGCTTTGGCTGCAAACATGAATAGTAGGGGGTGGTCCGGCTCGCTGGTTCCTTACTTGGAGCGTGATAAGGCCGCGCTGACTCCTCTTTTGAAACACAAGAACGGAAAGGTTAGTAGATGGGCATATGGCTATATTGACTATATTGACAGTCAAATAGCCCGAGAGTCCAGTTTAGATGCCGAGCGTGATCTTGGGATTTTCTAATGTTTTAGATGGGCAAAGCACGCCACTTTAGATGTAAGTTGGGTACTCAACCATTTGGGCCAAATGAAGGTGTCTTCCTTTTTATAAAGCCACTTCTAGGTCGTCGGCCCGCCCCGCCGTTGCTGGTATGGACGGTAACGGCGGGGGTCGCTCTTGCTTTTGTCCTGGCGTCTGGTCCGCCGTCCGGGCTGCGCGAGGCCGTAAAACTTCGCGCATAGCCAGTCATACCAGCGTTTCCCGCTTTTGCGCCTCGGCGGTGGTATGGATACCTTTTGCTTCAAATGTGTGAGAGGAAATGTCCGCAATCGTCCCTCATCGCAGATACACCTCTGTGATTTCGGGGCGGAAATGTCCGAGCTCCTGTGACACGATTCGTAGAGCTCGTTCGGGATCACCAACGAGGAGCTGCACTTCGTAATGTCGCTGCTGAGAATAGCTGTGGCGTACGCCGTGCAAACCTGTCGAGTAGCCAAGGGCGGCTGTGCTGGCCCCGCTGAATGCCTGGCTGAGTGCCTGTCCTCCACCGATCGCGTAGCGTTGCTGATAGAGGACGCCACGGTCGCGGATGGTGCGTGGTTCATCAAGGCGCTGCGTTTCTAAGCGCGTAACCAAATGGTTTGGGATGGAAACCTCTCGCGTCAGCCCGCCTTTGCCGGTAACAACGTACTTGGTGTGATCGTTGTCGCGGCCGGCAAACTTTGCTGCATCGGCCGGTCGTGCATCAGGCCTCACCTCATCGAGTCTGGCCAAGGTGAATAGTTCGTGTGCACGAAGGCCAGCTGCATGGGAGATTTCGAGCCCTAAGGCGTTGTGCGGCGCCATCCGCCCCTTAATTAGGTGCACCTGTTCAGGGGTATATGCCCGTGCTTGCAGTACCTGCTGCCTTTCGGCCTGAATGACTGGCAAGCGCTGGTCAGCAGCCAGTTTTCCGACGTGTCGCAGCAATACCTGAACCGCCTGCCGGTCACGGTCGAGGGTCTTCTGTCCGACCTGTTTTGCGCGCTCTGCCAGGAAGCGCTCAGCGCGCGATACAGATGCTTGCGGGAGCGCACCACATCGGTTGTCGCGCATCCATTCGCCAAATCGAGTTAGCCCCTCTTGATAGGTTCGAGACGTACCGATCGAATCGATCAGCCTTCCTTTGAACATCTCGATGCAGGCGCGTTTAGCCTGAGTCGCGGGCTTGGCGAATGTGTGTTCTTTACTGCCTGGTTTGCTTTTGCTCATCGCGTATCCAGCTCCCTGCGGATTGTGCGAATCGAGGTGTGGACACCTCGGCGCTTCAGGTCATCGAGAATTTCGCCGAGCGAGGCGTTTCGCTCCCGCAGGTGGTGGATAAGACCTCGCCACTCAGCGAGTTTTCTGCGGTAGGCGCGAGCGGGTTTTCTTAGCCGATCGAGCGCCTGATAGTGGTCAAATTCGGCATCTGGCTCGACATCTAGCAGGCGCCGAGTGTCGTGCCCTTTGAGCCAGCGGGACAGACTTGGTTGGCTGATGGAAAGGGTTTTCTGGTCCTGCAGGTACAGCATCAGCATGTGCTGCGTGTAGCCTTGCCGCACCCGTCGCAGGATTTCCGGGGCGTGCGGGTCGAGAATCGAGTTGGCCATGTTGTGCTTTGTAAGATGGAACACGACCTATCTATCTATAGACACAGGCGGTGAGCTTCAACCGATTCGGGAGCTAAAACCGCGTGGCGCTATAAGCGCAGGTCCGTCGAACACGTGACGACGTGTCCTTGCCTACTCCGTCCTTTCGGACCAGCGAGACTTTCTGCCGAGGCAGCGTGCTAGGCACCTTTTGCTGTTTGCTCATTGGTGTTGCGCCATTGGATTGCTGAGCAGGCAGATCCTCAGGAACTGGGGATTTAACGACATCCAGCAACGTCGAGCCGGGGCTAACCGCAGCTCCAGGAGGCTATTCCTGGAGTGCGTTCGCCCGGCTCAGTTCCGAGATTGGGAACCGAGCCGGGCACGAGGTGCAGTCCGCGAATTTACGTCTGCACCTCGCCCTCCGATGCCCTGCCGCGAATGGCGCGGAGCAGGGCATTGGGTGAGCGCTCTTGGTAGGGAGACGCTCAGTGGGATGAGCTCATCCTAGCGTCCTGCCCGGGGCGGTCAATGTGGCGCCTGAAATATACGCGGAGGGCTGGGACGGCACGCTATGTCTGGGGCTGAGCGTAGCGAGAGTCCCTGACATAGCGTGCCGTCAGGCACGAGCGGCGCGTAGAGCGCCGCCAGCCGAGCCAGCTCGGCTGGTCGTTGTGGAGGGGGGCCGCGTTAGCGGGGAACCTGCGCAGCAGGGTTCCCGGCGTAGCCGCAGCAGCGCAACGCGCTGCCTTGCAAAGGTGAGGTTGGCGAGGCCATTTGGGGTGATCCCACCTAGGTTGCTTGGCCTGTTACCGCTTACGGTCTGAGAGGGGAGGCGTTTTTGCCCCACGATTGAGGGTCGACACACCTAACGTCCTCGTATGCTCCCCGGATAAGCCAACGCGGAGGGGTACGTTATGGAGACGGTGATTCGGAGGGGCGCCCATTGGATGAGGAGAATTGGGTTGGGGATCATGGCTGCGCAGTTTGCCCTGGCCCTGATCTGGCTGGTCAGTCCCAGGATCGTGATGTGGGTGATGGTGGACCAACGGGCGATCTGGTTGGCGGTGAGCTGGATCGGCATCCTTTGTGTGGTGGGTTGGCTGTTGCTGCGGGCCCGCCTGCTGGTTGGGGACGTGATTCGGAGAGCCCGCCATGGACGCTGAGGGGTTGGCTGGATTCGACTGGATATTCGCCCATTGGTCAAACCTGGTCGTCTCGACCCTGATCGGTATCGCTCCAGTGACTGAGGCAATTGGCTCTGCGAGCCGTGCCCTGGTCACCCCAGCGATGTTCCTGGCAGTCACATTGCTGCTCCTCGCCCTCCTGCGCGGGCAGTTTGCTGCCCTGGGCGAAAGGGCAGCGGTGGCTCTGATCGTAATGTGGGGGCTACAACCGACCACCCTGCAGTTTCCAGGGCGAGCGTCCATTGAGGTGCTGAGGATCCAGGCCGTGCTGGCCCAAGCGGGGGGCGTCCTCCAGGGCGTCTACAGCAGCGCGCTTTCCAAGGCGTTAGCCGAAAATAGTGCGGGTGGGAGGATTATCCCTACCCAGGCCGCGTTGGATGATGCGGTTGAGCGCGCTGTGTCCGCTTTCGGGGACAGTGACCTGGGCGCGTTGATTCGTGATTACAACCAACGCTGTGGCCCTCGCCCAGGTGAGGTCAACCACGCGGATGTTCGTGCCTGGCAATCGATCGGCCTGTTGGGGGGTGGGGGGCTGGGTGTCCCCGACGACACGATCAGCAACATGAACCAGTTGCGGGAGCTGGCTGGTGGGGCAGTGGATCTACTGGCCTCGGTCGTCGGCATCGATAGCAACCTGGGCGATATCGGGCAGGCGTTCAACCTGTCGTCGCTGAACTGGAACAGGGAAAAGGGGTTGCAGGCGCTGGGCAGCCAGAAAGTGCCGGATGCGTTCAACCAGGAGCAGCGGCGTTATCAGCTACCCGGGCAGGGTTATTGGGAGGGGCTATTCAGTGGGCAGAACCAGCAGAGGGTTGATTACCTGCGGGTATCCGAAGCCCCCGTGGAGGCGCGCCACGGACCTAACGTGCTCGTGCGTGAGCACGAGGATCCATACATGGACCGGCAGTTCGTACCGACCAACTGTATGGAGGCATTCCACATCGCCCAGTACGGCGGAGAGCAGGCCTATCGCGCTCTAGAAAAATTGGGCAAGGAGAAGGCACCCGCCACCCTAGATGCAACCAGTGGCACAGTCGGAACGGTTGTGGCCTGGTCCAGGCTGATGGGGCGCCTGGGGGATGGTGAGCAGGGGAGCAGCGCCACGGGAGCAGCGATAGGCGCGGCAACTGGGGCGTTCCAGGTCCTGAAGAACTACAAGCAATGGCTCGATCTGCAGGTTCTGATGCCGATGGCCCTCACGCTGGCCGGTGCCGGATTTGCGATCACATTGGTCCTGGCTCCGGTGTTTGTCCTGGTGGCAATTGTCGCCGGGATGCGGGTTATCACCGTCCTCGTGTCGACCTTGGCCTTCTGCACTTTCTTCACCATTTTTTGTCAGGCACTGGCTGTAGGGGCTTCGTTGCTCTACGCCTCGGTGGTGTTTGGGCAGAGCGCAGCGGCCTCTGGTTGGACAGGTGACGGCGCCGAGTGGGAGATGTTGCGGGTCGGCCTGTCAGCGGTTTGTGGAATGCTCCTGGTCGGGGCTGTCTGGTTTTCCAGCAGGCTGACCGGAACCACGATCGGGGGCCTCACGGCTGCTGCCAGAAACTCCATCGGTACTCCGACGGAGGCTGCCAAAATGGCGGCGGCAACGGTCGCCATGGCAGCCGGTATAAGCAGGATTGCACGCGCGGTGAGGGGCCCTGATAAGTCCTCTGAGACGACCTCTGAGCTGAGCCGCCAGGCCGTTCAGAAGAGGATCAGCCAGGAGGCGAGCAGGAGCTTTCCAGTGAAGGATTCAGTCCCGCCTACTGGAGGGGATGGCTCCACGCGCACGGGGCAGGAGCGTGCCGGGCGCACCATTAACCTTAATCCGCCACGGCCTCAACCGCCCAAAGGAGAGGACTGATGAGGATCCTGCCTGTTAACTGGTCCGAGGCTCTCGTTTTTGATCGGCCAGTGGCTGAGGTCATGGCCACTGTGGCGCGACTAGCAGGTACCGATCTGGAGGAGGTCCGCACAGCGGTGATGACGGCGATTGCGATCGGCAATCGGCCCGACCTTGAACTGGCGTTTCCGGATCTGGCCGGCGCCAATCCCAGTCATGGGAATTGCCCATTCATGACAAGGCCCCAATAACGGGGCCTTGTCATTTCTCCTGCTTGTGCAGGGGAATCCATAAGCATGTGTTATAGGGTGCCAGCCCCAAGGCATCCGACATCACCTATAACACCAGCCGCCTCTGCGTGCGGCCCCTTGCCCCGTTGATGCTACCACAACGCGTAAGCGGTAACGAAAGACGTGGATTCGAGATTGGTATAGTTGCTGACTAACCCCGATCGAGAAGCCCGGACCCGATGAAACAGAAGCTACGCCAACGGTCTGCAGTCGCAATTCGCCAGGAGCTGTATCGGCAGCGGAAGGAGGCGGAGGGGTATCGGCGGAAAACGCTGTGGCTGCATCAGGACAGTGAGCAGCAGGGGTTTAAATGTGGTCAGGCTGGTGGGGCCATGCTCCCCGTACCAGAAGGACTCGATCAGCTCAGCTATTGCGCGGGCTGGTTTCGTGGTGCCGGAGAGCGTGAGATGCCGGTGTTCTGCTCGTCCTGTCGGGAGCAGCTGGGAACCGGGGCCGCGCGCGACTACTACGATCTGCTCACCGGGCAGCCGTATGAACTGATCTGCGACGAGTGCGAGGCATTGATCGCTGGGGAGAAGAACGAACGGTTGTGACACACCCCAGCCTGTAAAACGATGCCCACCTCCCTATCCTCAGGAGGTGACCCATGTCTCGCACGATTCGAATCCTCGGCTTATCACTGTCGCCGCGCGGCTTCTGCGTGGTGGCGGCTTCCAGTTTCGTTTTTGCCTTAACGGCTGGCGGCGCCTGGTTCCCCGTGGCCAATGCCTGCAGCACCCTGCTCGATATCCTGCTTAGTGCCCAAGGGGTGTCGGTCGGGTTGCTGATTGGCGCAGCGCTGTTCCTTTATGCCGGCGTGCTCAACTGGCGTCCGGTCTGGACGCGTGTCGTTGTGTTCTTCAACGCGGCTGTCCTGGGGAGCTACCTCGGCAACCAGGTGCTGCCGTTGTTGCTTGGGGGGTTGTGACACCTCCGAATGGGGCTGAGCGTACAGGCTCACCATGACAGGAGAGTCTCTATGTACACTCACCCAAACACCATTTCCAGCGACCTGGTGCGCGACCTCGATGAGCAGCTGACACGCCTCGGTGCAGTGGCCCATGTCTCAGTAGATCGTGCCGAGTTGGTCCTGGTTGCTATCCGCACCGATTTTGCTGCCCCCATTCCACTGGAACATCTCCCCATCGGTTCGTTTGTCGAGGCCGAGTTGATCGCGGCCCGGCTCAACGTACTGCAGGGAGTTGATGACCGGGAGCGCATTGCGATCTTGCAGCGCATGGCCCGCACCGGAGGTCACTGATGCGGCTGCTCAAATGTTGGGCGGCCCGACGGGCCGCTCACCTGGCGAGGAATGCTGAGTTGGTTGCCGGTCTCCAGCCAGCCAAAGCGGCTGTGCAGGCAGCACTGAGGGAGCTCGATGTTGAGGTGACTCCACTCGGAATGGTGCTGCGCCTGTGGTGGCTGGCACGTTGTATTAATCGCTGCGGCCACCACTCCCGGAAGATGCGCGAACTTCAGGAGGTCGCCAATGCTCTTCGAAATTGATGGAGACCTCCGTTACTTGCAGGAGGACGACGCGCCGGATGTTGAACTCCGAAGCTGGGAACTGACGCTCAACCCCTTCGAGCGCAAGCTCGCCGCCAACTTGCGGGCCGGCTTGGCGCTCGATCTCGATCTCCCAGCACTGAACCGGCTACTGGGTAGCGCCGCCTTGCTCCTGGACCGGACGGTTACCGTCGACCTGGTGTTGGTCTCTGGCGGCGTCAGGCTACGGGTCGTCGAGGTCTCAGATGCACTGTTGCCAATGTGGGCCGATTGCAGCGGCAATCTGACCTACGCCCTGAACTGGTTCCGGAAGAACGGCGAACACGAGTTGAGACTGTCTGTGTGTGCGGACAGCTTTTTCTGGATTCACCGGCGCCGATGATGACTATTTGCCTCAGTATCGAGGCGCTTCATGACCACCTGACACGACAAGGACGCTATGAAAAATCGTATTTCGGTACTAGCTGTTTCTACATTGGCGATCGCTGGGTGCGACAACTACAAGGGTGAGTTTGAACAGGCCATCGCTCAAGATCTAGAGGCGAACGGCAGCTTATGCCTCGGCATAAAGACGTGGCCAGTCGACGTAACCATCCTGGAAATCAAATCGAAATCGCTGCGGGCGATCACCTTTGCCAATCTGCAAAGCGCCGGTTTGGTCAACGGCGAAGACGCAGCAATTAAAACACCGGGTTGGAAAATGCCGATCGCACGATACACCCCCAGCGAAAAGCTCAAGCCCTTCATGGTCGGTCCGGACATCTGCTGGGGGAAAAAGGTGTTGGCCGAGGTCGTCAAATGGGACGGACCCATGAGCAACGGCGACTACAAGGAAGCAACGGTCACTTTTAACTATGGCGTGATCACGGCGCCGTGGCTGCCGGAATCAAACCTTCCCCTCTACTACCCGGAGATGCTCCAGGCTAGCGCAGGCACTCAGACAGCCCAGGTCACCCTGAAACTGACCAGTGTCGGTTGGGAGGCCAAGTAGCTGGGGAAGGAGAGGGCAGCTCCGGCTGCCCTTGCTTTCGGTTACAGCTAGGCATCTTCTCTACTCAGGCCCTCGCTGCATCCAACCTAGGTTTGCTAAGAAAACACCGCCCGCTCATGGCAGTTTTCCTTCTTGGTCTGAATTCCGACCTGCATAGTTTTTGCAGCCTACTGCTCGACCAAAAGCGCACGGATCCCCACTCCCTCGCAATCGCGCCCCACCGCCCATAGCGAGGCGAACACCCGCAGCGGCAGTCACAAGGCGCCGAGGCGCGCGGCCAGGTCCTAGCGGCGCACCTGCAGCCATTCGGCGCTGGCGACATCGAGGGCGGCCTGCACTAGCAGGCCGTAGCCACCCCGCATGGGCGGTGGTTCAGGCTTGTTGGTCATGGTTTCAGCACTAGGCAGCGAAGGTCACGCGGGATCAGGGCGGTACGCTTGGGCCTGCTCGTTCAGAAAGTCACGACGCGCTTGACCCATATCGAACCGATAGACTTCCAAGGCGAGATAGTCGAACTGGGCTAGGTCGCCATAGGTCAGGGCTGCGAAGAGAAAGGCGCCGGCGCGCGCGTTGGCTAGGTCAAAGGTGGGGTGGTAATCGGCCTGTTCCATGCGGCGCAGGGCGTCGGCCAGATGCCCGCCGACCTTGAGCGGACGAATCAGTGCGGCCAGATCGGGCGGCAGGGTGGCGAGGTAGGCGGCGGTCTTGGCGTCCATGGCTGCAATCTGCTCGGCTAGGGTGGGCAAGGAATACTGAGGGGGGAAGCTGGAGTCCAAATCTATTTTTATTTTCTTGTTCTTATTACGTAGGTCACATGTGACCAGGGGGGGCTTGTATGTCCGGTCACCGGCGACCAGTCAGCCTACCCCCGCGTGACCGTGGTCAGGGCGGACCACGGTCATGGGCGACCACGCTGTGGATATCTCAGGGCTCATCCTGGTCCCAATCGCTCTGTATGCGATTTAGGTGCTTTTGCAGTTTGGAAAATCTCGGGTTTTTTACGACGTGGTCCAGCACCTGGAGATCGCCGCTGTCCTGGATAACGGCGATGTTCACGGTATGAGCACTAATACTGAGATTATGTTCGATGCTAATAGTTGTCAGGCCGTCCAGCGGGCGCCCTGAGGCTAGCATGGCCTTCATTTCGCTTATTCTTTGATCGACGCTAGCCGGGATGAACTTGAAGCGCGCACGTCCTAGGTTTTCATCGCCGTCGCGGAGCGTAAATTGCTCTATTAGGTGCAGCTCCGACGTTCTGCCGGGGCGCTGGATACTCTGTAGATACCCCATTTCAACGAGTTCTCCCAGCGCTCGTCGCGCAGACTTCTCCGACATTCCTCCATCCCTAGCCAGTTGGCTGGCGCTGCATTTGATGCATCCAGTTTGAGCGTGTGCACGGGATTTCAGTGAGACGTAGACCTTCACTGCATTCCCAGACATTGCTGCAAGATCACCGCTGTCGATGACGCAGCGGAAAATCTTTGTCCACCAGAAGTCAGTCGAGTTACTGCCCTTCATTTCATAAAGCCCCCTGCATCGCGCGATGTTGCTCCTGCCAGGCTGCAATCTCCGTTGCTAGGAAACGTACTCGTGCACCGCGTGCGGGGCCGCTCTTGATCGGCTTCGGAAAGGTTGGATCGGCCTTCATCAATTTGTAGAGTCCGCTGCGGCTGAGGCCTTCGAGAGCGCAGATTTCCTTAATGGACAGTTTTTGAAGCGGTGCGTTGGCATGCATCTGGGGTGTGCTCCTTTGGCTCAAAGGAGTTCTATTCTGAGAGCACAGAAATTATTTGCATCCGCTTGGGGGGGTAAAACTGAACACCTCGCTTGAGGGACAAACAAGGGATCAGGCGCGCTTGATTTGCACCACGTTGCCAGTTGCTAATTTGTCCAAGTGGTTGGCATACCACCGCATCATTTCTCGGCGCTGCGCGAGGTAAATGCTCTTGTCATAGACGCCCCGCACGCCTTCCTTAACGTGGGAGAGCTGGGCTTCTACGTGTTGGGAATCGAAGCCATTTTCGTTAAGTATGGTGCTTGCTAAGTGGCGGAACCCATGGCCGGTCTGGCGGCCTTCGTAGCCGAGACGGCGGAGGGCCATCAGGAACACAGTGTTACTTCGCGGTTTGGTGGTATCGCTGCGGCCAGGGAACAGTAGCGAGAAATCGCCGGTGATGTTGTGCAGCTCGCGCAGCAACTCGACAGCTTGGCAGGGGAGAGGAATCAGATGCTCTCGGCGGCGCTTCATACGCTCGGCGGGAATTAACCAGAGGCCAGCATCCAGGTCGAGCTCTGCCCAGCGAGCCTCGCGCAACTCGGAGGGACGGCAGGCGAGCATCGCCAGCAGCTGTAAGCCGATTCGTACGTCAGTCGCATGGGGGTATGCGCGAATGGCTCGTAGCAGAGCAGGTAGCTCTTCAAGTGATACATGGGCGAAATTTTCGACCGGCTTGGTCAGCAGAAACTTGTGGAGACCTTCGAGCGGGTTGTGGGTGGCGCGACCAGTGACCCGAGCAAGGTCGTATATCTCGCGACACATGCCACGTACGCGGCTGGTTTGCTCGACGATGCCGGTCTGCTCCATGCCCCTTAGGAAATCCATCCACTCCATCGGGAGGATTCCGGTATAGGGCCGCTTGCCAAACACTGGGAACACATGTTTCTCAAGCGCACCGATGGTGCGAACCGCTGTTCCCTCAGTCCATGTCTTGCGCTTGGTTCCGTACCACTCGCGAGCCAGATGCTCGAAGGTGTTATTGGCCGCTTCGAGCTCCGCAGCTTTCCTTGCGCGTTTGGTGGCCAAAATGTTGCCGTCTTTCGCAGTGCTGTCGCGTAGCTCACGAGCTTTGCGTCGTGCTTGCTCCCCGGTGAGCTGGTGGTCGCCCGTGCCGTAGCCGCCCAGCCCTAGCCATGACCATTTGCCGTCGGCCTTCTTATAGCGCAGTTGCCATGACTTCGAGCCGTCTGGTTTCACGCGGAAGTACAGGCCATCGCCATCCAGTTCCCTGTATTCCTGGGTCTCCGCCTCTAAGCTGGCGAGGACCGTATCAGCCAAAGGACGACGCTTGATCTCGCTGCGCTTCATGCTTGTATCCCTTCAGTTCACTTTATCGGTGAGGATACACGCAGGGATACACGATGGACAACGATAGGGGGGGACGTGTGGGAACATGCGGAAACAAGAAAGCCCGCACGAGGCGGGCTTTGCAGGGTGTTTCGAGTGCACATGGGAACATGTGGGATCATCTCGAAACATGGGTTTGGTGGAGCCGGGGGGATTTGAACCCCCGTCCGCCAGCTCTCCGCTTTCGGGACTACATGCTTAGCCAAGTCTACTGAGTTAGCTCTTTGCGGCCCGACTGGCAGGGTGCTCAGAGCGAGCTGTATGAGTTTTAGCCGTTACGTCTACAGCGAACTTGGCGGCGATCCTGTTCTATCTGACAGTCATTTCGGGTTTACAGGCATCCCCTTATGACTGCTGGCAGCCGAAGCCGCCAGAAGGGTTAGGCCGCGAGGGCCGCCCCGTAGTTGTCGTCGTTGGCAACTAATAGTTTGCAGCAGCTGATTTACGAGGTCTGCTACCAGCTCGGCATGCCCCTAGAGTTTTGTTACCGGCGTCGAATCCTAATCGGCCCCAAGAACTGCAGGGTGTACAACGGGGTCTAGTCTACGGCATAAGACGGGGCAGCGTCGACCTCGCTTTTGACCTAACGTCATGGGTGCTTGCGATATGATTGCAGGCTATTGTCAGGAAGACCTTTGCGCTGAGACGTCGCCATGCCGCGTTCCGCCCGAACTCCCTTGCGCCAGTGGATCTGGCGTGCCTTCGTACAGAGTGCCCTGATACCGCTGATTCTGGTCGAATCGGTGCTGATCACGGCTTATCTGCTCACTAACAGCGCGATCCGCGATGCCCAGGTCGATTACCTGCAGCAAAGCGCGCTGGAGGATCTGAGCAGTGCCGTGCTTCGCGAGGGCAAAGTGATCGACATGCGCCTGCAGGGCATTGAAGTGCCTACGCGGCTGTTCCGCGACGCGGTGGGCCGGGCGCTGCAGGACCGGACCTTCAAGCCCGATGAGCTTGAGCGTCAACGCCATGTGCTGAGTTCCGACGGTGTCTACTACACCCGCAGCGACGACGGCCGCGCCGCGTCTTTCTATGCCAGCAGCACGCCGCTGGAGCGCCAGGACCACGAGAAGGCCCTGCGCCTGTCCCAGGTCGACCCGCTGATGCGCTCCATACGCGAATCCAACCCGCTGGTGGCGGCGGTCTACTTCAACAGCTGGGACAGCTACAACCGCATCTTCCCGTTTTTCATGACGCCCGAGCAGTATCCCCATGACATGGTGATACCCAACTACAACTTCTATTACCTCGCCGACGCCAAGCACAATCCGCAGCGCAAGACGATGTGGACCGATGTCTACCTGGACCCGGCCGGCCTCGGCTGGATGATGTCGGCCATCACCCCGGTCTATCGTGGTGACTTCCTCGAAGGGGTGGTGGGCCTGGATATCACCGTGGGGCAGATGCTGGGCGAGATCGGCAGCCTCAAGGTGCCCTGGCAGGGCTACGCCATGCTGGTGAGCCGCGACCACAGCATCATGGCGCTGCCGGAGGCGGGGGAACGTGATTTCGGCCTGCGCGAGCTGACGCGCTTCTCCTACGACGAGGCGGTGCGCCGCGAGGTGCTCAAGCCCGAGGACTTCAACCTGGCCCGCCACCGCGAGATGCAGCCGCTGCTGGAGGCCATGGCCGCGGGCAAAGGCAATGTGCAGGAAGTGGAGCTCGGCGGGCGCAAGCAGCTGGTGGCCTGGAGCGAGATCCCGCAGACCGGGTGGCGGCTGATGATGGTGGTGGACGAGGCCAATATCTTCAAGGAAACCAACCGCCTCGCCTCGCGCTACCAGCAGATCGGTTATCTGCTGATCGCTGGCCTGGGCTTCTTCTATGCACTGTTCTTCGCCTGGATGTGGTCCCGCTCGCGGCGTCTCAGCGGCGAGCTGGCCACGCCCATGGCCGGCATCATGGGCATGATGAAGCGCATCGGCCAGGGCGACTTCCGCCCGCCGGCACCGAGCAGCCGCATCGCCGAACTCCAGGCCTTGGCCGAGGCGGTGCAGCTCAGCGGCGCGCAATTGCAGGCCAGCGAGGAAGAGCGACTGGAAGCCCGGCGCAATCTCGACCTGGTGTTGGAAAGCACCACGGAAAGCCTCTGGGAAGTCGATGCCATCACCCTGTCGATCAAGATGAGCGGGCGCTTCGTCAAACGCTTCGGACTGCGCAGCGACAACATCACCTTCTCCGAATTCGTCGAGCGCGTGCACCCGGACGACGTAGAGCGGGTGCGCCGCCTGCGCATGCTGTTCTCCGTCAGCGACCAGGACAATTTCGACGCCGAGTATCGCTTCGCCGATGTCGAAGGTCGTTACGCCTGGCTGCTCAGCCGCGGCAAGGTGCTGGAGCGCGACTCCGACGGCCGTGCCCTGCGGGTGGCCGGTACCCATGTGGATATCACCCGGCTCAAGCAGGTGGAAGAAGAGCTGCGCGTCGCCAGCCGTGAGGCCCAGGCAGCGAGCCAGGCCAAGAGCCGCTTCCTTTCCAGCATGAGCCACGAACTGCGCACGCCGCTCAACGCGATCAACGGCTTCGCCCAGCTGATCGCCCTGGAGGCGGAAGGGCAGGAAGAGCGCAAGGTGGAGGGCGATTACGCCCAGGAGATCGTCAACGCCAGCCGTCACCTTACCTCGCTGGTGGACGACATCCTCGACCTGTCGAGCATCGAGAACCGCCGTCAGAAGCTGCAGCTCAAGCCTGTGGATATCGGGCCGCTGCTGGCCAGCTGCGGTGAACTGATCCAGCCGGAACTGCAGGCGCGCCAATTGCAGCTGCAGCAGATGCCGCCACCGGCGCCGCCGTTGCTGGTGATGGCCGACGCCCGACGCCTGCGCCAGGTGGTGCTGAACCTCCTGTCCAACGCGGTGAAGTACAACAGTCCGCAAGGCATGGTCAGCATGGGTTACGAGGTGCGGCCTGCCGCGGTGCGGCTCTGGGTGGCCGATAGCGGGCCGGGGCTCAGTCGGGAGCAGCAGGCCATGCTGTTCCAGCCGTTCCAGCGCCTGGGCCGGGAGAATTCCACCATTCCCGGCACCGGTATCGGCCTGGTGCTATGCCGCGAGCTAGCGGAACTGATGGGCGGCGAGATGGGCTTCAGCAGTGCGCCGGATATCGGCAGCCGCTTCTGGATCGACTTGCCCAGCGTGACCGCGTCCGAGGACTTCGAGCCGCCCAAACCGGTCAAACCCGAGACGGAGGAGCCGCCGGCACTGCCCAAGGTGCTCTGCGTGGAGGATCACCCAGCCTGCCTGAAGGTCCTCCAGGAAGGCCTGCGCGAGATGGCCGAGGTGCGGGGTGCGGGGTCGGTGGGGAAGGCGCTGGGACTGCTGGCGGACATCACCCCCGCGCTGCTGTTGCTGGATCTTGACCTGCCCGACGGCGACGGCCTGGATGTACTCGATTTCGTGCGCTCCAGCCCGCGCCTGGCGATGATGCCAGTGCTGGTAGTGAGCGCCGCGGTGGACGAAAAACTCCTGGCCGAGGCGCGTCGGCGCGGGGCCGACGCTTGCCTGAGCAAACCGGTGGACCTCAAGCAGGTCCGCCGGATGGCACTCTCACTGCTCGGCCAGGAGGCCTGACCAGGCCCAGGGACCTACTCGCTGGACTGCAGCAGGCCCAGGGCTTCGCCCAGCACTTTCTCGGACTCGGCATGGTTACCCGAATTGTGAAGCTCCTCGCCTTCGGCGCGGAGTTTCTTCACCTGCTCGAGTACGGCGGGGTCGGCGGGCGGATCGGTCTTCAGGATTTCGTCGATCTTCGCCATGTCCGCTGGACAGTGCGAGGCGAGAAGCGGAGCACTGAGCAGGGCGGCGGCTAGGAAAACGGCAATTCGGCGCATGTGAGACCTCCTTTTCGGATTGACCGCTGAGCAGTATAGGAGAGCTCCAGCCTAGTGCCGGATTGGACGGGACCCGGGGAACGGGGCCACGTCGCGGCCCGTCGCGAATCAATTCGCTCCCACAGGTCCTTCCCCGGGATTGGGCGGTCAGCGGGCGAGGTGCATCAGGTGGATTCGCCGCTACCGCCTTCGGTACCGGGTTGTTGCAGGCGCTGCAGGGCCAGGGAGCTGGCGTTGATGCAGCCTTCTGTGTCGCCAGCCTGCTGGGCCTGTTCGGCTTTCATGCGCAGGTCCTGGACTTCCTGCTTGATCGGGTCACTGATGGTGGTGTTGGTGGCCAAGGCATCGTTGAGTTTCTGCAGGTTGACCGTGCACAGGTCGTCGGCAGCGAACACGGGCGAGGCCAGCAGGGCGGCGGTGAACAACAGGGCAGTACATTTCATGAGGGTGTCTCCTCTCGATTTCTTCGGCACTCGGGCCTTTGCGTCCGAGGCAGCTAAGCCAGGGCCTTTGGCCGGGCTTATGGGGGTGGACTGCCCTGTCGAGAGAGGGGTTCAGATTTTTTTGCCTAGTGGTGGCCCAGCCGGTGGGCTAGATCCCAGCCCTGGGCCGGGTGACGCGGTCCACCAGGTAGACCAGCCCGTGGTAGTCGATGCCGCCGTGCTGGGAAAGGCCGATCTCGCAGGTTCGGCTGGTGGAGACGCCTTCCGTGCAATGTTGCACCGCGTCCTTCAGTGAGCGCAGCGAGTGGGCGTTCAGTTCCGGAGTGGTGAAACCCTTGTCGCCGGCGAAGCCGCAGCAGTGGATGCCTTCCGGGATCACCACCTCGCTGGTGCAGCGCCGGACTATGTCGATCAGCCCCTGGGCTTCGCCCAGGTGCTGGGTGCTGCAGGTGACATGGATGGCCACGGGCTTGTCCTGGGGCGTGAACTCCAGGCGCTCCAGCAGGTGGCTGCGGATGAAACGCACCGGGTCGAACAGTTGCAGGCGCTCATCCAGGCCGTCCTGCACCAGGCGCAAGGTGCAGGGGCTGGTGTCGCAGTAGATGGGGTCGAGGCCGCCGCGGCTGGCGGCAAGCAGGGCACCCACCAATTCCCGCCGCTTGCTTTCGGCCTGCTCGGGATAGCCCTTGGATGCGAATGGCTGGCCGCAGCAGAGACTGTCCAGCTTCTCCGGGAACACCACCTGGTAACCGGCCTTTTCCAGCAGCATGCGGGTCTTGTCGATCAGCGGCACCTGTTCGCGGTCACCCGCGGCCGGGCCCATGGCGCGGGACACGCAGGCGGCGAGGTAGACCACCCGCGGGCGCGCATCCGTAGTCGGCGGGATGAAGTGGATCGGCTGCACGGCCTGGGGCAGGGCGGGCGTCCATTGCGGCAGACGGTTGCCGGAGAGCTGGCGCAGGGTGCGGGAGGTCTTCTCCAGTAGCGGCGCGCCCAGCACCCGGCGGGCGCCATCGGCAACCCGCAGGGTCAGGCGCGCGCCTTTCAGTGCGGTGGCGAAGTGTCCGGCCAGCCAGTCGGCACTGCCGTTGTGATGGGCGTCCTTGCCGCGCAGCTTGCGCACCAGGTCGCCGGTGTTGATCCCCACCGGGCAGCGCTGGGCGCACAGGCCGGTAGCGGCGCAGGTGTCGATGCCCTGGTACTGGAAGGCCTGCTCCAGGGCGGTGGTGTCGATTCCGGCCCGTTGCTTGGCCTGGATATCGCGCCAGATCACGATGCGCTGGCGCGGGCTGAGGGTCAGTTCCTTGGACGGGCAGACCGGTTCGCAGAAGCCGCACTCGATGCACTTGTCGACTATCTCGTCGGCGGCCGGTAGCGGCTTGAGGTGCTTGAGGTGGATGTCGCGGTCCTCGCTGAGGATCACGTCGGGGTTGAGGATGCCGCGCGGGTCCAGCAGGCGCTTGATCTGCCACATCAGGCGGTAGGCATCGCTGCCCCATTCAAGCTCGACGAAGGGTGCCATGTTGCGCCCGGTGCCGTGCTCGGCCTTGAGTGAGCCGCCGAACTCCACCGCCACCAGTTGCGTGACGTCCTGCATGAAGGCGTCGTAGCGGGCCACCTGCTCGGGGCTGTCGAAGCCCTGGGTGAAGACGAAGTGCAGATTGCCCTCCAGGGCATGGCCGAAAATGATCGCCTCGTCGTAGTGATGCTTGTCGAACAGCGCCAGCAGGTGGTTGACGCCCTCGGCCAGCTGTTCGACGGGGAAGGTGACGTCCTCGATGATCACCGTGGTGCCGGTCTGGCGTACGGCGCCGACGGCGGGGAAGGTGTCCTTGCGGATCTTCCACAGGAGGTTGTAGATCGCCGGGTCTTCGCTGAAGTCGACCTTCTGCTCCAGCGGGAAGTGGGCGATTGACGCCATGATCTGCGCCAGCTGCTCGTGCAGCAGGCCCTGGCTGGCGGCGCGGGATTCGATCAGCAGCGCGCAGGCGTTGGCCGACAGGCCTTTCACCCATTCGGGCATGCCGGGCTTGTCCTGCACCGAGCGCAGGCTGCGGCGGTCCAGCAGTTCCACCGCCGAGACCGGCTGGCTCTTCAGCAGGGTGACGGCCTTGCAGCAGCTTTCCACGTCGGGGAAGACGATCAGCGCGCTGGCCTTGTGCGGGTGGTCGGGAACCGTGTCGTAGGTCACCGCGCCGATGAAACCCAGGGTGCCTTCCGAGCCCACCAGCAGGTGGCTGAGGATATCCAGCGGCTCGTCGTAGTCCACCAGGGCGTTGAGGGACAGGCCGGTGGTGTTCTTCAGGCGGTACTTGTGGCGGATTCTCGCAGCCAGTTCGGTATTGGCGCGCGTCTGCCGGCCCAGTTCGGCCAGTTCCGCCAACAGGGCGCCGTGGCTGTGGCGGAAGGCGGCGACGCTGGCGGAGTCCTCGGTGTCCAGCAGGGTGCCGTCGGCCAGCACCAGGCGCAGGCCGGCTAGGGTGTGGTAGCTGTTCTGGGCGGTACCGCAGCACATGCCGCTGGCGTTGTTGGCGACTATGCCGCCGATCTTGCAGGCGTTGATCGAGGCCGGGTCGGGACCGATCTTGCGGCCGAAGGGGGCCAGCCAGGCGTTAGCCTGGGCGCCGATCACACCGGGCTGCAGGCGGATCTGCGCGCCGCCCTGGCGGATGTCGCGGCCGTTCCAGTTGTCACCCAGCACCAGCAGCACCGAGTCGCTGATGGCCTGGCCGGAGAGGCTGGTACCCGCGGCGCGGAAGGTCACGGGCACCAGTTCGGCATGGGCGGCCTTCAGCAAGGCGATGACTTCGGCCTCGCTCTCGACGCGGATCACCAGCTTGGGAATCAGCCGGTAGAAGCTGGCGTCGGTGCCGAAGGCCAGGGTCGACAGTGGGTCGTCGAAGCGCCGCTCCAGAGGGATCAGGCGCTCGACGGTATTGAGGAAGGGGATCGGCAGGCTCATACGGTGTCCCGTCTGTTATCGCGGGCCGCGGATGGCCCGCCGGGGTGGTTCGTCTCAGCGACCGAGTTCGCGTACCAGCGAGTCGGCGCTGATCTCGCTGATCGACTTGGCGCCGGTGAGCACCATGGCCACGCGCATTTCCTTCTCGATCAAGTCCAGCAGGTTGCTCACACCGGCGCCACCGGCGGCGGCCAGGGCATAGACGAAGGCGCGGCCGAGCATCACGGTGTCGGCGCCGAGTGCGAGCATGCGCACCACGTCCAGGCCGGTGCGGATGCCGGAGTCGGCGAGGATCGCAAGGTCACCCTTCACCGCATCGGCGATGGCCGGCAGGGCGCGGGCGCTGGAGAGCACGCCGTCGAGCTGGCGGCCGCCGTGGTTGGAGACGACTATGCCGTCGGCGCCGAATTTCACCGCGTCCCTGGCATCTTCAGGGTCGAGGATGCCCTTGATCACCATGGGACCTTCCCAGAAGTCACGGATCCACTCCAGGTCCTTCCAGGAAATCGACGGGTCGAAGTTGGCGCCCAGCCAGCCGATGTAGTCGGCCAAGCCCGTGGGGTTGCCGCGGTAGGTGGAGATGTTGCCGAGGTCGTGGGGTTTGCCCAGCAGGCCCACGTCCCAGGCCCAGGAGGGATGGGTCATCGCCTGCAGCATGCGGCGCAGCGGCGCGTTGGGGCCGCTCATGCCGGAGTGGGCGTCACGGTAGCGGGCGCCGGGTACCGGCATGTCGACGGTGAAGACCAGGGTGGTCACGCCCGCGGCCTTGGCCCGTTCCAGGGCGTTCTTCATGAAGCCGCGGTCCTTCAGCACATAGAGCTGGAACCACATGGGCCGATCGATCGCCGGCGCCACTTCCTCGATCGGACAGACCGAGACGGTGGACAGGGTAAAGGGAATGCCCTTGTCCGCCGCCGCCTTGGCCGCCTGCACCTCACCGCGGCGGGCGTACATGCCGGTCAGGCCGACTGGGGCCAGCGCCACGGGCATGGACAGGGTCTCGTCGAACAGCCTGGTTTCCAGGCTCAGCTCGGACATGTTCCTGAGCACCCGCTGGCGCAAGGCGATACCGGCCAGGTCTTCGACGTTACGGCGCAGGGTGTATTCGGCATAGGCGCCGCCGTCGATGTAGTGGAACAGGAAGGGCGGCAGCTTGCGCTGGGCGGCGGCGCGGTAGTCGGTGGAGGCGGAGATGATCATGAATTCGATCCGATTCAGGGCTTCAGGGCAGTGAAAAGGAACCGGGCTGCGTCTGTCCGCAGCCCGGAAGGGCCATCAGTGAACCAGCATGCCGGTAAACACATAGGCCTGCGCCAGGGTGATCAGGCCGACCATGGCGGCGAAGAGCAGGCTGTGCTTCAGGGTGAAGCGGAACAGGTCGGATTCCTTGCCGACCATGCCGGTGGCGGCGCAGGCGACTGCGATGGACTGCGGCGAGATCATCTTGCCGGTCACGCCACCGCTGGTGTTGGCGGCGACCAGCAGGGTGTCGTTGACGCCGATTTGGTGCGCGGTGGTGGCCTGCAGCGAGCCGAACAGCGCGTTGGAGGAGGTATCCGAGCCGGTCAGGAACACGCCCAGCCAGCCGAGGAACGGCGAGAAGAAGGGGAAGGCCGCGCCAGTACCAGCCAGGACCAGGGCGAGGGTGGTGGACATGCCGGAGAAGTTGGTGACGAAGGCGAAGGCCAGCACCATGCCGATGGACAGGATCGGCCACTTCAGCTCGACGAAGGTCTCTTTCAAAGTGGTAAGACCAGTTTTTAGATGGATCGAAAGGACGACCATGGAGATCAGCGCGGAGAAGAAGATCGCCGTTCCGGTGGCCGATACCGGGTCGAACTTGTACACGGCCGGGATGGCAGTGGCGGTCGCGACTATCGGTGCGCCTTTCATCACCAGCTGGTCCAGGTGCGGGATGGCGAACAGGAAGACGAACTGCTCCAGCGCGCCGCCGGGGGCGAACATCGCCTTGAAGGGCTTCAGGGTCCAGATGGTCACCAGCACGGTGAGGATCAGGAAGGGCGACCAGGCCTTGAGGATCTCGCCGAAGCTGTAGGGCGAGGGGGTGGTGCTGCGCGGGCCGCCGAAGCCACCCATCACCGCTGTGCCTCCGGATACGCCGACCACTTGGGCGTCTTCGGCGCGCTTGGGATGCCAGACCTTGAGGAACAGGGTCAGGGATACCAGGCTCACCAGGGCGGAGGTGATGTCGGGCAGTTCCGGGCCGATGAAGTTGGAGGTGAAGTACTGGGTCACGGCGAAGCTGGCGCCGGCCACCAGGGCTGCCGGCCAGGTTTCCTTGATGCCGCGCCAGCCATCCATCATGGCCACCAGCCAGAAGGGCACGATGATCGACAGGAACGGCAGCTGGCGGCCGGTCATGGCGCCGATCTTGAAGGCGTCGATACCGGTCACCTGGCCGGCGACGATGATCGGGATGCCCAGGGCGCCGAAGGCCACCGGCGCGGTGTTGGCGATCAGGCACAGGCCCGCGGCATAGAGCGGGTTGAAGCCGAGGCCGACGAGCAGGGCGGCGGTGATGGCCACCGGTGCACCGAAACCAGCCGCGCCTTCGAGGAAGGCGCCGAAGGAGAAGCCGATCAGCAGCACCTGCAGGCGCTGGTCGTCGGTGATGGACAGCACCGAGCTGCGGATCACCTCGAACTGACCGCTCTTCACCGTGAGTTTGTAGAGGAACACTGCCGCGACGATGATCCAGGCAATCGGCCAGAGACCGTAGGCGAAGCCGTAGCCGGCGGCGGCGAAGGCCATGTCGGCGGGCATCTGGAAGGCGAAGATGGCGACTGCGATCGACAGCGCCAGGGTGATGGTGCCGGCGATGTGGCCTTTCATGCGGAACACCGCCAGCGCCAGGAAGAAGAAGACGATGGGGATCAGTGCGACGAGCGCCGACAGCCCGAGGCTGCCGAGAGGGGTATAGAGCTGCTGCCAGGTTTGCATCGTGGGGTGGCTCCCTAATTGTTTTTGGAGTGCCTGTTAGCCGGATCGGGCGAAAACCGCAGCGCTCGTGGCGTGGCGGCAGGCGAAGACCGAGTCGGCGCTGCTTGTCGATCAGATTGGTAAGACCAATTTACAAAAGCGACGGCTCAGGGTAAAAGCCGGAGTATCCTTGTGTCAATTTGTCGCGTTGCGACTTTGGTCGAGCGGCAGATGGAAGGCGTGCTTCTTGTGTGCGGCTGGCGCGCTGGTTAGGCTGCCGCGTCGCGCGCCGCAGGCGCCGTGTCAGAAGGCCGCCCGGGGTGGCGTGAGAGGGTGGGTAGAGCTATGGGATTCGGTCAGGTACGTCAGCGCCGTCTGTCGGACGACATCGTCAGCCAGCTGGAGTCAATGATTCTCGAGGGCACCTTGAAGGCGGGTGAACGGCTGCCGGCCGAGCGTGCGCTAGCCGAGCAGTTCGGCGTGTCGCGGCCATCCTTGCGCGAGGCGATCCAGAAGCTGGTGGCCAAGGGGCTGCTGGTCAGTCGCCAGGGTGGCGGCAACTACGTGGCCGCCGAGCTGGGCGCCACCTTCAGCGACCCGCTCCTGCAGCTGCTGGAAAGCAATCCCGAAGCCCAGCGCGACCTGCTGGAGTTCCGCCATACCCTGGAAGGCTCCTGCGCCTACTACGCGGCGCAGCGGGCGACTGAGGTGGATCACGAGCGCCTGGGCGAGGCCTTCGAAGCCCTGCGGGCCTGCTACGCGCCGGGCAGCAAGGCGAGCCGGGCGGAGGAGGGTGCGGCGGATGCGCGCTTCCACCTGGCGATCGCCGAAGCCAGCCACAACGCCGTGCTGCTGCACACCATTCGCGGCCTCTTCGACCTGCTCAAGCACAACGTGGTGACCAATATCGGTGGCATGTACCTGCAGCGCAGTGAAACCCGCGACATGCTGAACCAGCAGCATCGGGCGCTGTACGAGGCGATCATCGAGCGGCGGGCGGAGGAGGCGAGGGAGATTTCCCACCGGCATATCCAGTACGTCCAGGAAGTGCTGGAAGAGTCGCAGTTGGAGGCCCGGCGGCTGGCGCGCTCGCAACGGCGGCAGGGGCTCTGACGAAAACGCCGGGCAGTGCCCGGCGTTTTTCTGGATGGGCCTATTCCTTGCCCTTGGTGCGCATGGCGCGCGCGATCTCGCGGTCGGAATCGCGCTCCTTCTCCGTGGCGCGCTTGTCGAATTCCTTCTTGCCCTTGGCCAGGGCGATCTCGCATTTGATCAGGTGCTTCTTCCAGTAGACCGACAGCGCCACGCAGGCGTAGCCCTTCTGCTGGACCGCACCGAACAGCTTGCCCAGCTCGCGCTTGTGCAGCAGCAGCTTGCGGGTGCGCACCGGATCGGCAATCACGTGGGTGCTGGCGGTCTTCAGGGGGGTGATGTGGCTGCCCAGCAGCCAGGCTTCGCCGTCCTTGAGCAGCACGTAACTGTCGACCAGTTGTGCCTTGCCGGCGCGCAGACTCTTCACTTCCCAGCCGGCGAGGGCCAGCCCGGCTTCGAACTTCTGTTCGATGGAATAGTCGTGCAACGCCTTCTTGTTGAGGGCGATGGTGCCTTGGGGGTGTTTCTTTTGCTTAGCCATAGGCGGCGCATTATAGGGAGTCGCAGACGGCACGGCTACGGGGGCGTAGGCTTGAGCGACGTCGACGAATCCCCGACAATGCGGCACTTTTTTGACCAGTCCGACCCCGAGCATGCCCGAGCGGCGCGGATCGGATCCCCGTTCGAGGCCAAGATGACCACGCATATCCAGCGCTCCGCCCTGCTGCCATTCCCTGCGCAGGCGCTCTACGACTTGGTCAACGATGTGGCGCGCTATCCGGAATTCCTGCCCTGGTGCTCGGCGGCCACGGTGATGGAAGAGAGCGAGAGCCACATGCTCGCCAGTCTCGAATTGGCCAAGGGCAGCATCAGCCAGCGCTTTGTCACCCGCAACAAGCTGGACCATGGCAAGACCATCGAGATGAACCTGGAAGAGGGGCCGTTCACCCAGTTGCATGGCATCTGGCACTTCAAGTCGCTGGGCGACAAGGCCTGCAAGATCAGCCTGGACCTGCGCTTCGACTACGCGGGCCCGATCATCAAGGCGACCCTGGGGCCGCTGTTCAACCAGGCGGCCAATACCCTGGTGGACGCCTTCTGCAAGCGGGCGAAGCAGCTCTATGGCTGAGGACGTGATTCAGGTCGAGGTGGTCTACGCCCAAGCCGACAGCCAACAGCTCCTGCGCCTGACCCTGCCCAGGGGGATAGACGCCCGTGAAGCGGTATTGCGCTCCGGCCTGGGGGCGCAGTTCCCGGAGCTGGACCTGGCCAACTGTCCGCTCGGCATCTTCGGCAAGGCGCTGGCCAAGCCTGAGGAACGACTGCTGGAGGAGGGCGATCGCGTGGAGATCTACCGGCCGCTGATTGCCGACCCCAAGGAAGTGCGCAAACTGCGCGCGGCGAGGGCGGCACAGGCGCGAGCTGGCGAACGGGATGCCTGAACGTCGCCCATGAAAAAGCCCGGGACCAGCCCGGGCTTTTTTGTTGCCGCGTGTTTACTGCGGCGAGGTTTCCAGCGGTTCCGGAGTCGGTACCGGCGCGGTCTCCACTTCGTCCACTTCCTTCTGGATTTTCTCCAGAAGCGAACCCGGTGCCGGCGGTTCTTCGGCTTTGGGCTGTTCTTTCGGTTGCTCGGGCTTGACCTCGGTGGTGCTGCCTTCGCTGCCCAGGATGGCCTCGTCACGGCTCACGCCGGGCATGAAGTCGCCGGCCAGGCCGATCAGTTGGTCATTGCTGTCGAACATCAGGCTGACACGTTCCTGCAGGCGTTGACCGCCGCCCGGCTGGATGCTGTAGAGGTAATCCCAGCGATTGGCGTGGAAGGTGTCGGTGACCAGCGGATTGCCCATGATAAACCGCACTTGACGTCGGGTCATTCCAGGCTTCAACTGGTCTATCATGTCCTGCGTGACGACGTTGCCCTGCTGGATGTCGATCTTGTAGACCCCGGGAAACGAGCAACCGGCGAGTGCGAGCAAGCCTGCGAATGTGAGGCTGGTCAGCAGGAGCTTGGTGTTTTGCATCGGTGGGAGACTTCCACTATCTTGGCTGGGCATTAAAAGCCCGATCATACCTGCATTAAGGGAAGCTGCGAAAGCCGCATTCCTCGAGAAAGCTGACCATGGTTGAAAACAACGAACTGCGTAAAGCCGGCCTGAAGGTGACCTTGCCTCGGGTCAAGATCCTGCAGATGCTCGACTCCACCGAGCAACGCCACATGAGCGCGGAGGACGTTTACAAGGCGCTGATGGAAGCCGGCGAGGATGTCGGCCTGGCCACAGTCTACCGGGTCCTGACCCAGTTCGAGGCGGCCGGCCTGGTGGTGCGCCACAACTTCGACGGCGGCCATGCCGTGTTCGAGTTGGCTGACAGCGGCCACCACGATCACATGGTGTGCGTGGATTCCGGTGAGGTGATCGAGTTCTTCGATCCGGAAATCGAAAAGCGCCAGAAGGAGATCGTCAAGGAGCGTGGCTTCGAGCTGGTCGACCACAATCTGGTGCTGTACGTACGCAAGAAGAAGTAATTTCCGCTTGCATGAAAAAGGCGACCCTCGAGGTCGCCTTTTTCGTTTCTGGCTCGGATCAGCCTTGTGCGCTGGTCACCATCTTCCGCGCATGCGCCAGGGACTCCTCGGTGAGGTCGACGCCACCCAGCATTCGCGCGATCTCCTCGATGCGCGGGGTCTCCAGCAGCTTGGCCACTGCCGTGCGGGTCTCCTGGGTGCCGCGCTCCTTGTGCACGAAAAGGTGGTGGTGGCCCTGGGCAGCTACCTGCGGCAAGTGGGTGACGGTGAGGACCTGGCCGCGCTCGCCGAGGCGACGCAGCAGCTGGCCTACTACTTCGGCGGTGGGGCCGCCGATGCCCACGTCCACTTCGTCGAACACCAAGGTGGGCACCCGCGAGGTTTGTGCGGTGATCACCTGGATGGCCAGGCTGATGCGCGACAGCTCGCCGCCCGAAGCGACCTTGGCCAGCGTCTTGAGAGGTTGGCCCGGGTTGGCGCTGACCAGGAATTCCAGCTGTTCCAGGCCGTAGTGCTGGGGCTCTTCCGCCTGGCTCGGGTGCAGCTGGATGCTGAAGCGCCCGCCTGGCATGCCCAGGCGCTGCATCTCGCCCTCCACGGCGCTGGCCAGATGGCCGGCTGCTTCGCTGCGCAGCCTGCTCAGCTCGGCAGCCTTCTCTTGATAATGGCGCGCATAGGCGGCGAGCTCCTCGGCCAGGCGTTCGGCGGCTTCGTCGTCGGCATTGAGGGCTTCCAGCTCGTCGAGCAGGCTCTGTTGCAGTTCGGCCAACTCGCCCGGCTGGACCCTGTGCTTGCGCGCCAGGGTATAGATGGAGTCGAGGCGCTCTTCCAATTGCTGCTGGCGTGCCGGGTCGGCATCGAAATGGTCGAGGAAGCGGTTCAGCTCGCCCATGGCTTCCTCGACCTGGATCTGCGCGCTGGACAGCAGGTTGACCGCCTCGGTCAGGGCGCCGGGCTGGGCATGGAAGGCGGTGAGCCGGTTGAGGCTGGCGGTCAGGGCGCTGAGCACGTTGCCGCCATCGCTCTCGCTGCACATGTCCAGTACCAGGCGACAAGTTGCCAGCAGGCTTTCGGCGTTGGCCAGGTTCTTGTGCTCAAGTTCCAGCTGTTCCAGTTCGTTCTCGCCGAGGGCGAGGTTCTCCAGTTCATCCAGCTGGTAGCTCAGCAGCTGGTGCCGGGCGCGCTGCTCGTCACCGGTGCGGGAGATGCGTTCCAGCTCCTGGCGGGTCTGTCGCCAGCGCTGCGCGGCGAGCTGCACCTGGCGGGCGAGTTCGCTGGCGCCGGCGTATTCGTCCAGCAGGCGGCGGTGGGTTTCTGCCTTGAGCAGCGACTGGTGCTCGTGCTGGCTGTGGATGTCGATCAGCAGCTCGCCCAGGGTCTTGAGGTCGCCCTGGGGGCAGGGGCTGCCGTTGATGTAGGCGCGGGAGCGGCCTTCAGCGGTGATGACCCGGCGCAGGATGCAGGGGCCGTCGTTATCCAGGTCGCGTTCGACCAGCCAGGCGCGGGCCTCGGGGATGTCGGCGAGGTCGAAGCTGGCGAGTATGTCCGCCTTGTCGGCGCCGGGGCGGACCACACCGCTGTCGGCTCGGTCGCCGAGGGTCAGGCCGAGGGCGTCGAGCATGATCGACTTGCCGGCGCCGGTTTCGCCGGTGATCACGGACATGCCGCCTTCGAGTTCCAGGTCCAGGTGTTCGACAATGGCGTAGTTGTGGATCGACAGGTGTACCAGCATGGTGCGACTCCCGCGCTGCGATGGCTGGCTATTTATACAGTAGTTGTTTTCTGGCTGACAATTGCCTCCCCCCTTGAAGCGACAAATTGCGACCCCATATAGGCGGACATATCGCGGGTCTTTGCCCGCAGCTGTCTTGTATGAGGAGGAAGGCATGGCCGACGAACAGACCCTGGATATCCAGACCCCCGAAGCGAATCCCGCTGCCGAAGCCGCGTCGGGCGACGACCTCGCCACCCGTGTGCAGGTGCTGGAAGAGCAACTGGCCGCGGCCCAGGATCAGTCGCTGCGGGTTGCCGCCGAGCTGCAGAACGTGCGTCGCCGCGCCGAGCAGGACGTGGAGAAGGCGCACAAGTTCGCCCTGGAGAAATTCGCCAACGACCTGCTGCCGATCGTCGACAGCCTGGAGCGTGGCCTGGAGCTGAGCAGCGCCGACGACGAGGCGATCAAGCCGGTGCGCGAGGGTATGGAACTGACCCTCAAGCTGTTCCACGACACCCTCAAGCGCCACCAGCTGGAGGCCGTGGATCCGCACGGTGCGCCGTTCAATCCGGAGCACCATCAGGCCATGGCCATGCAGGAAAGCACCCACGTGGAGCCGGGCAGCGTGCTCAAGGTGTTCCAGAAGGGCTACCTGCTCAATGGCCGCCTGCTGCGCCCCGCCATGGTGGTGGTCAGCAAGGCGCCGAGCGAAGCGCCGCCGTCGATCGACGAGCAGGCTTGAATTTCGCCTTCGGGCCCCCATTTGTTAGTTCAAGCGTTTATGTGCTGCCGCGGCCCGTGAGACGGGGTCGCGGAGAATCCAAAGTTTCGGGAGAGAGAATATGGGCAAAATCATCGGTATCGACCTGGGGACCACCAACTCTTGCGTGGCCATCCTGGAAAACGGCAACGTCAAGGTGATCGAGAACGCCGAAGGCGCTCGCACCACGCCGTCCATCATCGCCTACACCAACGACGGCGAGACCCTGGTGGGCCAGTCCGCCAAGCGTCAGGCGGTGACCAACCCGCAGAACACCCTGTACGCCGTGAAGCGCCTGATCGGCCGCCGCTTCGAAGAAGAAGTGGTGCAGAAAGACATCAAGATGGTTCCCTACAAGATCGCCAAGGCCGACAACGGTGACGCCTGGGTGGAAGTGAAGGGCCAGAAGATGGCGCCGCCGCAGATCTCCGCGGAAGTGCTGAAGAAGATGAAGAAGACCGCCGAAGACTACCTCGGCGAGCCGGTCACCGAAGCGGTGATCACCGTGCCGGCCTATTTCAACGACAGCCAGCGCCAGGCCACCAAGGACGCCGGCCGCATCGCCGGTCTGGACGTCAAGCGCATCATCAACGAGCCGACCGCGGCTGCGCTGGCCTATGGCATGGACAAGTCCAAGGGCGACCACACCGTGATTGTCTATGACCTGGGCGGCGGTACCTTCGACGTGTCGGTGATCGAGATTGCCGAAGTCGACGGTGAGCACCAGTTCGAGGTTCTGGCCACCAACGGTGACACCTTCCTCGGTGGTGAGGACTTCGACCTGCGCCTGATCGACTACCTCGTCGACGAGTTCAAGAAAGAGTCCGGCATGGACCTCAAGGGTGACCCCCTGGCCATGCAGCGCCTGAAGGAAGCCGCCGAGAAGGCCAAGATCGAGCTGTCCTCCAGCCAGCAGACCGACGTCAACCTGCCGTACATCACTGCAGACCAGACCGGTCCGAAGCACCTGAACGTGAAGATTTCCCGTGCCAAGCTGGAAGCCCTGGTCGAGGACCTGGTTGCCCGTACCATCGAGCCCTGCCGTATCGCCCTGAAGGACGCCGGCCTGGACGTGGGCGATATCCAGGAAGTCATCCTGGTCGGTGGCCAGACCCGCATGCCGCTGGTGCAGAAGCAAGTGGCCGATTTCTTCGGCAAAGAGCCGCGCAAGGACGTCAACCCGGACGAAGCCGTTGCCATCGGTGCTGCCATCCAGGGCGCCGTGCTGGCCGGTGACGTCAAGGACGTGCTGCTGCTCGACGTTTCCCCGCTGACCCTGGGTATCGAAACCCTGGGTGGCGTGATGACTGCGCTGATCGAGAAGAACACCACTATTCCGACCAAGAAGTCGCAGGTGTTCTCCACCGCCGATGACAACCAGTCCGCCGTGACCATTCACGTGCTGCAGGGCGAGCGCAAGCAGGCCGCACAGAACAAGTCTCTCGGCAAGTTCGACCTGGCCGAGATTCCGCCGGCTCCGCGTGGCGTGCCGCAGATCGAAGTGACCTTCGACATCGACGCCAACGGCATCCTGCATGTCGGCGCGAAGGACAAGGCCACCGGCAAGCAGCAGTCCATCGTGATCAAGGCCAACTCCGGCCTGTCCGAGGAAGAAATCCAGCAGATGGTGCGTGACGCCGAGGCCAACGCCGAGGAAGACCGCAAGTTCGAGGAGCTGGCCGCTGCCCGCAACCAGGGCGATGCGCTGGTCCACGCCACCCGCAAGATGATCACCGAGGCTGGCGACAAGGCCACTGCCGAAGAGAAAGCGGCCATCGAGAAGGCACTCGGCGAGCTGGAGGTTGCGGTCAAGGGCGACGACAAGGCCGAGATCGAGGCCAAGATGAACGCCCTGTCCCAGGCCTCCACCCCGCTGGCTCAGAAGATGTACGCCGACCAGGCCCCGGCCGGTGAGCAGCCGCAGGGCGCCACCGCGGACAAGGCTTCCGACGATGCCGTCGACGCCGAGTTCGAAGAGGTCAAGGAAAACAAGTAAGTGTCACGCTTGCTTCCGCTCCAGCGTGCGGGGTCGAACGCCCCGCACGCCTGAACCGCCGCGCGGGAGCTTGCTCCCGCGTTGGCGCGTCTGGGGCTGGTGAATTCGAGAGTGCAGGAAACTATGTCTAAACGTGACTTTTACGAAATCCTCGGTGTCGAGCGCGGCGCCAGTGAGGCCGACCTGAAGAAGGCCTATCGGCGCCTGGCGATGAAGCATCACCCGGACCGCAACCCGGGCGACAAGGCTTCGGAAGACAAATTCAAAGAGGCCAATGAGGCCTACGAAGTGTTGTCCGACGCCAGCAAGCGCGCGGCCTACGACCAGTACGGCCACGCCGGTGTCGATCCGCAGATGGGCGGTGGCGCCGGTGCCGGTTTTGGCGGTGCCAGCTTCTCCGACATCTTCGGCGATGTATTCAGCGACTTCTTCGGTGGCCAGCGTGGCGGCCAGCGCGGTGGCCCGCAGCGCGGCAGCGACCTGCGCTACACCCTGGAGCTGGACCTCGAAGAAGCCGTGCGCGGCACCACGGTCACCATCCGCGTGCCGACCCTGGTCAACTGCAAGACCTGCGATGGCTCGGGCGCCAAGAAGGGCACCAGCCCAGTCACCTGCACCACCTGTGGCGGTATCGGCCAGGTGCGGATGCAGCAGGGCTTCTTCTCGGTGCAGCAGACCTGCCCGCGCTGCCACGGCAGCGGCAAGATGATCAGCGACCCCTGCGGCAGCTGCCATGGCCAGGGTCGCGTGGAAGAGCACAAGACCCTGTCGGTGAAGGTGCCGGCAGGCGTCGATACCGGTGACCGCATCCGCCTCTCCGGCGAAGGCGAGGCCGGTGCCCTGGGTGGCCCGCCGGGCGACCTCTATGTGGTGGTCAACGTGCGCGAGCACCCGATCTTCCAGCGCGACGGCAAGCACCTCTACTGCGAAGTGCCGATCAGCTTCGCTGACGCGGCCCTGGGCGGCGAACTGGAAGTGCCGACTCTGGACGGCCGGGTCAAGCTGAAGATCCCGGAAGCGACCCAGACCGGCAAGCTGTTCCGCTTGCGCGGCAAGGGCGTGGCCCCGGTGCGTGGCGGCGGTGCCGGCGACCTGATGTGCCGGGTGGTGGTGGAAACGCCGGTCAACCTGGACAAGCGCCAGCGCGAACTGCTCGACGAGTTCCGCAAGACGCTGCAGAGCGACGGCTCCCATTCGCCCAAGGCCAGCAGCTGGTTCGAAGGCATGAAGCGTTTCTTTGGCGATCTTTGACCGCAGCTGCAAGCTGCAGGTGGCAAGCTGCAAGTCGGCGCCGCCTGTAGCTTGCGGCTTTAAGCTTGAGGCTTGGAGCTAACTTTTATGCGACGTATAGCTGTGACAGGCGCCGCCGGGCGCATGGGCAAGAACCTGATCGAGGCGATGCAGCAGGCGCAGGGCGCCGGGCTGACCGCCGCCATCGACCGTCCGGACAGCACCCTGGTTGGCGCCGATGCCGGCGAACTGGCTGCCCTGGGCCGTATTGGCGTGCCGCTGTCGGGCGACCTGGCCAAGGTGGTGGATGAGTTCGACGTGCTGATCGACTTTACCCATCCTTCGGTGACCCTGAAGAATCTGGAAATCTGTCGCCAGGCCGGCAAGGCCATGGTGATCGGCACCACCGGCTTCTCCGCCGAGGAAAAAGCCCTGCTGGCAAACGCGGCCAAGGACATCCCGATCGTCTTTGCCGCCAACTTCAGCGTAGGTGTGAACCTCTGTCTCAAGCTGCTGGATACCGCCGCCCGCGTGCTGGGCGACGAGGTGGACATCGAGATCATCGAGGCGCACCACCGTCACAAGGTGGATGCCCCGTCCGGTACCGCGCTGCGCATGGGCGAGGTGGTGGCCGGCGCACTGGGTCGCGACCTGTCCAAAGTCGCCGTGTATGGCCGCGAAGGCCAGACCGGTGCGCGCGCCCGCGAGACCATCGGCTTCGCCACCGTGCGTGCAGGTGACGTGGTGGGCGATCACACCGTCTTGTTTGCTGCAGATGGCGAACGCGTGGAAATCACCCACAAGGCTTCCAGCCGCATGACCTTCGCCCGTGGCGCCGTACGTGCGGCTCTTTGGCTGGAAGGCCAGGAAGCCGGCCTGTACGACATGCAGGATGTGCTCGGTCTTCGCTGACTCGCTAATCGGGATGTCTTTCGGGTGGACCGAAATGACGCATTCCTGTAAACTGCAGCTTTAGTGTGTCCACTAAAAGTTACGCAGAAATGGCTCAGATAAAAAAGCGGGGTGACGGTATCAACGTCATCCCGCTTTTTTACAACCTGCGTTTGCTTCAGCCTTGATCTACGGGAGGTCTTCTTGACTAAGCCAGCCATACTCGCGCTTGCCGACGGCAGCATTTTTCGCGGCGAAGCCATTGGGGCCGATGGCCATACCATCGGCGAGGTAGTGTTCAACACTGCCATGACCGGCTATCAGGAAATCCTTACCGATCCTTCCTATGCCCAGCAAATCGTAACCTTGACTTACCCGCACATCGGCAACACCGGCACCACGCCGGAAGACGCCGAAGCCAACCGCGTGTGGGCTGCCGGCCTGATCATCCGCGACCTGCCGCTGCTGGCCAGCAACTGGCGTAACAAGCAGTCGCTGCCGGATTACCTGAAAGAACACGGTACCGTCGCCATCGCCGGCATCGACACCCGCCGCCTGACCCGCATCCTGCGTGAAAAGGGCTCCCAGAACGGTTGCATCCTCGTCGGCGACGACGCCACCGAGGAGAAAGCGCTGGAACTGGCGCGCAGCTTCCCAGGCCTGAAGGGCATGGACCTGGCCAAGGTCGTCTCTTGCGCCGAGCGCTACGAATGGCGTTCCAGCGTGTGGAACCTGGAGAATGACAGTCACCCGGAAATCGCTGCCAGCGAGCTGCCGTACCACGTGGTGGCCTATGACTTCGGCGTCAAGCTGAACATCCTGCGCATGCTCGTGGCTCGCGGCTGCCGCCTGACCGTGGTGCCGGCCCAGACTCCGGCCAGCGAAGTGCTGGCGCTGAACCCGGATGGCATCTTCCTCTCCAACGGCCCCGGCGACCCCGAGCCTTGCGACTACGCCATCCAGGCCATCCGCGAGTTCCTCGACACCGAGATCCCGGTCTTCGGCATCTGTCTGGGTCACCAGCTGCTGGCCCTGGCCTCCGGCGCCAAGACCGTGAAGATGGGACATGGCCACCATGGCGCCAACCACCCGGTGCAGGACCTGGATTCCAGCGTGGTGATGATCACCAGCCAGAACCACGGTTTCGCCGTGGACGAATCGACCCTGCCGGCCAACCTGCGCGCCACCCACAAGTCGCTGTTCGACGGCACCCTGCAGGGCATCGAGCGTACCGACAAGGAGGCCTTCAGCTTCCAGGGCCACCCCGAGGCCAGTCCCGGTCCGCTCGACGTCGCCCCGCTGTTCGACCGCTTCATCGAAGCCATGGCCAAGCGCCGCTAAGCACGCCTGACGACTGACCTACGGATTCGAGTGAGTAAAAATGCCTAAACGTACAGACATCAAAAGCATCCTGATCCTCGGTGCCGGTCCCATCGTGATCGGCCAGGCCTGCGAGTTCGACTACTCCGGTGCCCAGGCGTGTAAAGCGCTCAAGGAGGAAGGCTTCCGCGTCATCCTGGTGAACTCCAACCCGGCCACCATCATGACCGACCCGGCCATGGCCGACGCCACCTACATCGAGCCGATCAAGTGGGCGACCGTCGCCAAGATCATCGAGAAGGAGCGCCCTGACGCCCTGCTGCCCACCATGGGCGGCCAGACCGCGCTGAACTGCGCCCTGGACCTGGAGCGCCACGGCGTACTGGCCAAGTTCGGCGTGGAAATGATCGGCGCCAACGCCGACACCATCGACAAGGCCGAAGACCGCTCGCGCTTCGACAGGGCGATGAAGGACATCGGCCTGGCCTGCCCGCGCTCGGGTATCGCCCACAGCATGGAAGAAGCCTACGGTGTGCTGGAGAAGGTCGGCTTCCCCTGCATCATCCGCCCGTCCTTCACCATGGGTGGCACCGGCGGCGGCATCGCCTACAACCGTGAAGAGTTCGAAGAGATCTGCGCCCGCGGCCTGGACCTGTCGCCGACCAACGAGCTGTTGATCGACGAGTCCCTGATCGGCTGGAAGGAATACGAGATGGAGGTGGTCCGCGACAAGAAGGACAACTGCATCATCGTCTGCGCCATCGAGAACTTCGACCCCATGGGCGTGCACACCGGCGACTCCATCACCGTCGCCCCGGCCCAGACCCTGACCGACAAGGAATACCAGATCCTGCGCAACGCCTCCCTGGCGGTGCTGCGTGAGATCGGCGTCGAGACCGGCGGTTCCAACGTGCAGTTCGGCATCTGCCCGGACACCGGCCGCATGGTCGTGATCGAGATGAACCCGCGCGTATCGCGCTCCTCGGCCCTGGCCTCCAAGGCCACCGGCTTCCCGATCGCCAAGATCGCCGCCAAGCTGGCTGTCGGCTACACCCTCGACGAGCTGCAGAACGACATCACCGGCGGTCGCACCCCGGCGTCCTTCGAGCCGGCCATCGACTACGTGGTGACCAAGGTTCCGCGCTTCGCCTTCGAGAAATTCCCGAAAGCCGACGCCCGCCTGACCACCCAGATGAAATCCGTGGGCGAAGTCATGGCCATCGGCCGTACCTTTCAGGAATCCGTGCAGAAAGCTCTGCGGGGGCTGGAAGTGGGCGTTGCCGGCTTCGATCCCAAGCTGGACCTGAATGACCCCGAAGCCGAAGGCATCCTCAAGCGCGAGCTGACCGTGCCGGGCGCCGAGCGTATCTGGTACGTGGCTGACGCCTTCCGCGCCGGCAAGACCATCGAAGAAGTCTTCGACCTGACCCGCATCGACGAGTGGTTCCTGGTGCAGATTGAAGACCTGGTCAAGGACGAGGAGCGCATCAAGACCCTCGGCCTGTCCGGCATCGACGCCGACCTGATGCGCAAGCTCAAGCGCAAGGGCTTCTCCGACGCGCGCCTGGCCAAGCTGCTCGGCGTCACCGAGAAGAACCTGCGCAGCCATCGCCACAAGCTGAAGGTGCTGCCGGTGTTCAAGCGCGTGGACACCTGCGCCGCCGAATTCGCCACCGACACGGCCTACATGTACTCGACCTACGAGGAAGAGTGCGAAGCCAATCCGTCGGCCCGCGAAAAGATCATGATCCTCGGCGGCGGCCCGAACCGTATCGGCCAGGGCATCGAGTTCGACTACTGCTGCGTACACGCAGCGCTCGCGATGCGTGAAGACGGTTACGAGACCATCATGGTCAACTGCAACCCGGAAACCGTCTCCACCGACTACGACACCTCCGACCGCCTCTACTTCGAGCCGGTGACCCTGGAAGACGTGCTGGAAATCGTCCGCGTCGAGCAGCCCAAGGGCGTGATCGTCCAGTACGGCGGCCAGACCCCGCTGAAGCTCTGTCGCGCCCTGGAAGAGGCCGGTGTGCCCATCATCGGCACCAGCCCCGATGCTATCGACCGCGCCGAAGACCGCGAGCGTTTCCAGCAGATGGTTCAACGCCTGAACCTGCGCCAGCCGGCCAACGCCACCGCGCGCAGCGAAGACGAAGCCCTGGCCCTGTCGAAGAACATTGGCTACCCGATGGTAGTGCGCCCGTCCTACGTACTGGGCGGCCGCGCGATGGAGATCGTCTACCAGGAAGAAGAGCTCAAGCGCTACATGCGCGAGGCCGTGAAGGTCTCCAACGACAGCCCGGTGCTGCTGGACCGCTTCCTCAACTGCGCTATCGAAGTCGACATCGACGCGGTGTGCGACGGCGAGACCGTGGTGATCGGCGCGATCATGCAGCACATCGAACAGGCCGGCGTGCACTCCGGTGACTCCGCCTGCTCGTTGCCGCCGTACTCGCTGCCGCAGCACATCCAGGACGAGATCCGCGAGCAGGTCAAGAAAATGGCCCTGGAGCTTGGCGTGGTCGGCTTGATGAACGTGCAGATGGCGGTGCAGGGCGAAGACATCTACGTCATCGAGGTCAACCCGCGGGCCTCCCGTACCGTGCCCTTCGTCTCCAAGTGCATCGGGGAGTCCCTGGCCAAGGTTGCCGCCCGCGTGATGGCTGGCAAGACCCTCAAGGAAATCGGCTTCACCAAGGAAATCATCCCGCCGTTCTTCAGCGTCAAGGAAGCGGTGTTCCCCTTCGCCAAGTTCCCGGGCGTCGACCCGATCCTTGGCCCGGAAATGAAGTCCACCGGCGAAGTGATGGGCGTGGGCGACACCTTCGGCGAAGCCTTCTCCAAGGCCCAGCTGGGCGCCAGCGAGATCCTGCCAAACTCGGGCACCGTGTTCATCAGCGTGCGCGAGGACGACAAACCCATGGTCACCCAGGTCGCCCGCGACCTGATCGAGCTGGGCTTCGAAGTGGTCGCCACTTCCGGTACCGCCAGGGTGATCGAGGCTGCCGGCTTGCCGGTTCGCCGCGTGAACAAGGTGACCGAAGGCCGTCCCCATGTCGTTGACATGATCAAGAACGATGAGGTTACCCTCATCATCAACACCACCGAGGGGCGTCAGTCCATTGCTGACTCCTACTCGATTCGTCGTAACGCCCTGCAGCACAAGATCTACTGCACCACCACCATCGCGGCTGGTCAGGCGATCTGTGAGGCGCTCAAGTTCGGTCCCGAGAAGACCGTGCGTCGCTTGCAGGATCTCCATGCAGGAATCAAGGCATGACCAAATTTCCAATGACCGTCCAGGGCGCTCGCGCCCTGGAAGACGAACTCAAGCACCTGAAAACCGTGATGCGTCCGCAGATCACCCAGGCCATCGCCGAAGCGCGGGAGCTGGGCGACCTCAAGGAAAACGCTGAGTACCACGCCGCCCGTGAACAGCAGGGCATGGTCGAGGCGCGAATCCGGGATATCGAAGGGCGCCTGCAGAACGCCCAGGTCATCGACGTCGCGGCGCTGCCGCGCACCGGCAAGGTGATCTTCGGTGTGACCGTGGATATCGCCAACGTCGATACCGATGAGACGGTGACCTACCAGATCGTCGGTGACGACGAAGCGGACATCAAGCAGGGCAAGCTGTCGGTCAGCTCCCCCATCGCCCGCGCCCTGGTGGGCAAGGAAGAAGGGGACGTGGTGACGGTCAGGACCCCGAGCGGCGTCGTCGAGTACGAGATTGTCGAAGTCCGCCACGTCTAAGTCATCCTCCTTCAGGGCCGGTACCATCGCCTGGCAACTGGCCCAGACATTCTGGGTCGGCGGCCTCTGGCTGCTGCACTTCGTGATGTTACCGGTGCTGGAACGCATAGGCCTGGCGCCAATGCTGGTGGAGGAGGTGGCCGCCACCCTGCGGCCGCTGCTGGTAGCCTTCGCCGGCTTCTGTGCGTTGCTCCAGGCCCTGCTGCTGATCCAGCACGCAGGGCTCGAGCGCCTCTGGCGCGATACGCGCGCGCAGCTGCTGGCCTCGGTGCTGGCCCTCGTGATGGTGTTCCTGCTGGTGCGCTTCTGGTTGCCGGAAGCCTTGTACTGGCTGAACTTCAGCTACTTGCTACTGGCCTTCTGCGGCCTGTTGCTGGTGGTGCAGCCCTTGCCGGCGAAGCGGGTGGAGGGCCGGGCGCGCTGAACGCGCGCCTTTGGCTGGAGGCTTAGAGGCCGCTGAAACGGCTGATGTTGGAAAGGTTGCGGTTCGGCTTGGGGTTGCGGCGATAGACCAGCGCCATCTTGCCGATGACCTGTACCAGCTCGCAGTTGCCAGTCGCGCAGAGTTCATCGATCAGGGCGCGGCGGTCGTCGCGCTCGGTGATGCGGAACTGGACCTTGATCAGTTCGTGATCGTTCAGCGCGCGCTCCAGTTCGGCCAGCACACCTTCGGTGAGGCCGTTTTCGGCCACCGTCAATACCGGTTTCAAGTGATGACCGATAGATTTGTATTGCTTCTTGTGCTCCGGTGAGAGCGCCATAATCAGACCCCTGCGAAAAAAGGCTGCTAGTTTACCCGAGTGATTCCGGGGCGCACAGCCGAACACGAGGTATCCCGTGGCCCGTTCCAAGAGTAGCCAGCGTTGGCTGCAAAGACACATCGACGACCCGTACGTCAAAATGGCGCAGAAGGACGGTTACCGTTCTCGCGCCAGCTACAAGCTGCTCGAAATCCAGGAGAAGGACCGCATCCTGCGGCCCGGCATGACGGTAGTCGACCTTGGCGCCGCACCGGGCGGCTGGTCCCAGGTCACCAGCCGGGTGATTGGCGAGCGCGGCCGGCTGATCGCCTCCGACATCCTGGAAATGGACAGCATTCCCGATGTGACCTTCATCCAGGGCGATTTCACCGAGGATGCGGTATTCGCCCGGATTCTCGAGGCGATCGGTGACCACCCGGTGGACCTTGTGATTTCCGATATGGCCCCCAATATGAGTGGGGTAAGGGCCTCCGATCAGCCGCGCGCCATGTTCCTCTGCGAATTGGCGCTGGACCTGGCCGGGCGCGCGCTGCGTCCGGGCGGTGATTTCCTGATCAAGATCTTCCAGGGCGAAGGCTTCGACGTCTTCCACAAGCAGGTGCGCGCGATGTTCGACAAGGTGCAGATGCGCAAACCGCTTTCGTCGCGTGACCGTTCCCGGGAGCAATACCTGCTCGCGCGCGGCTTCCGCGGGGAATAGACTGCAACGGGGACCTGATTCAAGGGTCCCATCTGCAGGGCTGGATGCTGCAGGGAGGCCCCAGGGTCTCATAAAGGGTTACAGACGGCGCCTGCCAGGGGCAGGGGTTGTGTAGTAAGTTAGGCCGGTTAATCACCAGCGTCATGCGGGGTGCGCTCCAGGAAGGGGCCCGTTCCAGAGGGTAGCTAATTGAACGATATGGCAAAAAATCTGATCCTGTGGCTGATCATCGCCGCTGTGCTTGTCACGGTGATGAACAATTTCTCCAGCCCGAGCGAACCGCAGACCCTTAACTACTCGGAATTCATCGAGCAGGTTAAAGAAGGCAAGGTCGAGCGTGTGACCGTGGATGGCTTCGTCATCACCGGCAAGCGCAATGACGGCGAGCCCTTCAAGACCATTCGTCCGGCCATCCAGGACGGTGGCCTGATCGGCGACCTGATCGACAACAACGTCATCATCGAAGGCAAACAGCCCGAGCAGCAGAGCATCTGGACCCAGTTGCTGGTGGCCAGCTTCCCGATTCTGGTGATCATCGCCGTCTTCATGTTCTTCATGCGCCAGATGCAGGGCGGCGGCGGTGGACGCGGCGGCCCGATGAGCTTCGGCAAGAGCAAGGCGCGCCTGCTGTCGGAAGACCAGGTCAAGACTACCTTCGCCGACGTCGCCGGCTGCGACGAGGCCAAGGAAGAAGTCAGCGAACTGGTGGAATTCCTGCGCGATCCGGGTAAGTTCCAGCGCCTCGGCGGCCGTATCCCGCGCGGTGTGCTGATGGTCGGCCCGCCCGGTACCGGCAAGACCCTGCTGGCCAAGGCCATCGCAGGTGAAGCCAAGGTGCCCTTCTTCACCATTTCCGGCTCCGATTTCGTCGAGATGTTCGTTGGTGTGGGCGCGTCCCGCGTCCGCGACATGTTCGACCAGGCCAAGAAACACGCACCTTGCATCATCTTCATCGATGAGATCGACGCCGTCGGTCGTCATCGTGGCGCCGGTCTGGGTGGTGGTCACGACGAGCGCGAGCAGACCCTCAACCAGTTGCTGGTAGAGATGGATGGTTTCGAGATGAACGACGGCATCATCGTGATCGCCGCGACCAACCGTCCGGATGTGCTCGACCCCGCGCTGCTGCGTCCGGGCCGCTTCGACCGCCAGGTAGTCGTCGGCCTGCCCGATATCCGCGGCCGTGAGCAGATCCTCAAGGTGCATATGCGCAAAGTGCCGATGGGTGACGACGTCGAGCCGGCGGTCATTGCGCGCGGTACTCCGGGCTTCTCCGGTGCCGACCTGGCCAATCTGGTCAACGAAGCCTCGCTCTTCGCTGCCCGCGTCAACAAGCGCCTGGTGGAAATGAAGGAGTTCGAACTGGCCAAGGACAAGATCATGATGGGTGCCGAGCGCAAATCCATGGTCATGTCCGAGAAGGAGAAGCTCAACACTGCGTTCCACGAGGCGGGTCACGCCATCGTCGGTCGCCTGGTGCCCGAGCATGATCCGGTCTACAAGGTATCGATCATCCCCCGTGGTCGCGCCCTGGGCGTGACCATGTTCCTCCCGGAGGAGGACCGCTACAGCCTGTCCAAGCGTGCGCTGATCAGCCAGATCTGCTCACTGTTCGGCGGCCGTATCGCCGAGGAAATGACCCTTGGCTTCGATGGCGTCACTACCGGTGCCTCCAATGACATCATGCGGGCGACCCAGATCGCCCGGAACATGGTCACCAAGTGGGGCCTGTCCGAGAAGCTCGGTCCGCTGATGTATGCGGAAGAGGAGGGCGAAGTGTTCCTCGGCCGCAGCGCCGGTTCCCAGCACGCCAATCTCTCCGGTGAAACGGCGAAGATGATCGACCAGGAAGTCCGCCGCATCATCGATGAGTGCTACACCACGGCGAAGCAATTGCTGGTAGAAAATCGCGACAAGCTGGACGCGATGGCCGAAGCCCTGATGAAGTACGAGACCATCGACTCCGAGCAGATCGACGACATCATGTCCGGTCGCACCGCTCGTGAGCCCAAGGACTGGCAGGGTGGTTCCGGCACCTCCGGCACTCCCGCCCCGCGCGAAGAGGCCAAGCGCCCTGAAACCCCCATCGGTGGGCCAGCTGGCGAACACTAAGGCCTGTTGATGAAGTCATTGCAGTACCCGACCCGGTTGCCTTGCGGCAACCGGGTTCTTGATTTGGCCCAGCCGCAAGTCATGGGCATCCTCAATGTCACGCCTGACTCCTTCTCGGACGGCGGCCGCTTCAGCGGTCGTGACGCCGCGTTGCGTCATGCCGCTGAAATGGTCGCGGCGGGCGCGACCCTGATCGACGTCGGCGGGGAGTCGACCCGCCCCGGTGCGCGCGCGGTCTCTCCGGCCGAGGAGCTGGAGCGTGTGGCGCCTGTGGTCGAGGCTATCGCCCGTGAGCTGGACGTGGTGATTTCACTGGATACCTCGACACCTGCGGTGATGCGTGAAGGCGCGCGCCTGGGGGCGGGGATGATCAACGATGTGCGCGCCCTGCGTCGCGATGGTGCCCTCAATGCGGCTGCGGACACCGGCTTGCCGGTCTGCCTGATGCACATGCTCGGCGAGCCGGGCAACATGCAGCAGGACCCGCGCTATGGGAATGTCGTGCAGGAGGTGCGGGATTTTCTCGCCGAACGTATGCAGGCCTGCGAGGCGGCGGGTATCCCAGTCGACCGGGTCATCCTGGATCCGGGGTTCGGTTTCGCCAAGACCCTGGCGCACAACCTCAGCCTGTTCAAGCACATGGAGGCGCTGCATGAGTTGGGGCGCCCCTTGTTGGTCGGGGTTTCGCGTAAAAGCATGATTGGCCAGGCGCTGGGACGGGAAGTCCATCAGCGCCTGTACGGCAGTCTCGCCCTGGCCGCCCTGGCGGTGGCAAAGGGTGCCTGCATCCTGCGCGTGCATGATGTCGCGGAAACCGTCGACACGGTACGCATGGTCGCTGCAGTTCAAGCGGCGGAATAAGAAAACACGGAGCATATTCATGAGCAGAAAGTACTTTGGCACCGACGGTATTCGCGGGCACGTAGGGCAATTCCCGATTACTCCGGACTTCATGCTCAAGCTCGGCTGGGCCGCTGGCATGGCGTTCCGCAAGCAAGGCAAGTGCCGCATCCTGATCGGCAAGGACACGCGGATTTCCGGCTACATGTTCGAGTCCGCCCTCGAGGCCGGCCTGGTTGCCGCCGGTGCCGACGTGATGCTGCTAGGCCCAATGCCGACTCCGGCCATCGCCTACCTGACCCGAACCTTCCTGGCCGATGCGGGCATCGTTATCAGTGCTTCCCACAATCCCCATGAAGACAATGGCATCAAATTCTTCTCCGGCAAGGGCGCCAAGCTCTCCGACGAGGTGGAATTGATGATTGAGGAGCTGCTGGACCAGCCGATGACGGTGGTCGACTCGGCGCAGCTCGGCAAGGTTTCCCGGATCAACGACGCTGCCGGTCGTTACATCGAGTTCTGCAAGAGCACCACCCCGATCAGCACCGATTTCGCTGGCCTCAAGCTCGTGGTGGATTGCGCCCATGGCGCCACCTACAAGGTCGCGCCCAGCGTGTTCCGTGAGCTGGGCGCCCAGGTGAGCGTGTTCGCGGCGCAGCCGAACGGGCTCAACATCAACGACCGTTGCGGCTCCACCCATATGGCTAGCCTGCAGGCTGCAGTCATCGACCAGCATGCGGATATCGGTATTGCCTTCGATGGCGACGGTGACCGGGTGCTGATGGTCGACCACACCGGGGTCGTGGTGGACGGCGATGAGCTGATCTACCTGATTGCCCGGGATCTCCACGGTCGTGGCAAGTTGAGCGGCGGCGTGGTGGGTACGCTGATGAGCAACCTCGGCCTGGAACTGGCGCTCAAGGACCTCGAGGTTCCCTTCGTTCGCGCCAAGGTCGGCGACCGCTACGTGATGAGCGAGCTCCAGGCCAATGACTGGACGCTGGGCGGTGAAAATTCCGGCCATATCGTCTGCAGCCATTTCACCACCACCGGTGACGCCATCGTCGCCGCATTGCAGGTGTTGATGGCGCTGCAGCGCAGTGGCCAGTCCCTGGCCGAAGCGCGCCAGGGCATGCGCAAGTGCCCGCAGGTGTTGATCAACGTGCGTTATGCCGGCGGTGATATCGATCCGGTCAGCCATCCGGCCGTGCAGGATGCGTCTGCCCGCGTCACCGAGGAGATGGCGGGGCGCGGCCGCGTGCTGTTGCGCAAGTCCGGGACCGAGCCGCTCGTGCGGGTAATGGTCGAAGGCGATGATGAAACGCTGGTGCGCGGCTATGCCGAAGAGCTGGCGAAGGTCGTTACAGAGGTATGTGCTTGATTTCTCTTGCTAGTTGCAAATCACTTGGGTAATATCTGCGCCCACTTTGATCGACGAGATAAAGCATGCGCCGACCTCTGGTAGCCGGTAACTGGAAAATGCACGGTACCCGCGCCAGTGTCGCAGAGCTGATCGAAGGCTTGCGCCAATTGGCCTTGCCTGCTGGAGTCGAAGTTGCGGTCATGCCGCCCAGTCTGTACATCGATCAGGTCATTCAAGGCCTGGACGGCAACTCGATTGTCGTAGGTGCGCAGGATTGTGCGGTCGATCCGGTGCAGGGAGCCCTCACTGGAGAGATTGCAGCGAGCCAGTTGGTGGATGTGGGTTGCAAGCTGGTCCTGGTCGGTCATTCGGAGCGTCGCCTGATTCTGGGCGAAAGCGACGAAATCGTGAGTCGCAAGTTCGCTGCTGCTCAATCCTGTGGTCTGATACCGGTGCTCTGCGTCGGCGAGACCCAGGAGCAGCGTGAAGCCGGCAAGACGCTCGAGGTTGTGGGGCGTCAGCTGGGTAGCGTGATCGAGGAGCTTGGCGTAGGTGCGTTTGCGCAGGCGGTAATTGCTTATGAGCCGGTTTGGGCCATAGGTACGGGGCTGACAGCCTCGCCGCAGCAGGCGCAGGAAGTGCACGCCGCTATCCGGTTACGGCTCTCGGTGGAGAATGCTGAAGTCGCTCGCGGTGTACGGATTCTGTACGGCGGCAGTGTGAAGGCGGCCAGCGCGGCCGACTTGTTCGGCATGCCGGATATCGATGGGGGGCTCGTTGGTGGCGCTTCCCTGAATGCGGATGAGTTCGGTGCGATCTGTCGCGCCGCAGGAAGCTGACGAGATGCTGGAAACTGTCATTGTTGTAGTGCACTTGCTGGTTGCCCTGGGCGTGGTAGGTCTGGTGCTGGTCCAGCAGGGCAAGGGTGCGGATGCTGGTGCGTCCTTCGGTTCCGGTGCTTCGGCAACTGTTTTCGGAAGCCAAGGTTCCGCTACCTTTTTGAGTAGAGTTACTGCTATACTCGCCGCGGTTTTTTTCATTACCAGCCTGGGCTTAGCGTTCTTCGCTAAAGAAAAGGCTGATGCGCTGAGCAACGTAGGCCTGCCGGATCCGGCGGCTCTCGAAGTCCAGCCAAGCAAGCCGGCAGCTGATGATGTGCCGGTGCTCGAAGAGCAAAAGCCGGCAGGCAATGCGGCTGACGTACCTCAGGCTCCAGAGCAGAAGTAAGGCAAGTTTTGCCGAGGTGGTGGAATTGGTAGACACGCTACCTTGAGGTGGTAGTGGCCATAGGCTGTAGGGGTTCGAGTCCCCTCCTCGGTACCATACAAAAGGAACGCCCGCAGCAATGCGGGCGTTCTTCTTAGTGGGATGTACGGTTGACCATGCAAGGTGCTGGCCGTATACTCTCGCACCAGCTTTGACGCGGGGTGGAGCAGTCTGGTAGCTCGTCGGGCTCATAACCCGAAGGTCGTTGGTTCAAATCCAGCCCCCGCAACCAGTAGTCGCGAAGCCCCTTTTTAGGGGCTTTTTGCTAGCTGGACAGTTGACCTCCGATCACAGATCAGGCGGTTTTGAAGGGATGGGCGTTTCGCCCATTTTTTATTTGCACAGCATGCGAGAGGCAATCAGGTGTCGAGCAAGCTAGAACAGTTGCAGGCCTTGTTGGCCCCGGTAGTCGAAGCGCTCGGTTATCAGTGCTGGGGCATCGAGTTCCTGTCTCAAGGGCGGCATTCGCTGCTTCGAGTCTATATCGATCACGAAAACGGCATCCTGGTCGACGACTGCGAGAAAGTGAGTCGGCAGATCAGTGGTGTGCTCGACGTCGAGGACCCGATCAGCAGTGAGTACACCCTCGAAGTATCGTCGCCGGGTATGGATCGTCCGCTGTTCACCCTTGAACAGTTCGCGGCCCACGCCGGCGAGTTGGTCAAGATCAAGCTGCGGTCGCCTTTCGAAGGGCGGCGCAATTTCCAGGGGCTTCTCCGCGGGGTGGAGGAGCAGGACGTGGTGGTTCTCATTGAAGACCGCGAGTTCCTCCTTCCGATCGAGTCGATCGACAAGGCCAACATCATTCCCCGTTTTGACTGAGACGCGGATCCCGCGGATCCAATGGATTGCGAAAGGCGAGGCGTACGATGAGCAAAGAAGTACTGCTGGTTGTTGAGTCGGTATCCAACGAAAAGGGTGTACCGGCTGGCGTGATTTTCGAGGCACTGGAGCTGGCCCTGGCCACTGCTACCAAGAAGCGTTTTGAGGACGAAGTCGACCTGCGTGTGGAGATCAATCGCCACAACGGCAACTACGACACGTTCCGTCGCTGGGCCGTGGTCGATGAAGAAGAGCTGGAGAACCCGGCCGCCGAGCTGACCCTCGAGCAGGCCCGCGAGAAGGACGAAAGCGCCAAGCTGGGCGACGTGGTCGAAGAGAAGATCGAGTCCATCGAGTTCGGCCGCATCGCTGCCCAGACCGCCAAGCAGGTCATCGTGCAGAAGGTTCGCGAGGCCGAGCGTGCGCAAGTGGTGGAAGCCTACCGCGAGAAGCTGGGCGACATCATCTCCGGCACCGTGAAGAAGGTCACCCGCGATAACGTCATCGTTGACCTGGGCAACAATGCCGAGGCGCTGCTGGCCCGCGAAGACATCATCCCCCGCGAGACCTTCCGCGTCGGCGCCCGTGTGCGTGCCTTGCTGAAGGAAATCCGCACCGAGAACCGCGGCCCGCAGTTGATCCTGTCGCGCACCGCGCCGCAGATGCTGATCGAGCTGTTCCGCATCGAAGTGCCGGAAATCGCCGAAGAGCTCATCGAAGTGATGGCCGCCTCCCGTGACTCGGGCTCCCGCGCCAAGATCGCCGTCCGCTCCAAGGACAAGCGGATCGACCCGCAGGGCGCCTGCATCGGCATGCGCGGTTCCCGCGTCCAGGCCGTATCCGGCGAACTGGGCGGTGAGCGCGTCGATATCGTCCTGTGGGACGACAACCCCGCACAGTTCGTGATCAACGCCATGGCCCCGGCCGAAGTGGTGGCGATCATCGTCGACGAGGATGCCCATGCCATGGACATCGCCGTTGCCGAAGACAACCTGGCCCAGGCCATCGGCCGTGGCGGTCAGAACGTGCGCCTTGCCAGCCAACTCACTGGCTGGACCCTGAACGTGATGACCGAAGCGGACATCCAGGCCAAGCAACAAGCCGAGACCGGCGGCATCCTGCGCGCCTTCGTCGAAGAACTGGAGGTGGACGAAGAGCTGGCACAGGTGCTGGTTGAAGAAGGTTTCACCAGCCTGGAAGAAATTGCCTACGTGCCCATGGAAGAGATGCTGAGCATCGACGGCTTCGACGAAGACATCGTCAACGAGCTGCGTGCGCGTGCGAAAGACCGTCTGCTGACCAAGGCCATTGCGACCGAAGAGAAGCTGGCGGACGCCCAGCCGGCCGAAGACCTGCTTTCCCTGGAAGGCATGAACAAGGACCTGGCTGTGGAACTCGCCGTACGTGGCGTTATTAACCGCGAAGATCTGGCCGAGCAGTCGATCGACGACCTGCTCGACATCGACGGCATGGACGAAGAGCGTGCCGGCAAGCTGATCATGGCCGCCCGAGCCCACTGGTTCGAGTAAGTATCGCGGCCTGAGGAGAGAAGTGCATGACGCAAGTCACGGTGAAAGAACTGGCCCAAGTGGTCGATACACCGGTGGAGCGCCTGCTGCTGCAGATGCGCGAGGCGGGATTGCCGCACACCAGCGCCGAGCAAGTTGTGACCGACAATGAGAAGCAGGCCCTGCTGGCTCATCTCAAGAGCAGCCACGGCGAGCGAGTGGAAGAGCCGCGCAAGATCACCTTGCAGCGCAAGACCACTACCACGCTGAGGGTCGCCGGCAGCAAGACCATCAACGTTGAAGTACGTAAGAAGAAGACGTACGTCAAACGCAGCCCCGACGAGATCGAGGCCGAACGCCAGCGCGAGCTCGAAGAGCAGCGCGCTGCGGAAGAGGCTGCTCGCCTGAAGGCCGAGGAAGAAGCTCGCCGGCGCGCCGACGAGGCCGCCCGCCGCGAGGCTGACACCCGTGCCAAGGACGCTGTAGTCCAGGCCGCTCCGGCCGAGGCACAGACTGTCACCGCGGCCGCAGAACCGGTTGCCGCCGCCGCCCCTGTGGCTGCCGTGGCAGGCGTTGCTGCACCGGCTCCGGGTGCGACCGCCGAACGCAAGAAGGAAGAGGTTCGTCGTCCCGAGCGTGCTCGTGACGAGGACGAGCGCCGCGATCGCAAGCATGCGCAGCACCGTCCTTCTGTCAAAGAGAAGGAAAAGGCTCCGGCTCCCCGAGTCGCGCCGCGCAGCACGGAGGAAGAGAGTGATTCCTTCCGTCGCGGTGGCCGAGGCGGCAAGTCCAAGCTGAAGAAGCGTAACCAACATGGGTTCCAGAGCCCAACAGGACCCATCGTGCGTGAAGTCAGCATTGGCGAGACCATCACAGTGGCCGAACTGGCTGCGCAGATGACGGTCAAGGGCGCGGAAGTCGTCAAGTTCATGTTCAAGATGGGCACCCCGGTGACCATCAACCAGGTGCTCGACCGGGAAACCGGCCAGCTGATCGCCGAAGAATTCGGCCACAAGGTCAAGCTGGTCAACGAGAATGCCCTGGAAGAGCAGCTGGCGGAGTCCCTGCGGTTCGAGGGCGAGGCCCTGACCCGTGCGCCGGTAGTGACCGTGATGGGTCACGTCGACCACGGCAAGACCTCCCTGCTCGACTACATTCGTCGTACCAAGGTGGCGAGCGGTGAAGCGGGTGGTATCACCCAGCACATCGGCGCCTACCACGTCGAAACCGATCGCGGCATGGTGACCTTCCTCGACACCCCCGGCCACGCAGCGTTTACCGCCATGCGTGCCCGTGGTGCCAAGGCCACCGACATTGTCATCCTGGTGGTGGCGGCCGACGACGGCGTGATGCCGCAGACCGAGGAAGCCGTGCAGCACGCGAAAGCGGCTGGCGTGCCGATCGTGGTCGCGGTGAACAAGATCGACAAGCCGGAAGCCGACCTGGACCGGATCAAGAATGATCTGGCCGGCCGTGACGTGATCCCGGAAGAGTGGGGTGGCGACACCCAGTTCGTGCCCGTATCGGCCAAGGTCGGCACCGGCGTCGACGAACTGCTCGAAGCCGTGCTGCTGCAGGCCGAGGTACTGGAACTCACCGCGACCCCGTCGGCCCCGGGCCGTGGCGTGGTGGTCGAGTCCCGCCTGGACAAGGGCCGTGGTCCGGTGGCTACCGTGCTGGTCCAGGACGGTACCCTGCGCCAGGGCGACATGGTCCTCTGCGGCGTCAACTACGGTCGTGTCCGTGCCATGCTCGACGAGAACGGCAAGCCGGTGAAAGAAGCTGGCCCGTCCATTCCGGTCGAGATCCTCGGCCTGGACGGCACCCCGGACGCCGGTGACGACCTGACCGTGGTCGCCGACGAGAAGAAGGCCCGCGAAGTCGCCCTGTTCCGTCAAGGCAAGTTCCGCGAGGTCAAGCTGGCTCGTCAGCAGTCTTCCAAGCTGGAGAACATCTTCGAAAGCATGGGCCAAGACGAGAAGAAGACCCTCAACATCGTGCTCAAGTCCGATGTGCGTGGTTCTCTCGAGGCCCTGCAGGGCGCCCTGGCCGACCTCGGCAACGAGGAAGTGCAGGTGCGTGTGGTCGGTGGCGGTGTCGGTGGTATCACCGAGAGCGACGCCAACCTGGCGCTGGCCTCCAACGCTGTGCTGTTCGGCTTCAACGTGCGTGCCGATGCCGGCGCACGCAAGATCGTCGAGCAGGAAGGCCTGGACCTGCGCTACTACAACATCATCTACGACATCATCGAAGACGTTAAGAAGGCACTGTCCGGCATGCTCGGCAGCGAAGTCCGGGAGAACATCCTGGGTATCGCCGAAGTGCGCGACGTGTTCCGTTCGCCGAAGTTCGGCGCGATCGCCGGCTGCATGGTTACCGAGGGTCTGGTACACCGCAACCGTCCGATCCGCGTACTGCGCGACGACGTGGTGATCTTCGAGGGCGAGCTGGAATCCCTGCGCCGCTTCAAGGACGACGTTGCAGAAGTCCGTGCCGGCATGGAATGCGGTATCGGCGTGAAGAGCTACAACGACGTCAAGGTCGGCGACAAGATCGAAGTCTTCGAGAAGGTCCAGGTGGCGCGCACGCTGTAAGTGCCGCGCTTGCCACAAGTCGGGAGCCAGGAGCTGGAAGCCAACGCTTTCCACTCCTGGCTTTCGGCTTTTAGCGTACATGAGTGAAACGAAATGGCTAAAGACTACAGCCGTACCCAACGCATCGGCGACCAGATGCAGCGTGAACTGGCGCTGCTGATCCAACGCGAGATCAAGGATCCGCGCCTGGGCCTGGTGACCATCACTGGCTGCGACGTGGCCCGTGACCTGTCCCACGCCAAGGTGTTCATCACCGTGATGGGCCAGGATGACAACGCCGAAGTCATCAAGCAGAACATCGACATCCTCAACGATGCCGCCGGTTTCCTGCGCATGCAGTTGGGCCGCGCGATGAAGCTGCGCACCGTGCCGCAGCTGCACTTCAACTACGACGCGAGCATTCGTCGCGGTGTCGAGCTGTCGGCACTGATCGAGCGCGCCGTGGCGGAAGACCGCAAGCACCCGGGCAACGACGAGGAGTGATCGCGTGGCCCAGGTGAAACGTATCCGCCGTAACGTCAGCGGCGTGCTGATCCTCGACAAGCCGCGTGGCATGAGCTCCAACGCCGCGCTGCAGAAGGTCCGCTGGCTGCTCAACGCCGAGAAAGCCGGGCATACCGGCAGCCTCGATCCCCTGGCCACCGGCGTGCTGCCGCTGTGCTTTGGCGAGGCGACCAAGTTCTCCCAGTACCTGCTGGATGCTGACAAGGGTTACGAGACCCTGGCCCAGTTGGGCGTCACCACCACCACCGGTGATGCCGAAGGTGAAGTGGTCGAGCGTCGGGAGGTGACCGTCGGTCGCTCGGAAATCGAGGCATTGCTGCCGCGTTTTCGTGGTGAAATCAAACAGATACCGCCGATGTACTCGGCCCTGAAGAAGGACGGCCAACCCCTCTACAAGCTGGCGCGAGCCGGTGAAGTAGTGGAGCGCGAGGCGCGTTCTGTTACTATTGCGCGCTTGGACTTGCTGGCCTGTGAAAACAGCCAGGCAAGACTGGCCGTAGCTTGCAGCAAGGGCACCTATATCCGCACCCTGGTCGAGGATCTCGGCCAGGCACTGGGATGCGGGGCCCATGTGGCGGAGCTGCGCCGGACCCAGGCGGGCCCCTTCGCACTGGCCCAGGCGATCAGCCTGGAGACCCTGGAGAAGGCCCACGCCGAAGGCGGCAACGAGGCACTGGACCAGTTCCTCCTGCCCGTCGACAGTGGCCTGGAACATTGGCCGCTGATCCAGCTGACCGAGCACAGCGCCTACTACTGGCTACATGGCCAGCCGGTGCGGGCTCCGGAAGCGCCGAAGTTCGGCATGATGCGAGTACAGGATCATACCGGTCGCTTCATCGGTATCGGTGAAGTGAGCGATGACGGGCGCGTAGCGCCGCGTCGACTGATTCGGTCGGAATGACCGATTCGAGGATGGCTGTTAATAGGCACGGTCACTCCTCTTTTTTGAACACGGGGCGCAGGTCCCGGCCTATTACCTCAGAGGAAGCCCATCATGGCACTGAGCGTTGCAGAAAAAGCCCAGATCGTTAACGAGTACAAGCAAGCTGAAGGCGATACCGGTTCTCCGGAAGTGCAGGTTGCCCTGCTGACCGCCAACATCAACAAGCTGCAGGACCACTTCAAGGCCAACGGCAAAGACCACCACTCCCGCCGTGGCCTGATCCGTATGGTTAACCAGCGCCGCAAGCTGCTGGACTACCTGAAGGGTAAGGACACCTCTCGTTACAGCGCCCTGATCGGTCGTCTGGGTCTGCGTCGCTAAGCGACACAGACGCGTTTGAAGCTGGAAGCCGGAAGCTGGACATCGTTCCAGCTTTCGGCTTTCCAGCTTCAAGCTTTTTCAGGGATTGCCCCGGGTCCGACTCCCGCCACTCCCCCAATTTCCCCCAAGGCAACACAGAGAAGGAAAACACCGTGAACCCGGTAATCAAGAAATTCCAGTTCGGTCAATCGACCGTAACCCTCGAGACTGGCCGTATCGCCCGTCAAGCCTCCGGCGCAGTTCTGGTCACCGTCGATGATGACGTCACAGTGCTGGTGACCGTGGTCGGCGCCAAGCAGGCCGATCCGGGCAAGGGCTTCTTCCCGCTGTCCGTGCACTACCAGGAAAAAACCTACGCTGCCGGCCGCATCCCCGGTGGTTTCTTCAAGCGTGAAGGCCGTCCTTCCGAGAAGGAAACCCTGACCTCGCGCCTGATCGACCGTCCGATCCGCCCGCTGTTCCCGGAAGGCTTCCTCAACGAAGTGCAGGTCATCTGCACCGTGGTCTCCACCAACAAGAAGACCGACCCGGACATCGCTTCCATGATCGGTACTTCGGCTGCCCTGGCCATCTCCGGCATTCCCTTCGCCGGCCCGATCGGCGCCGCTCGCGTGGCCTACCACGAAGAGACCGGCTACCTGCTGAACCCCAACTACGAACAGCTCAAGGCTTCGAGCCTGGACATGGTGGTTGCCGGTACCCAGGACGCGGTGCTGATGGTTGAATCCGAAGCCCAGGAGCTGACCGAAGACCAGATGCTGGGTGCCGTGCTCTTCGCCCACCAGGAATTCCAGGCTGTGATCAACGCCGTCAAGGAATTCGCCGCTGAAGCCGGCAAGCCGACCTGGAACTGGTCCGCCCCGGCCGAAAATACCGCCCTGCTCAGCGCCATCAAGGCCGAGTTCGGCGAGGCCATCTCCCAGGCCTACACCATCACCATCAAGCAGGACCGCTACAACCGTCTGGACGAACTGCGTGATCAGGTCATCGCCCGCTTCGCCGGCGAGGAAGCCGGCCAGTTCCCGACTGGTGAAGTGAAGGACGCCTTCGGTCTGCTCGAATACCGCACCGTTCGCGAGAACATCGTCAACGGCAAGCCGCGTATCGACGGCCGTGACACCCGCACCGTGCGTCCGCTGAAGGTCGAAGTCGGCGTGCTCGGCAAGACCCACGGTTCCGCCCTGTTCACCCGTGGCGAAACCCAGGCCCTGGTGGTTGCCACCCTCGGCACCGCCCGCGATGCCCAGCTGCTGGACACCCTGGAAGGCGAGCGCAAGGACGCCTTCATGCTGCACTACAACTTCCCGCCCTTCTCGGTCGGTGAGTGCGGTCGTATGGGCAGTGCCGGTCGCCGCGAAATCGGCCACGGCCGCCTGGCCCGTCGTGGCGTTTCCGCCATGCTGCCGAAAGGCGACGAGTTCCCCTACACCATCCGCGTAGTGTCCGAGATCACCGAATCCAACGGTTCCAGCTCCATGGCTTCCGTCTGCGGCGCCTCCCTGGCCCTGATGGACGCCGGCGTGCCGATGAAGGCACCGGTTGCCGGTATTGCCATGGGTCTGGTGAAGGAAGGTGACAAGTTCGCCGTCCTGACCGACATCCTGGGTGACGAAGACCACCTGGGCGACATGGACTTCAAGGTTGCCGGTACTGCCAAGGGCGTCACCGCCCTGCAGATGGACATCAAGATCAACGGCATCACCGAAGAGATCATGGAAATCGCTCTGGAGCAGGCTCTGGAAGCGCGCCTGAACATCCTCGGCCAGATGAACCAGGTGATCTCCCAGTCCCGCAGCGAGCTGTCGGCCAACGCACCGACCATGATCGCGATGAAGATCGACACCGACAAGATCCGCGACGTCATCGGCAAGGGCGGCGCGACCATCCGCTCGATCTGCGAAGAGACCAAGGCTTCCATCGACATCGAAGACGATGGCAGCGTGAAGATCTTCGGCGAGACCAAGGAAGCTGCCGAGGCCGCGCGTCAGCGCGTTCTGGGTATCACCGCTGAAGCCGAAATCGGCAAGGTGTACGTGGGCAAGGTCGAGCGCATCGTCGACTTCGGCGCCTTCGTCAACATCCTGCCGGGCAAGGACGGCCTGGTGCACATCTCGCAGATCAGCGACAAGCGCATCGACAAGGTCACCGACGTGCTGCAGGAAGGCCAGGAAGTCAAAGTCCTGGTTCTGGACGTCGACAACCGTGGCCGCATCAAGCTGTCGATGAAAGACGTGGAAGCTGCCGAAGCTTCGGGCGTCTGATCGCGGCTACTGCCAAGCGATAGAAGAGAGGGCCCCTTGCGGGCCCTCTTTTTTTGCCTGGAGAATGGCGAACCGCCATTACTGCGCGCAAGGAACCCGAGTCATGGACAAGACGCTTTGCCAGTACCACCCCGCCCAGCCCGCGACCTGGCACTGCGTGCCATGCCAGCGCCATTTCGGCGACTGCTGCATCCCGCTAAACGCCGATGCCCCCGATGACAGCCCGAACTGCCCGCTATGCCGCACCGCGCTGACCTTCCTCGGCGCCGCCAACACCGCGCAACCCTTCTGGGAACGGCTGCCGCAGTTCTTCGCTTACGGCCTGCAGTCCAGCCCGCTGGCCTTCAGCGCCCTGCTGGCCCTTGCCGCCCTGTTCATGCCGCGCTCGCTGATCCTCTGGATCGGCCTGCTGAGCGTCGCCACCAAGTATTTCCACAGCGTGATCGAGGCCTGCAGCGAGGGACAGCGCGAGGCGCCGAGCCTGGCCAGCGCCTTCGCCGGCGAAGGCTTCTCGCTGTTCATCAAGCAGATGCTGGTGTTCCTGCTCGCCCTGGTCGCGCTCTGGCTGGCAGCCGACTTCAACAGCGAAGTCATTTTCTGGGTGGTGAACATCGCCATCGTCCTGCTGCTGCCTGCCAGCATCATTCGCCTGGCCCTCGGCAAGGAGCTGGGCGCGGCCCTGAGTCCCGACCAGGTGGGCGAGGTGATCAAGGCCATGGGCTGGCGCTACCTGATTCTCTGCGCCTTTCTCTTTATCCTCTGGCAGTCCCCCGGCTACGTTGCCTTGATGCTCTCCAGCGGCATGCCCAAAGTGGTGCTGATGCCGGTGGCGACCTTCCTCTTCGGTTACTTCGGCGTGGTCATGTGCAGCATGATGGGCTACGCCGTGTTCCAGTACCAAGGCGCCCTGGGTTTCGCCGTTGCCGAGGAGGGCGCCCAGCAGGGCCTGCCCGAAACGGAATGGCGTAGCCGTCGGGCCCTGGCCGAGGCCGAGGTACGCCTGAAGGAAGGGCAGGGCGATGGCGCCCTGGAAACCCTCGGCAACGCACTGCAGCGGGACCCTGACGACCTGCGCCTGAACGAGCGCTTTCACCAGTTGCTCTTTGGCCTCGGTGTCCATGAGCGCTGCCTGCGACACCTGGAGTACTACCTGCCGCTGGCCGCCCGGCAGAACCCGGCCCTGGCCGCGACCGCACTGCTCAATGCGCGCCAGTTCAAACCCGACTTCCTGCCCACCGACGCGCTGGTTTGCGAACAGGTGGCCGCGGCCCTGCTGGACCGCCACAAGGTGCGCGAAGGGTTGAGCCTGCTGCGCAACCTGCACCAGCGCTTCCCCGACTATCCCCACATCCCTCGTGCCTACCTGCTGGCCGCCCATGGATTCGCCGAAGGCCTGGGCCAGCTGGAGCCCGCGCAGAAGCTGCTGGCCTTTGTTCGCGCGCGCTATCCGGCGTCGCCATTGCTGGATCAGGTCAGCGCCCTCGAGGGCACCCTCGCCAGGCTGGATAACGTCGGTCGTTGAGCCGGTTTCGTCGTGCAGTCTGCATGTCCGCCCAGGCGGGAACGTGCAGACTGCAAGCAGAAGGCGTTTTCGGAAACATCCCATGTCGTTGATTTAATTGGCTTTATTGATCAGCCAAAAGCTGGCACAGGCCTTGCAACGTTAGTCCTGACCCTGCAGACAGGAGCCTGCTGCAGATGTTCTGGAGAGAAGAGGAGATCTACCTCATGAAACAGTCTTTCACTAAGTGGACCTTTGCCGCTGTCACTGCCGCCGCCCTGAGCCTGCCGTTCGCTACCGGCGTCTACGCAGAGACCAGCGGACAAACCATGCTGGCAGCCAGCGACACCGTTCAGAAGGCCGAAGAGGCTGTCTCCGATACCTGGATCACCAGCAAGGTCAAATCCAGCTTCCTGGCTGACAAGAGCCTCAGCGGTATGGATATCAAGGTGGAAACCAACAAAGGCGTGGTCGCCCTGTCCGGCATGGTGAAAACCGATGCCGAGCGTGAGCTGGCCATCGACACCGCCAAGAACATCAAGGGTGTCACTGCCGTTTCCGCCGATGCCCTGAAATCTGCCGAGTAACCCCTGGGCGGCCGGTTCGTCCACTGCCAGGCGACCCGGCCGCCGCAAGAGGAGCAACCGATGAATACCGATGTCATCCAAGGCAAATGGAAGCAGCTCAGCGGTCGCATCAAGGAAAAATGAGGCGACCTGACCGATGACGATCTCGACGTGGCCGAAGGTCATAGCGAGTACCTGGTCGGTAAGCTGCAGGAGCGCTATGGCTGGAGCAAGGATCGGGCGGAGAAGGAAGTTCGCGACTTCAGCAATCGGCTTTGACGCCGGCCGAAGGCAAAAGCCCCGCAATCGCGGGGCTTCTTCGTTTCAGCGCGCCAGGTGCTGCTGGTAGAGCGCCAACTGGCGGGTCTGCTCGGCGTCGGGGAAGGTCCGGCGCAGGTACTGGCTGAGCTCGCCCACGCCGCGCAGATCCTCGCGCTGGCCCAGTAGCTTGGCCAACTGCAGCGTAAGCCCGGGCAACTGGGGCGGAGCCGGGTTCGCCTGGCTGAGGCGGCGCCAGGGCGCCAGAGCGCGGCGGCTGTCGCCGGCCTTGAGCAGGCGTTGCAGCAGGTGCAACAGAACCGCTGGGTGTTGCAGCAGGCGTTGCTGGGGGTCGGCCACGTCATCGGCCAGCTTCTGCAGCAAGGGCAGGGCGGCCGGCTGTTCCGCAAGGCTGAACAACTGTTTCAGCACCGCGCCCAGCAGGGCTTTGTCCTGGCGGTTCTTGGCCAGAGGATAGAGTCGCTCCAGCAGGGCCAGCCGGCCGGGATAGCGTTGCAGCAGGTCCAGCCCACGGGGTGCGGCCAGGTCGAGGGCGAAGCGGCCGATCAGTTGGTCGAGGGCGGCCAGTTCGCGCTTGAACGGGGCGTCCGGGTCCTCCTTGTTCAGGTAGGCTTCGTCCACCTTGATGAAGCCCGTCCAGCGCAGCAGCCACGTGGCGAGGAAGCCGAAGGCCAGGCCGCCGAGGTGGGCGTAGTAGTTCACGTGGTCGTTGGCCAGCAGTACGCCGTACAGCTCCTTGCCGAGCCAGGCGGGGAATATCCACAGGGCTGGCGCCTTGAAGTAGCCGATCAGCGGGCCGAGCCAGTAGAAGAACTTGATCTTGCGCAGGCCATAGACGCCTATGGTCATGCCCATCAGCCCCGAGACCGCGCCCGAGGCGCCGATACCCGCCACCCAGACCGGGTCAAGGGCCCACCAGAGCAGGTGCGAGGCCAGGCCGCTCGCGAGATAGAGACCGAGGTAGACCCAGCGGCCCAGCGCCGCCTCCAGGGCGAAGCCGCAAATGAACAGGAAGATCATGTTGCCCAGCAGGTGGTCGAAGCTGCCATGCAGGAACATGGCGCCGAGCAGCCCCTGGACACTGAACTTGTTGGGGATGAAGCCGAAGCGCTGGCTGCTGATCCTGTCGCGCGCCGCCTCGGCATTCTGGCGCGTCTGCTGCCAGGCGGAGTCGGCCTGGTAGGCCGGCGAGCGGTGCAGGCGGTCCTCGAATTCCAGGTCACGCAGGATGATCGCCGCCAGATCCTGGCGGCGCATGGCGTCGACGGCACGGCGCTGGTCGGCGTCGAGTTTCTCGCGCTCCACCAGGTGGTCGATGAACGGGGCGCGCTCGCGATTGAGCAGGCCGCCGTCCAGATAGAGTCTCTGGGCTTCTTCGGCCCGCTGCTGGTCGCCGCTCTGGTAACCGATGTAGATCAGGGTGTTGAGCAGGATCAGCAACAGGGTGATGACTGGCGGCCGCCGCCAGTCCAGTGGCTGCTCGGCGGGGAGGATGATCATGGTGCGCCGCTCAGTTGCGCGTGCTGTCCACGTTGCTCAGGCGGCCGCTGCTGGTTTCCGAGTAGCCGATGAAACTGCGCGAGGCCAGGAGGAGGGTGGCTGCGAAAAGGCAGGCGAGGGCTTTCATGGGGTTGGCATCCTGTCCAAAGGTCGAGTAGAGGGTAGTGAGCCTAGCACTCCGCCCGAGCGGCTGTCAGTTGCCGCGCTTGCTCTTGATATTGCGCAGGCGATTGCCTTCGAAACGGAGGAACTGGTACATGCCGTTGCGCGGGCCGTAGATCCATTCCTCGACCAGCACTTCATTGCGCTGGTGGTACTGGTCGACCACTTCCCGGTAGCCGAGATCGCTTCGGCTGACCGGTTCGCCACACTTGGCGAGCACCTCGTTGGTGGTGTCGTCGAGGCTGACCAGGTTGCTGTTGCAACGCAGGGTGGAGGAGGCCTGCGCAGTGCCCAGCGCCAGCAGCAGGGACAGGCCGAAGAGGACGCGACGTTTCACGGGGATATCCGGGTGACGCTCGGTCCTACAGCCTACACCCGGGGCCCCTGACGCGTCAGCGGTTGCGCCGGGTTTCGATGCGCACCAGGCGGTTGCCCTCGAAGGTGAGGATGCTGAGCATGCCGTTGTTGGGGCCGTAGACCCATTCCTCGACCGTGAACTCGCGCCGGTCGTAGGAGCCCAGGGTGTAGCCGACCAGGTCGCGATGCACCGGCTCGCCGCATTTCTGCAGGACTTCGAAGGTGCGGTCGCCGAGGCTGATCAGCTTGCTGCCGCAGCGCATGGTGTCGGCCCCGGCCGGGGTGGCCAGGGCGAGCGCCAGCAGGGCTGACGGCAGCATGCGCATAGGAACTCCTACTCGCTGTCGAGGTGCAGCGGGGTAATCACCTCACCGGCCTGATTGGGGTCGACCAGGCTGACGTCCAGCAGGAAAATGCGTTCGTCGGCGAGTCCGCCGCGCTCCACCAGGTAGTCCTTGATGCTGGCAGCGCGGGACTGCCCCAGTTGGCGCAGCAGCAGGTCGCTCTGTGCCCAGGAGGCCAGCACTGCCTCACGTAGCTTGGCCGCGCGCGGTTCGCTGTCCAGCTCGGCCCAATCGGCCGGGGGTTGCTGCTTCAGGCGAGTGCGGTAGATGCCTTCCAGCATAGGCCCTTTCTCGTCGTCCGGAACCTCCAACTGGCTGGCTTCTGCCGGCACCTTGTCGCCCCGGCGCTGGGCGATCTTGTAGTAGGTGCTCTGGTATTCGCGCTCCAGGCGCTGCTCGGCGAGCAGCGGGCCGTCGGCGGCCTTGGCGCTGGAGCCTTCCACTTCCAGGCGCAGGGCCGGGCGCTGCTTGAGGGCTTCGGCCAGGGTGTCCAGGGATTTCTGCGCCTCCGCATCCAGGTCACTGCTACCGGCCTTGAAGGGCACCTGGCCGAGGTCTTCGCTGCTGCCGCCCACCAGGCCGGCGACGAAGTTGAAGGGTGCCTGCACCGCGCGCAACACCAGGTTGCGCAGGGTCTGCCAGACAATGGGGGCGACGCTGAACTGCGGGTCGTTGAGATTGCCGGCAACAGGCAGCTCAATGTCGATCTTGCCCTCGGTATCCTTGAGCAGGGCGACCGCCAGGCGCACCGGCAGGTCCACCGCATTGGGGCTCTGGACCTGCTCGCCCAGCTGCAACTGCTCCAGCACCAGGTGGTTCTTCGCCTTCAGCTGGCCCTTCTCGATCTGGTAGTGCAGGTCGAGGTTGAGCCGGCCCTTGCGGATGCGGTAGCCGGCGAACTTGCCGGAGTAGGGGGTCAGGGTGGTCAGCTCGACGCGCTTGAAACTGGTGGCGATGTCCAGGCTGTCCAGGGGGTCGAAGGGGTTCAGGCTGCCCTTGATGGTCACCGGCGCGTAACGGTCGACCTTGCCGTTCACCGCCACCTTGGCCGGCTTGGGATTGCGGTTGTCCAGGGTACCGATCTCGCCATTGAGCTGCTGGATGGCGGTGGCGAAGTTCGGCGTCAGGCTGAAGTCGGCGAAATTCGCCGAGCCGTCCTTGATCTCGATGCCGCCGATGCGGATGCCGAGCGGCTTGCCGGCCGGCTCGGTCTTGGCGTCGGCCGCGGCGGGCTGGGCGTTGGCGTCGGCCGGCTGCTTGATCACCAGGTCACTGGCGTTGGTGGTCAGGTCCTCGTTGATGATGAAGCGGGCATAGGGTTGGTTCAGGCTCACCTTGTCGATGTTCAGGCTGTCGCCATGCTGGTAGTTGATGCCTTCCACCAGCAGCTGCTGCCATTTGACGAAGTCGCGCTCCTTGAGGGTGTCCAGGGTGTGCATCTGGTTGACCAGGGCGCGGCCGGTCACGGCCAGGGCCAGGGGCTCGGTGCTTTTCAGCTCGACGTTGAGGTCGCTGTCGAGCATGCCGCTGCGCAGTTCCAGACGGACGAAGGGGCTGAGGTAGGCCTGGGCCACGCGCATGTCGATGTCGCGGGTCTGCACCTGCAGCCTGGCGGTGGTGGGCTTGAGCTGGATCTGGCCTATCGCCTGCAGTTTGCCCTGCTTGCCGAGGCCTGTGTCGACGCTGAGGTTGAAGGGCGACTCGCCCCGGCTGTCGAAGTCCTTGAGGTCGAGGTTCAGCGGGCCCAGTTCCAATTGCACCGGTTCCTTGGGCACCCGGTCGGCCAGATGGACCTTGTAGCCACGCAGCTGGGTATCGCGCAGCAGCACCACCCAGGGCTTGCCGGGTCCGGCCTTGGCATCGGCCTGCGCGGCGGCGGGCTTCTCTTCGGCCTTGGCGGCCGGTTTGGCCTCGCTGGCGAAGAGCTTCTGCCAGTCCAGCTGGCCGTCGGCTTCGCGGGCGGCCCAGGTTTCCAGGTTCTGGCTGTGGATCTTGCCAACCACCACTTGCTGCTTCACCAGGTCCAGGGAGCTGTCGCTGATTTCCAGCAGATCGAGATTGACCAGCGGACGCTTGTCCGGCGCCTTGATGGCGAAGGGCGCGACCTTGATCCAGATCTTGTCCAGGTTGAGCTGGGTACCTTTGGCCAGGCTCAGCCTGTAGTCGGTGGAGAGGCTGACCACACCTTTCTCCAGCACCAGGGGCACGGCATCCCGGACGTAGGGCCAGATGCCCTTCAATTGGCCATCGGTGAGCTTCAGCTTGCCGCTGGAGCTGAACGGCACCAGGCTGATCTGGCCTTCCCAGTCGATGCGCCCGCCGTAGGGGCCGGTGGCCACGAGGGACATCTCGGCATGGTCATCGGGCAGGGTGCTGAGGTTGTGCAGCTCCAGGTTGAGCGAGTCGTAGACGAACTCGATGGGTTCGCTGGGACGCAGGTCCTGGAAGTGCAGGCCGCCCTCGATCAGCTCGATGCGATCGATGCGCAGGGGAAAGGGCTCGCCAGTCGGCTCTTCCGGCTTGGGCTCGCTGGGCGGGAGCTTGAACAGCTGGGTCAGGTTGAGCTTGCCGTCCTTGGCGAACAGCACCTCGGTGGTCGACTTGTCCAACTCGACGTCCGCCAGGTGCAGGGCGCCGGACCAGAGGCTGTCCAACTGCAGGTTGGCATAGAGCCGCTCGAAGCCGGCCTGCTCGGTCTTGTCGTCGCCAATGTGCAGGCCCCAGAGGGTCAGCTCCAGGCTGAAGGGGTTCAGCTGGATACGCTCCAGATGCGCGGGCACTGTGGCGTACCGGGCCAGCTGCTGGTTGGCCACCCGCAGGGCTATCCCCGGGATGATCAGAAAGCCAAGCAGGCTGTAGAGCGCGAAGACGATCAGCAGGGCGCAGGCGGCCCGTTTCAATCCTTTGTACATGAGGCGTCAACTATCCCGGCAAAGATGCGTTGGATTATGGCACGGCCTCAGGGTTCCGACTGATGGTTGGCTCGCGTTGTCGGGAGCGCCTCAGAGCTGCAGGACCAGGGTCTTCAGCGGCGGACGCGCGTCCATGGACGGGAAGTCGCCGGCGGGAGGCAACTGCTGGCAGTCGCGCACCGGCCGGCCCAGCTTGCTCGCGCAACGCAGTACCTGTTCGCGCCAGTCGTCCATGTCGACCTTGGCCAGGTTGTTGTTGCAGACCAGGGTGCCGCCTTCGGCCGTGGCCAGCAGGGCGGGCTTGAGCAGGCTCTGGTAGTCGCGCAGAAGGTCCACCGTGCCGAAGGCACTCTTGGCCCAGGCGGGCGGGTCGAGGAATACCAGGTCGAACTGGCGCTGCTCGAGGCGCGTGTAGCTGGGCAGGCGCTGGCCGTGGCGGCGGGCGATGGGCAGGCCGGCGAGCTGGCGGATGGCCGGGAAATAGTCGGACTGCACGAAGCGCATCGGCGCCAGTTCAGGGTTCAGCGCAGCGTTTTCGCGGCCCACCGCCAGGTTGCCCTCGGCGAAGTCCAGGTTCCATACCTCCTCAGCCCCGCCTGCTGCCGCGCAGAGGCCGATACCGCAGGTGTAGGCGAAGAGATTGAGCACCGACTTGCCGGCGCTGTTGTCCTTCACCCAGCCGCGGGTATTGCGCAGGTCGAGGAACAGCAGCGGGTCCTGGCCGGAATGGCGGCCGCGTACCCGGTAGTTGAGACCCCACTCGTGGCCGACCAGGTCCTCCAGCGCGGCGGCTTCGGCCTGGTAGACCGGATCGCGGCGATCGATGCGGGAATTGCCCTGGGAACGGTCGTTGTAGACCAGCAGCAACTTCTCGCCAAGGTGTTCATCGATGGCGGCGGCCAGCGCCAACAGCGCCTCGCGCTCCAGCGGCTGGTGGAAACTCTGTACCAGCAACTGCGGGCCGTAGCGATCCACCGTCAGGCCGGGTGCGCCTTCCTGGCTGCCATGGAACAGCCGGTAGCAATCGGAGCCCTGGGCATGCAGTTCGGCCAGCAGCGTCTGGCGGGAGTCGAGGGCGGCGCGCAGCGCCTGGAGGAGAGCAGGGGACATGCGCGGCGTCTCATGGAAGGGGCGCGCAGTTTAGCAAAGGGGGCCGCGCAGAGGTGAGCGCCTGGGCGCCGCGGGGTGGAAACCGCAGAGGGATTCCACCACCACAGGAACGCCCCCCGCGTTTCGGGTCAACTCCGCAGGGGGGGGACAGAAGGGCGCTGTCCACCCTGCGGACGCGGGCTCCTATCAGCGCTCGATCGCCAGGGCCACGCCCTGGCCACCGCCGATGCAGAGGGTCGCCAGGCCTTTTTTTGCATCGCACTTGATCATCTCGTGCAGCAGGGTCACCAGCACGCGGCAGCCGGAGGCGCCGATGGGGTGGCCAAGGGCGATGGCGCCGCCATTGACGTTGACCTTGCTCGCATCCCAACCCAGCTCCTTACCCACCGACAGCGACTGCGCGGCGAAGGCTTCGTTGGCTTCGATCAGGTCGAGGTCGGCCAGGTTCCAGCCGGCCTTCTCCAGGCAGCGGCGTGTGGCCGAGACCGGGCCGATGCCCATGATCGCCGGGTCGACGCCGGCATTGGCATAACCCTTGATGCGCGCCAGCACCGGCAGGCCCAGAGCTTCGGCCTTGGCGGCGCTCATCAGCAGCACGGCGGCGGCGCCGTCGTTGAGGCTGGAGGCGTTCCCGGCGGTGACGCTGCCGTCCTTCTTGAAGGCGGGCTTGAGCTTGGCCAGGGACTCGGCGGTGGTGCCGACGCGAGGCTGCTCGTCGGTGGCGAAGGCGACCGGGTCGCCCTTTTTTTGCGGAATCAAGATCGGGGTGATCTCATCCTTGAAGCGCCCGCCCTCGATGGCGGCGCAGGCCTTCTGCTGCGAGGCGGCGGCGAAGGCGTCCTGGGCCTCGCGGCTGATGCCGTACTTCTCTACAAGGTTCTCCGCGGTGATGCCCATGTGATAGTCGTTGAAGGCATCCCACAGGCCATCCTGGATCATGCTGTCGACCAGCTTGGCGTGGCCCATGCGCAGGCCGGTGCGCGCGGCGGGCATGACGTAGGGGGCCAGGCTCATGTTCTCCTGGCCACCGGCGATGATCACCTCGGCATCACCGCAGCGGATCGCCTGGGTCGCCAGGTGCAGGGCCTTGAGGCCGGACCCGCAGACCTTGTTCAGGGTCATGGCCGGCACCGCATGGGGCAGGCCGGCGAGGATGGCGGCCTGGCGTGCCGGGTTCTGCCCGGAGCCGGCGGTGAGCACCTGGCCGAGGATGACTTCGTCCACCTCGGCGCCGTCGAGGCCGGTTTGCGCCAGCAGCTGGCGGATCACCGCGGCGCCCAGTTCCGGGGCGGGGATGTTGGCCAGGGCGCCCTGGAAGCTGCCGATGGCGGTGCGGGTGGCGGCGACGATAACGACGTCTTGCATGGATCTGTCCTCACGGCTGCGGATCTGGTCAGGCAATGACCGAACAAGCTGCAATGGTCGCACAGGGTTGCCGACCCGGCCAGACGCTCAGCGCGGCGGCAGGCCCATGCGCCGGCGTGCGCGATGAACGGCCCCGTTGCGCATGGCCCAGCGCAGAATCGGGGCGATCCGCCAGACGCCGGCCCGCACCAGTCGGCGCTGCCAGGCGGACTGATGGAGACCGAGCATGGCGCTGGCCCAGTCGGGCAGCAGATCGATGCCGGCTTGCGTCATGAGCAGGCCGAAGGGCTTGGCCGGCACGCTGGGCGCCGGGGCGCCGAAGAGAATTCGCACCACCTCCAGGCTGCGCTCGTCGCAGAGCAGCTGTGGGCGCATGGCCTCCAGGTACTCCGCTACCTCGCGCCGCGATTTCGGCACGTCGCGTGCCCCCAGGCGCTCGGCCACCAGGGCGATCTCGGCGTAGTAGCGGTCCTGGTCCTCGCCGCTGAGGTCGGGATTGAGGTAGCGCAGGTGAGCCTTGAGGAAGCTGCTGACTTCGGCCACATGGATCCAGGTCAGCAGATCGGGATCGCTGGCGGCATAGGGGCGGCCGTCGGGCGCGGTGCCGACCACCTGCAGATGGATGTTGCGCACCTTGTCGATCAGCCAGTCGGCGTCCTTGCGGGTGCCGAAGGTGGTGCCGGAGATGAACTGTCCGGTACGACGCAGGCGGCCGAGCATGTCCGTGCGGAAGTTCGAGTGATCCCAGACGCCGGCCAGGGCCAGGGGATGCAGCATCTGCAGGAGCAGGGCGCTGATGCCGCCGATCATCATCGAGGTGAAGTCGCCGTGGACCCTCCAGGTCACCGAGTCCGGTCCGAACAGGCCGGGATCGCCCTTGGGGTTCTCGAAATCGAGCTGGCCAAGGGCAAGGCCGGTGAGCCCGATGATCTGGGTTTCTATACGGCGGCGAATGAATTCCATGGGGGAAAGCCGCAAGCCGCAAGCTACAAGCGGGAGCAGGCTTGCGGCTTGCAGCTCGAGGCTTGCAACTCCTTTACTGGTTGAGGCGTTTGTCGATCAGGTTCTGCACTACCGAAGGGTCGGCCAAGGTCGAGGTATCGCCCAGGTTATCCAGCTCGTTGCAGGCGATCTTGCGCAGGATCCGCCGCATGATCTTGCCCGAACGGGTCTTGGGCAGGCCCGGGGCCCACTGGATCAGCTCCGGTTTGGCGAAGCTGCCGATCTCCTTGCTGACCAGGGCCAGCAGCTCCTTCCTCAGCTCCTCGGTGGGCTCCAGCCCCTTCATCGGCGTGACGAAGGCGTAGATGCCCTGGCCCTTCACGTCATGTGGATAGCCGACCACTGCGGCTTCGGCCACGGCGTCGTGCAGTACCAGGGCGCTTTCCACTTCGGCGGTGCCGATGCGGTGGCCGGAGACGTTGATCACATCGTCGACGCGGCCGGTGATCCAGTAGTAGCCATCCTCGTCACGGCGCGCGCCATCACCTGTGAAGTAGTAACCGGGGTAGGCGGAGAAGTAGGTGTCGATCATCCGCTTGTGGTCGCCGTAGACGCTGCGGATCTGGCTCGGCCAACTGGCCTTGATCGCCAGCACGCCCGAGCCTGGGCCGTCGATTTCCTTGCCCTTTTCGTCCAGCAGCGCCGGCTGCACGCCGAAGAAGGGACGCGTCGCCGAACCGGGCTTGAGGGTGGTGGCGCCAGGCAGCGGGGTGATGAGGATGCTGCCGGTCTCGGTCTGCCACCAGGTGTCCACGATCGGGCAGCGCTTGTCGCCCACCACGTTGTAGTACCACTCCCAGGCTTCCGGGTTGATCGGTTCGCCGACGCTGCCGAGCAGGCGCAGGCTGGTGCGGGAGGTCTTCTTCACCGGGTCCTCGCCTTCGCGCATCAGGGCACGGATGGCGGTGGGCGCGGTGTAGAAAATGTTCACCTGGTGCTTGTCGATCACCTGCCAGAAGCGCGAGGCGTCCGGGTAGTTGGGCACGCCTTCGAACATCAGGGTGGTGGCGGCGTTGGCCAAGGGGCCATAGACGATGTAGCTGTGGCCGGTGACCCAGCCCACATCCGCGGTGCACCAGTAGATATCGCCTTCGTGGTAGTCGAAGACGTACTTGTGGGTCATGGCCGCGCCCAGCAGGTAGCCGCCGGTGGTGTGCAGCACGCCCTTGGGTTTGCCGGTGGAGCCGGAGGTGTAGAGGATGAACAGCGGGTCCTCGGCATCCACCCACTCCGGCGGGCAGTCTTCGCTGGCGCCGTGCAGGGCCTCGTGGTACCAGATGTCGCGGCCCTCGACCCAGGCGATCTCGCCCTGGGTGCGCTCGACTACCACCACCGAGGATACATTGGGGCAATCCTTCAGCGCCTTGTCGACGTTCTGCTTCAGCGGGACGTACTTGCCGCCGCGCACGCCCTCGTCGGCGGTGATCACGGTGCGGCAGTCGGCGTCGAGTATGCGGTCGCGCAGGGCATCGGGGGAGAAGCCGCCGAACACCACCGAGTGCACGGCACCGATGCGCGCGCAGGCGAGCATGGCGTAGGCCGCCTCGGGAATCATCGGCATATAGATGCAGACCCGGTCGCCTTTCTTCACGCCGCGGCTTTTCAGCACGTTGGCCAGGCGATTCACATGGCTGTGCAGCTTGCGATAGGTGATCTGGGCGGATTCGGCGGGGTTGTCGCCTTCCCAGATAATGGCGATCTGGTCGCCGCGCTGTTCCAGATGACGGTCGATGCAGTTGTAGGCGACGTTCAGCTTGCCGCCCTTGAACCACTCGGCCTCGCCCTTCTTCAGGTCGCCGCGGTGCACCTGGTCCCAGGGTTTGAACCAGGTGAGGAAGCTGGTCGCCTGCTCGCCCCAGAACAGCTCTGGCTGCTCGATGGACTGCTGGTACAGGCGCTGGTAGGCATCGTTGTCGATCAGGGCGTGCTTGCGCACGGCATCTGGTACGGGGTGAAGGCTGATCTCGTACATGGCAAGGTCCTTGTTGTTGTTTGGCCGAGATGGCGACAAGGGTGCATCCAAGCCATTGCCCGGTTCAAGGGTTGTCCATGGAGATTTGAACGCCTGCTGCGCCGAATCGTTCAGCAGCGCCTGCCTTCGGGGCGGGAAGAGCGGAGTGCCGCGGTGGATTGAGCTCGGAGTCGTGCTGGCACTTCAGAGGTTTCGCGAATGAATTCGCTCCCACAGTTCAGGGCGGGAGCGAATCGATTCGCGATGGGGCTGTTACCTCAGCCGCGATGTCGCGCGCGGAAGAAGTCGATCAGGCCCTGGGTCGAGCCATCCTCGGCCGGGGCTTCGTCCTGGCCGGTCAGGCGCGAGTAGACGCCCTTGCCCAGCTCCTTGCCCAGCTCCACGCCCCACTGGTCGAAGGCGTTGATGCCCCAGAGCACGCTCTGCACATAGACCTTGTGCTCGTACATGGCGATCAGCGCGCCCAGGCGACGCGGGCTGATGCGTTCCATCACCAGGGTGTTGCTCGGGCGGTTGCCCGGCACCACCTTGTGCGGCGCCAGGCGCTGCACCTCGTCCTCCGCCAGGCCCTGGGCGCGCAGTTCGGCCTCGGCCTCGGCGCGGGACTTGCCGAGCATCAGCGCCTGGCTCTGCGACAGGCAGTTGGCGAACAGCCACTGGTGGTGGTCGGCCACCGGGTTGTAGCTGGACACCGGCACGATGAAGTCGGCGGGGATCAGCTGGGTGCCCTGGTGCAGCAGCTGGTGGTAGGCGTGCTGGCCGTTGCAGCCGACCCCTCCCCAGATCACCGGGCCGGTGCCGGCGCTGACCGGCGTGCCGTCCTGGCGCACGCTCTTGCCGTTGGACTCCATGTCCAGTTGCTGCAGGTGGTCGGTGAAGTTCCGCAGGTAGTAGTCGTAGGGCAGGATGGCGTGGCTGCGCGCGCCCCAGAAGTCGCCGTACCAGACGCCGAGCAGGCCGAGGATCACCGGGATGTTGCGTTCGAACGGCGTGCCCTGGAAGTGCTGGTCCATGCTGTAGGCGCCGGACAGCAGCTCCTTGAAGTTGGAGATGCCGATGGACATGGCGATCGGCAGGCCGATGGCGGACCACAGCGAGTAGCGCCCGCCGACCCAGTCCCACATGGGGAAGATGTTCTCTTCGCGGATGCCGAAGGCCACCGCCGCTTCGCGGTTCGAGGAGACGGCGATGAAGTGGCGGTACAGCTCTTCCTCGCTGCCGCCCTGGGCCAGGTACCAGGCACGGGCGGCCTGGGCGTTCTTCAGGGTTTCCAGGGTGCCGAAGGACTTGCTGGAGACGATGAACAGGGTGGTCTCGGCATTCAGCTTGCAGGCCAGCTCGCGGAACTCGCTGCCGTCGATATTGGCCAGGTAGTGGCAGCGCACGCCCTTCTGGGCGAACGGCAGCAGGGCTTCGGAAACCAGCTGCGGGCCGAGGAAGGAGCCGCCGATGCCGATATTGACCACGTCGGTGATCGGTTTCTCGGTGTAGCCGCGCCACAGGCCGTTGTGCACATGGCCCACCAGCTCGGTCATCCGGTGCAGCACGCGGTGCACCTCGGGCATCACGTCGACGCCTTCGACCTGGACCTTGTCGCCGATCGGCCGGCGCAGGGCGGTGTGCAGCACCGGGCGGCGCTCGGAGCTGTTGATCACCTCGCCGCGGAACATCGCCTTGATGGCATCGCCCAGCCGCGCCTCCTCGGCCAGCCTGACCAGCAGCGCCAGGCTGTCGGTGCGGATCAGGTTCTTCGAGAAGTCCAGCAGCAGGCCGCAGGCGTTGAGGCTGAAGTGCTGGAAGCGTTCGGGGTCGTCGGCGAAGGCCTGGCGCAGGCTGAA
>NZ_SSOJ01000086.1 GCF_029871205.1 Pseudomonas sp. BN417 | reverse complement strand
TGTCAACACCTCCTTTTTCCAGCTTCATTCGCCAGCGGCGAACCTTGCGAAGCGGAACCTCCCGACACCCTCACCAATCACTCAACTCATTGATTATCAAGGAGTTTTGCTTGGCGACTGCGCCGGAAGAGGTGCGCATTATAGGGATGCCAAAACTGCCGTCAACACTTATTTGAAATCTTTCTGTCATCCGGCCTGAAGGGTACGAAAAGCCTGGGCAGGAGTCGCACCATTCCCGGCATTCGCAGCAACATCAGGAGAGCGCCGGTCAGTGCATAACCGGACCACTCAGCCATATCCGCCCGCACGACCCAGAGCATATGCAGCAGTGCAATGGCGAGAATGGCGTAGACCAGCCGATGCAATTGCTTCCAGCGCTTGCCCAGGCGCCGGACGCTGAAGCGATTCGAAGTGACGGCCAGTGCCAACAGGCCACTGAACCCCAGGGCGCCAACAAAGATATACGGCCGCTTGCCCAGGTCGATCAGCAATTGCTGCATATCCAGGCCAAGCAGGAACACGGCGTAAGCGCCGACGTGCATGACCACATAGCTGAAGCACCAGAGCCCCAGCTGACGACGCACCGCGATCCACCCTCCCCAGCCGGTCAACTTCTGCAGTGGCGTCATCGCCAGGGTGATCAGCAGGAACCAGAGTGCTCCAAGGCCCAGCCGGTCGACCAGCACCTTTCCCGGATCCGGCCCCAGGGCGAATATCCAGGCCTGATACAGCCACAGGCAGACGGGAATCAGCGCCAACACGAATACGAAAAGTCGCCAGAGTCTGAAACGCATTAGTAGTACTTCCTCAGGTCCAGCCCCGCATAGAGGCTGGCCACTTCTTCATAACCATTGAACATGCGCGTCGGCACTATGTTCGGACTGAACAGGCCGCTGGGAAGGCGCCGCTCGTGCGCCTGGCTCCAACGGGGATGATCCACCTCGGGATTGACGTTCGAATAGAAGCCATATTCCTGCGGCGCTATGGATTCCCAGGTCGTTCTCGGCTGCTCGCCGACCAGACCGATACGCACGATGGATTTGATGCTCTTGAATCCGTACTTCCAGGGCACCACCAGGCGCAGCGGAGCGCCATTCTGGTTGGGCAGTACGCGACCGTACATGCCCACGGCGAGAATGGTCAGCGGATGCATGGCTTCGTCCAGCCTCAAGCCCTCCACATAAGGCCAGTCGATCAGGGAAAATCCCGAGCGTACGCCGGCCATCTCGTCCGGGGCGAGCCGGGTCTCGAAGCTGACGTACTTCGCATTGCCGGTCGGCTCGACTTGCTTGAGCAGGTCCGCCAGGGGAAAGCCCAGCCAGGGAATGACCATGGACCAGGCCTCCACACAGCGCAGGCGGTAGATGCGCTCCTCCAGCCCATGGGGCTTGACCAGGTCCTCTACCGAGTAGGTGCCCGGCTTGGCGACCTCGCCATCCACTCGCACGGTCCAGGGTTCGATGCGCATCTTCTCCGCGTAGCGCGCCGGATCCCCCTTGTTGGTACCGAACTCGTAGAAGTTGTTGTAGTGGGTCGCATCCTTGAACGGCGTCACCGCCTCGTTCCCCGGAGTAATCGCCTGCCAGCGGGTGGCCGCGAGCTTGTCGGCGAACCAGGTGGGAGCCTGGGCAGCCTCGACATCGGGATAGGCGGAAGCATCCTGGGCACGCCCGGGCAATGCGGCCATGGCGGCCAGGCCACCAGCTGCGGTGAGCAGGCGTCGACGGGAGAGATAGATGGCTTCGGGCGTGACTTCGTGTTCGCGGCACGCGGACGAAGGAGGGATCTGGATCAACATGGCGGCTCCGCAACTTGGGCTGAGATGCCCAGTAGACTGCGGAGCCGCGGGGAAATTACATCACTCGACCTGCTTGCGGCGGCGCAGCTGGAGCAAGTATTGCACCGGACCGGAGGCGGCGTAAGCCAGGAAGATCAGCAGGAGGATGCGCGGCGGATCGCTGAACACCACGGCAAAGGCCAGCACCACCACCAGGATGGCCACGAAAGGCACACGCCCTTTCAGGTCCAGGTCCTTGAAGCTGTAGAACTTGATATTGCTCACCATCAGCATGCCGGCCAGGGCGACCAGCAGGGCAACGATGAACGACATGTTCGAGCCCTTGATGCCGAAGTCGCTGAAGGCCCAGACGGTGCCGGCCACCACGCCGGCTGCCGCCGGACTGGCGAGGCCAATGAAGAAACGCTTATCCACCTTGCCGATCTGGGTGTTGAAGCGCGCCAGGCGCAGGGCCGCGCCAGCGACATAGATGAAGGCGACGGTCAGGCCGACGCTACCAAGGCCGCTCAGGGCCCATTCGAAGGCCAGCAGCGCGGGCGCCACACCAAAGGCGACCATGTCCGACAGGGAATCGTACTCGGCACCAAAGGCGCTCTGGGTGTTGGTGAGACGGGCAACGCGGCCGTCCAGGCTGTCCAGTACCATGGCGACGAATATGGTCGCGGCCGCCACCGAGTAGTTGCCACTCATGGCGTTGACGATGGCGTAGAAGCCGGCGAACAGGTTGGCAGTGGTGAACAGGTTCGGCAGCAGGTAGATACCGCGGTGGCGAACCTTGCGCCCTTCGGCATCCTGGCCTTCCTCGACGTGTTCGTCGATCGGCAACAGGCTGTCGTTGTCAGCGGGCTGGTTCGGCTCTTCGGGACGTTCACTCATGAACAACATCCTTGCATCGAGTACGGAATGAGGTGGACGGGAATGACGGATGCACCGCCCGGCAAACAGGCTTTATACCAGAAGCCCGCCGCCATAACGAAAGAACGCGGCCGAGGCCGCGTTCTTTGAGATCGGGATAAGACCTTAGTTCTTGGACTTGTCCACGATTTTGTTTGCAGAGATCCACGGCATCATCGCACGCAGACGCTCGCCGACCTGCTCGATCGGGTGAGCGGCGTTGTTGCGGCGGTAGGCAGTCATCGAAGCGTAGTTCGAGGCACCTTCCTGGATGAACATCTTGGCGTATTCGCCGTCCTGGATGCGCTTCAGAGCGTTGCGCATGGCCTGACGGGATTCGGCGTTGATGACCTCCGGACCGGTTACGTACTCACCGTACTCGGCGTTGTTGGAGATCGAGTAGTTCATGTTGGCGATGCCGCCCTCGTACATCAGGTCGACGATCAGCTTCAGCTCGTGCAGGCACTCGAAGTAGGCCATTTCCGGCGCGTAACCGGCTTCGACCAGGGTTTCGAAACCGGCTTTCACCAGCTCGACGCAACCGCCGCAGAGAACAGCCTGCTCGCCGAACAGGTCGGTTTCGGTCTCGTCCTTGAAGGTGGTTTCGATGATGCCGGTACGGCCACCGCCCACGCCGCAGGCGTAGGACAGGGCAACGTTCTTGGCGTTGCCGGAAGCGTCCTGGTAAATGGCTACCAGGTCAGGAATGCCGCCACCCTTGACGAACTCGGAGCGAACGGTGTGGCCCGGAGCCTTCGGCGCGATCATGATCACGTCGAGGTCGGCACGCGGTACGACCTGGTTGTAGTGGATGGCGAAGCCGTGAGCGAAGGCCAGGGTGGCACCCTTCTTCAGGTTCGGCTCGACTTCTTCCTTGTACAGCTTGGACTGGAATTCGTCCGGGGTCAGGATCATCACCAGGTCGGCGGCAGCAACGGCTTCCGGCACGCTCTTGACGGTCAGGCCATGGGCTTCGGCCTTGGCAACGGTGGCGGAGCCGGCACGCAGGCCGACGGTCACGTCGACACCGGAGTCTTTCAGGTTGCAGGCATGGGCATGACCCTGGGAGCCGTAACCGATGATGGCTACTTTCTTGCCCTGGATGATCGAGAGGTCACAGTCTTTGTCGTAATAAACTTTCATGTTCCTGACTCTTTTATAACGAAAGGGATGGGGTGCGCGCACCGCGACAAGGGCACATTAAGCGATCTGATCCATTGCGTAAAATGATATATTCGCAACGCAATGTGCCGATATGCGAAATGCTCATGAACAGCCATTCCCTCAAGCTCTTTCTTTCCCTGGCAGACAACCTGCACTTCGGCAAAACCAGCCGTGAGCAGCATGTCAGCCCCTCCGCGCTCAGTCGCAGCATCAAGCAACTCGAGGACGAACTCGGCGCACCACTGTTCGTGCGCGACAGTCGCTCGGTTCAGCTGACCCGCGAGGGGCAGCAGTTCCGCGAATACGCGAGCGAGGCCATGAGCGGCTGGCATGCCATCCGCCAACGACTCATGCAGGACCAATTGGACCTGCACGGCGAACTCTCCCTGTATTGCTCGGTGACGGCGAGCTACAGCTTCCTCTACGACATCCTGAGCAGCTTCCGCCTGGACTACCCCCGCATCGAAATGAAGCTGCACACCGGCGACCCCGCAAGGGCCGTCGAGCGGGTGCAACAAGGGCTGGAGGATCTTGCCATCGGCGCCCGACCCGACAACCTGCCAGCCGGCGTCGACTTCCAGTCGATTACCCGCTCGGAGCTGCGCTTCATTGGCCCACAGTCACCTCAATTGCTGACAGAAGAACAACGGAGGCAGCCCACGGCGCAGAGCTGGAAGGACGTGCCGATGATTCTCTCGGAAGAAGGCCTGGCCCGGACCCGGACCGACCGCTGGCTGAAAAGCCACGGCATCAAGCCGCGCATCTATGCCCAGGTGAGCGGCAACGAGGCCATCGTCAGCATGGTGAGCCTTGGGTTCGGTATCGGCGTGGTTCCGCAGATCGTGCTCGACAACAGCCCACTGACCGCACGCATCCGCATCTACGATATCCAGCCGCCATTGGCCGCCTACGACATCGGCCTGTTCGCCCTGGAAAAACGCCTCAAGGCCCCGCTGATCGCAGCTTTCTGGAATCGCCGCCAGTAAAATCCGGGCAATAAAAAACCCCGCACCAGGCGGGGTTTTTCATGACTGCGATCAGATCGTCAGCACTTTGTCGCCACGGGAAATCCCGGTGACGCCACTGCGTACGGTTTCCAGGATCGAGCTGGTGCCGATGGCCTGGATGAAGCTGTCCAGCTTGTCGCTGGTTCCCGCCAGCTGGATCGTGTAGACGCTGCTGGTGACGTCGACGATCTGACCGCGGAAGATGTCAGTGGTGCGCTTGACCTCGGCGCGCTGGGCACCGGTGGCCTTGACCTTGACCAGCATCAGTTCGCGCTCGATATGGGCGCTCTCCGACAGGTTCACCAGCTTGACCACTTCGATCAGCTTGTTGAGGTTCTTGGTGATCTGCTCGATCACCTCATCGTGGCCGACAGTAGTCAGGGTCAGACGCGACAGGGTCGGGTCTTCGGTCGGAGCCACGGTCAGGCTTTCGATGTTGTAGTTGCGCTGGGAGAAGAGGCCGACTACGCGGGACAGCGCACCTGGCTCGTTTTCCAGTAGCAGGGAGATGATGTGTCGCATGTTCAGGTCCGCTCCGTCTTGCTCAGCCACATGTCGCGCATGGCGCCTTCCCGGATCTGCATCGGGTAGACGTGCTCGCTGGCATCGACCTGGATGTCGAGGAACACCAGACGGTTCTTCAGCGCGAATGCCTCTTCCATCTTCGCTTTCAGATCCTTCGGATCCGTCACGCGAATGCCGACGTGGCCATAAGCCTCGGCCAGCTTGACGAAGTCAGGCAGCGATTCCATGTAGGAGTGCGAATAACGGCTGTTGTACTGCATGTCCTGCCACTGGCGGACCATGCCCAGCGCACCATTGTTCAGGTTGACGATCTTCACCGGCAGGTCGTACTGCAGGCAGGTCGACAGCTCCTGGATGTTCATCTGGATGCTGCCTTCGCCGGTGACGCAAGCCACATCGATATCCGGGAAGTTCAGCTTGATGCCCATGGCCGCCGGGAAACCGAAGCCCATGGTGCCCAGGCCACCGGAGTTGATCCAGCGATTGGGCTTGTCGAAGCGGTAGTACTGCGCCGCGAACATCTGGTGCTGACCCACGTCGGAGGTGATGTAGGCATCACCCTTGGTCACCTCCCAGAGGGTCTCGATCACGCTCTGCGGCTTGATGATGGTGCCGTCGCCCTTGTCATAGGGGAACATGTCGCCACCGGCGCGCCACTCGTCGATCTGCTTCCACCAGCTGGCGACGGTTTCCTTGTTCGGGGTCTCGCCGATTTCCTTGAGGATGGCGACCATCTCGGACAGCACGCTGTCCACCGGGCCCACGATCGGGATGTCGGCCTTGATGGTCTTGGAGATCGACGCCGGGTCGATGTCGATATGGATGATCTTGGCGTTCGGGCAGAACTTGCTGGGGCCGTTGATGACGCGGTCGTCAAATCGTGCGCCGATGGCCAGGATCACGTCGGAATGGTGCATCGCCAGGTTGGCGGTGTAGCTGCCGTGCATACCCAGCATGCCGACGAACTGGCGGTCGGTGCCCGGAAAGGCGCCGAGACCCATCAGGGTGTTGGTGACCGGCAGGTTGAGCATCTTCGCCAGCTCGGTGAGCTGCTCGGATGCGCCACCCATGATCACGCCACCACCGGCATACATGATCGGACGCTTGGCGGCCAGGAGCATCTCGGCAGCCTTGCGGATCTGGCCGGAGTGGCCGCGAACCGCCGGGCTGTAGGAACGTAGCTTGACCTTTTTCGGGTAGCTGTATTCGAACTTCTGGGTCGGGTCGCCCATGTCCTTCGGAATGTCGACCACAACCGGGCCGGGACGACCGGACTGGGCGATGTAGAAGGCTTTCTTGATCACCTCGGGGATTTCCGAGGGATGCTTGATGATGAAGCTGTGCTTCACGATCGGGCGGGAAATACCGACCATGTCGGTTTCCTGGAAGGCGTCGGTACCGACCATGTTGCTCGGCACCTGGCCCGACAGGATCACCATCGGAATGGAGTCCATGTAAGCAGTGGCGATGCCCGTGATGGCGTTGGTCGCACCGGGGCCGGAAGTCACCAGCACCACACCGGGTTTGCCGGTAGCGCGGGCGTAACCGTCAGCCATGTGGGTAGCAGCCTGCTCATGACGGACCAGGACGTGGGTTACGTCATTTTCCTTGAACAGGGCATCGTAGATATGCAGGAGGGCACCACCCGGGTACCCGTAAATGTACTTAACGCCTTCGTCACGCAGCGAGCGGACGACCATTTCAGCGCCAGATAAAAGCTCCACGTTTTTCACCTCTAGAACGCCAGTAAACCGCCCGCGACCGGACGGCCTGAATAGGTTTGCTTGCAAGCAGAGCGTGAGCGACTGGTGGTCGCCGACTACGTCAGCTACTGACTGAGCAAGCATTGGGTCGGCCCCTGAGAGTTGTTGCGGGGCTTTCCCACCCAGCGCGAGGTAACGCGTTGCGGGTGTTACAGGTCGGCGCGGGTATGCACCTCATCGTCTGCTGCAGCTTCCGACTTGCGGCCGGCCCACTACAACAGCGAACCCTGGATTCTTCGGATTAGCAGAGCACAAGTCAAGTAATCCGTTGCGGAATCTTGCTTGGCTTGCTGTGACGCGACGCAGGATCACGCTCGACGGCTTTTGGTTATAGTTACGCGAGGATACTCCGCCAACAGAAGGAAACCGCATGCACCGCATGATTCTCGCCGGCAGCCTGCTGCTGGCACTGAGCACGTCCGCCGTGGCCAGCCAGGTCTACAAGTGGGTCGACGCCCAGGGTATCACCCACTTCGGTGCGCAGCCGCCCGAAGGCCAGCAAGCCACCAGCGTGAACACCTCGGTGCCCAAGCCGCGCCCCGGCTTGCCGCGCCTGGACAGCGAGCAGCCGGAACCTGCACCGCCCAAGAGCACGCCGGTCGGCGACCAGAAGGCCATCGACGAGAAGGTGAAGGCGGACGTTGCGGCTCAGGAGGCCGAACGGCGCAAGTATTGCGAGACCATCCGCACGAACCTGGCCCAACTGCAGAACAACCCGCGCCTGCGGGCGGAAGTGGACGGGGAGGTGCGCCGGCTGAGCGAGGAGGAGCGGCAGTCGCGGATCAAGGACGCCGAAAAGGCGATCAGCGAGAACTGCAACTGAGGCAAAGCCTCAGCTCTCCCCGCCTATCAATCTATCGAACGCGCCAAGCGCCTCCAGCAGCCCGCCCACCTCGGTGAGCCGCTCCCGGTAGGTTTCCTCCGCCATGGCGCGGATGCCCGACGCATGGGGCAATTCCAGGTCGTTCTCGAGGATGACCTTCATGCGCGGCAGGAAGATCCACTGCAGCCATTCCTCGAACGCTAGGGTATCGACGCAGAACGGCGCCTGGCTGGCCAGGGCGGCCGCACTGGGCGACTCCTCGGCCCACCAACCCATCCCGCGCAGCTCCTGCTCGATAAGCAGGAGTTGGTCAGCCACATCAACGAAGCGCGGATCCATCAGAGATTGACCTTGGCGCGATCACGCGCCAGGGCGGCGCCGGACGGATCGCCCTGGCGGTCACGCGAGCGTGCGATCAGGTCCCACAGGCTGGCCTGCATGGCCGGGCGGCCATTGGCATAGGTCAGCGCACGCCGGGCGAACTGCTCGGCCTGGGCAGCGTCGCCCTGGGCCAGGCGCACTTCGGCCAGGCGATAGAGCACCTGGGGTTCGCGCGGCGCAATGCGCTGGGCGCGCTCCAGGCTGGCGGCGGCGCCATTGAGGTCGCCACCACCCTGCTGTTGCTGGGCAGTGGTCAGCAGCGCCAGCACCGGCCCGTCGAGCTGCTCGTCGGCAGTCAGGCCGCCACTGCCGCTGGGGATGCCACTTGGCGCAGTCGGGGCCGGGGCGCTATAGCCGCCGCTGCTGGGCGAACCGTAGCTCGGAGCGCCATAGGCCGGCGCGCTTGGCGCAGCCCCAGGGCCCGTGGTGATTGGACCGGGCGTAATACCGCCGCTGGTGATGCTGCCGCTGATGGGGGCGCTGGGAGCTGGCGCAGCCTGCGCCGCACTTGAAGCGGCGCCGGGCACCATGACGACGACACCGGTGTCCTCTGGCGTGTTGCTCCGCGGCGCGGCGGGCGCCTGATTGTAGCCACCGCCACCGGAGGGTTGCTCCAGTTCGGACAGCGGCGCGCCGGAATCGACCACGGGAATGGCACCACGCTGCGGGGAAGCACAACCAGCCAGCAGGGCGGCTGCGGCAAGGGCGGGAATCCAGGCTTTACTCACTTTTCATCCTCTCGGTTCATTGCATCCAGCCGCGAACCCAGTCCATGACCGAGTCCACGGGAGCGCCCATTCCGCACGGGACGCCAGGGGCGGGTTCGCTGCCACGAATGTAGGGCATCTGTACTGCACCGGGGCAGCTCGAGTCCGAGCCCTGGCCACTGTGCGGGTCTATCCATGCTTGTACCACGTTGTCCGGCATCGGCATGTCCAACGGCAACGGGTCAGCCTTGCGCATGAAGCTGGTCCAGACCTGCAGCGCTCCGGTGGCGCCGGTCAGCGGCGTCTTGCCGTTATCATCGCGCCCCAGCCAGACCACAGCCAACAGATCCTGGCTGAAGCCGGCGAACCAGCTGTCCCGCGAATCGTTGGTGGTGCCGGTCTTGCCCGCCAGCGTCAGCGACGACGGCAACTGGCTGTAGACCGAACGCGCGGTACCTTCGCGCATAACTCGTTGCATGGCGTTCTGCACCAGATAGATGGCACCCGGATCGAAGCGTTGCTGGATCTGGAAGGGGTAGCGCTTGAGCGGTTCACCCTCCGACGTCAGCACGCTGCGAATCGCCCGAAGCGGAGTGTTGAAGCCGCCGTTGGCCAGGGTCTGGTACATGGTCGCCACTTCCATCGGGCTCAGAGCACCAGCACCGAGAAGCATCGAGGGAAACGCAGGCCACTGGCGGGAAACACCCAGCCTCTCAAGAGTTTTGAGCACATTCGGCACACCCAGTTCCAGGCCGAGCTTGGCAGTCGACAAGTTGTAGGAGTTGGCCAGCCCCTGATACAGGTAGATGGTTCCGTGCGCCCGGCGATCGTAGTTCTGCGGGCGCCAGACCTGGCCGTCCTGGCCCTTCACCGAGAAGGGTTCGTCAGCGACCCAGCTGGTGAGGGTGTACTGGCTGGGCCGTTCCAGTGCCGTGAGGTAGACAGCGGGCTTGATCAGCGAACCGATGGGACGCACGGCGTCCACGGCGCGGTTGAATCCGGCGAAGCGCGGCTGGCGACTGCCGATCAGCGCCTGGATCTCGCCGGTTTCCGGGTTGCTCACCACCATGGCCGACTCCACCTGGTCCACGCCCTTGCGCCCGGCCAGGCGTTTCAGGGTTTCGTTCAGCGAAGTCTCCGCCTTGGACTGCAGGATGGGGTCGAAGCTGGTGAAGATGCGCAGGCCTTCTTCGGTCAGGTCTTCCTCGCGATAGTCCTCGCGCAGCTGGCGCTTCACCAGGTCGAGGAAGGCCGGGTACGAGCTGTCGGCCAGGCTGCCGCGCTTGCTCACGCCCAGGGGTTTCTGCTTGGCCGCGGCGGCTTCCTCGGGGGTGACCACGCCTTGCTCGGCGAGCAGGTCGATCACCAGGTTGCGCCGCTCCAGCGCACGCTCCGGGTAGCGTCGCGGGTTGTAGTAGGACGGACCCTTGACCATGCCCACCAGCATGGCGATCTGCTCCAGCTTGAGCTCCGACAGCGGCTGGCTGAAGAAATACTGGCTGGCAAGGCCGAAGCCGTGGATGGCGCGCTGGCCGTCCTGGCCGAGGAATACCTCGTTCAGGTAGGCCTCGAGGATTTCGCGCTTGTCGTAATGCAGCTCCAGCAGTACCGCCATCATGGCCTCGGTGGCCTTGCGCGAGATGCTGCGTTCGTTGCTCAGGTAGAAGTTCTTCACCAGCTGCTGGGTCAGGGTACTGCCGCCCTGGCGCAGCTGGCCGGCAGTGGTATTGACCCAGAAGGCACGGACGATCGACTTGGGCGATACGCCCAGATGGTGGAAGAACTCGCGATCCTCCACTGCCACCAGGGTCTCGATCAGGTAGGCCGGCACCTGGTCCAGGTTGACCAGGACACGGTCCTCATTATGCGCGGGGTACAGGCCGCCGATCAGCAGCGGCTCCAACCGTGCCACGGCCAGGTTGGCTCCGCTGGCCTGGTTCAGGCCGGCCACGTAGTCGCCGGAGAAGCGCACGCGAACCCGCTGGGCCGGTTCGGCGCCTTCGTAGAACTGGAAGCCACGGGTGTTCAGCTCGACGGTGTTGCCGGCGACCGAGGCGGCGCCCGGGCCGTTGGACAGACTCTCGCGACGATAGCCCAGGGCATCGAGTTCCTTGAGGAAGTCATCCTTGGCCAGCTTCAGGCCGACGAACAGCTCCAGCGGCCGGGCATAGACCTTGGCCGGCACCGTCCAGCGCTTGCCGGAGAATTTCTCCTGCACTACGGCGTCGAGATAGATGGCGAAACCGGCCAGCACGACCAGGCCCACCAGGCCGAGCTTGACGGCCCAGCCAAGCCATGGACGGAGGCCGCTGGGGCGGCGTTTAGAGCGGGATTTGGGGGATCGAGGACGAGTCATGGCGGCGCATTATACGCACTTTATCCACAGCCAACAGGCGCGCCCTGACGGTTTGCAGCTCGACGCCCAGAGGCCATAATGCCGGGCTCCGAATGCGCAGAGAACAAGGAACGCCCGTGAGCCAGCCCCTGATAGCCGCCCTGCAGAATCCCACCCTTTACCCCCATCCGGTGGACGGATTCCAGGTGATCGAGACGCACATATCCTGGGTGCTGCTGACCGGCAGCTATGCCTACAAGATCAAGAAGCCGGTCAACTTCGGCTTCCTCGATTTCACCAGCCTCGACGCCCGCCAGCATTTCTGTGGCGAAGAGCTGCGCCTCAACCAGCGCCTGACCCACGACCTCTACCTCGAAGTGCTGCCGATCACCGGCAGCCCCGAGGCGCCGCAGATCGGCGGCGAAGGTCCGGCATTCGAGTATGCGTTGAAGATGCGCCAGTTCCCTCAGGAGAACCTGCTCAGCGCCCTGCAGGCCCGCGGTGAACTGACGCCCGTCCATATCGACGCCCTGGCCGGGCAGATCGCCAGCTTCCACCTGGCCGCCCCGCAAGTAGCCGTCGACCACCCGCTGGGCACCCCGGAAGCAGTGATGATGCCGGTCCGGCAGAACTTCGAGCAGATCCGCCCCTTGCTCAACGACAAGGCCGACCTGCAACAGCTGGAAGCTCTGGAAGCCTGGGCCGAAAGCAGCCACGAGCGCCTCGTGCCCCTGCTCGCGCGGCGCAAGCAGGAAGGCTTCATCCGCGAATGCCACGGTGACATCCACCTGGGCAATGCCACCCTGATCGCCGGCCAGGTGGTGCTTTTCGACTGCATCGAATTCAACGAGCCCTTCCGCTTCACCGATGTCTACGCCGATATCGCCTTCATCGCCATGGACCTGGAAGACCGTGGCCTCAAGCCGCTTTCCCGGCGCCTGATCAGCCAGTACCTGGAGCAAACCGGCGACTATGACGGCCTGGAACTGCTGAACTTCTACAAGGCCTACCGCGCATTGGTGCGGGCCAAGATCGCCCTGTTCAGCCTGGCCCACCAGGCCGATGCCGTGCAGAAGGCCGCCACCCTGCGCCAGTACCGCAACTACGCCGGGCTGGCCGAAAGCTACAGCGCCATTCCCACACCCTTCCTCAGCATCACCCATGGTGTCTCGGCCTCGGGCAAGAGCCATGTGGCGCTGCGCCTGGTGGAAGCCCTGGGCGCCATCCGCCTGCGTTCCGACGTCGAACGCAAGCGCCTGTTCGGCGAGCAGGAAGCCGGCGCCAAGGGCCTGCAGAGCGGCATCTATAACCAGGACGCCAGCGCCGCCACCTACCAGCGCCTGAACCAACTGGCGAAAGCCGCCCTGCATGCCGGCTTCCCGGTGGTCATCGACGCCACCTTCCTCAAGCAGGAACAGCGTAAGGCGGCCCGCAAGGTGGCCGAAGAAACCGGCACGCCCTTCCTGATCCTCGACTGCCATGCACCGGAAGCGGTGATCGAGACCTGGCTGGCCCAGCGCCAGGCCGAAGGCGGCGACCCGTCCGATGCCACCATCGAAGTGGTGCGCGCCCAACTGGCCAGCCGCGAGCCACTGGACGCAGGTGAACAGGCGCGGAGCAAGCGTATCGACACCGACCAGGCGGCCAGCCTCGACGGTCTGGTCAAGCACATCCGTCAGCACCTGCCCACCGCCTGAGCCCGCCCGCCCCACCGCGGCCGGCAACATTCGTCGCGGCTTCTATACTGCCGGCTGAGTCGCCCTCAGCCGTGCAGCTCAGAGCCAGCTCCGCAATCGCCCCAAGGTCATCACCGGCCCGGCAGGCCGTGGGTCCAGAAGAAGCGACCAGGAACCGGCCCTATCGCATCAGCAGTGGTCGTCGTCCGTGCAAGGAGCGCACGAGGATGAAGCGATAGCACAAAGCCATGCTGGATGGCCGCTACACTTATCCACAGCACTGCCCTCTCGTGCCCTTTCCATCGCAAGGAGGCTCGATGAACGACGAACTGCAGCACATGAAGAATCTGGGCAAGACCTCGGCGCAATGGTTGCACGCGGTCGGCATCCACAGCGCTTCGGACCTGCGCCGGCTCGGCGCTGTCGGCGCCTACAAGGCCGTCCGGGCACGGGGCTTCAGGGCCTCCAAGGTACTGCTCTACGCGATCGAAGGTGCCCTGCTGGACGTGCACTGGAACGATCTGCCTCCCGGCCACAAGGCGGAGCTGAACCACCAACTGGATACACCCGGCGCTCACAACAAGAGCTAGCTCACAACGTCCGCCAGGAGTGATTTACGAGCTCGGCGCCGGCCCCTATTGTTTCAGGGACATTCGTGCGCCACGCCATTCCAGTCAGTTCAAGGAATTACTGCCATGTACCTACTCGGGGAGCAACCGGCCTACGCCGACCAGCTGATCAACCGCCTGCAAAGTATCCCCGGGCAGTTGCTCGAGGGCCTGGAGCCAGCCGGCCCGCCCCTGCGCCTGGAGCAGGCCGAGGACCTGGCGCCGCTGCTGCCGGCCAATCAGCTGTTCCTGATCGAGAACGGGCTGGTGCACGCCGTGGTCGACGAACGCCCGCTCTTCTACCTGCAGGAAGGCGACCTGGTGGGCCTGCGCCAGGGCATAGACCTGCCCTCTTGCCGCTACAGCAGCGACGAGCCCATCAGCCTGCTGCCCTTCAACCGCAGCGAAGTGTTCAAGCATATCTACGGCAATGACAAGCTCCAGGAACTGTTCATCCAGTACCTGGTGGGCCATACCGCCCTGCTTTCGGATGCCGTGGCCCGCCTGAAGCAACCGGATGTGCGCCCCTCCACCGGCTTCCAGCATTTCGGCGCCGGCGAGGAGCTGATCCAGCAGGGCGATGAGGCCGACCACGTGTTCATCATCATCGAGGGCCATGCCGAGGCCTATGTCGATGGACAGAAGGTGGGGGACGTGCAGAAGGACGAGATCTTCGGCGCCATGGCCGTGTTCACCCGGGAAAAACGCAGCGCCACCGTAGTTGCCAGCGAACCCTGCACGGTCATGGTGATTCCCAAGGATCAGTTCCTCAGCCTGATGCAGAGCAACCCGCGTATCGCCCACAGCCTGATCGAGAGCATGGCGCGAAGGATCGACCTGCTGAACAAGGAAGTCACCCAGCTCAGGTTGTCGCCCACCAGGAGCTGAGCCGATGGAAAGGACCCGGTCTCGAGCCGGGCTCTTCATTGCTGTGGGCAGGAATTCCGAATGAGAAAGAAAATCAGAACCAATGCTTGACTCGAAAATGAGAATCTTTATTATTACCTCAACTGGTCGCGAGATCAGCCGGTAAGCTGGGAGACCAAGCAGTCGGACTCTTCAGATTTATCTCCTCATCAGGCTAATCACGGTTTTCGACCCGGCAAATTGCCGGGTCTTTTTTTTGCCCGCGAATCAGCGATTGCGTCGAGCTCCGTCCGGCGCGCTCAGCGCGTGGCCGGGATCTGCCGGCGCATCGCCGCGCAGTGGTCGATGAGCGGCAATGCCGCGGTGTACCAGACATAGTCCGCGGCGCCCTGCTCCACCGGCTTGCCCACCTCCGACAGGATTAGCACCGTATTGCCCTCGGCCTGCCCCAGGTCCGCCAGGTGCAGGGGTACGCCAAGGTCGCGGCGCACATGGAAGGCGCCGGCGAACAGCAGCGCCGGGGCAGGTGCAGCAAGGAGGCGCTCCGCCATGCGTCGGTCCCGCTGCTGCTGGACGGCCAGCATCGCCGGCATCTGCGATTCCGGCAGCAAGCCGCAGTGCGACTCGCCAATCTGCGCCAGCAACGGCCCGCGCACGGAAGCGGCGGAGGACAAGCTGCCTTGCAGGTCGGGCCGTGTCGTGTAGATGTGCTTGATCTCGCTGCGGTCGAGATTCGCCGCCAACAGCGGATAGGGCTGTGCCAGCGCGTGCCGCACTATCGGGCCGTAGAGCGCCCAATCCCAGTTCTTCTGCCAGGCCAGAGCCTGGGGCAGGTCCGCAGGCAATGGCGCCCTTCGCAATGCATCCACCCTTGCCTGCTGGACGGGATCGAGCATCTCCAGCAACAGGCTGCCCTGCTGCCGGCGCGCTTCCAGTGCCTGCAGCAACCAGAGTTGCAGGGCGTGGTGGTCGGGGTTGTCGTGCTGTTCGCCAACCAGCACCCGCGGTATGGGGACCAGCCGCTCGACCAGCTGCTCTGGAGTCAGTCGCTCGCCGCTGCGCAAGTCGAGGATCACACCCAGCTCGGCGCTGTCGCGGCCTTCGGGGCTCTGCCACTCGGGCAGGGGCGGCAAGCTCTGGCAAGCGGCCAGCAGGCCGATGAAGAAAAACAGGAGAAGACGCATTGGAAGTCCTTGTTCGAGTCAACGGGCGACTATCAGGGGATGGCCGCGTTCCGGATGGCGTTGCACCAGCACCTCCAGGCCGAACACGGCCTTGAGGGGCCCGGCCTGGAGCACCTGCTCCGGTGGCCCCAGCACGTGGGGCCGGCCATCGGCGAGCAGTAGCAGGCGATCGCAATAGCGGGCGGCCAGGTTGAGGTCGTGGAGGATCACCAGTACGGCAACGCCGCGCTCGGCGAAGCGGCGCACAGCCTGCAGGGTGGTGTGCTGGTGCAGGGGATCGAGCATGGAGGTAGGTTCGTCCAGCAGCAGCACCTGCCCGGCCTCACCCGGCCAGAGTTGCGCCAGCACCCGTGCCAGATGCACGCGCTGGCGCTCACCGCCGGAAAGCGCCAGGTAACTGCGCCCGGCAAGATGGCAGGCATCCGCCGCCGCCAGGGCCTCGGCCACCACTTCGGCATCCCGTGCGCCGCCGGTGTCGTGGGGCAAGCGGCCCATGCCCACGACTTCCTCGACACGAAAGGCGAAATTCAGCGTCGAGCTCTGCGGCAGCACCGCCAGGCGCCGCGCCCGCTGCGGACCGCTCCAGTCGCTCAGGGCGCGGTCGTCCAGGCTTACCTTGCCGCCAGCAGCGGGCACCTCGCCGCATAGCGCGCCCAGGAGCGTGCTCTTGCCCGCACCGTTCGGTCCCAGCACGCCGAGCACTTCACCGGGGCGCAGGTCCAGGTCGACCCCGGCCAGCACTTGTTTGCCGCCTCGCAGCACGTCCAGTTGTTCCACGCGCAGCATCAGTGACGCCCCCGCAACAGCAGATAAAGGAAGAACGGCGCGCCGATCAGTGCGGTGACGATGCCGATGGGCAACTCGGCCGGCGCCAGCGCCAGGCGCGCCACCAGGTCGGCCAGCAGCATGAGGCTTGCACCGGCCAGGGCGGAGGCCGGCAGCAGGATGCGATGATCCGGCCCGGCCACCAGACGTACCAGGTGGGGCACCACCAGGCCGATGAAGCCGATCAGCCCGGCGGCGGCCACGGCAGCGCCGACACCCAGGGCAGTGCAGAACACCAGCTCGCGCTTCAGGCGCTCCACGTCGAACCCCAGGTGGCGCGCCTCGGACTCACCCAGCAGCAGGGCGTTCAGGGCCTTGGCCCGACGCGGCAGCCAGAACACCACGAAGAAGGTGACCATCAGCAGCGGCCAGAGCCGCGAGTAACTGGCGCCGTTGAGGCTGCCCATGTTCCAGAAGGTCAGGCTGCGCAAGGTCGCGTCATCGGCCAGATAGGTGAAGAGCCCGATGACGGCGCCGGCCAACGCCGTCAGCGCGATGCCGGCGAGCAGCATGGTCGCCACACTGGTCTGGCCGTCGTGGCGGCCCAGGCGATAGACCAGCATGGTCACCCCCAGGCCGCCGGCGAAGGCGCAGACCGACAGCAGGTAGGGCGCGAATGCCTCCGGCAGGCCACCCATGGCCGAGCCGCCGACAATGGCCATGGCTCCGCCCAGGGCCGCGCCGCTGGATACCCCGACCAGTCCGGGATCGGCCAGGGGGTTGCGGAACAGCCCCTGCATGGCGACGCCGGACAGCGCCAGCACCGCGCCCACGGCCAATCCCAAAAGGGTGCGTGGCAGGCGGATCTGGCCGAGGATCAGTTCCGCCTGCTCCAGGCCCTCTCCGGAGAATGGCAGCCCGGCCAGGCGCAACGCGGCGCGCAGGGTCTCCCCCAGAGGCAGGCTCACCGGGCCCAGCGCGAGGGACAGCCAGAGCGCCAGCAGCAGGAGAATGCCCAGTGCGATGAACAATGGGCGGGAATGAAGTGACGCGATCATGGCTGGCTCGGGCTTTTCTCGGTCAGGGCCGGAGCCGAAGGATAGAACCCGGCGGACAGCGCAGCCATGCCATCGGGCAGGCGCGGGCCGAGGCCGCCTACCAGCAGGGTCGGGTCGAGGCTGAGCAGGCGTCCATTACGCGCGGCGCGAGTGGCGGCCAGGGCCGGGTTCTGCCGGAGCAACGCGTCACGGGCCGCGTCCCCTTCCAGGCGGCGATCGGCGATCACCACGACGTCCGGGTCCAGGGCGGCCAGGGCCTCATTGGAGATAGCCTTGTAGCCTTGGTGGTCGGTCAGATTGAGTCCCCCCGCCCGCTCGATCAACCAGGCCGCGGCGGTGTCCTTGCCCGCCGCCATCGGGCTGCTGCCGGAATGGCCAAGCAGGAACAGCACCCGCGGTGCGTGCTGCGTCTGCTGCACCTTGGCCACCCAGTCGGCCTGGCGTTGCAGGCGCAGGCTGTAGTCGGCAAAGGCCTGGCTGGCGCGCGCGTCCTCGCCCAGCAAGGCGCCGATCAGCTTGAGGTTCTTTTCCAGGGTGACCAGATCGGCGGTGGAAGCCAGGCGTTCGATGCGTACGCCCGCGGCGCTGACCTGGGCCAGCACGGGCGGCGGCCCCATCTCTTCGGTGCCAACGAGAATGTCCGGGCGCAGCGAGAGGATGCCTTCAGCCGCCAGCTGCCGCTGGTAACCAATGCTGGGCAAGGCCTTCAATGCCTCGGGGTGCTGACTGGTGGTGTCCACGCCCACCAGCTTGTCCTGGCCGCCCAGAGCCACCACCCATTCGCTGATCGAACCACCGGCGCTGACCCAGCGTTGCGGCAGGGGTTCGGCCAGGGCGGCCTGGTGGGAGAACAGCAGGGCCGCGCAGAAGCTGGCCAGACCGATAACTAGACGCATCGAAACAACTCCATCGCTGAATGCGGGAAAGGCCAACGCCCTGTGTGCACAGGGCGTTGGCCTGGATCGGGGCGCCATGCGCCCGGGTAGCTCGAGCTCAGAGCGACGGCGCACCTTCCGCCAGGGCTCGCCAGTCTTCCCGCTCAGCAATACCGGGTTTACGCGCGCCGAACAATTGAACGACAAGCAGTACTGGCAGTGGGGCGACGTCCAGGGCCTGGATGCCAACAGCCGCAGCCTGGGCCGCTATACCCAGCCGGGTCGCAACGCCTCGGTCAACCTGGTCTGGGAGATCTGACCCCTTTCAGCGCAGGGACGCGCTCCCTCTTGGCAAGCCACGGTAGTGCGGGATAATGCCCGCCTGCCTTGGAGACACCGATGATCCTGCTTTGCCGCCCCGATGAATTGGCCGAAGGCCAGAGCCGGGGCTTTCTGATTGATGGACTGAAAATTCTGCTAGTGCGTAAGCATGGGCGGGTCCACGCCTACGAAAACCGCTGCCCGCATCGGGGCATTCCGTTGGAGTGGCTGCCGGACCAGTTCCTCGACCAGAGCGGCAGCCTGATCCAGTGCGCGACCCACGGCGCGCTCTTTCTCATCGAGTCCGGCGAGTGCGTCGCCGGGCCCTGCGCCGGTGAGGCACTGCTGCCACTGGCCCTCAGTGAAGACGCCAACGGCATCTGGCTGCACGGCGACGCCTGAGGCTCAGTGCCTTACATCGACGCGACGGCAGACGCGGACCTCGTCAGGCGTCAGCTCCACTCCGTAGGCCAGCACTTCGACCCCGGCGGCAACCGCTTCGCGCAAGGCTGCTGCGTAGGCCGGGTCGATTTCCTCGGCCGCACGCACCGCCTCGATACCGGAAAGGTTCACACAGTACAGCTGCACCGCCCGCATGCCCTGGCGCGCCAGGGCGGCCAGCTCGCGCAGGTGCTTGCTGCCGCGCAGGGTGACGGCGTCGGGGAAGGCGGCCACCGGCGTGCCGTCGAAGCCCAGGGTCACACTCTTCACTTCGACGAAGGCCGGACCGGTCGGGAAATCCAGGCGGAAGTCGGCCCGGCTGTTCTCCAGCCCGTAGGCCACTTCTCGCTTGAGGGCCTCGAAGCCCGCCAGTTCGGCGATGACACCCGCCTGCAACGCCTCCTCCACCAGGGCATTGGCGCGGGCGGTGTTCACGCAGGCCAGGCGGCCCTGGGGCGTCTCGGCAATTTCCCAGGTGCCGGGCAGCTTGCGCTTCGGGTCGTTGGAGCGGCTGAACCATATACGGCAACCTTCGCTCATGCAGTTCAGCATCGAGCCGGTATTGGGGCAGTGGATGGTCAGCAGCTCGCCGTGGGTGGTCTCGATATCTGCGAGGAAGCGCTTGTAACGCCGCAGCAGCCTGCCCTCCTCCAGGGCCGGGGCGAATTTCATTGCCCCGCCCAACTCTTCAGGCCACGGGCCAGGCGCTGCACCGCCTCTTCCAGGCGCGGCAGGCTCTGGGTGTACGCGAAGCGCACATGCTGGCCCGCCTGGTTGCGGCCGAAGTCCAGCCCGGGAGTGAACGCCAGGTGCTCGGTCTCGATGAAATGCTGGCAGAAGGCGTAGGCGTCGCCACCGAAGGCGGAGATGTCCGCATAAAGGTAGAAGGCGCCCTCCGGCTCAACGGCGATGCCGAAGCCCAGTTCGCGCAGGGCAGGCAGCAGGTAATCGCGGCGGCGGGCGAACTCGGCGCGGCGCTGTTCGAGGATCTCCAGCGTCTGTGGCTGGAAGCAGGCCAGCGCGGCGTACTGCGCCATCGAGGGCGCGCTGATATAGAGGTTCTGCGCCAGCTTCTCCAGTTCGGGCACTGCATCCGGCGGCGCCACCAGCCAGCCGAGGCGCCAGCCGGTCATGCCGAAATACTTGGAAAAACTGTTCAACACGAAGGCCTCGTCGTCCACCTCCAGCACGCTGCTGGCATCCATGCCGTAGGTGAGGCCATGGTAGATCTCATCCACTACCAGATGGCCGCCGCGAGCCTTGAGGGTCTGCGACAGGGCCGCCAGCTCGTCGGCGTGCAGCACGGTACCGGTGGGGTTGGCCGGGGAGGCCACCAGGGCGCCCACGCTGTCGGCATCCCAGTGCCGCTCGACCAGTTGCGGGGTCAGCTGGTAACGCGTATCCGGACCCACTGGCACCAATTGCGCGCCACCTTCCACCAGGCGCAGGAAGTGCCGGTTACAGGGGTAGCCGGGGTCGGCCAGCAGCCAGTGCCGGCCCGGATCCACCAGCAGGCTGCTGGCCAGGAGCAGCGCTCCGGAGCCTCCGGGGGTGATGAGAATGCGTTCTGGGTCTATGTTCAACCGATAGCGCGACGCGTAGAAGCCGGCAATGGCTTCGCGCAGCTGCGGCAAGCCGCGAGCGGCGGTGTAACGGGTATGCCCGGCGGCCAGGGCTGCCTGCCCGGCCTGGACGATGGGCTCGGCAGTGCCGAAGTCCGGTTCGCCGATCTCCAGGTGGATCACGTCGTGACCCGCCGCCTGGAGTTCGTTGGCACGGGCCAGCAGGGCCATGACGTGGAAGGGTTCGATGGCGCGGCTGCGCGCACTGTAGGACTGAGCCATTGGCCTTCCTTTATTAGGGCAAAGAGAGGATTCTACCCAATGGTCCCTGGACGCTGCAGCATGCTTGACATCAGGGAGTGGCGCACCCGGATTTGATCTGGTAAGTTCGCCCGCTTGCAGCCGCAGGGCCGGCACCGCCGGCGATGGACCATAATCCTGCGCAATGGATTAAGAAAGTGAGAGGCGGCCATCCATGCCCACCAATGCAAAACAACAGAACAGCCAGTTGATTCGTGGCTTCGTGCCCTACCAAGAGACCAAGGGCGAGGAGTACATGAGCGACCGCATGCGCGCTCACTTCACCAACATCCTCAACAAGTGGAAGCAGGAGTTGATGGAAGAGGTGGACCGTACCGTGCACCACATGCAGGACGAAGCCGCCAACTTCCCCGACCCGGCCGACCGCGCCAGCCAGGAAGAAGAGTTCAGCCTGGAACTGCGTGCCCGCGACCGCGAGCGCAAGCTGATCAAGAAGATCGACGAGACCCTCCAGCTGATCGAAGACAACGATTACGGCTGGTGCGATTCCTGCGGCGTCGAGATCGGCATCCGCCGTCTGGAAGCCCGTCCCACCGCTACTCTGTGCATCGACTGCAAGACCCTGGCGGAGATCAAGGAAAAGCAGCTCGGCTCCTGATGCCGAAACGGGGCGCCAACGGCGCCCCGTTGCGTTACAGGGTCCCGCCCCATGACGTCCCCCGCCTACATCGGGCGCTTCGCCCCCACGCCTAGCGGCTATCTGCATTTCGGCTCGCTGGTCGCTGCCCTCGCCTCTTACCTGGACGCCCGCGCTGTCGGCGGTCGCTGGCTGCTGCGCATGGAAGACCTGGACCCGCCGCGCGAGGTCGAAGGCGCCCAGGCGGCGATCCTCGGCACGCTGGAAAGCTACGGCTTCGAGTGGGATGGCGAAATGGTCCGGCAGAGCGAGCGCCATGACACCTACGACGAGGTGATAGACCACCTCCTCAGCATGGGCCTGGCCTATGCCTGCACCTGTTCGCGCAAGCAGCTGGAAGGCCACCAGGGCATCTACCCCGGTTTCTGCCGCAATGCCCAGCACCCACAACAGGATGCCGCCATCCGCATTCGAGTACCCGAACTGCAGTATCAGTTCGTCGACCGTGTGCAGGGTGAATACCGCCAGCACCTGGGCCGGGAAGTGGGCGACTTCGTCATCCGCCGCCGCGATGGCCTCTACGCCTACCAGCTGGCGGTCGTGCTGGACGACGCCTGGCAGGGCGTCACCCATGTGGTGCGCGGCGCCGACCTGCTGGATTCCACCCCGCGCCAGCTCTACCTGCAGGAACTGCTGGGATTTTCGCAGCCGCGCTACCTGCATGTGCCGCTGATCACCCAGCCGGACGGCCACAAGCTGGGCAAGTCCTACCGTTCCCCACCGCTACCCGCCGACAGCGCCGGGCCACTGCTGGCGCGCGCGCTGCGCGCCCTGGGCCAGGAGCCTCCGGCGGAGCTCGCCGGCTACCGTCCCCGCGAGGTGCTGGACTGGGGCATCACCCACTGGGATGCCGTACGCATCCCGCATTGTCGCACCCAGGCCGAAGCGCAGCTGCGCTAGCCACTCGCGGCACGTTGGTGCATTCGCTACCATCGCCGCAGACACGACGAGAAATGTGGCATGTATATCTATCGACTGGTCCTGCTCCTGGTAGTGGGGATCTACCTGTTCTCCCCCGCCATCATGGATTGGTGGATCGACCCCAATGGCGCCTGGTACCGACCCTACCTGCTGTGGCTGATCCTGATCGTGGTGACCTTCATCCTGCAGAGTCAACGCGATGCTGATGAGCTTTAGCCTCACCCAACTGCTGCTGATCAGCGCCGCCTACCTCCTGGCCTTGTTCAGCGTGGCCTGGCTCAGTGACCGGGGCTTCGTGCCGCGCTGGATCGTCCGCCATCCGCTGACCTACACCCTGTCCCTGGGCGTCTATGCCAGCGCGTGGGCCTTCTACGGCACGGTTGGGCTGGCCTATCAGTACGGTTACGGTTTCCTCGCCAGCTACCTGGGCGTCTCCGGCGCCTTCCTGCTCGCGCCGGTGCTGCTCTACCCAATACTGCGCATCACCCGCACCTACCAGCTGGCGTCCCTGGCCGACCTCTTCGCCTTCCGCTTCCGCAGCACCTGGGCCGGCGCGCTGACCACGGTGATCATGCTGATCGGCGTGCTGCCCTTGCTGGCCCTGCAGATCCAGGCAGTGGCCGACTCCATCGGCATCCTCACCCGCGAACCAGTGCACAACCGCGTGGCCCTGGGCTTCTGCGCCCTGATCACCCTGTTCACCATCCTGTTCGGCGCACGCCACATCGCCACGCGCGAGAAACACGCCGGGCTAGTGTTCGCCATCGCCTTCGAATCGGTAGTCAAGCTGGTCGCCCTGGGCGGCATCGGCCTCTACGCCCTGTACGGGGTGTTCGGCGGCCCCCGCGAACTGGAGCTCTGGCTGCTGCAGAACCAGGCAGCTCTCTCCACCCTGCACACCCCGTTGCAGGAAGGCCCCTGGCGCACCCTGCTGCTGGTGTTCTTCGCCTCGGCCATCGTCATGCCGCACATGTACCACATGACCTTCACCGAGAACCTCAACCCACGCGCCATGGTCAGCGCCAGCTGGGGCCTGCCGCTGTTCCTGCTGCTGATGAGCCTGGCCATCCCGTTGATCCTCTGGGCCGGACTCAGGCTGGGCGCCACGACCAACCCGGAATACTTCACCCTGGGCCTGGGCATAGCGGTGGACAATCCCGCGCTGGCGCTGCTCGCCTACGTCGGCGGGCTTTCCGCCGCCAGCGGCTTGATCATCGTGGTGACCCTGGCCCTCTCCGGCATGGCCCTCAACCACCTGGTGCTGCCGCTCTACCAACCGCCGGCCGAGGGCAACATCTATCGCTGGCTGAAGTGGACCCGCCGCGCCCTGATCGCCGCCATCATCATGGCCGGCTACGGCTTCTACCTGCTGCTGGGCGCCGAGCAGGACCTGTCCAACCTCGGCATAGTCGCCTTCGTCGCCACCCTGCAGTTCCTCCCCGGTGCGCTTTCGGTTCTCTACTGGCCGACCGCCAATCGACGCGGCTTCATCGCCGGCCTGCTGGCCGGTTTCGGGGTCTGGCTGTTCAGCATGCTGCTGCCCCTGATCGGCAACCTGCAGGGCATCTACCTGCCGCTGTTCAACGCCATCTACGTGCTGGACGACACCAGCTGGCACATCGCGGCCATCGCCTCCCTGGCGGCCAACGTGCTGATCTTCACCCTGATATCGCTCTTCACCGAAGCCAGCCCGGAAGAGCGCAGCGCAGCCGAAGCTTGCACCGTGGACAACGTACGCCGGCCGCAACGCCGCGAGCTGGTGGCCGGATCGCCCCAGGAGTTCGCCACCCAACTGGCCAAGCCCCTGGGCGCCAAGACCGCGCAGAAGGAAGTGGAACAGGCGCTGCGCGACCTGCACCTGCCCTTCGACGAGCGCCGTCCGTACGCCCTTCGCCGCCTGCGCGACCGGATCGAGGCCAACCTCTCCGGCCTCATGGGCCCGAGCGTGGCCCAGGATATGGTGGAAACCTTCCTGCCCTACAAGTCCGGCAGCGAGAGCTACGTCACCGAGGACATCCACTTCATCGAAAGCCGGCTGGAGGACTACCACTCGCGCCTGACGGGCCTCGCCGCCGAGCTCGATGCCCTGCGCCGTTATCACCGACAGACCCTGCAAGAGCTGCCCATGGGCGTCTGCTCCCTGGCCAAGGACCAGGAGATCCTCATGTGGAACCGCGCCATGGAGGAGCTGACCGAGATCCCCGCACAACGCGTGGTGGGCTCGCGCCTGTCCACCATCGCCGAGCCCTGGAAAGGTCTGCTGGAAGGCTTCATCAACCTGCCTGACGAGCACTTGCACAAGCAACGCCTGACCCTGGAGGGCCAGGCCCGCTCGCTGAACCTGCACAAGGCGGCGATCGAGGAACCCCTGGCGCCAGGCAGCAGCGGCCTGGTGCTACTGGTCGAGGACGTCACCGATACCCAGCTGCTGGAAGACAAGCTGGTGCACTCCGAGCGCCTGGCCTCCATCGGCCGCCTGGCCGCCGGCGTCGCCCACGAGATCGGCAACCCCATCACCGGCATCGCCTGCCTGGCGCAGAACCTGCGCGAAGAGCGCGAAGGAGACGGCGAGTTGAAGGAGATCAGCAGCCAGATCCTCGAGCAGACCAAGCGCGTCTCGCGCATCGTCCAGTCGCTCATGAGCTTCGCCCACGCCGGCGGCCGCCAACAGGCCAGCGAACCGGTATGCCTGGCCGAGGTGACCCAGGACGCCATCGGCCTGTTGTCGCTGAACAAGCGCAGTGTCGAGGTGAACTTCTTCAACCTCTGCGATCCGCGCCACATAGCCGAGGGCGACCCGCAGCGCCTCGCCCAGGTGCTGATCAACCTGCTGTCGAACGCCCGCGACGCCTCCCCTGTGGGTAGCGACATCCGCGTACGCAGCGAAGCCTCGGAGCACACCGTGGACCTCATCGTCGAGGACGAGGGCAGTGGTATTCCGAAGGCAATCATGGACCGATTGTTCGAACCCTTCTTCACCACCAAGGACCCAGGGAAAGGGACCGGCCTTGGCCTTGCACTGGTCTATTCGATCGTGGAAGAGCATTATGGACAGATAACCATCGAAAGCCCGGCCGACTCCGAGCACCAGCGCGGCACCCGAATCAGGGTGACGCTGCCTCGTTTTGTCGAAGCGACATCCGCCGTGAGCTGAGACCGTCTAGAGAGCCGAATTAATGCCGCACATTCTGATCGTCGAAGACGAAACCATCATTCGCTCTGCCTTGCGACGCCTGCTGGAACGTAACCAGTACCAGGTCAGCGAGGCAGGTTCCGTACAGGAGGCCCAGGAGCGCTACAGCATTCCGGGCTTCGATCTGATCGTCAGCGACCTTCGCCTGCCAGGCGCCCCCGGAACCGAACTGATCAAGCTGGCCCAGGGCACCCCGGTGCTGATCATGACCAGCTACGCCAGCCTGCGCTCGGCGGTGGACTCGATGAAGATGGGCGCGGTCGACTACATCGCCAAGCCCTTCGATCACGATGAAATGCTCCAGGCCGTCGCGCGCATCCTCAAGGAGCGCCAGGAGGCCAAGTCGGCCCCGAGCGAACGCCCCAGCACCAGCCGCGGCGGCGACAAGGCAGCAGCCAGCAACGCCGACGGCGAGATCGGGATCATCGGTTCCTGCCCGCCGATGCTCGAGCTCTACAGCAAGATCCGCAAGGTCTCCCCGACCGACTCCACCGTGTTGATCCAGGGTGAATCCGGCACCGGCAAGGAACTGGTTGCACGCGCCCTGCACAACCTTTCCCGCCGTGCCAAGGCGCCGCTGATCTCGGTCAACTGTGCAGCTATCCCGGAAACCCTGATCGAATCCGAACTCTTCGGCCACGAGAAAGGCGCCTTCACTGGCGCCACCGCCGGCCGCGCCGGCCTGGTGGAAGCGGCCGATGGCGGTACCCTGTTCCTCGACGAGATCGGCGAGCTGCCTCTGGAGGCCCAGGCGCGACTGCTGCGGGTGCTGCAGGAAGGCGAGATCCGCCGCGTGGGTTCGGTGCAATCGCAGAAGGTCGATGTGCGCCTGATCGCTGCGACCCACCGCGACCTCAAGACCCTGGCCAAGACCGGCCAGTTCCGCGAGGACCTGTATTACCGCCTGCACGTGATCTCGCTGAAACTCCCCGCCCTGCGCGAGCGCGGTAACGACGTGCTCGAGATCGCGCGCTCCTTCCTGGCGCGACAATGCGCACAAATGGGGCGCGAGGGCCTGCGCTTCGCCACCGATGCCGAACAGGCGATCCGCCATTACAGCTGGCCGGGCAACGTGCGTGAACTGGAGAACGCCATCGAGCGCGCGGTGATTCTCTGCGAGAGCCCCGACATCTCGGCGGACCTGCTGGGTATCGACATCGAGCTGGACGACCTGGAAGACGAGGACTTCAACGAAGCCGCGCCCCTCGCCCAGGCCAACAACACCGCCCACGAGCCTACCGAGGACCTGTCCCTGGAAGACTACTTCCAGCACTTCGTGCTGGAGCACCAGGACCACATGACCGAGACCGAACTGGCCCGCAAGCTGGGCATCAGCCGCAAATGCCTGTGGGAGCGTCGTCAACGCCTGGGTATCCCGCGCCGCAAATCGGGCGCTGCTGCCGGTCCTTGAGTGGCCGGCCGGGGTGACAACCCGGGAACACTTCCAGTTCCCCGCGCTGTTACCCCACCTAACATCACGTAACAAAGCCGGGTCTAAAGGTAACGAAAACCCGGCTTTTTTTTGCCCGCAGTTTTACCCGACACCCACGCAAGCCATTGATTTACAAGGAATCACAAAAGTTGGCACGGCATCTGCTTTATCTACGGCACAACAACAATAACAACTGCTGAACCCCACAATAAAAACAAGACGTATCGACTCCAGCACAACAAAAACAAGACAGCGGAGGCGCAGCTAACTGATTCTTTTGGAGAGGAGTTGCCTTTGGGGCTCGCCCCACAACCAGACCGAGAACAATAAAACTGCCCACAGGCAGCACCCGTACTGGTTGGGTCACGGAATGATCATGGCACCATCAGCGTCCAAACAAATCCGTTTGCTATTACCCCTCGTATGGAGGGCATTTCCAGGAGCTACATGCTTGCTGGAGCGGGTCGAACAACAAAAACACCAAGCCCGGCACAATAAAAACAAAGCACGCACCAATTTGGGGGGGAGCTCCGGCTCCCCCAGTAGCTTTGACACCTGTCAGCCCTTTCCTTCACCATCCCCCCTCCCAGTGCTAGAATCCGCGGCCATCGTGCGCCCATATCCCTTTCTGGCCGTCCATTCCGCAAAACAGTGCATCCCATGCTGAAGAAGCTGTTCCAGTCTTTCCGTTCTCCCCTTCGCCGCGCCCAGCATCCGCGCAGCACTCCCGAAGTACTGGGCAACAATCAGCATTCGCTGCGCCGCGCGGACATCAGCCGCAACGCCGTCATGGTGGTCGAGCGCCTGCAGAAGGCCGGCTACCAGGCCTACCTGGTGGGCGGATGCGTCCGCGACCTGCTGCTGAACCTGCGCCCCAAGGACTTCGATGTGGCCACCAACGCCACCCCGGAACAGGTCCGCGCCGAATTCCGTAACGCCCGGGTTATTGGCCGCCGCTTCAAGCTGGCCCATGTGCAGTTCGGCCGGGAGATCATCGAAGTCGCCACCTTCCGCGCCCATCACGCGCAAGGCGAGGACGAAGAAGACAGCAACCAGGCATCGAGCAACGAAAGCGGTCGCATTCTGCGCGACAACGTCTACGGCAGCCTGGAAGATGACGCCCAGCGCCGCGACTTCACCATCAATGCGCTGTATTACGACCCGACCACCGAGCGCATCCTCGACTACGCCCACGGCGTGCACGACATCCGCAATCGCCTGGTGCGCCTGATCGGCATTCCCGAGCAGCGCTACCAGGAAGACCCTGTGCGCATGCTCCGCGCCGCGCGTTTCGCCGCCAAGCTGGGCTTCGAGATCGAGAAACACAGCGCCGCGCCCATTCGCCGCCTCGCCCCCATGCTGCGCGAGATTCCTTCGGCACGCCTGTTCGACGAAGTACTCAAGCTGTTCCTCGGCGGAAAAGCCGAACGCACCTTCGAGCTGCTGGTGGAATACGATCTCTTCGCCCCCCTGTTCCCGGCGAGCGCCGCGGCATTGGAGAGCGACCCCGAGTACACCGGCCGCCTGATCCGCCAGGCCCTGGCCAACACCGACCAACGCATCCACCAGGGCAAGCCGGTCACCCCCGCGTTCCTCTTCGCCGCCCTGTTGTGGCCGGCCATGCCCGCACGCGCTGCACAGCTCCAGGAACGCGGCATGGCGCCTATTCCGGCCATGCAGGAAGCCGCCCACGGCCTGATCATGGAACAGGTCCAGCGCACTGCCATTCCGAAGCGTTTCAGCATCCCGATCCGCGAGATCTGGGACATGCAGGAACGCCTCCCCCGCCGCAGCGGCAAGCGCGCCGACCTGCTGCTGGAGAACCCGCGCTTCCGCGCCGGCTACGACTTCCTCCTGCTGCGCGAAAGCGCCGGCGAACAGACCGAAGGCCTGGGCGACTGGTGGACCGACTACCAGGACGCCAGTGACAGCCAGCGCCGCAACATGATCCGTGAGCTGAGCAACAAGGACGACCAACCCGCCGGCCAACGTCGCCGCCGCGGTGGCAGCCGTCGTCGCCGTGGCCCGCGCAGCGAAGGCGCGCCCGGCACGTCGAGCGATTGATCATGGAGCGCGTCTTCATTGGCCTCGGCAGCAATCTCGCCGAGCCCGTCAGCCAGTTGCGCGGCGCTCTCGCGGCACTCGGCGAGCTGCCGCAGACCCATCTGGCGGCGGTGTCCTCGCTCTACGTCAGCGACCCCCTTGGGCCCCCAGACCAGCCCCGCTACGTCAATGCTGCGGCCGCACTGGACACCGAGCTCGCGCCGCTGCAATTGCTGGACGCCCTCCAGGCCATCGAACTGGCCCAGGGCCGCGTGCGCAAGGACGAGCGCTGGGGCCCGCGCACCCTGGACCTGGACATTCTCCTGTTCGGTCAGCGGCGGATCGACGAGCCGCGCCTGCAGGTCCCGCACTACCACATGCACGCCCGTGCCTTCGTGCTCTATCCGCTGGCGGAGATCGCCGGCAACCTGCAGCTGCCCGACGGGCGTCCGCTGCAGGCTCTGCTGGACGCCTGCCCTTTCGAGGGCCTGGAACGCCTGGCCGACCTGGCGGTAACGCCGTAACAGGTCGGTAACACCTGCAATTGACTTCATGCCCCCCCATCGGGACTATAAGCGTCCCGTTGCCCCGTGCCGGTGCCAACCGGTGCCGATGAGGACGTTTTCATGCCTGATGTGACCCTGACCACCCTGCAACAGCTCAAGCTGAAGGGCGAAAAAATCGCCATGCTGACGGCCTACGATGCCACTTTCGCCCAGGCTGCCTGCCAGGCCGGCGTGGATGTGCTGCTGGTGGGCGATTCCCTTGGCATGGTTCTGCAAGGCCATGACAGCACCCTGCCGGTCAGCGTGGCCGACATGGCGTATCACACCGCGGCTGTGAAGCGCGGTAACCAGGGCGCGATGATCATCAGCGACCTGCCGTTCATGGCCTACGCCAGCCTCGAGCAGACTTTCACCAATTGCGCCGCCCTGATGCAGGCCGGCGCCCACATGGTCAAGCTGGAAGGGGCGGCCTGGCTGGCCGAACCCATTCGCCTGCTGGCCGAGCGCGGCGTCCCGATCTGCGCCCACCTGGGACTGACTCCGCAAGCCGTGAACATCTTCGGCGGCTTCAAGGTTCAGGGTCGCCAGGAAGCCCAGGCACGTCAGCTGCGCGCCGACGCCATGGCCCTGGAGCAGGCCGGCGCAGCCATGCTGCTGCTGGAATGCGTGCCCAGCGAGCTGGCCGCCGAAATCACCCAGTCGGTGAAGATCCCGGTGATCGGCATTGGCGCCGGCAGCGCCACCGATGGCCAGGTGCTGGTCCTGCACGACATGCTGGGCCTCTCCCTCACCGGCCGCGCGCCCAAGTTCGTGAAGAACTTCATGGAAGGCCAGGGCAGCATCCAGGCGGCCCTGGCGGCCTACGTCAATGCTGTCAAGGACGTCACCTTCCCCGCAGCCGAACACGGATTCTCCGCATGAACACCGTCAAGACCGTCCGCGAACTGCGCGCGGCCGTCGCGCGCGCGCGTAGCGAAGGCAAGCGCATCGGCTTCGTGCCGACCATGGGCAACCTCCACGCCGGGCACATCGCCCTGGTGGAGAAGGCCAGCCAGCGTGCCGATTTCGTGGTCACCAGTATCTTCGTCAACCCGCTGCAGTTCGGCCCCAACGAAGACCTGGCCAAGTACCCGCGCACACTGGTCGCCGACCAGGAGAAGCTGGTGGCCGCCGGTTGCCACCTGCTGTTCCACCCGAATGTCGAGGAGATGTATCCGGACGGCATGCAGGGCCAGACCCGCGTCAATGTGCCCCTGGTCTCCGAAGGCCTCTGCGGTGGAAGCCGCCCCGGCCATTTCGAAGGCGTCGCCACTGTGGTCAGCAAACTGTTCAACATGGTCCAGCCCGATCTCGCGGTGTTCGGCGAGAAGGACTTCCAGCAACTGGCGGTGATCCGCAAGCTGGTGCGCGACCTGAACATGCCGATCCAGATCATCGGCGAGCCCACCGCCCGCGCCGAGGACGGCCTGGCGCTGTCGTCGCGCAACGGTTTCCTGGACGATGCCCAGCGCGCCGCGGCACCCGCCCTCTACCGCACCCTGCAGCAACTGGCCGGAGCCATCCGCCAGGGCCGCCGCGACTTCGCCGCGCTGGAGCAGGAAGGCCGGGAGGAGCTGACCAAGGCCGGCTTCCGTCCCGACTACCTGGAAGTCCGCGAGGCGCTGAGCCTGCGCCCCGCAGGCCTCCAGGATCAGCATCTGGTGATACTGGGTGCGGCCTTCATGGGTAACACCCGCCTGATCGACAACCTTGCCTTCAACCTCGAAGCGCAAGCCTGACCACTGTCCCCGGCAGCCTTGAACCCCTTCCGGGGTTCGGGCAAACTCAGCCGCCGCCCGCGCCCCGACGAGGAAATGCCATGCACGCCATCATGCTCAAGGCCAAACTGCACCGCGCCGAAGTGACCCACGCCGTGCTCGACTACGAAGGTTCCTGCGCCATCGATGGCGAATGGCTGGATCTCTCCGGCATCCGCGAGTACGAGCAGATCCAGATCTACAACGTCGACAACGGCGAGCGTTTCACCACCTACGCCATCCGCGCCGAAAACGGCTCGCGGATGATTTCGGTGAACGGCGCCGCGGCGCACAAGGCCAAGGTAGGCGATCGCGTGATCATCTGCGCCTACGCCCACTACAGCGAGGCCGAACTGGCCAATTTCAAACCGCGTATGCTGTACATGGCTCCGGGCAACGAACTCAGCCACACCAGCAACGCGATTCCGGTACAAGTCGCCTGAGGCCGGATTGCCTCTTGACCCGAAGCCCGGATAGTTCCGGGCTTTTTCATAAGTCGCACACAGGTACGCCATGGATCACCACCTGACGCCGCTCGATGTCACCCAACTGCCCAGCTGGACCGCCCTGCAACGCCACCGCCAGGATCTGAACGGATTCAGCCTGCGCCAGGCCTTCGCCGACGACCCCGAACGCTTCCAGCACTTCAGCCTCAACGCCTGCGGCCTGCTGCTGGACTTCTCGAAGAACCTGATCCGCACCGACAGCCTGGCGCTGCTGGTCAGGCTGGCCGAGGAGGCGCGGCTGGGCGATGCCATCAAGGCGATGTTCCGCGGCGAGGTGATCAACAGCTCCGAGCGCCGCCCGGTGCTGCACACCGCCCTGCGCCGGCCGATCGGCGACAAGGTCCAGGTCGAAGGCGTCGACGTGATGCCCGAGGTGCACCGCGTGCTGCACCGGATGACCGAGCTGGTGGGCCATGTGCACAACGGCCTGTGGCGCGGCTACACCGAGAAACCGATCACCGACGTGGTCAATATCGGCATCGGCGGCTCCTTCCTCGGCCCGCAGCTGGTTTCCGAAGCCCTGCTGCCGTTCGCCCAGAAGGGCGTGCGCTGCCACTACCTGGCCAATATCGACGGCAGCGAGTTCCGCGAGCTGGCCTGCAAGCTGAATGCCGAGACCACCCTGTTCATCGTCTCCAGCAAGTCCTTCGGCACCCTGGAAACCCTGAAGAACGCCCAGGCCGCCCGTGCCTGGTACCTGGCCCAGGGCGGCAGCGAGGAAGAGCTGTACCGCCACTTCATCGCCGTCTCCTCGAACCGCGAAGCGGCGGTGGCCTTCGGCATCCGCGAAGAGAACATCTTCCCCATGTGGGACTGGGTCGGCGGGCGCTACTCGCTGTGGTCCGCCATCGGCCTGCCGATCGCCATGTCCATCGGCATCTCCAACTTCAAGGAGCTGCTGTCCGGCGCCTACAGCATGGACCAGCACTTCCAGGGCACGCCGTTCGAACGCAACATCCCGGTGATCCTCGGCCTGCTCGGCGTCTGGTACGGCGACTTCTGGGGCGCGCGCAGCCACGCCATCCTGCCCTACGACTACTACCTGCGGAACTTCACCGACCACCTGCAGCAACTGGACATGGAGTCCAACGGCAAGAGCGTGCGCCAGGACGGCACGCCGGTCAGCGCCGGCACCGGCCCGGTGATCTGGGGAGGGGTCGGCTGCAACGGCCAGCACGCCTACCACCAGCTGCTGCACCAGGGCACCCAGCTGATCCCCGCCGACTTCATCGTGCCGGTGTCCAGCTACAACCCGGTGGCCGACCACCACCAGTGGCTGTTCGCCAACTGCCTGTCGCAGAGCCAGGCGCTGATGCTCGGCAAGTCCCGCGCCGAGGCCGAGGCCGAACTGCGCGCCCAGGGCCTGGCGGAGGACGAGGTGCAGCGCCTGGCGCCGCACAAGGTGGTGCCGGGCAACCGCCCGAGCAACACCCTGGTGATGGAACGCATCAGCCCGCGTCGCCTGGGCGCGCTGATCGCCATGTACGAGCACAAGGTCTATGTGCAGAGCGTGCTCTGGGGCATCAACGCCTTCGACCAGTGGGGCGTGGAGCTGGGCAAGGAGCTGGGCAAGGGCGTCTACTCGCGCCTGACCGGCCAGGACGAAGCCCCGGCCGAGGATGGCTCGACCCAGGGCCTGATCGACTTCTTCCGCG
>NZ_SSOJ01000085.1 GCF_029871205.1 Pseudomonas sp. BN417 | reverse complement strand
GTGGAGCTTCTCCATGTGAGAGTAGGTCATCGTCAAGCTTCTATCCCAAACCCCCGATACGCTGACGCGTATCGGGGGTTTGTCTTTTAGTGAAGACTCTCGAAATGAGTGCTTCGAGCAGTAACCGAAAAATACTGCTGAGCTGAGTCCCTGATGGAGCCAGCTCGAGCTTGCAGGCGGATGAGTCGATAGACCGAAAGTCGCTCTGAACCCGCAAATGCAGGCTGTCATGTACCTGATTCGGGGTCGCGTTCCAGACGAGACTCCAACCGAATTGCTTGACGATCATAGAGCGTTGGAACCACCTGATCCCATCCCGAACTCAGTAGTGAAACGACGCATCGCCGATGGTAGTGTGGAGCTTCTCCATGTGAGAGTAGGTCATCGTCAAGCTTCTATCCCAAACCCCCGATACGCTAACGCGTATCGGGGGTTTGTCTTTGCGCGCAGGAAAAGCCTTCCGGGAGTCGGCGAATGAACGCGCGCTCTGGCGCAATTGTTGGGTAGGCCGTGCTTCATCGGTCCACCATCGGAGCCAGGCCAGGCCGCGGATGGTGGACATGAAAAGCAATGTCCACGCTACAAGGCTTGAGGCTGCGTTATTCGGTGCGCACGGCGCACCAATCGACATCCCGGGCCGAACCTGACGGTCCGGTTGAATAATGAATTCGCCCCTACGGCAATCCATAAAAAAGGCCACCCTTGGGTGGCCTTTTGCATTTGTGGCGATGTCAGTCGCCGCGGTACTCGCAACCACTGGTGCAGGTCTCGTGGATGCGAATGCGGGAGAGTTCCGGGAGCAGGGGTTTGAGTTGCTGCCAGATCCACTTGGAGAGCACTTCGCTGGTGGGGTTTTCCAAGCCGGGAATCTCGTTGAGGTAGTTGTGGTCGAGCTGTTCGTAGAGCGGCTTGAAGATTTCCTTGATCTCGGAGAAGTCGCGGATCCAGCCGGTATAAGGGTCGACCTCACCCTCGATGTAGATGGCGACGCGGAAGGAGTGCCCGTGCAGGCGGCCGCATTTGTGCCCGGCGGGCACATGGGGGAGGCGGTGCGCGGCTTCGAAGATGAATTCTTTGAACAGTTCCACTTGAGTAACGCTCTTGAAGTGACGGCCAGGCTCTGGCCAAAGCAGGAAAGCCTTGATTTTACCAGCTCTGAGGCAGCCTGAACGAAAAGACAGGTGCAGTCGGACGAACTCCTCCCCTCACTTGATGCCCAGCCGCTTAGCCAGCCGCAGCAGGTTGGCGCGGTCCAGGCCGAGTTCACGGGCCGCCGCCGCCCAGTTCTGCTGCTGGCGCTCCAGGCAGGCAGTGATCAGCCGGCGCTGATAGTGGTCCACGGCTTCACGCAGGTCGCCAGCCGCGACAACTGGTGGAGTCTCGGATGGGCTTGCGACCGCCGTAGGCTGGTTGCTCGGCAAGGGCAGGGCAAGATCATTGGCCGCCAGGGTGAGGATGCGTGGTCGCTCCGGACTGGCTGCCAGGGCCTTGAGGGCGGCACGGCCGATCAGGTGTTCGAGTTCCCGCACATTGCCCGGCCAGTCATAGCCGAGCAGTGCGGCCTGGGCGTCCTGGCTGAGGCGCAGGCTGCGCAGCCCGAGGCGGGCGCGATTCTCCTCGAGGAAGTAGCCGGTCAGCAGCAACACATCGCGGCCACGCTCCCGCAGCGGCGGAACACGCAGGGGATAGACGCTGAGGCGATGGTAGAGATCGGCGCGGAAGCGGCCGGCGCGCACTTCCTCGGCCAGGTCGCGGTTGGTCGCCGCGATGACGCGCACGTCGACCCTGTGCTCGCGGTCCGAGCCGACGCGCTGCAGCTGTCCGCTCTGCAGCACCCGCAGCAACTTGGCCTGGATCGCCAATGGCAGCTCGCCGACCTCATCGAGGAAGAGGGTACCTTCATGGGCCAATTCGAACTTGCCCTTGCGCTCGTTCACTGCGCCGGAGAAGGCGCCACGCACATGGCCGAATAGCTCGCTCTCCACCAGGGTGTCGGGCAGGGCGGCGCAGTTGAGGCTGATCAGCGGATGCTTGGCCCGCAGCGAGCGGCCATGGATGGACTGGGCCACCAGTTCCTTGCCGACGCCGGTTTCGCCGCTGATCAGCACGGTGAGCTCGCTGCTGCCCACCAGGGTGATCTCTTCGAGCAATGCCTTTTGGGCCGAGCTTTGCCCGATCATTTCCCGAGGGCGGACCTGGCCGGCCGCCTGGCGATAGACCTCCGCCAGCTGCTGCTCGTCCTGGGCGCGACGACTGAGGCTGTCCATGCGCTCGACGGCTTTCACCGTGGCCGCCGCCAGGCTGGCGAAGCCTTCCAGCATCTCCAGGTCCTGGCCGTCGAAGCGTGCAGGGTCCATGGCATCCAGCGTCAGCAGTCCCCAGGGGCGATCGTCGAGGTAGAGGGAGCAACCCAGGCAGTCGTGCACTTCCAGGTGTTCCTGGTGACCTTCTACCAGCCCGTCGTAGGGATCGGGCAGCCCGCAGTCCGCGGCGAAATGGGTGACGCCACGGCGCTCCATCAGTGCCTGCAGCCGAGGGTGCTCGGAGACCTTGAAGCGCCGCCCCAGGGTGTCCTGGCTCAGGCCGTCCACCGCCAGGGGCACCAACTGGTCGCCGTCCAGGCGCAGCAGAGCAGTGGCATCGCAGGGCAGGAGTCCGCGCAAGGCTTCGAGCAGGCGTCGATAACGTTCGCGCTCGGGTAGTTCGCGGGAGAGATCGCTGACCAGCGGGATCAGCGTCTGCAGCAGGGGGTGCGTTGTCATTATGACTCCACAGTGTCGATATGACCTGCTCGGCAGTGTAGTCAAAAAAACACTTAAAATTATAAGTTATTGATTTATATGGGATAAAATGTTGGCACGAAAGCTGGATTAGTAAAGGCAGAAAGACCCAACCCATAACGGAGTCCTTATGCTGTCCAGCCAACAACGTGCCATCGTCAAATCCACCGTGCCCCTGCTGGAAACCGGAGGGGAGGCGCTGACCAGCCACTTCTATAAGATCATGCTGGGTGAGTACCCGGAAGTGCGGCCGCTGTTCAACCAGGCTCACCAGGCCAGCGGCGACCAGCCGCGCGCCCTGGCGAACGGCGTGCTGATGTACGCCCGACACATCGACCAGCTGGAGACCCTCGGCCCGCTGGTGAGCAAGATCGTCAACAAGCACGTGGCCCTGCAAGTACTACCCGAGCAATACCCCATTGTTGGCGCCTGCCTGCTGCGCGCCATCCGTGAAGTGCTGGGTGCCGAAATTGCCACCGACGAAGTGATAGAAGCCTGGGCCGCCGCGTACCAGCAACTGGCCGACCTGCTGATCGGCGCCGAAGAGGAAGTCTACGCCGCCAGCGCAGCTGCTGTCGGGGGCTGGCGTGGTGCGCGCTGGTTCCGCCTGGTACGCAAGGAAGTGGAAAGCGCGGAGATCACCTCCTTCTACTTCGCTCCGGAAGACGGCGGTGAGCTGATGGAATTCACCCCTGGCCAGTACATCGGGCTGCGCCTGTTCCTGGATGGCGAGGAAGTCCGCCGCAACTATTCGCTCTCGGCCCTCGCTAATGGCCGCGAGTACCGCATCAGCGTCAAACGCGAGGAGGGCGGCCGGGTTTCCAATTACCTGCACGACCAGTTCGACGTGGGCCAGCGCATCGAGTTGTTCGCCCCGGCCGGTGACTTCGTCCTGCGCCCGGGCAGCAAGCCCCTGGTGCTGATCACCGCCGGCGTCGGCATTACCCCGGCGTTGGCCATGCTGGAGGCTGCGCAGGACAGCGGGCGGCCGATCCATTTCATCCATTGCGCACGCAATGGTGCGGTCCATGCCTTCCGCGACTGGATCGAGGAGAAAGTTGCCGCCATTCCGCAGCTCAGCCGGTTCTTCTGCTACAGCGAGCCGCACCCCCAAGACCAGGCTGACGCCTCCGGCTTCCTGACCCGCGATCAACTGGCGCAATGGCTGCCCGCCGAGCGTGATTTGGATGCCTACTTCCTCGGGCCCAAGCCCTTCATGGCCCAGGTGAAGAAGCATCTGCGCGAGCTGGGCGTACCCGATCGCCAATGCCACTACGAGTTCTTTGGACCGGCCAGCGCCCTGGAGGCCTGACCACAGCGGCCCGGCGCCCAGGGCGCCGGGCCTTCAACCGAGGAGAGCAAGATCATGACTGGTTTGTTCGGTTGCCCCCAACGCCTGCTGCGACTCTCTCATCTGTTTCTCTGGACGGGCCTGGCCCAGCTGTTGCTGGGCATAGCCGGTGCCTACTACCTCGATGCCCATCTCGAACTGCTGACGCTGGTCGGCGCCCACGGCATGGTCATTCTCGGGCCCACCCTGATCAAGCTTGGTTACGTGATGCGCCTCACCGCCCTCTACCAGATGCGCAAGGCTGCGCAGGAGTTCTGCTGTGCAATTGCTTGACGCTTCCCGCGAGTTGGCCATCCGACCGATCTGGCGCCTGGGCTTCAGGCCTTTCTTCCTCTTCGGCACGGCGTTCGCCCTGGTGGCCGTGCTGATCTGGCTGGCAGCGCTCCACGGCCACGCCGGCGCCTGGCAGCCTGCGGGCGGCTGGCTCGCCTGGCATCGTCACGAGATGGTCTTCGGCTTCGGCGGCGCGATCATCGCCGGCTTCCTGCTCACGGCGGTGCAGAACTGGACAGGTAATCCGGGACTGCGTGGCCGCTCCCTGGCCTTGTTGGCAATGCTCTGGCTGGCCGCACGCCTGGCCTGGCTGCTTGGTGCGCCCCTGGCGCTGCTGATTCCCCTTGAAATCTCTTTCCTGCCGGCGGTTGCACTGGCGATGGGTTGCAGCCTCTGGCGCGTGCGCCAGCGCGGCAACTACCCGGTAGTGGCAGTGCTGATGCTCCTGGCCGCTGCCGATGCCCTGGTGCTATGGGGCCTGGCTTTCGCCGACGACGGCCTGCAGCGCCAGGGCGTGCTGGCCGCGCTCTGGCTGGTGGCCGCGCTGATGGGGCTGATCGGTGGCCGGGTCATTCCGTTTTTCACCCAGCGCGGGTTGGGGCGTACCCAGCAGGTCAAGGCCTGGCCCTGGCTCGACTGGATCATGTTGCTGGCCGGCGTCCTGCTGGCTGTCGTTTTCGCCAGCGGCGTCGGCCTGCAAGCCAATCCCTGGTTGGCGCCGCTCTGTGCCGTGCTCGGCCTGGGTAACCTGCTGCGCTTGGCGCGCTGGTACGACGCCGGCATCTGGCGCGTGACACTGCTCTGGCCGCTGCATCTGGCCTTCGCCTGGCTAGCAGCGGCTCCCTTGGGACTGGCGGCCTGGCATCTGGGCATGCTGGGCAATTCGAGCCTGGCGCAGCATGCGCTCGGTGTGGGAGCCATGGGCGGGCTGATCCTGGCGATGATCGCTCGTGTCAGCCTGGGCCACAGCGGCCGACCGCTGGAGGCGCCGCGGGCGATGGGGCTGGCCTTCGCCTTGCTGAATCTGGGCGCGCTGGCCCGGGTGGTCCTGGTGTCGTGGTTGCCCGGTACTGCGTTATGGCTTGCCGCTCTCTGTTGGGGGCTGGCGTTCGCGCTGTTCCTGCGGCATTACGCGGTGCTGTTGTGCACGCCGCGACTGGATGGCAGGCCGGGCTGATCGCCCGTTGAAGCCTCTGCCTGGCGAATTGGCTCGCCGGGGCAGGCGCGCAGTAGTTCGCCGATGTGCCGGGCCAGGTAGTCCTGGAAGCCCCTATCGTCCCAATACTCCAGGTGGGTCAGGGGCGTGTGCCGCTTGTACCAGGGGCCCACGGACATGGCCTTGTCTTCGTGCACCACGGCGGCGTAGCCCTGCACCGGGCGCAGTGGGTAGCCCAGGAGGTCGGCCGGTGCATAGACGTTCAGCCAGCGCGCCGCGCGGCTCAGGCGCTCATCGAGGCAGTTCCCGGGAAAGCGGATCGGCTGCACCGGGTCGTAGGCGAAGGTGAAGAGCGGGATATTGCAGCCGAAGGTGAAGAGGCCGGCGAGGGTTTCCATGGCGAGGAAGGGATCGCGCGGGCAACTCGGCGTGACGTTGAGCTTCTGCTGGTCCCAGACGTAGTTGGAGATGATGTGCCCGCCCAGGGAGTGGGCCAGCACCACCAGAGGGGTGGTCGGCCCGACCTTGGAGCGCAGCGCATTGAGGCCGTTGCGCACGCTCTGGTGCACTTGCTCGTAGGTGGTGTCGTAGGCCTGGCTGACCTTGCGGTAGCCGCTGGCATCGCCGAGGAAGAGGGTGACCAGGCGGCGCATCCAGCGCCAGCGCACCGGCTCCCGTTCGAGCTTCTCCAGGTAGGCCAACTCGCGCTTGTCCAGCACGCTGGCCCAGTACAGCGACTGGAAGGCGATGTCTTCCGACTCCACGCCCAGGCGCCTGCGCAGTCCGCGGATGAGGCTCTGGGCAAAGGCGTGCTGGCCTTCGGTGTCCCGTGAATCCGGCTGATTGCCGATGCCATGAATGATGGCGACTGCGAGCTTCATCCCTGTACTCCCCGTTTGGCTCGCGCGGCAGCCTACCCGTTGGCTGCCGCTCCTTCAATCAGAGGTTCAAGAGACGCTCGCCGAGCTTGCCGCCATCTACCAGTTCGAGGAATTCGTCGCCCAGGCGCTGGCTCTCGGCCATGGCCTTGCGCCAATAGCGTTCGCGCCCGGCATCGTCGCCGAGGTAGCGCTTGAAGTCCTTGCGGTCGGGCAGCTTGCCGTGGGGCAGGGTGGCCAGGTACTGGCGTGACGGGGCGAGCAGCAGCACGTCCTGCAGGCGCTCGGCATCCCCCTTGCGCCAGGGCAGGCCCTTGTCGAACCAGCCTGGCACCACCTTGTCGGTAAAGTGCGGATAGAGCACCACGCCGCCCGGGTTGTAGGGCAGGTCCAGGTGGTAGTCGAGCAGGCCTCCATCGCGGTAGGTGCCGGGGCCGGCGCCGGGAATGTCGCGCACGCCTTCCATCACCATGGGTATCGAACCCGAGGCGAGCAGGGCATGACGCAGGTTGCCCAGGTCGAGGGCGTGGAAGCGCGAGGGGAAGTCGGACAGTGCCGCCAGCGGCGGGGCCAGGCGGGCGTCGTGGAGGATGACCCGCTCGAAATGCCGGGCCAGGCGCGAGCGGCCCAGCAGGTTGCTGCCGATGACCGAGGACAAACCCAGGCCCAGGGCGCCGCGGCGGTCATGGGCGAGCAGGCCGTGGCTCTTCACCACCACCACGTTCAGGCGGTAGTGCGGGTTGGCCAGCACCTGGGCGTCCTGGTCCTGCAGCAGTTCGTCCAGCATCAGGCCACAGAGGCGACTGACCTCCGCCATGCTCACGCCCTTGGGGAAACGCTGGCTGGTGTAGAGATCGCCCAGGCGACGGATGCCGGCCGCGGCGTCCGGCAGGCAGGTGCTGGCGAAACGCCAGGAGCCGATGGAGGCGCCGATCAGCGAGCGTTCCCGGGGCGCTCTCGGCAGCCAGTTGCCGAACAGCGCCAGGTCCAGGCCCTGGATGCCCAGCGCCTTGGGGCCGCCCGCGGCGCCGGGCAGGATGCCGACGTCTGCGGGCTTGAGGCCTTGTTCACGGATACGCGCCATGGCGCGGCGTCCTGCGCGCAGGGTGAGGGCGGGAAACTTGATCTGAATGGCGCTCATGCAGGCCTCCTGAATGCAAGGCAGCGATTATAGTGGCGCCCCTGCCAGGGCCAAGTCGCTTCAGCGGATGAATGATGCTTTCCAAGTCCCGCGGCAAATTCAGCTTGGATTAAGTCGTGCCGGGTATCTTGCACCCATCGAAAGCACACAACTCCCAAGGAAATGACTCATGAAGAAACTCACTGCCCTGTTCGCCGCTGCTGCCCTCGCCACCACCGCCGGTCTCGCCCAGGCGCGCGACCTTGGCCCGGACGAAGCCCTGAAGCTGCGCGACGCCGGCACCATCCAATCGTTCGAGAAGCTCAACGCCGCGGCCATCGCCAAGCACCCCGGCAGCACCATCAATGAAACCGAGCTGGAAGAAGAGTACGGCCGCCATATCTACCAGGTCGAACTGCGCGACGCCCAGGGCGTGCAGTGGGATCTCGAGCTTGATGCCACCAACGGCCAGATCCTCAAGGATCACCAGGACGACTGATGCGCTGGATCTTTCGCTACAGCGGGATCATCGCCCTGATCCTGGCCATCTTCGCCCTCGAGGCGGTGGCCAGGGACCTGGATCAGGACGAGGCCCTGAAGCTCCGTGAAGAGGGTGTGATCCTGCCCCTCGAGCAACTCCTGAGCAGCGCCCTGGGGCTTTACCCCGGGGCGCGATTGCTGGAGGCCGAGCTGGAGGAAGAGGATGACGTCTACATTTACGAAGTGGAGCTGATCACCGCCGATGGTACGGTGCGTGAGCTGGAACTGGATGCCCGCGACGGGCGAATTCTGAAGGACGAGGAAGACGACTGATGCGGTTGTTGCTGGTAGAGGACCATGTACCCCTGGCCGATGAGCTGACCACCAGCCTCGGTCGTCAAGGCTATGCCGTGGACTGGCTGGCCGACGGGCGTGACGCATTGCACCAGGGGGCCAGCGAACCTTACGACCTGATCATTCTTGACCTCGGCCTGCCCGGCAAGCCGGGGCTCGAGGTGCTACAGGAGTGGCGTGCCGGTGGGCTGGCGACGCCGGTACTGGTGCTCACCGCGCGCGGCTCCTGGGCCGAGCGCATCGACGGCCTCAAGGCCGGCGCCGACGATTACCTGACCAAGCCCTTCCATCCCGAGGAGCTGGCCCTGCGGATCCAGGCGCTGCTGCGCCGTGCCCACGGCCTGGCCAACCAGCCCAGGCTGGAAGCGGCCGGCCTGCACCTGGACGAGGGCCGCCAGTGCGTCAGCCGCAACGGCGAGGACGTGCAGCTGACCGCTGCGGAATTCCGTCTGTTGCGCTACTTCATGCTGCATCCCGGCCAGCTCCTGTCGAAGAGCCACCTGGCCGAGCATCTCTACGACGGCGAGACAGAGCGGGATTCCAATGTGATCGAGGTGCACGTCAATCACCTGCGTCGCAAGCTCGGCCGTGAGGTGATCGAGACCCGTCGCGGCCAGGGTTACCGCTTCACCGGTGAGAGCCGGTGAGGTCGATCCAGCGCCGGCTCAGCCTCGGGCTGGCCGGTGCCTTGCTGCTGGCCGGACTCGTATTGGCGCAGACCAGCCTCTGGTTGTTCGACCTCGGCCTGCGGCGCTACCTGGCCGAAGGCCTGCGCAGCGAGGCCGAGTTGCTGCTCGGTGCGCTGGTGCGCGGTCCCAATGGCATTCAGCTGGACGAGCAGCGCCTCAACCCCGTCCATCACCAGCCTTATTCCGGCCGTTACTTCGTCATCGAACTGGGCGAGCAACCCTGGCGCTCACGCTCCCTCTGGGACAGCGAGCTGGCCATGCCAGCGCAGAAGGGGTTGGCGCCCGGCCTGCTTCCGGGACCTGGCGACCAGGAGCTGCTGGCCTGGCGTGGCGACTACCGCCGCTTCGGCCGCCAGGTGCGGATAGCCGTGGCCCAGGACTACACGCCGCTGCTGGAAAGCTTCCGCCGCGCGCAGTGGACGGGCTTTGCCCTGGGCGTGGCCGGGCTGTTGCTGATCCTCGCCCTGCAACGCTTCACCGTGCGCCGTGCGCTGCGTCCATTGGAGGAGGTCCGCCAGCAGATCGCCCAGCTGCAGCAAGGGCAGCGCAGCGAGCTGGATAGCCGGGTGCCGGAGGAGCTGGAACCCCTGGTGGCGCAGATCAATCACCTGCTCAGCCACACCGAAGATACCCTGATGCGCTCGCGCAATGCCCTGGGCAACCTCGGCCATGCCCTGAAGACGCCGCTCGCCGTGCTGGTCAGCCTGGCCGAACGCGAGGAGCTGCGTGCCAACCCAGAGTTGCGCGCGACGCTGCGCGAACAACTGGAGCAGATCGAACAGCGCCTTGGCCGCGAACTGGGCCGCGCGCGCCTGGCCGGGGAGGCGTTGCCGGGGGCGCATTTCGACTGCGCCGAGGAACTCCCCGGCCTGTTCTCCACCCTGGCGCTGATCCATGACCGTGGCCTCGACCTGGACTGGTCCGCGCCCGAAGGCCTGCGGCTGCCCTGGGATCGCGAGGACCTGCTGGAACTGCTCGGCAACCTGCTGGACAACGCCTGCAAATGGGCGGAAAGCCAGGTCAACCTGACCATCCGTGCGGGAGACGAGGGCTACAGCCTGATGGTCGACGATGACGGTCCCGGCATCGCCGAAGACCAGCGCGAGTCGGTGATCGGCCGTGGCGCGCGCCTGGACGAGCAGGTGGCAGGTCACGGCCTGGGCCTTGGCATAGTGCGTGACATCGTCGAAGCCTGGCACGGCCGCCTGAGCCTGCAGGACAGTCCCCTCGGCGGCCTGCGGGTGCGCATCGAGCTTCCCGCCGCAACGCCTTCGTAGGTAAATCCGCGCGCGATTGAAATGGCTCTGTCTGCATTAGCTGTTGCCAGGCTTCGACCGACGAGCCTGGAGCCCCGTAGGAGCGAGCTTGCTCGCGAAATGAGCCCCTTCGCCAGCAAGCTGGCTCCTACAAGAGTCCCGATGCCCCGGGTCAGCGCAGCCAGCATTCAACCCGTTTCACGACATACCGTCGCCGGGCTTCCCAATCCCCCTCGATCAACTCATAGGCCTGGCCGGTACCTTCCAGCCAGGCGCGGCAATCTTCGAAGAAGGCCCGCCGTTCCGATAGCTCCGGTTGGCAGCGCTGGCCATCGTCTACCCAGGCCACCTGCTCCGGGCTCAGCAGCAGATGCAGGTCGTAGCGCCGGGCCAGCAGTTCGGCTTCCAGCCAGACGGGGCAGGCGCCGAACAGCTTCTGGCTCCAGAGCATGTTGCTGAGCAGGTGGGTATCGAGGATCAGCAGGTGAGGGCGCTTGGCGCGGGCGTCGTCTTCCCAGGCGAGCTGGCCACGGGCGATGGCGGGAATGTCGGCATAGCAGGTGTCCCGCTGTTCGCGGTCAATGAAGTGGCGAACGTATTCGCCCACCAGCAATCCGCCGAATTCCGCCTGGAGTTCGGCCGCCAGCCAGCTCTTGCCGCTGGACTCCGGCCCGGTCAGGACCAGGACTTTCATGCCGTGGCCGGCGCCAGGTCACGCCGCCAGGCGCGCCACCCCTGCACCGCCAGCAGGGTGAAGAGTCCGTAGAGCGCCGCCGTCAGGTACAGGCCCTTGCTGAGGAACAGCAGCACGAACAGCAGGTCCACGGCGATCCAGAGCAGCCAGCATTCCAGGCGCTTCTGCGCCATCCACCACTGGGCAACCAGGCTGAAGGCGGTGAGCGCCGCATCCCACCAGGGCGCCGCGGCGTCGGTCCAGGTCGCCATGGCATAGCCCAGGGCCAGGCTGCCCAGACCACCGGCCAGCAGGCCCAGGCCCATTTTCTGCGATTCCAGGCGACTCACTTGGCGGCCGTCGTGACGCTCGCCGCCGCGTGTCCACTGCCACCAGCCGTACAACTGCAGCACCGCGTAGGCCAGTTGCAGGAGCATGTCCGAGTAGAGCTTCACCTCGAAGAAGATCCAGCTGTACATCAGCACCATGACCAGACCGATCGGCCAGCACCAGGGGTTCTGCCTGACGGTGAGCCATACGGCCAGCACGCCGAGGGTGGCGGCGATGAGTTCAAGCGGTGACACGGCGTAGTTCTCGCGGAGGAAAGCCGCCGATTGTAGCGGCTCGAGGCGCTGGCCGGGAGCGGGTCGCTGCGCGCTCAGCAGGCCAGATTGTCAGCTTCGCGATAGAGCATCAGCAGCTTGCGGATGATGGCCTGCTGGATATCGCTGCGCTCGAAGGCGGAGAGCCGGGTGAGCTTGTGCACCTGCAGGCGGTGCAGATGGATATAGGGCAGTTGCTGGCCGAACTCGCGCAGGTCGCCCTTCATCAGGATCGGCAGGAAGACGTCGCCGATCTTCTTCTGGTTGCTGATGATCTGCGCCAGGGCCGGCTTGAACGCCATGGTCCTGGGCGCAGGCCCGCCTTCGCGGACCTGGGTGCTCATCAGCAGGCCGGGCTTGCCCAGCACGGCGCCGGGAAGCACGCACAGGCCGGTGCGGCGGACGGCGCTGGGGTCGATGCCGTGAAGGGTGTCGTGGAACGCATAGGGCGCGGGCAGGACCACCATCTTGCGGCCGAGGTCGTTGGGAAAATGCACGCTGTAGTTGGTGTACAGCTGGCGCACCGATTCGGAGTAGACGCACAGCCGGTTCTCGAACAGCCGGATGAAGCGCTCGGCCAGTTCGCGCCGGGCGATGCTGTGCAGATCCCAGATCAGGTCGACGTTCTGTGGCTGGCTGAGGTCGACTTCCTGGTGCTGCATATCGTTCATGCTGGTTCCATACATGAAGTTGCCCGAGCAGGCGGTTGAGTTGTTCTGCCAATTGGCCGAGGCGCCAGCTGGCGCTGTAGTTTCGTTCGGCCGCTGTGGCGCTGTCGTGGGTCAGTCCGGCAGTCTGCGTCACATTATGGCTGATGCCTGTGACAACGTGTGATTGTCGCAGCCGCCCTGGCGATGGTGGCGGATAGCGGCAGGCAGTCTTTGGCCGCGCTTTCCGGCCGGCTCTCTGTTAGCATTTCGGCCCTCCGGGGCAAAGCTGAAGCTCAATCGACCCCGGAACCTGCTCGCTGGCCCCCGGTCTCAACGCCGTTCGGCACTCCTGCGGTGCCAGCTACCTGCACATTCGAATGCAAAGACCGCACGACAGGCGTGTCTCGGGGGATAGTTTCGATGGATTTGTGGACGGCCATGCAGGCCATCATTCTGGGGGTTGTCGAGGGCCTGACGGAGTTCCTGCCGATCTCCAGCACCGGCCACCAGATAGTGGTCGCGGACCTGCTGGGATTTACCGGGGAGCGAGCGATCGCTTTCAACGTCATCATCCAGCTGGCGGCCATCCTCGCCGTGGTCTGGGAGTATCGGCGGAAGATCTTCGACGTCGTGGTCGGCCTGCCCACCCAGCGCAGCGCCCAGCGCTTTACGGTCAACCTCCTGGTGGCGTTCTTCCCGGCGGTGATCCTGGGTGTGGCCTTCGCCGACCTGATCCACCACTATCTGTTCAATCCCATCACGGTGGCCAGTGCCCTGGTGGTGGGCGGCGTGGTCATGCTCTGGGCCGAACAGCGCCAACACAAGATCCAGGCCGAAAGCGTCGACGAAATGACTTGGAAGCATGCCCTCAAGGTCGGCTGCGCCCAGTGCCTGGCACTGGTGCCGGGCACCTCGCGCTCCGGCGCTACCATCATCGGCGGTCTGTTGTTCGGCTTGTCGCGCAAGGCGGCCACCGAGTTCTCCTTCTTCCTCGCCATGCCCACCATGGTCGGCGCGGCGGTCTACTCGGGTTACAAGTACCGCGACCTGTTCCAGCCCGGCGACCTGCCGGTGTTCGCCATGGGCTTCGTGGTGTCGTTCATCTTCGCGATGATCGCCGTGCGCAGCCTGCTGAAGTTCATCGGCAGCCATAGCTATGCGGCCTTCGCCTGGTATCGCATCGGTTTCGGCCTGCTGATCTTGGCGACCTGGCAGTTCGGCATGATCGACTGGTCCACCGCCCAGGGCTGATCCAGCCGTTTGCCGAGAAGGCGCGCCCAATGGCGCGCCTTTCGCGTTTCAGGGGGCGGGAAAGTCGAGGATGAAGCGAGTCCAGCCATTGGCGGACTCGCAGCGGATGTCGCCGCCGTGCGCGCGGACGATGGAACGCGTGATGGCCAGGCCCAGGCCGGCATGCTCGCGGCCCTCGCGGCGGGCCGGGTCGGCGCGGAAGAAGCGGTCGAACAACCGGGGCAGCAGTTCGGCGGGAATCTCCGCACCGCTGTTGGCGACGACCAGGCGCAGGCCGCGGGCATCGCTGGCCAGGCTCAGCTCGATGCGGCCGCCCTCCGGGGTGAAGCGCAGGGCGTTGTCCAGCAGGTTGGAAAGGGCGCGACGCAACATGCCGCGGTCGGCGGCGAAGCGCGCCTCGCCACTGCGGCTCATGGCCACCTGCCGGTCCTCGGCCAGGGGGCTGAAGTACTCCAGCAGGGCATCCAGCTCGCTGGCGAGATCCAGGGGTTCGCGGCGGGTGGCCAGCAGGCCGTGCTCGGCCTTGGCCAGGAACAGCATGTCGCCGACCATCTGCGCCAGGCGCTGGAGTTCTTCCAGGTTGGAATGCAGGGCCTCGCGGTAATCGTCGATCGCGCGCTCCTGGCTGAGGATCACCTGGGTCTGGGTCAGCAGGTTGGACAGCGGTGTGCGCAGTTCATGGGCGATGTCGGCGGAGAAGGCCGAAAGCCGCTGGAAGGCGTCGTCGAGCCGCGCCAGCATGGCATTGAAGGCGCGCACGAGTTCCACCAGTTCCTGGGGCACCTGGTCGTCCGCCAGGCGGGTGGTGAGGGAGCTGGCGGAAACGCCGGCAGCGACTTCGGCCATGCGGTGCAGGGGCCGCAAGCCGCTGCGCGCGGCCCAGGCGCCGAGCAGGGCGGTGGCCAGGGCCGAAAGCCCCACGGTGAGCCAGATCAGCCGCTGCATGCGCTCGAGGAAGTGCTGGTGGTGGGTGATGTCCAGCGCCAGGGTGATGCGTGGCGAGGCCGGGTCTTCCGGCCGCAGCGGTGCGCCATAGGTCCGGTAGTCGGTGCCGTCCTGCTGCCATTCGTGCAGGCCGTCGCGCCCCGGGGCGCGGAGTCCTTTGGCGCTGGTGAACCAGTACTGGCCTTCGCTGCCCTCCAGGCGCAGGGCGAGGTCAGGGTGCAGGCGCAGTTCGGCCTGCAAGGCTTCCAGGCGCGGCGCCAGGCTGGCGGGGCTGTCCGCATCGCGCACCAGCGCGCGGAAGGCTGCCAGCCGGCTTTCCAGCAGTTGCTGGTCGAGCTCGACGAAGTGGGCCTGGCTGGCGCGACTGAAGAGCACGCCGGCGGTCAGAGAGACGGCGGCCGTGCAGGCGGCGAACAGCAGGCCGAGACGGGCAGTCAGGGAGAGTCCGCGCATCAGCCTTCGCGCGCCTCCAGCACATAGCCCAGGCCGCGCACGGTATGGATCAGCTTGGTGGGGAAGTCGTCGTCCAGCTTGGCTCGCAGGCGGCGGACGGCGACTTCGATCACGTTGGTTTCGCTGTCGAAGTGCATGTCCCAGACTTCCGCAGCGATCAGCGCCTTGGGCAGCACTTCGCCCTGGCGGCGCAGGAGGAATTCCAGCAGGGCGAACTCCTTGGCGGTGAGGTCGATGCGCCGGCCGCCGCGTTCCACGCGCCGGCTCAGCAGGTCCAGGTGCAGGTCGGCCAGCTCCAGGCTGGTTTCCTGCGGGCTGGCGGCGCCGCGGCGCAGCAGGGTGCGAACGCGGGCGAGGAGCTCGGCGAAGGCGAAGGGCTTGATCAGGTAGTCATCGGCGCCCAGTTCCAGGCCGTGGACGCGCTCTTCCACGGCGTCCCGCGCGGTGAGGAACAGCACCGGGACCTGCACGCCGGCCTCGCGCAGGCTGCGCAGCACCTGCCAGCCGTCGAGACCGGGGAGCATCACATCGAGGATGATCAGGTCGTACTCGCCGGAAAGGGCCAGTGCGCGACCTTCCAGGCCATCGGTGGCGAGATCCGCGGCAAGGCCGGCCTCGGCCATGCCCTGGCGCAGGTACTGGCCAGTCTTGGGTTCGTCTTCGACTATCAGTAGTTTCATGCTGGCAGTAGTTTCATGCTGGGCTCATCGCTTCGGCTGCTGCTTTATACCGTGCCGGCTGGCCGGACAGGGAAAGCTGACAAAGTTGTAATGCGGCAGCGCCGTTGGTGCCGCGGATTTTCCAGCGGCGGCGCGGCTGTATACAATTGCCCGGTTTTCGCATTCTCAGGTCCGCGCCATGCATCATCCCGCCGAACATTCGCCGCTGGGCAAATCCAGCGAGTACGTCAGCACCTACAATCCGGAGCTGCTCTTCCCGATTTCCCGCGTGACCAAGTGGAACGAGCTGGGACTGACCGCTGCGACCCTGCCGTACCGCGGCGTGGACTACTGGAATTGCTACGAGCTGTCCTGGCTGACGCCGTCCGGCAAACCGGTGGTGGCCATCGGCGAGTTCGCCATTCCAGCCGATTCGCCGAACATCATCGAATCCAAGTCCTTCAAGCTGTACCTGAACTCGCTGAACCAGTCCGTCTATGCCAGCGCCCGGGAGCTCGAACAGGTGCTGGAACGGGACCTGAGCGCTGCGGCGGGTGCTCCGGTGAAGGTGCGGGTGCGCAGCCTGGCGGAGGTGGAGGCCGAGGGCGTGGCCAGACTGCCGGGCCAGTGCATCGACGAGCTGGATGTGCGCATCGACAACTACGAGCATCCGCAGCCCGAACTGCTGCGCGCGGACGCCGGCCAGCAGGTGGCGGAGGCGCTGCACAGCCATCTGCTGAAGTCCAACTGCCCGGTCACCGGCCAGCCGGACTGGGGCACCGTGGTCGTGGAATACCGTGGGGCGAAGCTGGATCACGCCAGCTTCCTGGCCTACCTGGTGAGTTTCCGCCAGCATGCCGATTTCCATGAACAGTGCGTGGAACGTATCTTCCTCGACCTCAAGCGCCTGTTGCAGCCCGAGCAGCTGACTGTCTATGCCCGTTACGTTCGCCGCGGCGGCCTGGATATCAACCCCTATCGCAGTACCCATGAACGCCAGGTGGACAATCGCCGGCTGGTGCGGCAGTAGGGCAAGGGCGTTTCAGGGCCCGGAGCCCAGGCCGGCTGAATGACGAGAACCCCGACTCGAAGTCGGGGTTTTTGCTTTTCGTGGGCTAGATGCCCATGTTCGCCAGGCTCTGCATGATGTTGCGTAGGGTGCCGGCGAGGGTGGGGTGGCGGGTCTCGAATCGTTCCACGGCCAGGTTGACGCCGTCCACCAGGGTCGCGTCCGGTGCGCTGGCGGCGTCCTGGGCCAGGCGCAGTTCGATTTCCTGCATCAACTCGATCAGCGATGCGCGCTCCTCCGCATCCAGCGGCGGCTCCTGGGCCAGCTGGTCGCGCAGTTGTTGCAGTTGCTGCTGCAGGCGTTCAGGCATGACTTTCTCCCGTTGCGAATGACTCAGGAGTGGACCCCTGCCGCCGGGGCAAAGGTCCCTCATGCCTTAGAGATTAATCCAGGCTGCCCGGGCCTGCCTGATCAGGATCAAGGCTGTAACAAAACAGCCTCGCGTCAGGGCTTCTCGCCCTTCTCCCGGCGCGACGCCAGATCGGCCAGGCAGGGGCCCAGTTCGCCCAGGTGGTCGATCACCGAGTGCGCGCCGAGGCGGTAGAGCTCCAGTGTCGCGGTGGCGCGCAGGCGGTCGCGTTCGGCGCTGTCCAGGGCTTTCCAGTCGGCGGGTGCGAGGCCGCACAGCGGGCCGCTGGCGGCCAGGCCTATGGTCCAGAGCCCGGCATTCAGACCGGCCTGCAAAAGACGCGGATTGGCACTGACCAGCACGCAGCCTTCCAGGTGCGATACACCCAGCCCGGCCAGGGCCTGCCAGCAGCTGTCCGGCGCGGGCCAGGGGCGGGCGCCATTGAGTTCGCTGGGGCGCAGCCAGGCGGGCAGGGGCGCGGCCAGGCGCCAACTGGCGGGGGCCGGCAAGTCGTCGAGCCAGGCGCAGGGCACCTTGCTGCCGTCTACCAGGCTGGCCAGCGTATCGAGGTCGGTCACAACTTCCGCATGCTCGCTCGCGGCGTCGAGCAACTGCTGCTGGAAGGCCTGCAGTTGCGCTTCGCTGGCGGAGGCGCCCAAGGCGTGGTCGAGGGCGGCCAGTGGCTCAAGGCCGGCGGATTTGGCGAGGCGCTCTACCGGGCAATCCGGCAGCAGACGGGTCAGCGCCAGGGGCAGGGTACGGGAACCGAAGTCCACCAGGCAGCCGGAAAGGCCGAAGAGGATGGCGGTGAAGGCGGGCGGTTGGCTCTGGGGCATCTGCGTCGTCCTGACGGGGTCTGGCGCAGGCTAACCGCCCTGGATGACAACGGGGTTACGAATGCTTGACGGCCCCCAGGGCCCGGCGCAGGTCGTCGGGTACCGGCACCGACCTGTCGGTATCGTGATCGATCCAGACCAGCTTGCAATGGCCTTCGCCGTAGAGCGTTTCCGGGTCTTCCAGGGTGCTCAGGCGGTGTTCCAGCACCAAGCTGCTGTTGCCCACCGGGCCGGCGTACAACTCGATGACCACGGTGGCCGGATGTACCACGGGCTTGAGGTAGGTATGCAGGGTCTGCAGCACCACCGGGCCCCGGGGCACGTTGTTCATGTCGATGCCGAGACGCTCGAACCAGGCCACCCGGGCTTCTTCCAGGTACTGGATGTAGAGGGTGTTGTTGACGTGGCCATAACTGTCCATGTCGCCCCAGCGAACGGGGATATGTGCAACATGAAGCAAGTTTTTTTCCAGCATGGGGGCTGTCCACTATGCTGCCCAACAGGGGCGATGGCCTTATACTGCGCGCCGTCGGTGGGGCGGCAGGGCCGCCACACTACTTTTCTCAAGGAGAGTCTGCAATGCAATTGATCGGTGCTCAGTGGCTCGGTCGCCTGAGCCGCGCGCTGGCCTGCCTGAGCCTGGCGATACTCCCCATCGCCGCGCACGCTGCGGAGGATGACCCCTGGGAGGGCTTCAACCGCGCGATGTTCCGTTTCAACGATACCCTCGATACCTATGCGCTGAAGCCCGTCGCCAAGGGCTACCAGGCGGTGACCCCGCAGTTCCTGGAAGATGGCATCCACAATGTCTTCGGCAATATCGGCGATGTGGGCAACCTGGCCAACGACCTGTTCCAGGCCAAGTTCCACAATGCCGGCGTCGACACCAGCCGCCTGATCTTCAACACCAGTTTCGGCCTGCTCGGCTTCTTCGACGTCGCTACCCAGATGGGTCTGCAGCGCAACGACGAGGACTTCGGCCAGACCATGGGCTACTGGGGCGTAGACAGTGGCCCCTACCTGGTGCTGCCGTTCTTCGGACCCAGCACCGTGCGCGATGCCGGCGGTATGGTCCCGGACAGCTTCCTCGGTCCTTACCCCTATATCGACCATGTACCGACCCGCAACGTGACCCGTGCGGTGGATGTGGTGGATACCCGCGCCAACCTGTTGTCGGCCGAGAAGCTGATCACCGGCGACAAGTACATCTTCATTCGCAACGCCTACCTGCAGAACCGCGAGTTCAAGGTGAAGGACGGCGAGGTCGAAGACGACTTCTGAGCGACAGCCCCATGAAAAAGGCGACCCCGGGGTCGCCTTTTTCGTTTCAGGCCTTTACCACCCGGGACATGTCCAGGATGACCAGGCCAAGGGTCTGGCCACCGCTTGGGAGCTCGCCGACGCGCACGACTTCGGCCTCGGCTTCCAGTCCCTTGAGTGCGCTGTGCTCGGACGGGATGAGCACGCGGACGCGGTCGCCGACCGCGAGGTTCACGTCCCCTTCCAGCTGTATGCCGCTGCTGGAGAGGTCCAGGCAGCGGGTGGGGTACTGCTGGCCGGCGTGCTCCAGGATGGCCTGGGTCTGCACTTGCATCCGGATGAAATCGCGCTTGTCGCTGTAGTTGCGGTCGTCCAGGCTCACGTACGGGTCCCCTTGTTGTCATGGAGTCGCCTCGAACCACTTATAACTTCCAGCGATTTCAGGTGTAAAGGCAGAGTTCGACACGCGCTGCAAGCTTGAATCGCCCTGCGGATGGGAGTACCGTCTGCGCCGTAAAGCGAACCCCCGTACTCGTGCTCGGGCCTTAGATCGGGTGCTAAAACCAACCCATCCCTGGCGCCGTTTGCCTGGATACTCCATGCACAATCCCAGTGCCAAGCTGCTGATTATTGACGACGACGAGGTAGTGCGCGCGAGCCTCGCGGCCTATCTGGAAGACAGTGGTTTCAGCGTTCGGCAGGCCAGCAACGGCCTGCAGGGGCTGCAGGTTTTCGAGCGGGATCGCCCTGATCTGGTGATCTGCGACTTGCGCATGCCCCAGGTCGATGGCCTGGAACTGATTCGCCGAATTTCCGAGCTTGAATCAGAAACCCCGGTGATAGTGGTCTCCGGCGCCGGCGTGATGAGCGACGCGGTCGAAGCCCTGCGCCTTGGTGCGGCGGACTACCTGATCAAGCCCCTGGAGGATCTGGCCGTTCTCGAGCACTCGGTGCGCCGTGCCCTCGATCGCTCGGCCCTGCGCCTGGAGAACCGCCGCTACCGGGAGAAGCTCGAAGCCGCCAACCGCGAGCTGCAGGCTAGCCTGCATCTGCTGCAGGAGGACCAGAACGCTGGCCGCCAGGTGCAGATGAACATGCTGCCGGTGACGCCTTGGATGGTGGATGGCCTGCGCTTCGCCCACCAGATCATTCCGTCGCTGTACCTTTCGGGGGACTTCGTCGATTACTTCCGTGTCGATGAGCGCCGGGTGGCGTTCTATCTGGCGGACGTTTCCGGCCACGGCGCTTCTTCAGCCTTCGTCACCGTGCTGCTCAAGTTCATGACCACGCGCCTGCTCTACGAGTCCCGGCGCAACGGCTCCTTGCCCGAGTTCAAGCCTTCCGAGGTGCTCGGGCACATCAACCGAGGCCTGATCAACTGCAAGCTGGGCAAGCACGTGACCATGCTGGGCGGCGTGATAGACGAGCAGAGCGGCAAGCTGACTTACAGCATCGGCGGGCATCTGCCCTTGCCGGTGCTCTACAGTGAGGGCAAGGCCTCTTACCTGGCCGGCAAGGGCCTGCCGGTGGGGCTGTTCGACGAGGCGAGCTATGATGATCATGTCATCGAGCTGCCGCCGTCCTTCAGCCTGACTTTGCTTTCCGACGGTATCCTGGACCTTTTGCCCGGGGATACCCTCAAAGATAAGGAAGCCGCGCTGCCGGGTCTGGTGTGCGAGGCAGGTGGCAGTCTGGATGGCTTGCGACAAGTATTTGGGCTGGCCAGTCTGGGCGAGATGCCGGATGATATCGCCTTGCTGGTGTTGAGCAGGAACCTTGCATGAGTACCGGTAAAATCCAGTTTGCCGAGCAGGACGGGACTTTCGTCCTCAAGTTTGTCGGAGAAATCCGCCTGACCCTGTGTTCGGCCCTGGATTCAACCATCGAAAAGATCTTCACGGCGCTGAATTTTTCGGCGATCGTCATCGATCTCACGGAAACCCGAAGCATCGACAGTACGACGCTGGGCCTCCTGGCCAAGCTGTCGATCCTCTCGCGGCAGAAAGTGGGCCTGCTGCCCACGGTAGTGACCACCCACCCCGATATCACCCGACTGTTGCAGTCGATGGGATTCGATCAGGTGTTCAATATCGTCGGTACGCCGATCCCCTGCCCGGAATGCCTGGAGGACCTGCCGCCGCAGGACCAGACGGAGGATGTGGTCCGCACCAAGGTGCTGGAAGCCCACCGCATCCTCATGGGGCTCAACGAGTCGAACCGCGAAGCCTTCCACGACCTGGTCAGCGCCCTCGAGCGCAGCTGAACCGCCGTTTCCGCCTGACCATTACGCGCGCAGCCCGCAAAGGCTGCGCGCGTTTGCATTTCAGCGGCGGGAGGCGAGCAGAGCCTCCAGCTTTTCCTGGTCACGGGCGAACAGGCGGATGCCCTCGGCCAGCTTCTCGGTCGCCATGGCGTCCTCGTTCAGCTGCCAGCGGTAGGCTGTCTCATCCAGCACCATGCGAGCTTCGGCATCGCTGCCGGGGGCCAGGTTGCGCGCCAGCGAGCCCTGATCTTCGGCCAGTTTCTGCAGGAGTTCGGGGCTGATGGTGAGGCGGTCGCAGCCGGCCAGCGCCTCGATCTGCCCGAGATTCCGGAAGCTCGCACCCATCACCACCGTCCGGTAGCCGTTGGCCTTGTAGTAGCGATAGATGCGTGAAACTGACTGCACGCCCGGGTCTTCATTGCCGACGAAATCGCGGCCTTCGGCTTTCTTGTACCAGTCGTAGATCCGGCCGACGAAGGGGGAAATCAGGAATACCCCGGCATCCGCGCAAGCAGCCGCCTGGGCGAAGTTGAACAGCAGGGTCAGGTTGGTCTGGACGCCCTCGCGTTCCAGCTGTTCCGCCGCGCGGATGCCCTCCCAGGTGGAGGCGATCTTGATCAGCACGCGGTCACGGCCGATGCCGGCTTCTTCATAGAGGCCGATCAGGCGCTCGGCGCGGCGCAAGGTGGCGTCGGTATCGAAGGACAGGCGCGCATCCACTTCAGTGGAGATGCGCCCCGGAATCACCTTGAGGATCTCCTGGCCAACGGCCACGCCGAAACGGTCGCAGGCCAAGCCCTGGTCATTGCCGCTGGCGGCCACGGCGCTGTCGAGCAGGTCGGCATAGCGCGGCATGGCAGCGGCTTTGAGCAGCAGCGAGGGGTTGGTTGTGGCGTCCACCGGCTTGAGGCGGGAAATCGCGTCCAGATCGCCGGTGTCGGCAACGACGGTGGTGTACTGCTTGAGTTGGTCCAGCTTGGAGGTCATGGCGAAACCTTGTCGTGGCGGATGAAGTGACCTTACCCGAGCTGCCTGGGCTGCTCAACGGGGGCGTAAGGGCTTTTTTACAGGCTGCTCGCCTGCCCATCCTTACTGACCGGGGGAGGGGGGATGCAGGTTCCGCTGGTCCGACGAAGAAAAAGACTTCGCATTTTTATTGCGGTTTTTCCGCGCTCGTCCGTCTACTTCCATGAGAGCCCAGAAATTCTGGGGCAACAGGCTGACAGGAGATTCAGCCAGAGGCCTCGCGTCACGCGAGCCATTGATCGACAAGGAGAATCTGATGCGAGTACACGCCTTGCCACGGGCCAGGCCCGTTGCCCAGCAGCCAGTCTGCCTGATGGTCGAGGAGCGCCTGGCGGGCGTGGATCATCGCCAGCTGCGCCGGATGTTGCAGCAGGCAGGACTGAAGACCAGCATGCCGCGCCTCAAGGTGCTGGAAATGCTCTACCTGGCCGCGCTCCAGGGGGGCGGTTTATCCAGCCGTCTTCTGCATGAGCGCCTGGTGGAGGCCGGCGAACCGCTGTCCCTGGCCAGTGTGCGCCAGGTGCTGGGGCGAATGGTGGAAGGTGGCCTGGTGGCCGCCCTGGGCGGCAGCCGTTTCTGCCTGGCGCCGGCCTGGGAAGCGGCGATCTCGCCTCAGCGGCCGCGCAACAGCTCCGCAGCCTGATCCAGTAGCGCCAGCGGGTCGGCGGTCTTGTGTACGTCGACCGACAGCAACTGGCGGAAGCGCCTGGCGCCTGGGAAGCCCTGGGCCAGGCCGAGGACGTGGCGGGTGATGTGATGCATCACCCCACCTTCCTGCAGATGACTCGCGATATAGGGGCGCATGGCCTCCAGCGCTTCCGCGCGACTGATCTGCGGAGCGGCGCCGCCGAACAGCGCGGCGTCAACCTCTGCCAGCAGGTAGGGGTTGTGGTAGGCCTCGCGACCCAGCATTACGCCATCGAAGGTCTGCAGGTGCTCCCGGCACTCGTCGAGGGTCTTGATACCGCCATTGAGGATGAGCTCCAGGTCCGGGAAGTCCCGCTTCAGCTGCGCCGCCACGTCGTAGCGCAGAGGGGGCACCTCGCGATTTTCCTTGGGAGACAGGCCCTCGAGGATGGCGATGCGCGCGTGCACGGTGAAGCTGCGGCAACCGGCCTCGCGCACCTGACCTACGAAATCGCAGAGCTCGGCATAACTGTCGCGGCCATTGATGCCAATCCGGTGCTTCACCGTCACCGGGATGTCCACCGCATCCAGCATCGCCTTGACGCAATCGGCCACCAGCGCCGGATGTCCCATCAGGCAGGCGCCAATCATGTTGTTCTGCACCCGGTCGCTGGGGCAGCCGACGTTCAGGTTCACCTCGTCGTAGCCCGCGTCCTCGGCAAGCCGCGCACAGGCCGCCAGTTCCGCCGGCACACTGCCGCCCAGCTGCAACGCGAGCGGATGCTCCGCCTCGTCATGCCGCAGGAACCGCGCCCGATCCCCATGCAGCAGGGCGCCGGTGGTCACCATTTCGGTGTAGAGCAGGGCGTGCTGCGACAGCTGGCGCAGGAAGAAGCGACAGTGACGGTCAGTCCAATCCATCATCGGCGCCACGGAGAAGCGGCGGGACAGGGCGGGGCGGGCGGCGGTGGCGAGGTGGCGTTGCGGTTGGTTCATCTGCAGTGACTATTGCGTTGCGGCGCCGGCTGGCGTGAAAGGGGCGTAGTTTATCAGGAAGCGGCATTGCCCGCCCCGACCGCCCCTCGCCAAGGCATAATCGCCATTTTCGTCCCGCCGGAGTCTTTCGATGCAGCTCGATTTCACCCAGCTAGCCCCGCTGGATGCCTACCGCTGGCTGGCCTCTACCGTTACGCCGCGTCCCATCGCCTGGGTGTCTACCCTGTCGAAGGACGGGGTCAGCAACCTGGCACCTTTCAGTTTTTTCCAGGTGATCAGCGACGATCCGCCGACCCTGATGGTGAACATCACTACCCGCGATGGTGGCGAGTTGAAAGACACCCTGCGCAATGTGCAGGAGACCGGCGAGCTGGTGATCCAGCTGGTGTCCTTCGGCCAGGCCGAGGCGATGAATGCCAGCGCGGCCTGGTTGCCCCATGGCGTCAGCGAATTCGAGAACTGTGGCATCGCCTGCGAGCCTTCGCTGCGGGTGAAGGCACCGAGGGTCCGGGGCGTTCCCGTGGCCTTCGAGTGCCGATTGGTGGAAGTGCAGCCCTATCCCCGCGCCAATCCCAATTGCCACCTGGTGTTCGCCGAGGTGCTGCTGGCGCATATCGACGACGAGGTGCTGACCGAAGCCGGGCGGGTGGATCCGCAGCGCCTGGACCTGGTGGGGCGCCTGGGCGGCAGTGCCTACGCACGGACCTGCGAAACCTTCAACATGGCGCGGCCTGGCTGAGCCGCACCATTTCCCTGGCCGGAGGAGGGGGCCGACTAGCGACGCTCCTCTCCGGCGAAGTGGCGGCGCAGCTTCTTGTCTAATTCGACGACCGCGCAGGTGACCACTGCCGTGCCCAGGCACCAGGTCCAGCCCGCCAGGCCCAGCCCGCTGGTGCCAAACAGCGCCTGGAATGCCGGCACGTAGGTGAAGCCCAACTGCAGCAGTACCATCAGGCCGACCATGCCCCAGACCATGGGGTTGTCACGCAGGCTGAAGCGCGCCGGGCCGTTCAGGCGCCGGCTGCTGAAGAGGTAGCCGATCTCGCCGAATACCAGGGCGTTCACCGCCAGGGTGCGGCTGGCTTCCATGCTCCAGCCGAGTTTCTGGGCATGGATGAACAGCCCGAGGCTGGCCAGAGTCAGCAGCACCGATACCAGCAGGATCAGCCACAGCAGTTCGGCCGACAGCAGCGGCGCCTTCGGGTCCCTGGGCGGGCGCTGCATGAGGTCGTCCTCGGCGGGCTCGAAAGCCAGCGCCAGGGCGAGGGTGACGGCGGTGATCATGTTCACCCAGAGGATTTGCAGCGGGGTGATGGGTAGCGTCAGGCCGAGCAGGATAGCGGTCAGCAGGACGAAGGCCTGGGCGCCATTGGTGGGCAGGATGAAAAGGATGGATTTTTTCAGGTTGTCGTAGACGGTGCGGCCTTCTTCCACCGCGTGGGCAATGGTGGCGAAGTTGTCGTCGGCCAGGACCATCTGCGCCGCCTCCTTGGCCGCCTCGGTCCCCTTGATGCCCATGGCGATGCCGATGTCGGCGCGCTTGAGGGCGGGAGAGTCGTTGACCCCGTCGCCGGTCATTGCCACCCGTTCGCCTATGGCCTGCAGGCGCTCCACCAGGCGCAGCTTGTGGCTCGGGCTGGTGCGGGCGAACACGCTGGTTTCTTTCAGCCGGGCGTCCAGTTCGGCGTCGCTGAGGTCATCCAGGTCGGCGCCGGTCAGCGGGTTGCCGCCCGGCAGGCCGAGGCGCTCGGCAATGGCGGCGGCAGTGGCGGCGTGGTCGCCGGTGATCATCTTCACGTGGATGCCGGCGCTGTGGCATTCCTCGATGGCGAGGATGGCTTCTTCCCGTGGCGGGTCGAGCATGCCCACCAGGCCGAGGAGAATGAAGCCGCTGTCGAGGTCGGCATGATCCAGTTCATGCTGGTGCTCCCCGGCCGCGCGCCGGGCCAGGCCGATCATCCGCAGGCCAGTCGCTGCGCCTTCGCCCAGCACCTCGTCCCAGACCCGCGGGTCCAGCGGCTCGACTGCGCCATCGCGCCATTGCTGGTCGCAGACTTCGAGCAAGCGTTCCGGCGCGCCCACCAGGTAGATGATGCCGCTGCCATCGGCATCCCGGTGCAGGCTGGCCAGGTAGCGGCGTTCGGAGCTGAAGGGAATGGCGTCCACCCGTGGCAGGCGGGCGGATTCGTCCTCGGCATCCAGCTGCAGCTTGCCGGCCAGGGTGAGCAGGGCCGCTTCGGTGGGGTCGCCGGTGATGCACCACTGGCTGTCCACCTCGCACAGGCTGGCGCTGTTGGCCAGCAGGCCGGCGCGAGCCAGTTCATGGAGGTCATGGGCCAGGTCGCCGGTGGGCGTCACATCGCCCTGCGGGGCATAGCCCACGCCTGCCACTTCGAAGCGGCGGGCGGCGGTGTAGATGCGCTGCACGGTCATTTCGTTGCGGGTCAGGGTGCCGGTCTTGTCCGAGCAGACCACGGTCACTGCGCCGAGGCTTTCCACCGCCGGCAGCCGACGGATGATGGATCGGCGACGGGCCATGCGTTGCACGCCCAGGGCCAGGATGATGGTCAGTACCGCCGGCAGGCCTTCGGGAATGGCGGCCACGGCCAGGCCCACGGCGGCCATCAGCATGTCTTCGGCGCTGTAGCCGCGCAGCAGGATGCCAAAGGCGAAGGTGGCCACCGCCAGCACCAGGATGATCAGGGTGAGCTGGCGGGCGAAGCGCGCCATGTCCGCCAGCAATGGCGTCTGCAATTGCTCCACCGTGCCTAGCAGGTGGCTGATGCGTCCGAGTTCGGTCTCGCCGGCGGTGGCGACCACCAGGCCGACGCCGCTGCCCGCGCTCACCAGGGTGCCGGAGTAGGCCATGCTGTGGCGGTCGCCCAGGCTGGCGTCCTGGGGGACGGGTTGGCTGCCCTTGTCGGTGGGCACGGATTCGCCGGTGAGCGCCGCTTCTTCGATACGCAGGTTGCGGGTCTCCAGCAGGCGCAGGTCCGCCGGCACCCGGTCGCCGGCCTCCAGCAGCACCAGGTCGCCCGGCACCAGCTCCTCGGCCGGCACCTGACGCACCTCGCCTTCGCGCTTGACCCGGCTGTCCAGGGTGAGCAGCTTCTGGATCGCGCGCATGGCGTGTTCGGCCTTGCCTTCCTGGATGAAGCCGACCACGGCGTTGATCAGCACCACACCGAAGATCACTGCGGAGTCGAGCCATTCGCCCAGGACCAGGGTGACCAAGGTTGAAGCCAGCAACACATAGATCAGCAGATTGTGGAATTGCAGCAGGAAGCGCTTCAGCGGCCCGGCGCTGGGCCGTTCCGGCAGGCAATTGGGGCCAAAGCTGGCCAGGCGGCGTTCGGCTTCCTCCGTATCCAGGCCGGCAGGGCCGCTGTCCAGCTGCTGCAGGCTGGTCTCGACGGTCTCGGCATGCCAGTGAGTGGGGGATGGGGCGCTCATGTCGTCCTCCATGGCGAATCCTCGGGCAAGCCTAGTTCCTTCAGACGACTCCGTTATTGGCCTGGGTCAGTTCCTGGGCTCCTGTAGGAAAGATGGAAAGCATCCCAAAGCGACCTCCAGTTAGCCAAAAACAGCATGGGCGGGGGAGGTGGCAGGAATATGGCTTGTCGCCAGTATTGGGCTGTTCCAATGTTCGGCCTTCCGGGAAGCGGATCGCGTCCATGCGGTTGTCGCCTTGTGGGGAGGTTGGAGCATGTGGACTGTCTTGCAACGTAGCCTTGCCAGCCTGGGCACGGCCAGCAAGTTGATGCTGGGTTTTGGCACCGTGCTGGCGCTGACCCTGGTGGTGGCGTCGACCGGCTTCACCGCACTGCGCGCGGTGGACGCCCGGGCCAGCCTGCTGGAGGAAATGCGCGCCATCAGCAGCGATGTGCTGATGATCCGGCACACGGAAAAGGACTATGCCCTCACCGCCGATGCCAAGCGGGCCGAAGCGTTGCGCCAGCAGGCCGAGGCCATAGTCGTGCGCAGCGAGACCCTGGCCGCGCAGTTGTCCGCACCCGGCCGCGAGGCCCTGGGTGAGGTCACCCAAGCCATGGCCGAGTATCGTGGCGCCTTCGACCGCTATGCGGAGCTCAGCGATAACCAGCGCCTCGCCCTGGAGGCGGCCAACTGGTTGGTGGTGAGCGCATCCAACAGCCTCGACGTACTGCAGAGCGGCCTGAACGAAGATGGCGTTGACCTGCTGAAGAGCTCCCAGGGTGCCGAGGGTGCTGACCTGGTGACCCAGGGCGGACAGATCGGCCGTGTCTACCAACTGCTCCTGCAGGCCCTGAACCAGGCCGGCCTGCGCCTCGAGCAGAGTCGCAGCGCCAATGAGGCGGGCACGCCGCAGATCCAGGAAGCCCAGGAGGCGCAGAGGCTTGCCGCCGAGCTGCGCGATGCCATGCAGGACCCCGGCTACGCTGCCGTGCTCACCGAGGTGATCGGCAACGTCGACTCCTTCAACGAGCGCCTCAAGGAATACACCGCCATCCTGGAGCAGCAGCGCCAGGAGTACGCGCATCTGGCCGCCGCAGCCGAGCGCGTGGTGCGGGCGGTGGAGCGGGCCTACGAGTTGCAGAAGGCCGACATGCGTGCCCAGCAGGACGCCAGCTCATTGCTGATATTGCTGGCAGCGGCCCTGGCCCTGCTTATCGGCCTCGCCGCAACCGCGCTGATCAGCCTGCTGATTGTCCGGCCCCTACGCCGGGTGATCGGCCTGGCGCGGCAGATCGCCGAGGGTGACCTCAGCGCCAGCATCGAGGTGCAGCGCCGCGACGAGATCGGCCAGCTGATGGAGGCCATGCAGGGCATGTCCGGCAATCTGCGGGACATGGTCGGCCGCCTGCAGGGCGGGGTGGCGCAGATTTCCGCCTCGGCCCAGGCGCTGTCCAGCATCACCGAGCAGACCCGCATCGGCGTGAACGGCCAGAAGGAGGAAACCGATCAGGTGGCCACCGCCATGAGCCAGATGGCCGCCACCGTCCAGGAGGTGGCGCGCAATGCCGAGGCCGCCGCGGCCTCCACCGAGTCCGCGGACCGGCGCGTGGGCACCGGCGGCCAGGTGGTACGCCAGACGCTCGAAAGGGTCAACCAACTGGCCCATGCCATGGCGGAGGCCACCAGCAGCATCCAGCGCCTCAGCCAGGACACCCAGAGCATCGGCACCGTGCTGGACGTGATCAAGAATGTGGCCGAGCAGACCAATCTGCTGGCACTCAATGCCGCCATCGAAGCGGCCCGCGCCGGCGAGCAGGGGCGTGGCTTCGCGGTGGTGGCCGATGAAGTTCGGGCGCTTGCCAGGCGGACCCAGCAGTCCACGGCCGAGATCGAGCGGCTGATCGCGACCCTGCGCGAAGGCGTGCGCAGCTCGGTGGAGCACATGCAGCAAAGCGGCAGCCTGGTGGACATGACGGTGCAGGACGCCAACCAGACGGAAGAAGCCCTGGCCGGCATCGCCGAAGCCGTGACTCTGATCCACCAGATGAACCAGCAGATCGCCGCGGCGGCCGAGCAGCAGAGCGCGGTGGCCGAGGAGATCAACCGCAGCGTCACCAATATCCGCGACATCGCCGACCAGTCGGCCACGGCCATGGACGAGACCGCCTCGTCGAGTATCCAGCTGGCCCGCCTGGGGCAGGAACTGCAGGGGATGGCGGGGCATTTCCGGTTGTAGGGCCGCGGCACCTCTTTACCGCGCGGAGCAGTCCTACGATTTCTCCGCCCTAGGACCTGTCCCACAGTTTTCATAAGTAAAGTTTGCCGGGCGCTATGCCATTGCCCGGCCGGCCAGTAGCATCGGCGCATTGCACAGGGAGCGACGAATGCGAACCAAACTGGATGCCTGCCTGCACGCCGTGAACCAGGTATTGCTGGGCAAGGAAGCGCAGGTACGCCTGGCCGTGACTTGCCTGCTGGCCCGCGGGCACCTGCTGATCGAAGACCTGCCCGGTATGGGCAAGACCACCCTCGGCCATGCCCTGGCCAAGGTGCTGGGCCTGAGCTTCCAGCGCATCCAGTTCACCTCCGACCTATTGCCTGGGGACATTCTCGGCACCTCGGTGTTCGACAAGAACAGCAGCCAGTTCGTCTTCCACCCCGGCCCGGTATTCGCCGAGCTGGTGCTGGCCGACGAGATCAACCGCGCCACGCCCAAGAGCCAGAGCGCGCTGCTGGAAGCCATGGAAGAGGGCCAGGTGACCATCGAAGGCGCGACTCGCCCGCTGCCCGAGCCCTTCTTCGTCATCGCCACCCAGAACCCGGTCAGCCAGGGCGGCACCTTCGCGCTGCCCGAGTCCCAGCTGGATCGCTTCCTCATGCGCCTGTCCCTCGGCTATCCGGCGCGGGCCGCAGAGAAGGCGCTACTCCAGGGCGAGGCGCGTCGCGAGCTGCTGCCGCGCCTGGAGCCTGTCTTCAGCCACGCTGAACTCGGCCTGATCCAGGCCGAGGTGCCCAAGGTGGTCGCCAGGGATGCCCTGGTGGACTACGTGCTGCGCCTGGTGGACGCCACGCGCAGCCAGCCGCAGTTCGCCTGGGGCCTGTCACCGCGTGCCAGCCTGGCATTGCTCTCGGCCGCTCGCGCCTGGGCCCTGTTGGCCGGTCGCGACTACGTGATCCCGGAGGACGTCCAGGCCGTGCTGCCTTCGGTAGTCGGCCACCGCTTGCGCGAGCGCGCCGACCCGTCCGGCCATGGCGGCGGGGCGCTGGTGCAGTGGCTGCTGCGCGAAGTGCCGGCGCTCTGATGCTGGAGGTCCAGGTCGACCGCTGGCTAGCCAGGCGCATTCCGCCGGCCAGCCAGGTGCGCCTCGACCAGCGGCGGATCTTCATCCTGCCGACCCGCGCCGGTGTCGCCTTCGGCGTGGCGCTGGTGCCCATGCTGCTGGTGGCCATCAACTACCAGAACAGCCTGGCCTACGCGCTGACGTTTCTGCTGCTGTCGGTGTTCCTGGTGGCCATCCTGCACACCTTCCGCAACCTGTCCGGATTGAACCTGAAGGCGGCAGGCGGCGCGCCGGTGTTCCTCGGCGAGCAGGCGCATTTCCACGTCACATTGGAAAGTGGCAGGCGCGGGCACCAGGCCGTCGCCCTGGGCTGGCCGCCGCAGGCCCTGCAACTGCTGGACGTGCCGGCCGATGGTGCCTGTTCGGTCGAGCTCCACCTGCCCACCCAGCGCCGTGGCTGGCTGCGACCCAGGCGCTTGCGCGTGGAGAGCCGCTATCCCCTTGGCTTGCTGGTGGCCTGGAGCTGGGTCGACCTGGACCAGGCTCTGCTGGTCTATCCGCGCCCGCGGGCGGGGGACCTGCCGCTGCTGGCCGGGCATGGCGAGGACGACGGTGACGAAGGCCGGCATGTACTCGGTCCCGGGGCCGACGACTACCAGGGGCTGCGCGCCTACCAGCCGGGGGATTCACGCCGGCGCCTGCACTGGAAGGCCTATTCCCGGGGCCAGGGCTTGTTCGTCAAGGATTTCGCCGCACTGGCCGGGCGTGACATCTGGCTCGATCTGGAGCAACTGGATGGCGATCTGGAGCAGCGCCTGGGTCTGCTGTGCCATTGGGTACTGCAGTTTACCTCCCGAGGCCAGCCCTTCGGCCTGCGCCTGGGTGCCCAGCAGCTGGGGCCGGATACCGGCGACGCCCACCGTGAGGGTTGCCTGCGTGCCCTGGCGCTGTTCGGGGAGCCGCGATGAAGAGCGGCCTGCCGATCACCCGGATTGGCCTGACCTGGCTGCTGGTGGCCCAGGTGCTGGTGATACTGCCGCACCTGCCGCATCTGCCGCTGTGGATCATCGCCATGTGGCTGGGCTGCGCCGGCTGGCGCATCCAGATCTTCCGCATGCGCGCGCGGTATCCCGGCGGCCTGGTCAAGGCGGCACTGATCCTGGCCACCGCCCTGGGGGTGTTCCTCTCCCGCGGCAGCCTGGTGGGCCTGGATGCCGCCGTGGTGCTGCTGGTGGCGATATTCATCCTCAAGCTGGTGGAGATGCGCAGCCAGCGCGACGCCCTGGTGCTGATCCTGTTGGGCTTCTTCACCCAGGTCACCGCCTACCTGTTCAGCGATGGCATGCTCGCCGCCCTCTACAGCCTGCTGCCCCTCTGCGCGCTGCTCGCGGCCCTGGTGGGGTTGCAGCAGAGCCGCTTCGCCGAGCGCCCGCTGGTGCCGCTGAAGGCCGCCGGCAGTCTGCTGCTGCAAGCGGTGCCGCTGATGCTGCTGCTGTTCCTGTTCTTTCCGCGGCTGGGACCGCTCTGGTCGCTGCCGTTGCCCAATGACAAGGGCGTGACCGGCCTGTCCGACAGCATGAGCCCGGCGGATATCGCCGAACTCAGCCGCTCCGGTGAACTGGCTTTCCGCGCCAGTTTCGACGGCCCGATGCCGCCCGCGAGCCAGCTCTACTGGCGCGCCCTGACCCTGGAGCGCTTCGACGGTCGCCGCTGGTCGCAGTCCATTGGCACCCAGCAGAGCCCGCCGGCGGACTGGCGCAAGGAGGGCGAGCCGCTGCGCTACAGCATCGTCATGCAGCCCAGCGGCAAGTCCTGGCTCTTCGCCCTGGACGTGGCCGAGACGAGCGAGGAGGGCGTGCGGCCCATGGCCGACTTCCGCCTGGACCGGCGCGGCGACATCAACCGCCCGCTGCTCTACCAGGTCACCTCCTGGCCCCAGGCGTTGCGCGAACCCCAGGGCAATCCTGAGTCGCTGCGCCGTGCCCTGCAGCTGCCCCCTGAGGGCGACCCGCGCACCCGCGCCTGGGCGAATGAGCTCAAGCATCGCCATGCCGCCCCGCAGCAACTGGTAGACGCAGTGTTGCAACACTTCAATCGCCAGCCCTACGTCTACACCCTGCGGCCGCCGCCCCTGGGCGCGGACAATATCGATGCCTTTCTCTTCGATACACGCCGTGGCTTTTGCGCTCACTACGCCGGGGCGATGACCTTCGTGCTGCGCGCAGCCGGTATTCCGGCGCGGGTGGTGGCCGGCTACCAGGGCGGCGAGCTGAATCCGGCCGGCAACTACCTGCTGGTGCACCAGTTCGACGCCCATGCCTGGGTAGAGTATTGGCGCCCGGGGCGAGGCTGGGTCAGTGTCGACCCCACTTTCCAGGTGGCGCCCAACCGTATCGAGCGCGGCCTGGAAGATGCCCTGGCCAGTGAACGGAGCTTCCTCGAGGGTTCGCCGCTGTCGCCCCTGCGCTTCCGCCAGTTGGCCTGGTTGAACCAGATGCGGCTGGCCTGGGACGAACTCAACTACGGTTGGCAGCGCTGGGTGCTCGGCTATCAGGGCGAGGTACAGGTGCAGCTGGTGCGGCGCTGGTTCGGTGCGATCGACAGCCGGTTGCTCGGCGTCGGCCTGGTGGCGGCCGGCGCAGTGCTGCTCGCCGTCCTGGCACTCTTCCTGTTCGCGCCCTGGCGGCGCGAGCGCGATCCCCAGCTGCGCCAGTTCCAGGCCTTCGAACGCTTGCTGGCGCGCCATGGCCTGCTACGCGGCCGAGGCGAAGGGCCGCGCGCCTTCGCCGAGCGCGCCTGTCGCGAGCTGCCGCAACAGGCGGCGCAAATCCGCGCCTTCCTGATCGCCTTCGAGGCCAGTCGTTACGCCGGCCAGCAGACGGTCGACGCCGCCGGTCCGCTGCGCGCCTTGCGCAAGGCATTGCCTTGGCACCTGCGGGCCCTGCATTGATGATCCATGCTTGAATAACGCCGCCCACGTCCCCTGATGTCTGGAGAGTCTGAAGATGGCCAGATTGCTGGACGACCTGATCGCTCAGGTCATTGGTCTCGAAGTGCGCCTGCACGCCTGCGTCGAACGTCTGGACGCCGGTACCGATGACGAGGCCCTGCATGACCTGCGGGTAGCGACGCGGCGCCTGCGCAGCCTGCTGCGGCCACTGCGCGGTATGCCCGTGGCGGACGTGCTGAGGCAGGCCGCCGCCGACCTGGCCACCCTGAGCGGGCCGCTGCGCGATCTGGAAGTGCTGATCATCGAATTGCGCAGCCACGGCCTGGATCGCCTGACTGTGGATCGCGAAAAGGCGCGACACCTCGGCTATGCCCGGTTCCTCCTGGCGCCGGAGCTGCTGCGACTGTTCCAGGTGCTGGAGGCCTGGCCGCACCTGATGCGGGTGTCCCACCGCGAAGGGCTGTTGAAGGGGCTGCGCCAACGAGTCGACAAGTCCCTGGCAAAGAACCGCAGCAGCCTGGAACAGGCGCTGCGCGATCCGGCCCATGATCGTCATCGCCTGCGCCTGCTGATCAAACGCATGCGTTACAGCCTGGAAGCCTACCCGGGCTTCATCGAACTGCCGCCCAAGGCCCTGCTCTTGCTGGTGGGGGCGCAATCGGCCCTGGGCAAATGGCACGACAACTTCCAGTGGCTGGCGCGCGCCAAGCACGAAGTGGACCTGCGCCCGCGCGTGCGCGGCTGGCAAGTGGCGCTGCACGCCGCCGAGGTGCGCTCGGACCGGGTGCTGGAGAAGTTGCTGCGACGCCTGTCCTGAATGCCGGCTTGGCCGTTCTCCCCTCCGCCTTGGCGCTGCAGTGCTGCCCTGCGGCTTTCGAGTGGCCGGGGCAATATCCTAAGATCGCCGGCTGAGCGTTTGACTACAGGGAATCCAGATGAACTTTTCCGAGATGATCCAGGCGGCACGCAGCAACCCCACTGAACTGGCGGTGCCGTCTACCTGGGGCCAGGGGCGAGCGGTGTTCGGCGGTGTGGTGGCGGCGCTGGCCTTCGAGGCCATGCGTGCCAAGGTGGAGCCGGGCAGGCCGGTGCGGTCCCTGGCAACCACCTTCGTCGGGCCACTGGAGCCGGAAGTGCCGGCCAGCTTCGAGGCCGAGCTGCTGCGCGAGGGCAAGGCGGTGAGCCAGGTATTCTGCCGGGTGGTGCAGAAGGGGCAGACGGTGGCACTGGTGCAGGGCAGCTTCGGTGGCTCGCGTCAGTCGGTCGTGCAGATGCAGGCCGAACCCGCACCGGAAATGAAGGCGCCCGAGGACTGCTTTGAGTTGCCCTTCATCCAGGGCGTGACCCCGGAATTCACCCGCCACCTGGCCATGCGCTGGAGCATCGGTGGCCTGCCGTTCTCCAATAGCCGCGAGCGCGACATGGGCGGCTGGGTGCGCTTCCGTGGCGCGGTGGCGCGGGAGCCGCTGACCGAGGCCCATCTGCTGGCCCTGGTGGACGCCTGGCCACCGGCAACCGTGCCGCACCTGCCTGCGCCCGCGCCGGGCAGCACGCTGACCTGGACCATCGAATTCGTCCAGCCGCTGGCGCAGCTGGATACCCATGACTGGTGCAAGTACCGCGCGCGCATCGAGCACGCCCGTGACGGTTACGGCCATGCCGCGGCGGCCCTGTGGACGCCCACCGGCGAACTGGTGGCCTTGAGCCGGCAGACGGTGGTGGTGTTCGGCTGATCCGGGCCGCGGATCGAGAAGCTGTTCGTAGGATGTGGTTGAGCGGAGCGATACCCATCAGCAATGGTCGATGGGTATCGCAAGCTCGCGGAACGCCGCCCGACCCATCTACGGACTGCGCCCACATAGGATGAATACCCTCAACGCTTCTTGCGCCAGTTGCGCCACCAGCGGCCGCTGAGCAGGAAGCGCGGGAAGGTGATGAACTGCTCCACCAGCAGCCGGCCGATGGCGTCCTTGGGGTCGCTGAAGGGTTCCGGTTGCACGGCTTCGAGCTTGTGGCCGCGGCCCTGCAGGGCCAGGGAGGCGACTATGCCGATCACCCCCAGGACCAGTGGCCGGAAGCTGAGGCTGAACAGGCCGTAGACCAGGGTCAACGCCGCCACGATGAACAGTGGTACGGCGACCACGTGCAGGATCAGGTTGGTCGGGTGCTGGTGATTGTCGGCGTAGGTACGCCATTGCCAGGCGTGCAGGTTGGGAAGTCGTTTGCCCATGGTCAGCTCCTTCAGGGTATGGCCGCAGTCTAGTCCGGCCCTTGCGGGCCGGCGAATGGGATGTCCCTATCGAGCGGATAGCCTGCTAGGCGCGCAGCCTGAGCTGGCGGATGGCCTGGGACAGCTCGCTGGCCAGGCCCGCCAGTTCGCTGCTGGTGGCGGCGGACTCCACCGTCTGGCTGACGGTCAGTTCGGTGACATCGCGAATCCCGACCACGGCGCGGGTCATCTCTTCGGCCACCTGGCTCTGTTGCTCGGCGGCCACGGCGATCTGGGTATTGCTCTCGCGCATCTGCGCCACCGCGCCGGTGATGGCTGCGAGGGCCGCGCCGGCCTCATGGGCCGCCTGCACGCAGTCGTCGGCCTTGAGCGAGCTTTCCCGCATGAACTCCACCGCATCACGGGTGCCGGACTGGAGCGCGTTGATCATGTTGGTGATCTCGTCGGTGGAGTCCTGTACCCGCCTGGCCAGATTGCGGACTTCGTCCGCCACCACGGCGAAGCCCCGGCCCATCTCGCCGGCACGGGCAGCCTCGATGGCGGCGTTGAGCGCCAGCAGGTTGGTCTGCTCGGCAATGCCGTGGATGACGTTGACCACGCCGCTGATCTTCCGGCTGTCCTCGGCCAGGCGCTGGATCATCTCGGCGGTCTGCTGCACGCCGGAGGAGAGCCCGGCGATGGACTGCTCGACGCGCTCCACCACCAACTGCCCGGCACCGGCCAGCTTGTCGGCGTTCTGCGACTGGTCGCGGGTATCCGCGGCGTGCTGGGCGATGTGGTGGACGGTGGCCGACATCTCGTTGATGGCGGTGGCGGCCTGGTCGGTTTCGCTCTGCTGGCCGAGCATGCCCTGGCGCACTTCGCCCATGCTGCCGGCGAGCCGGGCGGCGCCTTCGTCGAGGCGGGCGACGGCCTGGGCCACTGTGCCGACCACACGCTGGTAGCCGCCCTGCATGGCGTTGAAGGCGCTGGCCATCTGGCCCACTTCGTCGCGGCTGTCCAGCGGCACGCGGGCGGAGAGGTCGCCGCTGCGTTCGACGTGGAGCATCACGTCCTTGAGGGTGTTGAGGTGGCTGAGCAGGAAGCGGATCAGCAGCTGCGAGGCCGCCAGCAGGGCGACCATCAGCAGGAACACCGAAACCGCGTACTCGAAGGCGCGCTCGCCAAGCAGCTGGATCAGGCTCGGGCTGCTGGCCAGCATGGCGACGCGCTCACCGTTGCCACGGTCGAGCACCTGGGCGCCGATCAGCGGGTCGCTGCCGAACAGGCTGTCGTGGGCCAGGTCCACCCAGCCACTGGCCTTCGCCAGGGCCTGTCCGCCGGGCAATTGCGCCGCGCCGCCATCGTCGAGGGCAATGATTTTCAGTGAGGGGGGCAGGGGCTGGTCGGCGGGCCAGAGGCGGAGCAACTGCGCCTGGGCCTCGGCGGCGCTGCGGGCGCCTTCGGCGCGCCCCTGCTGCTCCAGATAAAGCGCGTGCAGGACCAGCAGGAGGGTGGTGAAGAAGGCCACCGCGTTGACGGCCCAGAACTTGTACTTCAGTGAGACATCGCGAATCCAGGTGCCCATGATGTTCTTCTTGTGTGCTCGATCGGTATTGGCAAGGTGCCAGTATTTTCTGACGGCAATTTCCGGCAGAACTTGATCCGAATCAAGGGGGCGCTGGGTTGCCCGGCTCAGTCGATGGCCGGCAGACCGAAGAAGGCGCGGGCGCTGGCGCTGCTGTGCCGGGCCAGGTCTTCCTGGCTTTCTCCACGGTGCAGGGCGACTTCCCGCAGCACTTCGGTGAGGAAGGCCGGTTCGTTGCGACCGTGCTTGGGCTTCGGCTTGAGGCTGCGCGGCAGCAGGTAGGGCGCGTCGCTTTCCAGCATCAGCCGGCCGCGCGGAATGTCGCGCACCAGAGCGTGCAGGTGGGTGCCGCGGCGCTCGTCGCAGATCCACCCGGTGATGCCGATGTGCAGGTCGAGGTCCAGATAGCCGTAGAGCGCGCGTTTCTCGCCGGTGAAGCAGTGCACGACTGCGGCGGGCAGCCGGTCGCGGAACTCCCGCACGATGGCCAGCAGGCGTTCGTCGGCGTCGCGCTCGTGGAGGAACACCGGCTTGCCCAGTTCGGCCGCCAGGGCCAACTGATCTTCCAGGGCCTTTTCCTGCTGCGGTCGCGGCGAGAAATCACGGTTGAAGTCCAGGCCGCATTCGCCCACGGCGCGCACCCGCGCTTCTCCCAACAGGTCACGCAGTTGACGCTGGCTGTCGCTGTTCCAGCCGCTCGCTTCGTGGGGGTGGACGCCGGCGGTGCTGAACAGGCGCTGGCCGGTTTCGTCCAACTGTTCGGCCGCCAGCAGGGCCTTTTCGCTGTCTTCCAGGCTGGTTCCGGTCAGCACCAGTTGGCAGACGCCTGCAGCATAGGCGCGCTCCAGCAGCGCGCGCGGCTCGGCGGCGAGGCTGGGGTGAGTCAGATTGACGCCGATGTCGATGAATTGCATGGTGCTACCTCGAGTTGGAGCAGGGCAGCATATCAAAGCTCGAAATAATTCAATAAAACCAATAATTACAGGAACTTGGCGGCACATGTTGAAGTCGATACCGCGCTTTGACTGGCATCACGTGCGCAGCTGTGACACTCTCCGTGCCCCTCGCTCGCCAGCCAAGGCTTCGCGGCGCGGCAGTTTCATGCCTGCGCTGACGCCCGGCCAGTTCCTGGAGAACCGATGACGCGACCGCTGCTGTTCCTGCTCTGCCTGCTGGCGCTGCTGCCGTATTCGGCCCGCGCGCGCCTGGCGGCTCCGCCGGAAGCCTGGCAGCGGCCGGCGGAAGCCCGCGACCTGGCGCAGATCCGCCGTAGCGGCGTGCTCAAGGTGCTGGTGAACCAGAGCCGCAACAGTTCTGGGGAGATCAAGGGAGAGTCGGTCGGGGTCGAGTACCACCGGATCCGTGCCTTCGAGCAGTACCTCAACCGCAATGCCCGCGACGGGCGTGAAATCAGGCTGAAGATAGTTCCCAAGGCCAAGGACCAGTTGCTGGTCGCGTTGCAGCGCGGCGAAGGCGACCTGGTGGCGCCTGGCGAACTGGTCAGCCAGGGCGGAGGAAATGTCAGCGCCAGCGCCCCCCTGCGCAATGACGTGCCGCTGCTCCTGGTCAGCCGCCACGGGCAGCGACGCTACCTGCGCCTGGAGCAGCTCTCCGGCCGCAGCATCGCGTTGCCGGTGGGCAGTGCCGCCGGTGAGGCGCTGCGTCAGGTCAACGAGAAGCTGGCTGCGCGCAAATTGGCGCCCATCGTCATCGAATGGGCCGATCCGTCCCTGGCGGTGGAAGATGTGCTGGAGATGGTCCAGGCCGGCATCTACCCGTTGACGGCGGTGGAGCAACCGATTGCCGAGCGCTGGTCCAAGGTGATGCCCAAACTGCGCCTGGACCGGCACCTGGTGCTGGATCGCCAGGGCGACATGACCTGGTTCGTGCGGCGCGACGCGCCCATGCTGCGGGCCAGCGTCGACCGTTTCATTGCCGGTTACCGGGCGCCGGATGACCAGGATGCCGCCTTCCAGCGGGTCTACCGCCGCCTTTACAAGGTGCACAACCCGCTGGCGCGCCGGGAGCGCCAACGCCTGGAGCGGGTCCGTCCGGTGCTGCAGCGCTATGCCGAGCAACATCGCTTCGACTGGTTGAGCCTGGCCGCGCTGGCCTACAAGGAGTCCAACCTCAACCCCACGGCCAGGGGCGCCAGCGGCGCCACCGGACTGATGCAGATCACCCCCGGCGCGGCACGCAGCGTCGGGGTAGGGAATATCCAGAAGCTCGACAACAATGTGCAGGCCTCGGCCAAATACCTGGCCATGCTGCGCCGCAGCTTCTTCTCCAGCGCCCAGCTCAACGAGCGCGAGCGCATGGCCTTTGTCCTTGCGGCCTACAACCTCGGTCCGCAGCGGGTCCAGGGCATGCGCGCCGAGGCCCGGCGCCGCGGCCTCGATCCCAACCAGTGGTTCTTCCAGGTGGAGCGCATCGCCGCCGAACAGGCCGGGATGGGGGTGGTGAGTTACGTCAGCAGCGTGAACAAGTACTACCTGGCATTCGATCGCGAGCGTTATCTACTGGAGCCCTCGAAAAAGCCGGGTAAGGCGCGCAAATAATCGATTTTGTAGATTATTTTGCTGAGGATTTTGCGGTTTTAATATCGAAAATATCAACTAAACTTTTGCTTATCGACTCCCCCAATACAAGGAACACCTCGATGAGCAACCCGATCAAATTCGTTCTCGCCACCAACGCCGGCTACGGAATTACCCTGCTGCGGATCATCACCGGCCTGACCTTCATGGCCCACGGCTCGCAGAAACTCTTCGGCATGTTCGGCGGCTATGGCCTGGCGGGTACCGGCCAGTGGATGGAAAGCATCGGTCTGGCCCCCGGTTACCTCATGGCCCTGATGGCTGGCAGCGCCGAGTTCTTCGGTGGCCTGGCTCTGGTGATAGGCCTGCTTGTGCGCCCGGCCGCGGCGGCCTTGACCGTGGCCATGGTGGTGGCGGTGTTCAGCGTGCACTGGGCCAACGGCTTCTTCATCCAGGCCAATGGCATCGAATATTCGATGACCCTTGCACTGATCAGCGCCACCCTGCTGATCGAAGGCGCCGGCAAGCTCTCGCTGGACCGCAATATCGCCAGCTGATGCCCTGTTGCCCGAAAGGCCCGCTTCGGCGGGCCTTTTTGCGTTTCAGGGCTTTTGCTTGCGCGCGGCTGCCAGCTCGGCGGCGGCCTGCAGGCGCAAGCGTTCCTGTGGGTTGAACCCTTCCTCTTGCAGACGGCTGATGGTCGCCGCCTTGTCGCTGGCGCTGAGGCCCTGGTTGGCCTCGATCCGGGCCTTTTCCCTGAGGTAGACCTGCAGCCTTTGCTGCCATTGCAGGCGTTGCTGGTCCAGGTTTTCCAGTCGAGTCGTGGCTTCGGCGCCCACCAGTTGCTGGCGCAACTGGCGGATCTGCTCGGGGCCGGCGCCTGAAGCCTGCAGCGCGCTCACCTGGGCCCTGAGTTCGGCCTGGAGCTGGCTTGCGACTGCCGTTTGCAGTTCCTCCGGCAGGGTGCTGCGCAACTGGTCGATGGCAGCGGCTTTTGCGGCCGGGTCCAGGGTGGAGTCGCGCTGGATGGCCAGGCGCTGCAGGGTAAAGGCGTTGTAGGCTTCTTCGTTGGCGAAGAAGGCCTGATGGACTTCGGTACTGAAGATCCGTGCCCGCAACGCCTGTACCGCGGCTTCGCGCTGGCGCAGGGCGGGTAGGTCGGCGAGAAGCGGCAGGTCCCGCTCGAGTTGCACCAGTTGGCGCTTGTAGTCGAGATATTGGTCGAGCAGGGTCAGGGCCTGGTTTTCGGCCGGCGCATCGAGTTGCTCGGTGATATAGCCGCGCAGGCGCTGCACGCTGCTGGCCAGGGGCTCCTCGCCATGGGCGCTGAGGAAGTAGTCGAAGATGCGCCGGATATCCATGCTGACCAGCAGGTTGCCGGCCGCGTCCAGGTGGAAGCTGCCATCCACCCGGGTTCCCGCCAATGAGCTGGGCAGGAATCCTGGCTTGGCGGCTTGGGGTTTGTGGCCGGCCGGGACGAGAAGCCTGTCGGCGGCGACCGGAGCGAGCGCAGTGCTTGCCGGGATCGGCGTAGCGCTGGTCGTGGCCGCCGGCGCCGGCTTGCCCCCTGACTGCAGGAGGATCGCGAGGGCGGCGGCGAAGGCGATGGGCAGAAGCAGCAGGAATCGTTTCACTGGGGCGCTCGGCAGGCGTGAGGGGAGCGGGGCACCGAGGCCCCGCGGGCAGGGCTCAGAGCCCGTCGTTCTTCAGCCGGTTGGCCTGTTGACGATAGACGGTTACCGGGTCGGTTTCGAACAGGCTGGTCAGGCCAAGGGTCTGGTTGACCTCATCCAGGTGGTTCATCCGGTAGTCGTCGCGGATGACCTTGCCCAGGTGCGAGCTGCAGCGTCCCACCAGGCCGTCATTGGCTTCGCCGTTGAAGGGGAGGGAGCTGGCGCCCAGGAAAGCATCGCTGATATCCAGCACGTTGGTCAGCGGGCTGGTGCCGCTCCAGGAGTAGTAGCGCACGCCATTGACCTGGTAGGCGCCCTCACCGCAACTGGTGGTGGGCAGGCCCTGGGGGAAGCGCTCATTGAAGGCCGCGGCACCCTGGCTATTGAGGGACTCCAGGGTTCCGAGCGCGTTCTGCTCCAGTTCGCTGCTGCTGCCGGAAAGGAAGTTGATCAGGGCACCAAGGCCGTTGACGATGCCGGCCAGCACGACTTCTCCGGCGGAACCCGGCGGCACCTGGCGAATGAAGTCGGCGGTGGCCGAGCCCTTGTGCGGGGCCCCGACGCTGGTGGCGGAGGCGACCAGGTCCGGGCGCACGGCGGCCACGTAGCGGATGGTCGGACCGCCATGGCTATGGCCGATCAGGTTGACCTTGGGGCTGCCGCTGATGGCGACTATCTCTTCCACCTGCTCCAGCAGCTCCTCGCCACGGGCTTCGGTGGTGTTCAGCTGGCTGACCTCGGTGACGTAGACGCGCGCGCCGTCCTGACGCAGGGCCGAGGGGATGCCGTACCAGTAGTCGACGCCGAGGATGCTGTCGAAACCGAGCATGCCGTGGGTGAGTACGATCGGGTAGCGGGTCTGGGTATAGCCACTGGAGCCGAACCAGAGGGCCTGGGCCTGCCCGGAGGCGGCGAGCCCGGAAGCAAGGCAGAGGGCGGCGATCAGGGTCTTGTTTTTCTTCATGTGCGCTCTCGTCTGTTGTGCGTAGGAGGGCCTGGCTGCATTCCGTCGCTTGGCCACGCCCGTCCTGGGCGTGCACTACAAGCAGGGCGGAGGGCAGGAACCATGCCATTTTCGGCACATTGGGGATAAGCGCTCTGGACTGGGCTTTTCGCAGATGTTTACACACGTTCACTGAAAGATGCCCGCCAGTTCCCTGTTACGCGGCGAAACGTCAGGATGGGGCCGGAGGCCGCAATGGCCACTGCCCGAGCGCCCGATATCGGGTGCCCTTGATGGTGTTTTCCGAGGCGAAAAGGGTGAATTCGGTGACTGGCCAATCGAAGGTTGGGGTCGGCGCGGCGGGCAGTCTCGGACAGTGCCGAGCCAGGGTCAGGTGCGGCTTGAACGGGCGGCTTTCCAGCTCGTAGCCGGAGGCCAGCAGCCGTTCGCGCAGGTCGCGCTCGAAGTCGCACAGGGCTTGCGGCACCTTGCTTGGCGCCAGGTGCAGTAGGCCGTTCTTCCAGCGCTCCAGGCGATCCAGCTGCAGGGTGAAGCCGACGCGCTCGAGGCCGTTGGCCAGCGCCTCCAGCGCTTCCACTTGTCCACGAGGCTGGGAACCGAGGAAGGCGATGGTCATGTGCAGGTTTTCGGGCGCCACCGGCTTGCCGTCGAGAGGATGCTGGGCGCGCCATTCGGCGATGTCGCGGGCCAGTTGCGGGCAGCAGGGGATGGCGAAGAACAGGCGCAGCGGCGGAGTGCTCATGGGGAGCCTCGCAGGGCGTGGGGGTCGCCTTGACAGTATTGCGCGGGCTTCTCTAGGATGTCGCCCCATGCGCCGATTTAGTCAGCTACTTGCGGGGCGCGGAGGTCTTCAAGGACCTCGAAATACCGCTAAAACGCTGGTTCGGTGTCGCCTCTCACCGCTGCCCAGCGGGACCCCCATGAGGCGGAGACACGACACCATGACCTGTCCCCAACCCCCGCTACGCCTGGCCCCGATCACCAGCGGCCTGGTTCTGCGCAATCCGCGAATCCTGCTCGGCGGCTCCCACCAGCCGACACTCCTGCGTTACCTCGAAGGCTGGCCCAAACGCTGGGACCGTCCGCGCAACTTCCTCATCCAGTTCGTCCGCGATGGCGAGTCGCTGGCCCGGTTCGCCAGGGACAGCTTCGATATGGCGGTGATCCAGGCGCCCTCTGCCGAGGAACTGCCGGCAGTGGTCGGTGAATTGGTGCGGGTCGCCCGGCAGGGGTTGATCACCCTGCGCTGACTCTCGGTCGCAGGCTGGCGATCTACGGATAGTCGATCTCGACGACATACCAGGTCTTCTCCCCGGTGGGGGCGTTCACCCGCACCTCGGCGTCCAGCGCCTTGCCCACCAGGGCGCGGGCCAGAGGAGAGTCGATGCTGATCAGGTTCTGCTTCAGGTCGAATTCGTCCGGCCCGACTATGCGGTAGCGGGCCTGCTCGCCGTCTTCGTCTTCCAGGGTCACCCAGGCACCGAAGTAGACCTTGCCGGGATCGGCCGGGCGCTCGCGCACCACCTTGAGATTCTCCAGCCGCTTGGTGAGGAAGCGCACGCGGCTGTCGATTTCCCGCAGCATCTTCTTGCCGTAGGTGTACTCGGCGTTCTCCGAACGGTCGCCCTGGGCGGCCGCTTCGCTCACCGCCTGAGTAACCTTGGGCCGGCGTACGTGCCACAGCTCGTGGAGTTCGGCGCGCAGGCGAGCTTCGCCCTCCGGGGTGATCAAGGGGGTTCCGGCGGTACGGGGCGGGCGATAGCGGCTCATGACGGTCCTGTGGAAGTTGGGGAGGCCAAGCCTATCAAGCTTCGCGCAGGACCGTCAGCGGGCTGGCGTTGAGCGCGCGACGGGTGCCTATCAACCCGGCGCCGCCCACCAGCAGGGCGCCCACCAGCGGCAACAGCAGCAGCCAGGGATGGGGCTGCCAGTGCAGGTCGAAGGCGAAGCGGTAGAGCAGGGCGCTGACCAGCTCGCAGCCGAGGGCGGCGAGCAGGCCGCTGCAGGCACCGAGCAGGGCGAATTCGGCACGACGGGCGCTCAGCAACAGCCGGCGTTCTGCGCCCAGGGCGCGGAGCAGCGCGCCCTGGCGGATGCGTTCGTCGAGGGTGGACTGGAGCCCGGCGAAGAGCACAGCCAGTCCGGCGGCGAGCACGAACAGCAGGACGAACTCCACCGCCAGGGTGACCTGGGCGAGGATGCTGCGCAGCTGCGCCAGGATCGCTTCGACCTGCAGCAGCGTGACTGCCGGGAAGGCGCGGGACAGTTCCACCAGCTCCCGGTCGTGGCGCGGCGGCAGGTAGAAGCTGGTGAGGTAGGTGACGGGCAGGTCGGCCAGGGTGTCCGGGGCGAAGATCATGTAGAAGTTCGGCTGGAAGCTATCCCAGTCCACCTCACGCAGGCTGGTCACCTGGGCGTCGCGCTGCAGGCCGCCGACACTGAAGCCGAGCTTGTCGCCCAGCTTGAGGCCGAGGCTTTCGGCGAGCTTGGATTCCACCGAGACACCGGGCAGCCCGGATTTCGGCAGGTCGCTCCACCAGTGGCCAGCCACCAGGCGGTTGTCATTTGGCAGCTGGGCCGACCAGGTCAGGCTGAGGTCGCGCTGCACGGCGCGTTCGCCCTGGGAGTCCTTGCTCACCAGTTGCCGCACTGCCTCGCCGTTGATGGTGGTGAGGCGGCCGGGCACCACCGGGTACAGCGGCGTGGGATGGGGCGAAAGACTGGCCAGGCGGCTGGCGAAGGCGTCCTTTTCGGCGGGCAGTACATTCAGGGCGAAATGGTTAGGCGCGTTGTCCGGCAGCTGGTTCTGCCAGGTGTCCAGCAGCTCGCCCCGGAGCAGGGCGATCAGCGCCATGGCCAGGAGGATCAGGCCGAACGCCAGGGATTGCCCGGCCGCCGCCAGGGGGTGGCGCAGCAGTTGGCCGAGGCCCAGGCGCCAGGGCAGTGTGGCGCCGGCAAGGAGCCGGCGCAGTGCCTTGAGGCCGGATAGCAGGAGGCCGCCCAGCAGCAGGGCGGCGATCAGGCCGCCGCCGAGCAGGGCGAGGGTCAGTTTCAGGTCCAGGCTCAGGCGCCACATGATCAGGCCCAGTGCCAGCAGCGCAGCGCCATACACCAGCCAGGCGCTGGGTGGCAGTGGCAGCAGGTCGCGGCGCAACACCCGCAGCGGCGGTACCCGTCCCAGCGCGGCCAGGGGGGGCAGGGCGAAGCCGGCGAGGGCGAGCAGGCCGGTGGCGATGCCAGCGAGCGCCGGCACCAGCCCGCCCGAGGGAATCACCGCGGGCAGCAAGCCGCCCAGCAGCTGGAACAGAATCGTCTGGGCCAGCCAGCCGAGCAGGGCGCCGAGGGCGCTGGCCAGCAGACCCAGTAGCGCCAGTTGCAGGCCGAAGAGCAGCAGGGCTTCGCGGCGGGACAGGCCAAGGCAGCGCAACAGGGCGCTGGCGTCATAGCGGCGGGCGGCGAAGCGTGCGGCGGAGAGGGCCACGGCGACGCCGGCGAGCAGCACCGCGGCAAGGCTGGCCAGGTTCAGGTAGCGTTCGGCGCGGCCCAGCGCGCCGCCGATCTGCCGATTGCCCTGGCGGGCGTCTTCCAGGCGCTGGTTGGCGGCCAGGCCCGGCTCGACCGCGGCGCGGTAGCGGCTGAGGGTTTCGTTCGGTCCGCTCCAGAGCTCGCGGAAGCGCACCCGGCTGCCGGGCTGCACGACTCCCGTGGCCTCCAGGTCGTCCAGGCTCATCAATACCCGCGGGGTCAGGCTGTAGAAGTCGCCAGCGCGGTCCGGCTCGTAGGTCAGTACGCGGGTGAGGCGCAGGGTCTTCTGCCCCACGTCGATGCTGTCGCCGGGTTTCAGCCCCAGGGTGGCGAACAGGCGTGCCTCGGCCCAGGCCTCGCCTGCCTTGGGGCCGCTGCCGGCTTGTTCGTCGCCATAGGGTTGTGCTGCGCTCCTGAGTTCGCCGCGCAGCGGATAGACCCCGTCGGCGGCCTTGACGCTGGCCAGCTGGATGCCGCTGTCGGCGGCGATCACGCTGGAGAACTCCACCGCACGGGCATGCTTGAGGCCAAGGCGCAGACCGCTGTCGACCTGTTCGGCGCTGGCCGGGGAGGAGCCGCTGAGCAACAGGTCGGCGCCGAGGAATTCCGTGGCGCGCAGCAACATGGCGGCATTCAGCCGGGCGCTGAAATAGCCGATGGCGCTGCTGGCGGCGACGGCTACCAGCAGGGAGAAGAACAGCACCCGCAGTTCGCCGCCGTGGGCATCCCGCAGCAGCTGGCGGGCGGCCATGGACAGCAGCCGGATGAAGTGCAGGCGCCGCATCAGGGCTCCACCTGGTCGACCAGCCGGCCGCCCTCGAGGCGGATCAGGCGTCGGCAGCGGTGTGCCAGGCGCTCGTCGTGGGTCACCAGCACCAGGGTGGTGCCGCGCTCCTGGTTGAGCTGGAACAGCAGGTCGCTGATGCGCTCGCCGGTGTGGCTGTCGAGGTTGCCGGTGGGCTCGTCGGCGAAGAGCACGTCGGGCTCGGCGGCGAAGGCGCGGGCAATGGCCACGCGCTGCTGTTCACCGCCGGAGAGCTGGCGCGGGTAATGGCTGAGACGCTGGCCCAGGCCGACCCGGTCGAGCAGGTGGCGCGCGCGGGCGCGGGCGTCCCGATGGCCTTCCAGTTCCAGCGGCAGCATGACGTTCTCCAGGGCGTTGAGGTTGTCGAGCAACTGGAACGACTGGAAGACGAAGCCGACGTGCTCCGCGCGAACCCGTGCGCGCTCGTCTTCGTCGAGGTTGGACAGGCTGCGGCCGGCCAGGCTCACGTCGCCGTTGCTGGGCAGGTCGAGGCCGGCGAGCAGGCCGAGGAGGGTGGATTTGCCTGAGCCCGAGCTGCCGACTATGGCCAGGCTGTCGCCCTTGGCGAGGCTGAAGGAGAGATCGTGAAGGATGGTCAGCTCGCCTTCCGCGCTGGGAACCACTTTGCTAAGGTTCCGCGCATCGAGAATGCTTGCGCTCATGGAGATTCCAATGCGTGCCTGGTTGTTGGGCGGATGCCTGTCCCTGATGCTGCTGGCGCAGCAGGCCATGGCGGGGACCTTGCTGGTCGTCGGCGATAGTATCAGCGCCGCTCTTGGGCTGGAAACCAGCCAGGGCTGGGTCTCGCTGCTGGAAAAACGCCTTGCCGAGAAGGGCTACCAGCAGCGGGTGGTGAACGCCTCCATCAGCGGCGACACCAGTGCTGGCGGGCTTGCCAGGCTTCCCGCCCTGCTCGCCGAACACAAGCCGGAACTGGTGATCATCGAGCTTGGCGGCAACGATGGCCTGCGTGGCCAGCCCCCTGCGCAATTGCAACAGAATCTTGCCGGCATGATCGACAGTGCCCGGGGCCAGGGCGCCACGGTGCTCCTGCTCGGCATGCGCCTGCCGCCCAACTATGGTGCCCGCTACACCACGGCTTTCGCGAATGTCTACAGCGCACTGGCTGCCGAGAAACAGGTGCCACTGGTGCCGTTCTTCCTGGAGGGGGTGGGAGGCGTGCCGGACATGATGCAATCCGATGGCATCCATCCCCAGGCCAAGGCCCAGCCGCGGCTGCTCGACAACCTCTGGCCGACCCTCGAACCCATGCTCTGACGCTTTTCCCAAGGCCCGCTTTCGGCTAATGTTGCGCACCCTCCCTGGAGTCCTCCATGCCGCGCACCGCCTGGTCCCTGTTTGGCTACAAAGTGATAGAGCCCGACGAGCAACTCGACCTGTTCGCTTGCCGCGAAGTGCGCCTGCACCTGGTAGTGCGCCAGCTCGAACTGGGGGGCTTCGCCGACCGGACCCTGTGCGGCGGCCTGCTGCCAGCGCAGCCGCGCTGGAGTAATCTGGAGCAAGGTCTCTTGCGTGACCGACGCTTGTGCTCCAACTGCCGCTCCACCCTGGAGTCCCAGCGCCACGGGCAGCACTCGGTCTGGTCGGAAGCCTGAGGGCTCCCGGCAAAGCTCGCGCCGGTGTAGAATTCCGAGTCTTTTATTCAGTCAATTTGCCAAGGATTCCCGGATGTTGCCGCGCTTTCCAGCCGTCGCCCGCTCCCTGTCATTAGCATCCCTGCTGGTGGCGGGCCCTGTCGCAGCCCTGGAGCTGCCCTTGCCGCCGCCCGGCGAAGACATCGTCGGCCAGGTCCAGGTGATCAAGGCCAACTACGAAGACACCTTCGCCGATATCGGTGTCGCCAATGACCTGGGCTACCTGGAGATGGTCGCCGCCAACCCCGGCGTCGACCCTTGGTTGCCGGGTGCCGGCACCGAGATTATCCTGCCGACCCGCTATATCCTGCCGCCGGGCCCGCGCGAAGGCATCGTGATCAACCTCGCCGAGTACCGCATGTACTACTACCCGAAAGGGCAGAACGTCGTGCATACCTATCCGCTCGGTATCGGCCGTGAAGGCTGGGGTTCGCCCATCGCGGCCACCACCATCACCGCCAAGTTTCCCAATCCGGCCTGGTACCCGCCCAAGTCCATCCGCGAAGAGCACGCCGCCGACGGCGATCCGCTGCCCACCATGGTGCCGCCGGGCCCGGACAACCCGCTCGGTCCGTTCAAGTTCAAGCTGGGCGTGCCGGGCTACCTGATACACGGCTCGAACAAGAAGTTCGGCATCGGCATGCGCGTCAGCCACGGCTGCTTCCGCATGCTCAACAACAACGTGCTGGCGCTGGCGGCCATGGCCCCGGTGGGTACCCCGGTGCACATCATGAACGAGCCCTACAAGTTCGGCGTGAGTGGCGGCAAGGTCTACCTGGAAGCCCACGCGCCACTGGACGATCATGGCGACCCGTCGGTGGTGGACAAGCACACCGCGGTGATCAACGCGCTGCTCAAGCGTGAAGAGCTGGTCAACACCATCCGCCTGGACTGGGACGTGGTGCGTGAAGTGGTTGCCGCCGAAGACGGACTGCCGGTGGAAATCGCCGAGCCCAATTCGGCTGTGGCGGCCAGCACGCCGAACACCGAACTCTAAGCAGCACCGGGTTCCAGGAAAAGCCCGCTGAGCGCCATGCGCCAGCGGGCTTTTCTTTGGTTCTTCACGGATTACCGGGGAATGGGGCTCACGCCGGATTGGTAATCCGGTGTGAGGGGGCTTGGAGTCTTTTCGTTCGGCTCATTGCCGAGTGGGCTTCGAGTCTCGGTTTCGCCCTCCCGGGCGAGTCCCTTTTCCAATCG
>NZ_SSOJ01000084.1 GCF_029871205.1 Pseudomonas sp. BN417 | reverse complement strand
AGCGTGCTCAAGGTCGGCACCCTGCTGCCCAAGCTGCCGGTGGTCCAGTACAACGACTCGCGCCTGCTGCCGCAGACCTTCCAGGGCGGTCACCTGAACTCCCTGGAGCTCGCCGGCCTGACCTTCGACGCCGGCCAGCTCCAGCAGGTCAACCAGCGCGACTCCTCCGACTACGAGGACATGACCCTCGCCAACGGCGGCGCCCGTGGCATCGTCGTCCGCCCCGGCACCACCAGCGACCAGTTCAACTTCGCCGGCGCCAGCTACAAGTGGAACGACAGCCTCAGCACCGGCTATCACTATGGCGAGCTGGACGACCTCTACAAGCAGCACTATGTCAGCGTCCTGCACCTGCTGCCGCTGGGCGACAAGCAGTCGCTGAAGAGCGACCTGCGCTTCGCCCGCTCCACCGACGAAGGCGCCAGCAACGTCGACAACAAGGCCTTCGGCGCCCTGTTCACCTACGCCCTCGGCGGCCATGCCTTCGGCCTCGGCTACCAGAGCATGAGCGGCGACACCGGCTTCGCCTATATCAACGGCACCGATCCCTTCCTGGTCAACTACGTGCAGATCGGCGACTTCGCCAACAAGGACGAGAAATCCTGGCAGGCCCGCTACGACTACAACTTCGCCAGCCTCGGCCTCCCCGGCCTGACCTTCATGACCCGTTACCTGTCCGGCGACAACATCGACCTCGGCGCCAACCGCGAAGACGGCAAGGAATGGGAACGCAACACCGACATCGCCTACGTGTTCCAGGACGGCCCGCTGAAGAACTTCGGCATCAAATGGCGTAACGCAAGCGTACGTTCCAACTTCACCAACGACCTCGACGAGAACCGCCTGATCCTCAGCTACGTGCTGCCGCTCTGGTAAGCCGCTTATGTAGGAGCCAGCTTGCTGGCGAATGATGACCCAGGTTCGCGAGCAAGCTCGCTCCTACAAGAAGGCCCGCCAATCGACGGGCTTTTTCATTTCGCGGCACACGAATCGTTGGGCTTCGCGTAGCTCAGCCACAACCTACAGGAGCGCGACGGCATAACACCAGTGGGAGCGAATTCAATTGCGATGACGGCCTATCAATCCTGCGAGGTGGCACCGATCTTGTGCACCGAGAGGTCCGCGCCGTAATACTCCTCTTCCTGGCTCAGGCGAATGCCTACCGTGGCCTTGAGCAGGCCGTAGACCAGGAAGCCGCCCGCCAGTGCCACCAGCACGCCAAGCCCGGTGCCGATCAGCTGGCTGACCAGGCTGACCCCGCCCAGGCCACCGAGGGCTTCCTGGCCGAAGATCCCGCAGGCGATGCCGCCCCAGACACCGCACAGGCCGTGCAGCGGCCAGACACCGAGGACGTCGTCGATCTTCCACTTCACCTGGGTGGCGGTGAAGGCCCAGACGAACAGGCCACCCGCCACGGCACCGGTGGCCAGGGCGCCGACCGGATGCATCAGGTCGGAGCCGGCGCACACCGCCACCAGCCCGGCGAGCGGACCGTTGTGCAGGAAGCCCGGGTCATTGCGTCCGATCAGCAGCGCGGCGATGGTGCCGCCGACCATGGCCATCAGCGAGTTGACCGCCACCAGGCCGCTGACACCTTGCAGGGTCTGGGCGCTCATGACGTTGAAGCCGAACCAGCCGACGATGAGGATCCAGGAACCCAGCGCCAGGAAGGGAATGTTCGAGGGCGCGAACGCCACCAGGCGGCCCTCGCGGTAGCGGCCATTACGATGGCCCAGCAGCAGTACCGCACCGAAGGCCAGCCAGCCGCCGACAGCATGCACCACCACTGAGCCGGCGAAGTCATGGAAGCTGGCGCCGAAGTCATTCTTCAGCCACTCCTGGAAGCCGAAGTTGCCGTTCCAGATCAGGCCTTCGAAGAAGGGATAGATGAAGGCGACTATCAGCAACGTGGCGCAGAGCTGCGGACAGAACTTCGCGCGCTCGGCGATGCCGCCGGAAATGATCGCCGGGATGGCCGCGGCGAAGGTCAGCAGGAAGAAGAACTTCACCAGGGCGTAGCCATGGTCGGCGGCCAGGGCACTGGCCGGCTCGAGGAAGCTCACCCCGTAGGCGATCCAGTAGCCGATGAAGAAATAAGCCAGGGTCGAGACCGCGAAGTCGGAGAGGATCTTCGACAGGGCGTTGACCTGGTTCTTCTGCCGTACCGTACCGACTTCGAGAAAGGCGAAGCCCGCGTGCATGGCCAGCACCATCACGGCGCCCATCAGGATGAACAGGGTGTTGGAGCCGTGGATCAGGGTTTCCACGGCGCTATTGAGGTTTTCCATTGGCGAAGGGAGCTCCGGCAGCGAGGAAAAAGCACCAAAGCAGTTCAAGGCAGGCCCGGCACGCACCATCCTGAAGCCGGAGCGCACCACCAAGGGCTGTATCGAAACCCCGTTTTGGTGCATGCCGGCAGGCGCAAGATCTGTCTCGAAAAGCCTTTTTCTTTGTTTTTCATAGGGTTGAGGCGATTTTTCCGAACCGGGAAGTCCATCCTGGACGCCCCGATGCGGCGCAACCCGCCACAACCGCGCACCACCCCGATGCAAGCGCTATACCAGCTGTGCCAGGGAAAATCCGAGTGAACCTTGGAAGAACGCACCTACTCTTAGGCATTGAGTCCTACAAGGAGAATCGTCATGCCCCGTAAGACCGCCACCCACGCACAGGACGACCTGCTGGCCGACTTCCAGACCCTGGTCAACGACACCGAGAAGCTCCTGCAAGACACCGCCAACCTGGCGGGCGACCAGGCCGACGAGTTGCGCCAGCAGATCCACGAAAGCCTCAAGCGCGCTCGCGAGACCTTGCGTGACACCGAGCAGAACCTGCGTGATCGCGGCCAGGCCGCCGTCCAGGCCACCGAGGACTACGTCCAGGAACACCCCTGGCAGAGCGTTGGTCTGGCCGCCGGCATCGGTTTCCTGCTCGGCCTGCTGGCCGCCCGGCGCTGACCATGAGTGACGAAGCCCCCTCCTCCCGGGCCTCGGGACGCGCTCCCTCGCCCAAGCGCATCGGCGCCTCGCTGCTGGGCTTGCTCCACAGCCATGTGGAACTCTTCGGCATCGAGTTGCAGGAACAGAAGGCCAACAGCCTCTTCCTGCTGCTGTTCGGCGGCCTGACCCTGATCTTCGCCCTGCTCCTGCTGATCGGGCTGTCCGGCCTGGTGCTGATGCTGCTCTGGGACAACTGGCGGTTCGAAGCCCTCGGCGGCCTCTGCCTGTTCTATCTGCTGGCCAGCCTCTACTGCGGCATCCGCCTGCGGGCGGCAGTGGATGATGACGAGTCCCCCTTCAGCGCCACCCTCGAAGAACTGGCCCGTGACCGGGAGCGCCTGATGCCATGAGCCTGCCGGAACTGCCGCGCAAGGCCAGCCGCCGGGAAATGCGCAAGGCGCTGGTGCGCCTGCGGCTGGAGATGCAACGCCAGGAACTGCGCCACGAGTCGCTGCTGCTGACCCAGCCCCTGCGCCAGGCAAAGGAGTTCTCGCGCCAGCTGGACATCCCCCACGCACCGCTCTGGGGCATGGCGGCGATAGCGGCCCTGGGGTTCTTCGCCGCACGCAAGGGCAGCCTGAAGCGCTGCCTGCGCCTGGGCAGCGCGCTCTACCCCTTGCTGCAGGCCTTCCTCAGGCGTCCGCCCGGTTCCGGCCAGGATTGACTCCGGCCGCACAGGGCGGCAACCGGCCACATTCTTTCCATGGGTGAGCGGCCCGTCGTATCAGCCGTGGGCAACTCCACGCAGCCCATGGCCTTCCCCCAAGGCCTCGAGCCGCTGGTGAATCCGGGCGCCGCCGGCCTGGCGATGGACTGAGTCGTCGACAGAGCTTTCCGTTAGAGTAGGGCCTTCAGCCACTGAACGGCGAGGACCGGCCTTGGACTGGCAGACCCTGCTCACCCGCGAACGTCTCGGCAAACCGGTGCACAGCACCGAAGAACTGGGCCGCAGCCCCTTCCACAAGGACCACGACCGCATCATCTTCTCCGGGGCCTTCCGCCGCCTCGGGCGCAAGACCCAGGTGCACCCGGTCTCCAGCAACGACCATATCCACACGCGCCTCACCCACTCGCTGGAAGTGAGCTGCGTGGGCCGTTCCCTGGGCATGCGCGTCGGCGAAACCCTGCGCGACGCACTGCCGGACTGGTGCGCTCCTTCGGACCTGGGCGTCATCGTCCAGTCCGCCTGCCTGGCCCACGACATCGGCAACCCGCCATTCGGCCATTCGGGCGAAGACGCCATCCGCCACTGGTTCCAGCAGGCCGCCGCACGGGGCTGGCTGGACGCCATGAGCGAGGTTGAGCGCGCCGATTTCCTCAGCTTCGAGGGCAACGCCCAGGGCTTGCGGGTGCTGACCCAACTGGAATACCACCAGTTCGACGGCGGCATGCGCCTGACCTACGCCACCCTCGGCACCTACCTCAAGTACCCCTGGACCTCGCGCCATGCCGAAGCGCTGGGCTACAAGAAGCACAAGTTCGGTTGCTACCAGAGCGAGCTGCCGCTGCTCGAACAGATCGCTGCCAAGCTGGAGCTGCCGCGAATCGACGAACACCGCTGGGCGCGCCACCCGCTGGTCTACCTGATGGAGGCGGCGGACGACATCTGCTACGGCCTGATCGACCTGGAAGACGGCCTGGAAATGGAGCTGCTGGACTACGCGGAAGTCGAGGACCTGCTGCTCGGCCTGGTGGGTGACGACCTGCCGGAAACCTACCGTCAGCTCGGCCCCAGGGATTCGCGCCGGCGCAAGTTGGCAATCCTTCGCGGCAAGGCCATCGAACACCTGACCAACGCCGCCGCCGGCGCCTTCGTCGAGCAGCAGGAAGCCCTGCTGGCCGGCAGCCTGCAAGGCGACCTGGTGGAGCACATGCATGGCCCGGCCAAGCGCTGCGTGCTCCAGGCCAAGGCCATCGCCCGCGAGAAGATCTTCCAGGACAAGCGCAAGACGCTCCATGAGATCGGCGCCTACACCACCCTGGAAATCCTCCTCAACGCCTTCTGTGGTGCCGCCCTGGAGCAGCACGGCGGGCGTACTCCGTCCTTCAAGCACAGGCGCATCCTCGACCTGCTCGGCAACAATGCCCCTGATCCCGCTTGGCCGCTGTACCGGTCCTTCATCCAGATGATCGACTTCATCGCCGGCATGACCGACAGCTACGCTACCGAAATGGCCCGTGAGATGACCGGCCGCTCCAGCCCGACCTGAACCCAGGCTTCCAGGAGTAGCGCTGATGCGTAACTTGTTCCGACAGAGCCTGCGCTGGCACGCCGGACCACCCGCCTGGGGCGCCGCCCTGATGGCGGGCATGGGCTGCGGGCTGCCGCTGATGCTGGGCCTGTTCACCAGCCACAGCGGTTTCCTCTGGGCCGCCACCGGCGCCTTCCAGGCCGCCCTGGCCAACCCCTTCCACCGCCTCGGCATGCTGCGCATGACCCTGCTCACCGGGTTGGGCGCCGTCAGCTCTGGTGTCGGCTTCTGGGCCGCCAGCCATCCGCTGGCGAGCCTGGCCAGCTTCGCCCTGATGGGCCTGCTGCTGGCCGTGCTGCAACGTTATGGTAGCGAGCTGGGCAAGCTCGGCGTGGGGCTGGCCGCCTGCCTCTGCCTGGGCCAGGGCCAAGCGGGGCTCGGCAATCTGCACAACGGAATGGCGGTGGGCGCGCTGTTCGCCCTGGGCGGGCTCTGGGTGATGCTGCTGGCCTTCGCCCTGCGCGCGTCCCAAGGCCTGCGACTGTGGCCGCTGATGCCGCGCCTCGGCAACTTCGCTCGGGTGATGCGTCGCCATGCCCGGCGCCTGCCCCAGCGGCTCTGGCTGATCCATGCCCTCGCCTGCTCCCTGGCCGGCGCCCTCGCTGGCCTGGCCGTCAACCTCTCCGGCCTGCCGCGGGGCTACTGGCTGACACTGACGGTGATGACCACCCTCCAGATGGACCTCGACGGCAGCCTGGTGCGCGGCATCCAGCGCTGCCTGGGCAGCCTGGTCGGCGCGCTGATCCTGATCGGGGTGGGCAGCTGGTTGCAGAGCCCTGCCCTGCTGGTGGCCTGCATGCTGCCGCTGATCGTCCTCAGCCGGGCCTATATCGCCCAGCACTACGGCCTGTTCGTGGTGCAGACCACAGTGTGCTTCGTGCTGCTGGCCGAGGGCCTTTCCCTCGACTGGCACCTGCCCGAGTTGCGTCTCTACAACACCTTGCTGGGAGCGGCGCTGGCACTGCTGGTGGCCTACCTCGCCCACCGTGCGCGGCAGCGCTGGGGCGCTCCGGCACCACGGATGGAGGCAGCACGCGAGGGCAAGTGAGGCGCGCGCCTCAGCTTTTCAGGCGCTGCGCCAGGTCCCCTTGCAGGGCATGCAGGCTGCGCCGTACCGCTTCGCCCGGCTCCCGCAGCCTGGCATCCGGAGCACCACGCTTATGGGCGTCGCCAAACTCGATGCAGTGTTCGAGCAGCGGCTGCGCGGCGATCAGTTGCACCGCACCCTTGATCCTGTGCACCAGCCGCTCCATGTCATCCCAATTGCCCGCCTGCAGCAAGGCATCCAGTTCAAGCAGGTCGGTCTGGTTGGTCCGGTGCAGCTCGGTCAACAGGCTGCGGATCAGCTCGGACGAGCCGCCCGTGACGTTGTCCAGCAGCCCCAGGTCGAGGCGTGGCGGCTGAGGTTTGCCGCCGGGATCCGCGAGCTGGGCGGTCACGGGGTCCAGGTCCTGCAGATAGCGCCGCAGTGCATCCAGGCCTATCGGCTTGAACAGGCAGTCGTCCATGCCCGCCTCGCGGCAGCGCGCACGCTCGTCGGGCTGGGCATTGGCCGTCAGGCCGACGATCCGGCAGGGGGTGGCAGCCGCCTCGCGTTCCCGTTCACGGATGCGCCGGGCGAACTCATAGCCGCCCATCACCGGCATATTGCAGTCGGTGATGACCAGGTCGACGGCCGCCTGCCCCCAGACTTCCAGTGCCGCCTGGCCATTCTCGGCCTGCTCGGTCAGGTGCCCGAGGAACTCCAGCTGCTGCACCAGCAACAGGCGATTGGCCGGATGATCATCCACCACCAGCACACGCAGGCTCTGCCGCGGCGGCTCCGCAGGCGCGGGCAGCGCCGCCACCTGGGGCAAGGGCGCCAGACGCGGCAGGCCCAGGCTCACCGTGATCCGCGTTCCCACCCCAAGCTCGCTCTGCAGCTCGAGGCGCCCGCCCATCATCGCCACCAGCCGGCGGCAGATACTCAAGCCCAGGCCCGTGCCGCCGGTCCCGGCGTTCATGCTGCCGGCCAGTTGGGTGAAGGGCTGGAACAGCAACTCCTGGTCTTGCGCCGTGATACCGATGCCGCTGTCTTCCACCACTGCAGTCAGCTGCACCAGCTCTTCGCCGAGCCCGCTGACCAGCAGGCGAACCTGGACCTCGCCCGCCTCGGTGAACTTGATGGCATTGCTGACGAGGTTGGAAAGGATCTGCTTGAAGCAGGATGGATCGACCATCACGTCGTCCTGGGTGTCCAGCTCCAGGCTCAGGGACAGCTTCAAGCCCTTCTGCCAGGCCAGCCCCTCGAACACCCTCACCACCGATTCCACCAATGCCCTGGGCGCCGCCCGACGGGGTTCGAGGACCATGCGCCCGGATTCGATCTTGGCGATATCGAGGATGTCGCCGATCAGCACCAGCAGGGAATTGGCCGAGTCCTGGGCAACGGTGATCGCCTCGCGGTCCAGCCCCTCGCGCTTCAGGGCCAGCTCGAGCATGCCGATGATGGCGTTCAACGGCGTACGAATCTCATGGCTCATGGTGGCGAGGAACCGGCTCTTGGCCACGTTGGCCAGCTCGGCCTGGTCCTTGGCCTGGCGCAGTTCGACCATCAGGCGATTGCGCTCGGTGATATCGACCCAGCCGCAGATCAGGCCAAGGGTGCGCTGCTGGGCGTTCCGGTAAGGAATGGCCCAGTAGGACACTTCCAGGGTGCGTTCGCCGACATGCAACTGCTGGTCGCTGAACAGCGCCTCGCCTTTCTCCAGCGCACGCGGGCACAAGCGGTCCAGCTCTTCCAGGGCATCGGCCTGGAGGCCCGGCACTTCCTCCAGGCGCTTGCCGAGCAAGGCCTCCCGCGGCACGCCGAAGGCCTCGACGAAGCTACGGTTGCAAATGAGGGTACGCCCCTCCAGATCACGCACCGACAGCGGGAAGGGAATGCCGTCGGTCAAGGAGCGCTTGAACTCCAGTTGGTCGTTGAGCCAGCGCTCCTGCCGCTCGCGCCGATACACCTGGCGGCGCAGGTAGAGGGCCCAGGCGGCAAACAGCAGCGACAGCAGGAGAAGGGCGAAGCCCACCTCGTAGAGCCGTGCCTCGTACTCGACCCAGGTGCTTTCGGCCACCTCGGCATTGGTGTACCAGCGGTTGACTATATTGCCCAGCTCGTCCGGTGAAATGGACAGCAGCGCCTTGTCGAGGATGCTCAGCAACTCGGGTTCGCCCAGCACCACCGAAAAGGCATAGCGCGCCGGGTCACGCCCGATGGTGTCGGCGATGCGCAACTTTCCGGGGTAGTAGCGATTGATCAGGAAACTCGCCGACGCCATGGCATGCACCGCGCCATCGGCCTTGCCTTCGGCCACGCTGGACAGCGCCTGGATGCCGCTACCGACTTCGAGCAGGCGCACCCGGGGGAAGTTCTGCTGGATAAAGCCCCGCATGGCGTGGCCGTCCGGGATGGCGAGCACCTTGCCATCGAGTTGGTCCAGGCCTTCCAGATCCCGATCCGCGCTGCGGACCACCAGCACGTTGCTGCTGCTGAAGTAGGGCCGGGTGAAGCGGAGGAACTCATTGCGCTCCGGCGTCGAGACCAGGGTCGCCGCCATATCGGCCTGGCCGTGGCGCAGCCTGTCGAGAATACCCCGGAGGCTGACGCCGTCCTGGACTTCGAATTCCAAGCCGGTCTTCTGCCGGATCAGCTCCAGCAAGTCGGGCGTTATGCCACGGAAGCGCTTCTGCGCATTGAAGAAGGTCAGCGGCTCGAAGGAGCCGTCCACCACCAGCCTGGCCGGGCCGTGCTGCTTCAGCCAGAGCCGCTCGCGCTCGGTCAGCTGCAACCGCGCTTCCTCGAGGAACATCCCCGACCCGCCGCCCCAGCGGCGCAGAATCCCGGCCCGCTCGGATTCGGGTATGGCGGCGATTGCACGATCGAGGATGCGCCGCAGCCGCCCGCTCTTCGCTGACAGTGAAAAGCTGACGCCCACTCCGTCGAAACCGGCGAAGTTGGTCATCCGCAGATTGATCAGGTAACCCTGGCTGATCAGGTAGTTGGCGGAGATGGCGTCGCCGATGAACACATCGTTCTGGCCGAAGGCGACCGACTGCAGCGCACTGCGCACCGAGCTGTGCTGGTTGGGACGGGCGTCGGGGTAGAGACGGCCGATCAGGTCCAGGCCCGGACCTTCCTCGGAAAAGGCCAGGCGCAGGCCCCCGAGGTCGCCACCGACGGCGCGCCGGTCGTCGATGCGCATCACCATCACCGGCTGGTGTTGCACGTAGGGCCTGGTCTGGATCAGGCCCGGACTGGCGGCATCGATCTCCAGGCTGCTGCCCAGCAGGTCGATCTCTCCCGCGCGCAGGGCTTCTCGAGCGGTGTGCCGGTCGGGATAGCGCAGGACCCGGGTTTCCAGCTGCAATGCCTGTGCGATCAGCCGCAGGTAGTCGGCCGTCACGCCTTCATAGTCCTGGCCGCTGGCAGTGGTGTCGAAGGGCGGGAAATCAGGTTCGCTGGTGCCGATCCGCAATACGCCCTTGTGCTGCAGCCAGAGCCTGTCCTGCTCGTCCAGCGGTACCCGCAGGTCGCGCAGGTCGGAACGCCCCAGCAACTGCAGCGGAACGGCTTCGATTGCGAGGCTGGGCAGGGAAAACAGCAGGCCCCCGAGCAGAGAGCTGACCAGCAGGGCGGGCAGGCGCATGGCGAGGTTCACAGCAGGGCATTGCGATTGGCGAACTCCACCAGCTCGATCAGGGAGCGGACGTTGAGCTTGAGCATCAGGCGGGTCTTGTAGGTGCTGACGGTCTTGTTGCTGATGAACATCTCTTCGGCGATGTCCTTGTTGCTGTAGCCGTTGGTGAGGAACTTGAGCACCACCAACTCGCGGTCGGAAAGGCGGTCGATCAGTTCGAGCTCGTCGGACAAGCCCACCTGGCGCTTGCCGGACTTGATCACTTCACTGGGAAAGTAGCTGTAGCCCGAAAGCACGGCCCGCACCGCCGCGGTGAGTTCGGCGAGGTCGCCTTCCTTGCAGACGAAACCCGCTGCGCCGCCCTGCATGCAACGTGTGGCGTAGTGGTTGGGGTTCTGCCCGGTCAGCACCAGCACCCGCAGCGGCATGTCCAGTGCTTGCAGGCGGGCGATGACGTCAAGGCCGCCGAGCTTGGGGATGCCGATATCGAGAATCACCAGGTCCGGCAGGTGCTCCCGCGCCAGCGCGATGGCGTCGACGCCGTTGTCCGTTTCCGCGACGATTTCGTAGCCTTCGCGAGTCAGCAGCAGGCGTACGGCGAGGCGGATCACCGGATGGTCGTCGACGATCAGGACCTTGTTGGCGGACTCGTTTCCCGGCTCTAGGAAATCATCCAGATTGACCAGCTTGCTCACGGCATCTCTCCCTTGGCGCGATTCAGTCGCTGCCAAGATAGAGACGCGCGTTGCACTGTCGACCCCCGAGAGGGACCGGAGGGGCACTTCAGGAATACCCCTACCCCAGCTTAGGCACACACCTACAACCAAGGGCTGATCTCGACGGAAACGACCTCCCGTCTCTGGGGTAACGCCTACCAAATCCCTGCCGCCCAGACCTGTCTGGTAAAGGCGTCGACTCACCGACTAACGGAAATTTCCTACTTGGTCTCAGGAGCTCGCCTGCTGGTCCATTCCGGAAGCAGCCGGAAAATAGGCAGTCTTTCGCCGCTCCGAGGCTCACCCGATGGAAACGCTCAGCATCCTGGTGCTGGAAGACCACTCGTTTCAGGCCCAGGTAGTGGCTCAGCAACTACGCACCCTGGGCTGCCGGAACCTGTTCTGCGCCGCCGATGGCGAAGCCGCCCTGGTCAGGCTGTCCAGCCATGGTCCGGTGGATATAGCGCTGTGCGACATCAACCTGCCGGGCATGGATGGACTGACCTTCCTGCGCAAGGCCGCCGAGTGCAGCGCCATCCGCTCCATGGCACTGTTCAGCGGCCTGGCCCCGGACCTGCGCCTGGCCGCGCTGCAGCTGGCCCGCCTGCTCGGCCTGCAGGTGCTGGGCGACCTGGGCAAGGTGCTGAGCCCGGACAGCCTGCGCAACGTACTCCTGCGCTACCGGCGCGGAGCACCGGCTGCAGGCGCGCAATCCGAAGATGCGCAGCCCACGGTACAAGAGGCCCGCCTGGCCCTGATCCAGGGGCAACTGGTGCCCTACTACCAACCCAAGGTCGACCTGCGCAGCCTCCAGCCGGCAGGCGCCGAGGTACTGGTGCGCTGGCGGCATCCACGCCTGGGCCTGCTCGGCCCGGCCGGGCTTCTCCCACTGCTCGAGGAGTTGGGGCTGGTCCGCGACCTGACCGAATACCTACTGAAGGCCGCCATGGGCTTTCTCCAGTGGCAGCAGCCCGAGTCGCGCCTGCCGCTGGCGATCAACTGCCCGCCCTATCTGCTGGAGGAGCCGGACCTGCCCAGGCGGCTGCAGGAGCTGCTGGACTACTACCGGCTTCCCTCCTCCCTGATCAACGTCGAGATCACCGAGAACGGCCTGCCCGGAATAGCTGCCAACAGCCTGGAGAACCTGCTGCGCCTGCGCCTGATGGGCTGTGGCATCGCCATCGACGACTTCGGCACCGGAACCTCCTCGCTGCAAAGGCTCTGCCAGCTGCCCTGCAACGAGCTCAAGCTGGATGCTTCCTTCATTCATGCCATGGACCAGAATCCGCGAGTCTTGGCGGCGGTCACCAGCAGTCTGTCGCTCGCCGCCTCCCTCGGCATGAATACGGTGGCCGAAGGCATTGAATCCACCGGGCAGCTCGAGCAGCTGCGCGAACTCGGCTGCGCCCAGGGCCAGGGCTACCTGTTCGGCCACCCCATGCCGGGCCGGGAGTTCGCCAACTGGTTGCGACGCTGGCCGGGATCGACACTCCCGAAAGAGGCCTAGGCCATGCACGCGGCTCCGTCCAAGGGCGAACGGAAGCTCCAGGTCCTGGTGATCGAGGACCATCCCTTGCAACTGCGGGCGGTAGAAATACTGCTCGACCAGCCGGGATACTTCCAGGTCACCCGAGCGATGAGCGCCGCTGAAGCCTTTCGCGCCTGCGAGCAGGGGAAGCCTCCCTTCGACCTGGCCATCTGCGACCAGAACCTCCCCGACCTGCAAGGCCTGGCCCTGCTGGAGCGGCTCCACCGCGACGGCCGCACTCGCTATGGAATCCTGCTCAGCAGCCTTGCCGAAGAGGAGCTTGCCGACCTGCAGGAGCGGGGCCGCGAGCGCCGGTTGCCGCTGCTGGCCTGCCTCGCCAAACCCCTGGACCTGGAGCGTTTCAAGGCCAGTATCGTGCCGCTGCTGGACGATGCCTGATCCCGCAGGGCGATTTGCGCGACGAGCGTTACAAGGCTCATCTATGCTCCTTTAGCCTCCCGGGGACCGGGGCCAAGGAGCTCCCGCAATGCCGCAAAAGTTCTCTGAGCGTCGCTTTCCCCTGCATGTCCATATCAGTGCGCTCTTCACACTGCTTCTGCTCCTCACCGGTGTGGTCCTGGGCCTCTTCAACTACCGCCAGACCAGCCAGATCATTCTCTCCAGCAGCGACGAGCTCTTCGGCCGCATCAGCGAAGAAGTCGAAACCGACCTGCGCCATACCTACCAACCCATCCACCACCTGTTGAACCTGCTGGCCCTGAGCGGCGCCGACCAGCGCCAGGACGGCTTCGATCGCCTGGACCTGCTATTGCGCCCCCTGTCCCGGGCCCTCCAGGACAATCCCAAGCTGGCCGCCCTCTACCTGGGTTACGACGACGGCGACTTCTTCATGGTCCGCCCCCTGCGCAACGAGCGTCTGAAGAAGGCCTTCAATGCCCCGCCCGGCGCGGCTTACCAGGTCTGGAGCATCGAACGTGACAACCTGTCCCGGGCTCGCTCGTTCACCTTCTTCTTCGATGCCGCGCTCAACGAGATAGTCCGCCGCCAGGAACTCAAGGAACGCTACGACCCACGTGGCCGCCCCTGGTATTACCGCGCCCTGGAGCAGGACGGTTCGATCACCACCGCCCCCTATGTGTTCTTCTCCAGCGGCGCGGTCGGCACCACCCTCGCCCGGCCCAGCGGCAGCGACGCAGTGATCGGGGCCGACCTGACCCTGGACGACCTTTCCGCCACCCTGGCCGATCACCGGGTCACGCCGTCCACCGAAGTGGTGCTCTACCAGCCCGACGGCCGCGCCGTGGCATACCCCGACACGAGCAAGCTGATCAAGCGGATCAATGGCGCCCCTGAACTGGGCGAAGTGAAGGAATTCAGTCCGCCGCTGGCGGCCCTCGTGGGGCTTGCGGGTGAAGGCGACCTGCGCACCAGCGTGCAGATCGACAATCGCCGCTGGGTACTTGCCCGCCGGCACCTCGAGGAAGGCGGCCCCCAGGGCCTGCAACTCGCCATCCTGGCGCCCGAGGATGAGCTGCTGGACGACGCCTACCGTATCCGCTGGCAAGGCGCGATTCTGACCCTGGCGATCCTGATGCTTTGCATCCCGATCGGTTTCCTGCTCTCGCGCATCGTGGTCAAGCCGCTCAAGGCGCTGGTCACCCAGGCCGAGGCGATCCGCAGCTTCAACTTCAGCCTGCCGGCCATGGGCCGCTCGCCTGTGCTGGAAGTGGACCAGCTGGCGGTGGCCATGGCAGGGATGAAGGAAACGATTTCCAGCTTCCTCGAGATCGCCTCCAGCCTTTCGGCGGAAACCCGGTTCGACAACCTGCTGCGCCGTGTCCTCGACGAAACCATAGACATCGGCGAAGCCTCTGGCGGCCTCCTCTACCTGATCGACACCCAGAAGGGTCGCCTGGAGCCCCACGGCCTGTTCCTCAACGACCAGCAGCAGGACCTCGAGGCCCACGGCATCCGGGGCTTCGGCCTGGAAAGCCCGGCCTTGCCGCACTGGCTGGAATTGCCGGCCCACGGCGGCCCCAGCCAGGTCTGCTCCTTCGGCTACGATCAGGCCGGCGCCTACCGCGACCTGCTGCAGACCCTGGAAAGCCCACGGGTGCACCTGGTGAGTACCGGGCTGCACAACCGCCAGGGCAGCACCATCGGGGTGCTGGTCCTGCTCCACCGTGACGTCGGCCGGGAAGCCCGGCCAGCCATCCTGCGCCCGGAGCGAATCGCCTTCGTCGAAGCGATTTCCGGCGTCGCCGCGCTCTGCATCGAAAGCCAGCGGCTGCTGGAGAAGCAGAAGCAACTGCTGGATGCGTTCATCCAGCTCATGGCCGGTGCCATCGACGCCAAGAGTCCCTACACCGGCGGCCACTGCCAGCGCGTACCGGAGATCACCCTCATGCTGGCCAGGGCCGCGGCCGCGAGCGAGGAGCTGCCGTTCCGCGGATTCAAGCCCACCGACGAAGAGTGGGAAGCCCTGCATATCGCGGCCTGGCTCCATGACTGCGGCAAGGTCACTACCCCGGAGTACGTGGTGGACAAGGCCACCAAGCTGGAAACCCTGTACGACCGCATCCACGAGATCCGCACTCGCTTCGAAGTGCTCAAGCGCGACGCCTGGGTGGGCTACTGGCGGGCCCTCGCCCAGGGCGCGGACGAAGGCGAACAGGCGCGTCTGCGGGACCAGGAGTTGGCGGCGCTGGATGACGACTTTGCCTTCATAGCCCGCTGCAACCTGGGCGGCGAAGCCATGGCCGGGGAAGATCAGGAGCGCCTCAAGGGCATCGCCGCGCGCACCTGGACCCGCACCCTGGACAACCGCCTGGGGGTTTCCTGGGAAGAGGCGCAGCGTCTGGCCCGCACAGCACCCCAGCCGCTGCCGGTCGAAGAGAAGCTGCTGGCCGACCGCCCCGAGCATATCTTCGAACGCCCCGCCAGCGAACTGATCGCCCCGGACAATCCCTGGGGCTTCAAGCTCAAGGTGCCGGAGTACAAGTTCAACCGCGGCGAGCTTTACAACCTCTCAGTGGGCCGCGGCACGCTGACGGAGGAAGAGCGCTACGTCATCAACCACCACATAGTGCAGACCATCCTGATGCTCAATCACCTGCCCTTCCCGGCGCACCTGGCGAACGTGGCGGAAATCGCCGGCGGGCACCACGAGAAGATGGATGGCACCGGCTACCCGAAACGCCTGACCCGTGAGCAGATGAGCCTGCCGGCCCGGATGATGGCGATCGCCGACATCTTCGAGGCCCTGACCGCTGTGGACCGCCCCTACAAGAGGGGCAAGACCCTCTCCGAGGCCCTCGGCATCATGACCGGCATGTGCCGCGGCGCCCACATCGACCCGGACCTGTTCGGCCTCTTCATCCGCTCCGGGGTCTACCTGGACTACGCGCGACGATTCATGAAGCCGGAACAGATCGACCCGGTGGACGAAGTGGCGGTGCTGGCGAAGGCGGGGCTGGCCTGAAACGCAGCAGCTGTGGGGGCGAATTCATTCGAACTTGATAAATCGTCCTCAGGACGTGGTCATGAGTATGCGGCTCTGCCTGTTACGACTCGATGTGTCTGGATAGAGGGACGGCGCCCTACGGTGGGGCAAGTGCAGGAGTTTCGCCCCAGGTGCGTAGGTAGGCCCCGCCCCCTTGGAGGGGGCAAAAGCAAGCGGGCAGACCTGCGGTCTGCATAGCGATTGAAATCGCCCCCACAGCAATCCGCCGGAAATGAAAAAAGGCGCCGATCGGCGCCCTTCTTCATTCCAGACCCTGTCACGCGTTGACGGGGTTCTCCGGGTACCACACATCGAGCAGCGGGCTGATGGTGGAACCGGCCAGTTCGGCGTGGCCCTTTTGCAGCCAGGCTTCGACCTGGGCACGCTGTTCCGCGCTTACCGAGCCACGCTTGCCGAGGCAGACGAAGCCGTAGTCCGCGGCACCAATGAAGCCCAGGTCGTTGTTCTCGATCGCTTCCACGACGAAACGCTCGAAGAACTCCGAAATCGCTTCCAGGTCCAGGCCCTCCTTGTAGCTGAAGGTGAGCTCGAAGCCCAGTTCCTGGAATTCATCGACGCAAAGCTTCTTGCGCAGGCGGCGGGAGCGGTTGGTAGCCATCAGGCGGTTCCTCGGGAGAAATGACGGGCGGCACTCTAGCAGCTTCCGCCGCAACTTGCCCGCCCGGAGCCACTCCACGCCGGGGTTGCCGGACGAAATGAGCCGCGAACACGCGCAGTCGCCCCGGGGTTACGGCATAATGCGCCGATTTCCCGAACCCTCGTGGGAACTTCTGCCATGTCATCCATCTTCGTCACCCGCCCTCGCCAGGAGGGCAACTCTTGATGTTCAAGTCCATCCGTACGTTCGCGCTCGCCGCCCTGATCCTGCCCTGTGCCCTGCCGCTGCAGGCCGCGCAGGTCAATACCAACCTGCCCGCCAAGGTGCAGAAGGCCCTGACCGCCAACAAGATCGCGCCGACCTCGCTGTCCCTGGTGACCCTGCCGCTCACCGGCCCCGGCGCCCAGACCCTGGTCAACGCCGATGTCTCGGTGAACCCGGCGTCCACCATGAAGCTGATCACCACCTATGCCGCGCTGGAACTGCTCGGCCCCACCTACCAGTGGAGGACCGAGTTCTACACCGACGGAACCCTGAAGAACGGTGTGCTCAACGGCAACCTCTACCTGAAGGGCGGCGGCGACCCCAAGCTGAACATGGAAAAGCTCTGGCTGATGATGCGTGACCTGCGTGCCAACGGCGTGCGCCAGGTCACCGGCGACCTGGTGCTGGACCGCAGCTACTTCGTGCACCCGCAGCTGCCCTCCTTCAACGACGACGGGGGCGACGACAACAAGCCTTTCCTGGTCGGCCCCGACTCGCTGCTGGTCAACCTCAAGGCCGTGCGCCTGATCGCCCGCGCCGAAGGCGGCCAGGTCAGCCTGGCCATGGAACCGCCGCTCGAGAACATTCGCATCGACAACAAGGTGAAGGCGACCAAGGCCGCCAAGTGCCCGTCCTGGCCGGATGTGCGCTACAACCCAGTAACCCAGTTCGACGGCACCACGCTGATCGCCAGCGGCAAGCTGCCGGAAGGCTGCAGCGCCCAGACCTACATGTCCCTGCTCGACCATCCGGGCTACGCCGCCGGCGCCGTGCGCGCCTTCTGGAAGGAACTGGGCGGCAGCATCGACGGCAAGGATCGCCAGGGCGATGTGCCCAAGGATGCCAAGCTGCTGGCGCGGTCCTTCTCCCCGGACCTGGTGGAAATCATCCGCGACATCAACAAGTACAGCAACAACACCATGGCCCAGCAGCTGTTCCTCAGCATCGGCGCGCGTTACCGCACCCAGGCCGATGCCGACGACGCCAAGGCCGCGCAGCGGGTGATCCGCGACTGGCTGGCGAAGAAGGGCATCACCGCGCCGCACCTGGTGATGGAGAACGGTTCCGGCCTGTCGCGCAACGAGCGGGTCAGCGCACGGGAAATGGCCACCATCCTCCAGGCCGCCTGGCAGAGCCCCTACGCGGCCGAGTTCGTCGCCTCGCTGCCGCTGGTGGCAATGGACGGCACCATGCGCAAACGCTTGCGCCGCACCGCCCTGGAAGGCGAAGCCCATATCAAGACCGGCACCCTGAACACCGTCCGCGCCATCGCCGGCTTCAGCCGCGACAGCAACGGCAACACCTGGGCCGTGGTCGCCATTCTCAACGACTCGCGTCCCTGGGGTGCCTCGGCCATCCTCGACCAGGTGCTGGTGGATCTCTACCGCCAGCCGAAGAGCGTCGCCGGCGCCAACTGACCCCATGGCGGCCTCCTCGCACGGGAGGCCGCCATGCGGATTGCCGCCCCACGGATGGCCACCCCATCAGTCGGCAATGCGAATCTGGTTGCGCCCCGCCTGCTTGGCCGCATAGACCGCCGTATCCACACGCCGCAACAATTCGTCCGCACTCTCGCCTTCACGCCAGCTGGCGCAGCCGAAACTCGCCGTGACCTGGCCGACTCCCGCGACGCCCTCCCGCCCGAGTGCCTGGCACAGCGCCTGGGCCAGTGCCGCCGCCTGCTCGGCATTGGTATCCGGGCAGAGCACCACGAACTCCTCGCCACCCAGCCGACACAGCACGTCGATGCGCCGCAAGCGCTCGCCGACCCGGGCGCAAATGGCCTTTAGCACCCGGTCGCCGGCCTCATGGCCGTGGCGGTCGTTGATCTGCTTGAAGTGATCGACGTCCAGCATCACCAGCGCCAGCGGCCCTTCGTGGCGCTCGGCACGGGCGATCTCGAGGTCCAGGTGCTCCTGGAAATAACGCCTGTTGTAGACGCCGGTGAGGGCGTCGGTCACCGACAGGGCGCGCAACTCCTGCTCCACCAGTTTCAACCCGGTGATATCGATGATGTAGCCGTGCCAGAGGATGGCGCCGTCGTCGCCGCGCTCGGGCACCGATTCGCCGCGCAGCCAACGCAGGCCCTGGCGAGGCAGCAGCACGCGGAAATCCTCGCGCCAGGGGGCGAGCAGTTCCGCCGAACGGCGGATCGAACTCTGCACCCGGTCCATGTCGTCCGGATGGATGCGCTCCATCAGGTTGCTGGCGTCGTCCCGAACCGCCTCGGGCACCGACTCGAAGACTTCGATGATCCCGGCGCTGGTATAGGGAAAGCTGAAGGTCCCGTCCGGCTCCATGCGGAACTGGTAGAGCACGCCCGGCACCCGCGCGCTGAGTTTTTCCAGCAGCCGGTCGCGGGCCTCGAGCGCCTGTTGCACGCGCTTGCGCTCAGTGACGTCGATGGCCACGCCCAGGTAACCCACCAGTTCATCCCGCTCATCACGCACCCCGGTGAGGATCAGGCTACCGGTCAGCTGGCTGCCGTCGCGGCGCTGGAAGGTCCACTCACGCTCGTCGAAACGGTCGCCGGCGGTGACCTCTTCGACATAGGCCTGGTAGTCCGGGATCACCTTGCCCAGGCGCCGTCCAAGCTCCCGGCAGCGCACCTCCACCTCGCTTTCCAGGTGCAGCACCACGGGGTGGCGGCCGATCATTTCCAGGGCGCGGTAGCCGAACATGCGCTCGGCGCCGACATTGAACAGGAGGATGGCGCCACGCAGGTCGGTGCTGACGATGGCCACCTGAGTGGCGGCATTGAGCAGACTGCGCAGCTGGCCGTGGGCCATGGCCAGTTGCAGTTCCACCGCCTTGCTGGAGCTGACGTCGGTCTGGGTTCCGATCATCCGCCTGGGCGAGCCATCGGCGCCCCGCTCCACCACCCGGCCGCGATCCAGCACCCAGATCCAGCGTCCGTCCTTGTGCCGCATGCGGTGCTGGCTCTGGTAGACGGTCGTGACGCCGCGCAGGTGGCGCTCCAGCTCGGCACGGGCCAACGCCTGGTCCTGCGGGTGTATCAGGCGCATGCAGGCCTTCTGGCTGTCCTCCACCTCGTCGTCCGCGTAGCCGAGCATGCTTTTCCAGCCGGAGGAGAGGAACATGCGCCCGGTTTCCGGCTCCCAGTCCCAGACACCGTGCCCGGCCCCATCCAGGGCGAAGCTCCAGCGTTCCTCGCTGAGCTGCAGCTCGATCTCCCGCTCGCGCAGCTCCAGCGTACGCTCGGCCACCAGGGCAAGGGCGCTTTGCCGCTGGTTGATCAGCAACAGCAGGTAGCCGGCCAGCAACAAGGTGAATGCCAGCCCGCTGATGGCCACGAGGCTGGCGGTGGACAGCGGCGGCCCGGCAAGGAAGGCCTCGCTCGGGACGATTTCCAGAAGGTACTGGCGATCGGCGAAGGGCACCACCCGGCGTTGCCGCAGTTCGCTCTCCGGCGCCCGGCCGCTCTGGTAGATCAGTTGCTCGATGCCATCGCCGCTGACATCGCTGACCCGCATTACCAGGCTTTCCCGGCTGTGCGGCGCGATGGCGGCTTCCATCTCCAGGTTCAGGCTGAGCACCGCCACCACGAAACCGCGCAATCTGGCTTCGCTCGCCATGCCGCCCTCGTAGATCGGCGCGAGGATCACCACGCCACTGGCTTCGCGCTCCGCCACGCCGATCACCCGCAAGCGCTCGGTCACGGTCACGCCTCGGGTTTCCCGCGCCTTGGCAATGGCCGCACGCCGGGCCGGCTGGGAGTTCAGGTCCATCCCCAGCGGCACTTCGTCGATTCGCGAGGAAACGCTGTAGTAGACGGGAAAGTACTCGTCCCGCGGCGGGCTGGGGACCAGGCTGTCGTCGCTGAGTTCGCGGATGGCAAAGCCGACCATGCCCTCGCCACGGGCGCGAGCCTCGAATGCCCCGCGCTCGTCACCGGCGACTCGCGGCACCCAGGAATAGGCCAGGGTGTCCCCCAGGAGCGGGCCGACGAAGCCCTGGAACTCACCAAGGGTCACCTCATTGGAATTGCCGAAAAAGCGCCGGACCGTGTCCAGTTCCTTGAGCTGGCCGTCCAGCCGCTCCTGGATGCGACTGATGCGCTCGCTGGCGGCGAGGTTGAAGCGCTCCCGCAGCTGCGCATCCTCAGCGCTGCGCACCACCTCGCTCAGCAGGAGCGTGAGTGCTATGCCGCCGAAGAGGGTCAACAGGCAGGCCAGCCACACCAGGGGGCGGCCGGACAGGAACGCCGACAGGTTCAGTTTTTCCTTCGCAAGCGACCACATGCTCACATCTCGGATCTGGGTGTGGAAATACCGTCCCTGTGAGCATCAACATAGCCAGATGGTGGCACTTTGCCTAGGAGCAGTTGCGGGCAGCCGACCGCCCACGGCAAACGCCGGACAGCCGGAGCCGCCGGCACGCTCCAGCTTGGTGGTCGCGAGGGGCGCTCCAGTGCCCTGGTGGGCCGGAGAAGCGTGGCCCACCCTACGGAGGGGCTGCGCAGGGTGGAAATCCGCGTCACGGATTTCCACCGCCCCATCCTGCGGGCCCCAGGGCAACTGACGGCGCCTCAGCGCGTGGTCAGGCGCCAGGCGCGGTGAATCTTCGCATTGCGGGCGAAGTCCGGATCCAGGGTCTCGGCGCTGATCTCGGTGACCGAGTAGCGCGCCGCGACGCTGTCATCCATCTGGAACTTGCGGAAGTTGTTGGAGAAGTAAAGCACTCCGCCCGGTGCCAGGCGCGCCATGGCCAGGTCGAGCAACTGCACGTGGTCACGCTGCACGTCGAACACCCCCTCCATGCGCTTGGAATTGGAGAAGGTCGGCGGGTCGATGAAGATCAGGTCGTACTCGCCGCGATCCTCCGCCAGCCAGGCCATCACATCGCCCTGCTGCAGCTTGTGCTTGTCGGAGAAGCCGTTCAGCGCAAGGTTGCGCCGCGCCCAGTCCAGGTAGGTCTTCGACAGGTCGACGCTGGTGGTGCTGCGGGCACCGCCCTTGGCCGCGTGCACGCTGGCGGTGGCGGTATAGCAGAAGAGGTTGAGAAAGCGCTTGCCGGCGGCCTCGCGCTGCATGCGCAGGCGAATCGGCCGGTGGTCGAGGAACAGGCCGGTGTCCAGGTAGTCGGTGAGGTTCACCAGCAGCTTCACCCCGCCCTCGCTGACCTCCATGAAACGCCCTTCGCTGCCCTGGCGCTCATATTGGCGGGTACCGCTCTGGCGCTCGCGACGCTTGACCACCACATGCGCGGGGTCCACATCCAGCGCCTGGGGAATCGCCGCCAGGGCGTCCAGCAGTCGCGCCTGGGCCTTCTCCGGATCGATGGAACGAGGCGGCGCGTATTCCTGCACATGCACCCGGTCGCCATAGAGGTCGACCGCCAAGGCGTACTCGGGCATATCGGCGTCATACAGGCGGTAGCACTGGATACCTTCCTTGCGTGCCCACTTGCCCAGTTGCTTGAGGTTCTTCTGCAGGCGATTGGCGAACATCTGGCCGCCTTCGCTGAGGCGTGCCGGCTCGTTGCGCGGTGCAGCGCCTTCGCCCTGCTCGCCCTGGCGCCGTTCGCCGGTCACGAACTGCTCCGGCAGCACTTTCAAGAGCAGCAGCTTGCAAGCCAGGGCGCCGTTCCAGAAGGCGTACTGCTTGTGGCTGCGGATGCCCATGCGCTTGCCCAGTTCCGGGGCGCCGGTAAAGACCGCCGCTTCCCAGCCGAGGCAGGACTGGCGCAGGCGCTCGCCGAGGTTCTGGTAGAGATAGAGCAGGCTGGCTTCGTCGCCCAGGCGCTCGCCATAGGGCGGGTTGCTGACGACCAGGCCCTTCTGGTTCTGGTCCGGGCGGGGCTCGAAGGTGGCCAGCTCGCCCTGGTAGATCTTCACCCAGTCGCTCAGGCCGGCGCGCTCGATGTTGTTGCGTCCGGGCTGGATCAGCCGCGGGTCGGCTTCATAGCCGCGAATCCACAGCGGCGGCCTGGCCAGGCCGGCCTCGGCGCGCTCGCGTGCCTCTTCATGAAGCTTTTTCCATAGCGCCGGCACATGGCCCAGCCAGTTGGAGAAGCCCCAGCGCTCGCGCTTGAGATTGGGCGCGATGTCGGCAGCCATCATCGCCGCCTCCACCAGGAAGGTACCGACACCGCACATGGGGTCGGCCAGCGCCCCACCCTCGGCGGCGATCCGTGGCCAGCCGGCGCGGATCAGGATGGCTGCGGCCAGGTTTTCCTTCAGCGGCGCGGCGCCCTGCTGCAGGCGGTAGCCGCGCTGATGCAGGCTGTGGCCGGCGAGGTCGAGGGAGAGGATGGCCTCGCCCTTCTCCAGGCGCAGGTGGATGCGCATGTCGGGGTTGAGCTTGTCGATCGAGGGGCGCACGCCTTCGGCGGTGCGCAGCTTGTCCACCACCGCGTCCTTGACCTTGAGCGCACCGAAATGGGTGTTGTCGATGCCCGAGCCATGGCCGCTGAACTCTACGGCGAGCGTGCCGCTGGGCATCAGGTGATCGTGCCAGTCCACCTCCAGCACGCCCTGGTAGAGCTCCTCGGCGTCCCGCACCGGGAAGCGCTTGAGCACCAGCAGCACGCGGTTGGCCAGGCGGGACCAGAGGCAGAGGCGGTAGGCGGTCTCCAGGTCACCCTGGCCACGCACCGCAGCCACCTGCTCGCGCACGTCCTGCAGGCCGAGGCGCGCGGCCTCTTCGGCCAGCAGGCCTTCCAGGCTCTTCGGGCAGGTGAGGAAAAGTTCGTAGTGGTCCGACATGGGGAATTTCCAGGGCCTTTAGCGGCGATCAGCGGCACAGAATCTGTGCTGTGCGGTAAGAAAAAGTGTGACTTGAGGTCGCAGAACGGCCCTTCGTCGGAATAGAAAAGTCTCTGACTCGTGCACCAAATGAAATAGCACTACGACATCACTTCTTTGGCCAACCCCTAAGCCACGGGGGTTAGACCGAAATTTGGCAAAAATCGTTTCCTACAGCTTATGGCCATTGCCCCCTATAAGTTACGTCCTTATGACAAAACGATCATTCACATGCTGGGGGGCATTGGTTAGAACTCAGCTTAACCCGCCGCCGCAATGGCGATGGTTGAAGGCCCGTCACGCCGGCAACGGGACTTCGAAGGCAGAGCATTTTCTGCCGGGCCTCGACTTGGGGCCAATGGACATAACAGTCAACAAATGAGGGCTACACCCTATGAGAAGACTTAAGCGTGATCCGATGGAACGAGCATTCTTGCGCGGCTATCAGCACGGCATCAATGGCAAATCCCGCGATCTTTGTCCTTTCACCCATCCCACCACACGGCAAGCCTGGATCAACGGTTGGCGCGAGGGCCGTGGCGATAACTGGGATGGCTACACCGGCGCCGCCGGTATTCACCGACTGAACGAACTCCACGCCGTCGGCTGACACAGGATCACACCGACTTCACCAAGCACGCCCCATCCGGGCGGCGGGCGCAAGCCCAGGGGCTCCCTTAGAGGGAGCCCTTTTTATTTGTCCTCAGACCCTCGGCAGCGCGGCGATGGCATCCACCGCCTCGCGAATCAGCGCCGGCCCTTTATAGATGAAGCCCGAGTAGACCTGCACCAGGCTCGCACCAGCGGCGATCTTCTCCGCCGCATGGCGGCCCTCGGTGATGCCGCCGACCGCGATGATCGGCACGCGCCCGCCCAGTTCCCCCGCCAGTACCTTCACCGTGTGAGTGCTCTTGTCGCGCACCGGTGCGCCGGAAAGACCACCCGCCTCGTCACCGAAGGGCAGGTGCTCGACGCCTTCGCGGCCGAGCGTGGTGTTGGTGGCGATCACCGCGTCCATGCCGGACTCCAGCAGCGCCTTGGCCACCATGGTGGTTTCCTCGTCGCTCATGTCAGGGGCGATCTTGATCGCCAGCGGCACATGCTTGCCGTGCTGGGCGGCCAGGCTGTCCTGGCGCACACGCAGGGCTTCCAGCAGCTGCTTCAGCGAATCGCCGAACTGCAGGCTGCGCAGGCCGGGGGTATTCGGCGAGCTGACGTTCACCGTGATGTAGCTGGCATGGGCATAGACCTTGTCCAGGCAGATCAGGTAGTCGTCCACTGCACGTTCGACCGGCGTGTCGAAGTTCTTGCCGATATTGATGCCCAGCACGCCGTCGAACTTGGCCGCACGAACCCGCGCCAGCAGGTGGTCGACGCCCAGGTTGTTGAAGCCCATGCGGTTGATGATGGCTTCGGCCTCGGGCAGGCGGAACAGGCGGGGCTTGGGATTACCCGGCTGCGGCCGCGGGGTCACGGTGCCGATTTCGACGAAGCCGAAACCCAGTTGAGCGAAGCCGTCGATGGCGTCGCCGTTCTTGTCCAGGCCGGCGGCCAGGCCAACCGGGTTGGGGAACTCCAGCCCCATCACCTTCACCGGCAGGCTTGCCGGCGCCTTGTTCAGCAGACGGTTGAGGCCGAGACGGCCGCCGGCACCGATAAGGTCGATGGACAGTTCGTGGGAAGTTTCCGGGGACAGGGAGAACAGGAGCTCGCGGGCCAGTTTGTACATGGTCGGTCGGGCATCGATCGGCGGTATGGGGCGGCGATTATAGCCGCGCCGCCCGCATCAGGCGAGGCGATGCAGGCTCAGCAACCTGCCGTCGGCGGAAAACTCCAGCTGGAAAGTTCCCTGGACGCCGGCGTGGCCCAGGTGCGGTCGCAGGTAGTGGGTTGGCAGGCTGACCTTGCGGCCGTCGCGACTACGCAGCAACACGCGGTTGGCGCGACCTTGATAGACTGCCAGGATTTCGCCGGCAGTCAGGGAAATATCCAGCACCAGGCTGGGCATGGAGGCATCCTCGACAATGAAGTGCAGAATTCTGCCACACCGTCCGTTCACCCTCGTCCCCCGGCAGGCGGAATTGTGCGGCACCCGGCGTGCGCAGCTGGCAGCGCTCTGCCACACTGCCACCCGTGCCCCGGGAGTATTCAGGCCATGAGTGACATGCAGCCACTACCCTTGACCGCCCGCCTGGCTGCATTCGCCCAGCGCTTGGGCCTTGGCAAGACACCGCGCCGGGTACTGGAGCGAGCCAGTCAGCTGCAACTGCCCTTCCAACCCCTGCCCCGCCCCCAGGATTCAATCTGGTGGCAGGTCGGCCCGCCCTTGCAGCGGCTGGTGGAGTTGCCGCGCGGCGCCCTTTCCGGCCCGGTGCAGGAAGACAAGGCGGAGGCTCACGCCGTGCTGGTAGGCGTAGTGAAGCGCAGCGAACAGCAGCTCTCGAGTTTCGACCTGCGCCAGGTCGACGGCCTCTGCGGCAGCGACAGCGCCCTGCCGCCCACTCCCAGTTTCGAGGACTATCTGGCCGGCCTGCATACCCGCAAGGTGCGGATCATCAGCTACAAGGACTTCGTCAAGGCCATCAGCCTGCCGCTGCCGCGCTTCCTCGCCGGCGAGCGCATCAGTCTGTGCCGGGCCAACTGGCACGGTAGCCGCGTGTTCTGGACCGGCGACCAGCAGGTCGAGGCCTTCGCCGCCGCCGTCGCCTATGCGCGCCTGCGCGAACTGGAAGCCACCCTCCCCGCCGCAATCACCGACTACCGCCTCGACCCCGGCGGCCTGAGGCTCCTGGACGAGCGCTACCACGTACTGGCTATGCCGGTGCAGGCCTGGAGCGACCCCGCCTTCATGGGCCTACTGCTGGACGGCGGCATCCCTTATTCGCGCCTGACCCTCCTGCGCAATGCCGGCGACCCCGAATTCATCCTGCTGCCAAAGAAGCACGCCGAGGCCACGGCCCTGGGTGAAGGCTTGCGCCTGGCCGGCGCGGCGGATGTGGTGAGGTATCTGCAGGCGCTGGCCTGAAGGTCGGACACAGAGGCTCACCCAAGCAAAAAGCCATGGCCGCATTTCTGGCCATGGCTTCTGTCGGGACCCGCTCCCCTCAACGGGACGAAGGCTCCAGTACCGCTGCCACGGGCTTAGAACGCTTGCGCAAGCCGAAGTGATAGGCCAGCACCAGCACCAGGAGGAAGGGCGCCCCGAACACCAGCGTCATCCGGAACACCTCGGTGAAGGCCGTGGTCACCAGGATGGTCGCCATCAGCACCAGCCCCAGCAGGGTGCTCCAGGGGAACAGGCGCATGCGGAAAGAAAGCTGGATGCCGCCATTGCGCTCGTGATAGCGCCGGAAGCAGTAGTGGGTCAGGAAGATCATCATCCAGGTGAACAGCGCCCCGAACATGGAGATGGCCATCATCAGGGTGAAGGACTGCTCCGGATAGACCAGGCTCACCACGGTCGCCAGGGCGATGCCCACGGAGGACAGCAGCAGGGCGTTCAGCGGCACGCCGTTGCGCGTCAGGCGCCCCATGGACTCCGGTGCATGGCCGGCACGGGAAAGGCTGAACATCATGCGAGTGGTGGTGTAGAGCTGGCTGTTCATCGCGGAAACGGCGGCGATCAGGATCACGAAGTTCAGCAGGCCGGTGGCGCCCGGGATGCCGATCTCCTGCATCACGGTGACGAACGGGCTCTGGGCGCCCTGCCCCGTCTGGTTCCAGGGCACGATCGCCAGGATCAACGCCAGTGTCAGCAGATAGAACACCACCAGCCGGATCAGCGTTGCACGAAAGGCCTGCTTGACCGCGCGCTGCGGGTCCTCTGCTTCGCCGGCAGCAACCGCGATCATCTCCACCGACAGGTAGCTGAAGATGGCGATGATCACCGCGACCCACATGCCTTCCAGGCCATGGGGCAGGAAGCCGCCATGGGCCGTGTAGTTGTGCAGGCCGTACCCAGCGGTGCCGCTGCCGAAGACCACGTAGGCCCCGAGCAGGATGAAACCGACGATCGCGGTGATCTTGATCGCGGAGAACCAGTACTCGAAGTTGCCGAAGGCCTTCACGCTGGTGGCGTTGATCAGCACCAGGGCCGCGGAGAACGAGAGGATCCAGACCCACTCCGCCACCTGCGGGAACCAGAACTTCATGTACTTGGCGATGGCCGTCACTTCGGTGCCGACGGCCAGGACGATGCAGGCCCAGTAGGCGTAGCGCATCAGGAAGCCCGCCAACGGGCTGATGTAGAACTCGGCGTAGGCGCCGAAGGAGCCCGACGTCGGGTGGGCGACCGTCATTTCCGCCAGGCAGCCCATCAGCAACAGGGTGATCAGGGCGCCGATGGCATAGCTGACCAGCACGCCGGGGCCGGCGAAGCCGATGGCGAAGGTGCTGCCCATGAAGAGGCCGGTGCCGATGGCGCCGCCGATCGCGATCATGCTCATCTGAGCGCTCGTCAGCTGCTGCCGCAGCCCCTTCTCGCGCCCGGCGATCGCCTGGAAACCGTTGGATTCGTTCATTTCGTCTCTCGGAGTCTTGTGATTATTGAAGATGGACGCGTGCCGATCGCGGCTACAGCAGGCTCAAGGGGTAGTCGAGGATGACGCGGATCTCGTTGTTGTCCGCCGTGTCGATCGCGGCCACCTGGGAGGACGAACGCAGGGTCGCCTGGCGCAGACGCACGGAGAGGTCCTTGGCGGGACCGCCCTGGATCACATAGCGCAGCTCGATGTCGCGCTCCCAGCGCTTGCCGTCGGTTCCGTAATTGCCATAGGCACCCTGACCGCCGTTCGGACCTCCGTCGTAGTGGCTGTCGTCGATCTGGTCTCCGCTGACATAACGGGTCATGAAGCTCAGGCCCGGCACACCGAAAGCCGCCATGTCCAGGTCGTAGCGCAACTGCCAGGAGCGCTCGTTGGGGGCGTTGAAGTCGACGATCTGCACCGAGTTGGCCAGCCAGATGGAGGTGCCAGGCTCGAAGCCGAAACCCAGGTAATCGAAGGGTTCGTCGCCATTCACGCGCTGGTAGGCCAGTGTCAGGCTGTGCGGGCCGTGACTGTAGCGGCTGGCCAACGACCAGGTGGTGTTGTCGATCTCGCCGGCCTTCTGCGCGCCTTCATCGGTCGTGCGGTAGATGTTGAAGTCGAAGCTCACTGCATCCTGCTGGCTCAGGGTGAAGCGGTGCCCCAGGTTGGCGTAGTACTGCTTCCAGATATCATCGAAGCGCGACGCGTAGAGACCGAGGCTGGTGCCGTTTTCACCTGCATAGGAGGCACCGATGTAGTCCGCCGCACGGGTTTCGACACCGTAGGTATAGAGCGCGGTGAGCGGGCCATCGGCGCTGGTGGAGGAACCTGCGCTACCGGCAGTGAAGTGGCCGGCATCGAGTGTCAGGTCATCGATTTCCCGGCTGGTCAGCTGGAAACCCGTCGCGGTCGAGGTGAACAGACGGGCGTTGCCCGTGCCGAACACGGGATTCATCGGCGTCAGGTTGCCGTACTTCAATTCGGTTTCCGACACCTTGGCCTTGATCGCCGCCCCCGCTTCGGAGAAATCGTCCTCGGCACGGCCGTCCGAATCTATCGGCATCAGGTTCGTTCCTGATCGGCCACGCCCACTATCCAGCTTCAGCCCCAGCTGGGCATAGGCATCCACACCGAACTTGACCGGCCCTGGCGTATAACCCGACGCAAAGTCGAGCATGAAGCCATGGGCCCATTCTTCCCTGTAATTCTGGCCGCCCGGATTGTTGAGCAGGTTGCGGTGGAAATAGAAGTTGCGCTGGTTCAGCGTCAGGGTGCCAGCGGAGAGAAATCCTTCGGCAGGGTCCTCCCCGGCCATGAGAACAGGGCTGGCGGCCCCAACGAACAGCAGCGGGCACACTGAAGATAGATTCAGTTTCACAGGGTTTTCCTTTCTTGTTCTAGGTGTGGCGCGTCATTGCCGGGCGCCGCTTTCGAGGCGCCCTTCAAGTTGCAGTGAAATCCTCAGGTCACCTGGTTTCGAACCCGGAAGCGCTCCTGCTGCCAGGTACCGGAATCGAGAATCTCGCCGAGTGTCTCGACCGCCTGCCAGACGTCGCTGAAGCTGGTGTAGAGCGGGGTGAAGCCGAAGCGCATGATCCGCGGCTCGCGGTAGTCACCGATGACACCGCGCTCGATCAGCGCCTGGATAACGGCGTAGCCCTCGGGATGCTCGAAACTGACGTGGCTGCCACGACGGGCATGTTCCAGCGGCGTCACCAGGGTCAACGGGTGGGCGGCGCAGCGCTGCCGGACCAGTTCGATGAACAGGTCGGTCAACGCCAGGGACTTGCGCCGCAAGGCCTGCATATCGGTCTTGGTGAAGATATCCAGGCCACATTCCACCAGGGCCATGGAGGTAATCGGCTGGGTACCGCAGAGGTAGCGGCCGATGCCCGGTGCCGGCTCGTAGTGGGACTCCATGCCGAACTGGCGGGCATGGCCCCACCAGCCGGACAGCGGCTGCCAGACCTGGTCGCGCAACTCCGGCGACACCCAGACGAAGGCCGGCGAACCCGGACCACCATTCAGGTACTTGTAGGTGCAGCCGATGGCGTAGTCGGCGTTCGCCGCCTTCAGGTCCACCGGCACCGCGCCCGCCGAATGGGCGAGGTCCCAGATGGCCAGCGCGCCGCATTCGTGGGCCAGGGCGGTCAGGCCGGCCATGTCGTGCTGATAGCCGGTCTTGTAGTTGACGTGGGTGATCATCACCACGGCCGTGTCGGTGCCGATGGCTTCGGGAAGCTCCTCCGGGCTTTGCACCAGGCGCAGGGAATAGCCCTGCTGGAGCATGTCGGCCAGGCCTTCGGCCATGTACAGGTCCGTGGGGAAGTTGCTCGCCTCGGAGACGATCACCTTGCGTGCAGGATCGCGCTGGGCCTGGATGCGCAACGCGGCCACCAGCACCTTGAACAGGTTGATCGAGGTGGTGTCGGTGACCACCACTTCATCCTCATCGGCACCGATCAGCCGCGCCAGCTTGTTGCCCAGGCGCTCGGACAGGGCGCGCCAGCCTGCGCTGTTCCAACTGCGGATGAGGCCGTCGCCCCACTCCCGTTCAACCACTTCACGGGCACGTTCCAGCGCCACGACCGGGCGGGCGCCCAGGGAGTTGCCATCCAGGTAGATCACCCCCTCAGGCAAGGAGAATTCCGCGCGCAAATGGGCAAGGGGATCCTGGGCGTCGAGCGCCAGGCAATGGGCTTTTGTTGTCATTGTCTTTCCTAGTTCGAAAGGGGACGCAGCACAGCGCGTACCGGGCTGGCATCGAGGTGAGTGAATTTGAGTGGGAGAGCGATCAGTTCGTAGTCGCCGGCGGGAACCTCATCCAGCACCAGACCTTCGAGAATGGCCATGCCATGCCGGGCGACGGCCCGATGGGCATCCATGGCTTTCGACTGTTGCGGGTCGAGAGAAGGGGTATCGATGCCGATCAGGCACACGCCGTGCGCGCCGAGCAGCTCGATGGTCTCCGCCGCCACCGCCCGGAAGCGCTCATCCCAGCGGGTTTGGGCAGCCTCCCGACAGGCGCGCAGCAGCACCCGTGGCGGTACATCCTGCAGCGACGCGGCAATATCCTGCGGACGCACCAGCGGCCCACCGTCCATGCAATGGATGACCCGGCAGGGACCCAGGTAAGGCTCCAGGGACACGGCGCCGATGGCCACGCCAGCCGGATCGTAATGCCGAGGCGCATCGGCATGGGCACCGGTATGTGGCGACAGGCTGATGCGGCCGACATTCACCGGACAGTCCGGCCCCATGTGCCAGACCGTCTCTTCGGTGTAGGGCGTATCGCCGGGCCAGGTGGGAATGCCCGGCTCGATCCAGGGACTGATGTCCCACAAGGAAGGGGATCGCGACATGCTCGTTCTCCAGTTGCTACCGGAAATATGATGAACGAACCCCTTTCGCATTTTCGTGCAAAGTCACGAAGCTAATGGTCATGCTCTCGCATATAATTCGAGAATCAAGCACATCTGCACAATTTTATTCGGACACCATGACACTCGACTCTACGGATATCCGCATCCTCCTCTGCCTGCAGCAGAACGGTCGCATCAGCAACCAGGAGCTGGCGGAAAAGGTCGCGCTCTCGCCTTCGGCCTGCCTGCGGCGGCTGCGCATCCTGGAAGACAACGGCGTCATAGAAAGCTATCGCGCCGTGTTCAATGCCGAGCGGCTGGGCGTGGAGCTGGAAGCCATCGTGCATATCTCCATGCGCCAGGACGACGAGAACTGGCACGAGACCTTCATCCAGAAGGTGCAGTCCTGGCCCGAGGTGGTCAGCGCCTATGTGATCACTGGTGCCAGCAACTACGTGCTGCGGGTGCAGGCGCGCAATCTGAAGCAGTACTCCGACTTCATCGTCAACAAACTGAACCGGACGGCCGGGGTCACCGATATCCGCTCCGAGATCATCCTGCAGAAGATCAAGGAAGGCGGTGGCGTGCTGGATCTGCTGGTGGCCCGGAAATAGCCGGAGACAAACCCCGCAGGCCCGCGCCGCCCTGCTCGATCTTCTTGCTGTGCAGCCGCAGCAGCTCCAGGTTGGTCGGTTTCACCGCTATGTCATCCTGCTCAGCCGGTGCGAACCAGTGGCATTCGACGATCTCGCCATCGGGGCGGGGGTCGCGGGACTCAGGCACAGCCATCCGATAAATCGGTCCCTGGCCGTTCTCAACGGTACAACTCATCGAAACGAAACTGGCTGTCCTGACAGCGATGCATAAAGCGCTGAATGAGCTGATACACGGGTGCGACGCGAACGCAGACAGCATGAGCTGCCCGATCATCGACCTGCTGAACCGGGATTGATCGCGAGTGGCAGGCAAGGTAGCCGGAACACCCCAGGAAAGCCGGAAGGCTTCCGGATTTCCTGGAGCTGCAGGCGCCGCTCAGACGCCGTCTCGATCATCTCCGGGCTCGCCAGCCGCACGCCCGCCATGATCATCGCCGACATCATGGTCGGCCCCATCATCGGCCCCATGACCCACACCGTGGGCTTCGCCTACCTCATGCCCTGGGCCATCGTCGGCACTATGCCCCACACCATGCGGTCCGCCGGCCTCATGACTAGCACCGTGATCGTCGCCACGCCCACTGTGCGCGCCGCCGTGACCACTGTCGCTGCCGCGCCCCGCGCTATCCCCTCCGTGGCTTGAACCGCTGTGTCCACCACCACTGTCGCCGCCATGGCCACCACCACTGCCATTTCCCCCATGGCCGCCACCGCCGCCGCTTCCTCCGCCGTGGCCACCACCATGACCACCACCGCCACCACCATGACCGCCGCCACCACCGCCACTGCCACCACCACCGCCATCCTTGGCATGAACGCTGGAGTAGCTCGAAATGGACTCGGGCACTAGCACGGTCGCTGCGGATAGGGCGACGCCGATTGCCAGCGCCAGCGAGCATTGTTTAACAAGCATGGTGAACCTCCGTTTCGGTTCGTCTCGATACGCCGCCCCCGACCTGGGGGCGTGCTATGTGACAACCAGCACGAGATCGGCGTCCGGACGAGGGGCATGGCTCGACCTCAGACCTGTGTCGCGGTCACTGCCTCTCCAACTGGTGCGGTATGCATTGATGTAACCGACCTCGCCACCGGCTGAACGAACGCCTGGAGGGACACTGGTTTGCAATTCAGGCAGAAGTCCTTGGGCGACTGCGGCCCCGCCGTCCGGCTACACGGGATTTAGCAACTGCCATACCACCGGCGCTTCTCCGAGAAAGAGTGGCCATTGGAAGGGACACAGAGGCCTTCGCCAACGCACTCGGAAGTCGTCACGCCCGTTTCTGTGGGGGATATCCCCCAGCATTGGGTGTATATCGGGGGCGGTTTACTTCAAGGAGGGCGGCATCAGGTATGACTGGGGCCGGCACTGTCGCGCGCAGCACTGGGCGGACTTGACATCGCCATCATGCTTTCCAGGGCCCGTTTGAATGATCTGCGTGAACGCACAAAGGCTCTGAACGCCGATCTCAGTGAGTAGCCGGCTGATGAGATTGTGTATTGAGGTGGCTCAGGCAAGCCGAGCGTCACTTAGTCTGAGTCGACGGATAAAGACCGGCGAGCCGCGCTATCACGACACCGACGTAAAAGACGCCTGAAAATTCTTCGACCATCACCAGTGAGCGGGCGTGATTGGTCAATGGAAGAACATCACCGAAACCGGTGGTCGTGAGCGTCGTGAGGCTGAAATAGATCAGCTTGAAGAAAGTGCCGGACTGTGTGAAATCGAGGTGGCCAGGGCCGAATGAGCCAGCGCTGGATATCTCGACCAAGGCATAGATGAAGGACCACACGAAGGCCAGCATGATGTAGCCCGCGAGCGCGCCATGCAGCTTGTCGGCTGTAATTGGCCCACGCTTGAGAATATAGCGAAGCACTCCGCTGAACGAGACTGCAAGAGACGTCGCATAAGCTATCCCGGCAAGTTCAAGAATCGCGATACTCGCAGTCCACAGTGCCGTCCATTGAAGACCAACCCCAAGCAACGCCAGGCCCAGTTTGAGGCTGAACCCCCACCGAGTCTGCCGGGTGGCAAAAGCGCCCACGAGCAGCACGATTGAAAACAGAATGCCGAGCAAGGTGCGAGCGAATATACCTTCCTCAAGATAGGGAAACAGGAGGATCAAGCCCAGCAAGAGCAGCATGAGATAAGTGCAGGGCCCTTGGCCTATTACCAGCTGAGCGAGATCCTCGTCGGCTTCGGCTTTATCTTGTGGATCTGTCATACCGGTTTCCTGGAGACCGAACTCAGGCTCGTGGCCTGACGTTGCACGGTGAAATCCGACCTGGCTTTAGAAGAGTCGGCAGCGAAATTCTAGTCGCGAATGCGTGTGCGAGGATTCAGCCTGGCAGACAGCGATGGGCCGATCGTTGCCGCCCAGCAACCGCAGGTTAGATGCTGAGTCAGTCACCCAAGCCCATTTCCTACACTGGCCCCCGCTTGCCCTTCCGCCCTCCCCTCCCTATGCTGCGCCGGCCACGGTCAATCCCGTGGCCGGGTTTGACAGCCCGTCAGCTAGGCGCGATTGCGCTGCAAGGTGCATGCGAAAACGGCGGACGTTTTTGCAGGCACACACACGCATGCAGTTTTTACTGCACCGCTCTATGGCGGATCGCGCGGGGAGATCCTCGTGGTCTGCCGGGTACTAGCTCCGGTCTGTCAACCCCGCGCGGTCCGTCACCCTTCGAATGGCAGCGAACGGTGACGACTCCAGAGACCTCAGCTAGGAGCACCACCATGCATGACGCATACACCCCCATCGTTTTCCAACGCCATTCCCTTCACCTTCGCGCGGTGATGATCGACCACCGACCCTGGATCGTCGCCTATGACTTCGCCCGCCTGATCGCCGCGCCGTGCGCCCTGCTGCTGGCCAGGCGCATGCCCGAGCACCAGCGGCGGACGGTGCTGCTGCAGTACGACGGCGGGACTCGGGAGGAGCTGGATGTGATCAGCGATGTGGGGGCCTATAACGCCCTGTTTCGCTTCGGGCATCCGGAGCATCGCTGCATCGGCCAGTGGCTCAGCGAGGAAGTGGTGCCGACGCTGCATGACCAGCATAGGGAAGCGGATGTTTCGCCAAAGCGGGCCTTCATGAGCTGGGCCAACCAGCGCGTCGGCGTGGTGAAGTAGCAGGGTGAGTTGTGGATCGACCGGCGGGACCTGCCGATCTTCATGGTGGCCCACGACGAGCCGGCGCTGAGGGATGGGCCGAGCTGGCGGAATATGCCGTATGGCGATTGGTAGGCGTTGATCCCGTAAGCGAATTCATTCGCGATGCAGTCCGCAGGACTGTCGTAGGTTGGTGCCGAGGAACGAGGCCCAACGCGGGGTATCATGCAACGTTGGGCTTCGCTGAGCTCAGCGCCAACCTACGAGTCGGGGCGGACTCATTCGCGATCGAAATCGTTCCTACCGGCGGCGGGCCGAATCCCATGGCCAAAAAAAGGTTCTTCACGGATTACCGGGGAATGGGGCTCACGCCGGATTGGTAATCCGGTGTGAGGGGGCTTGGAGTCTTTTCGTTCGGCTCATTGCCGAGTGGGCTTCGAGTCTCGGTTTCGCCCTCCCGGGCGAGTCCCTTTTCCAATCG
>NZ_SSOJ01000083.1 GCF_029871205.1 Pseudomonas sp. BN417 | reverse complement strand
TCGCCCCCACAAAAGCGCGGTTCTTCCGCCTCACTTCCTCGGCTTGGCCCTTGCCCTCGGCTCGGCCACCAGCGGGTCATCCGGCCAGCAGCTTGGTAGCCCGGATGAAATCCGGGGAATGCCCGCACCATCGCTCCCGGATTGCATCCGGGCTACAGGTTCAAACCTGTGCGGTTCTCCCGCCTCACTTCCTCGGCTTGGCCCTTGCCGTCGGCTCGGCCACCAGCGGGTCGTCCGGCCAGTAGTGCTTGGGATAGCGGCCCTTGAGGTCCTTTTTCACTTCCGCGTAGGTGTTGCGCCAGAAGCTGGCCAGGTCCTGGGTGACTTGCACCGGGCGCTGGGCTGGGGAAAGCAGGTGCAGCTTGACGCCCTGGCGGCCGCCGGCGATGCGCGGGGTATCGGCCAGGCCGAACAGCTCCTGCAGCCGCACCGCCAAAACCGGCATGTCCTCGCTGTAGTCCAGGCGGATGCGCGAGCCGGATGGCACTTCCAGGGTGCGTGGCGCGAGTTCATCGAGGCGTTGCGGCAACGGCCAGGGCAGCAGGCCCTGAAGGATGCCGGACAGGTCGAGATTGGCGAAATGGCTGAGGCGGCTGACCTTGCCCAACCAGGGTTGCAGCCAGTCTTCCAGGCCGGCCAGCAGGGCGGCATCGGACAGGTCCGGCCATTGGCTTTCCCCCTTGTCGACCAGGTCCAGGCGACGCAACAGCGCGACCCGCGCCTGCCATTGGCGCAGTTCCGGGGTCCAGGGCAGCAACTCCAGCCCCTTGCGCCGCACCAGGCCGAGCAGCGCTCGCGAGCGTGCAGCTTCATCCAGCGCGGCCAGGGCCTCGCGGGCCAGCACCAGCTCACCGACCCGCAGCTGGCGCTCGGCGCGCAGCACGCCTTCGCGCTCGTCCCAATCCAGCAGGTCCTGGCGGCTCACCTGTTCGGCGAGGGGCCCGTCGAACAACGCGGGGTCCAGGTCTGCCGCCAGGTAGATGCGCTCCTCGCGCTGACCCTGGCGGCTGCCGAGATCGGCGATCACCAGCCAGGGTTCCTTCATCAGTGCGTCCGGCTCGCCGAAGCTGGCGGCGCGACCATTGGCCAGGCGGTAATCGGCACCGCCGGACCGGCGCTGCTGGGCGATGCGGTCCGGGTAGGCGAAGGCCAGCAGGCAGCCGAGCCAGCGCGGGTGATCC
>NZ_SSOJ01000082.1 GCF_029871205.1 Pseudomonas sp. BN417 | reverse complement strand
GCCATCCCGGCCCCACCCTCGCTGCTCGGTTTCAGACCTGTATGAGCTTCAGGTTTGCTCCGGGCTCGCCGGCTAAGTCACCCCTCGCCCGCCTGCGGGGCGAAGAGGTACGCGTTCGGAAGCACCGCTTCCGGTGCCGATGAGCGCCTGAGCGCGAAGCGATCAGGCCGGGGCGCAGGGCGGGGGCCGGGGGAGAGGGCAGCATCCGGCTGCACGGCGCCAATCAATGGCTATCAGACAATCTTGCCCATCCAGCACGAATCCAATGCCTCCCCGAAAATCCGTGAAGAACCATGAAAAAGCCCCGCATACGCGGGGCTTTTCTTCAGCTCTGGCACTTACTTGTTGCGATTGTCGTAAACGTGGCAGGCCTTGCCCTCGGAGCGTTTGAGGGAGTAGCAGGGGCGCAGGACGATGCGCGAGCTGATGCCGATGTAGGTCTTGATGTACTTGCCCAGCTCGTTGCACAGCGCCTGTTGCTGCGCCTCGCCCAGGCCTTCGTGCTCGTGCTTGAGCTCGACATGGACTTCGATGCTGTCCAGGTTGCCGTTGCGGAACAGGTGGATCTCGTAGTTCTCCGACAGCTGGCGGACTTTCAGCACCTGCTCCTCGATCTGGGTCGGGAAGACGTTGACGCCGCGGATGATCAGCATGTCGTCGCTGCGGCCGGTGATCTTGTCCATGCGCCGCATGGGCCGCGCGGTGCCCGGCAGCAGGCGGGTCAGGTCGCGGGTGCGGTAGCGGATCATCGGCAGGGCTTCCTTGGACAGCGAGGTGAACACCAGCTCGCCCAGCTGGCCGTCCGGCAGCACCTCACCGGTCACCGGGTCGATGATCTCGGGGTAGAAGTGGTCTTCCCAGATGGTCGGGCCGTCCTTGGTCTCGGCGCATTCCATGGCCACACCCGGGCCCATGATTTCCGACAGGCCGTAGATGTCCAGGGCGGTGATGCCCATGCGCTCCTCGATGGCGCGGCGCAGTTCGGCGGTCCAGGGTTCGGCGCCGAAGATGCCGAGGCGCAGGGCCAGCTTGTGCGGGTCGATGCCCTGGCGCTCGATCTCGTCGGCCAGGTTCAGCATGTAGGAGGGGGTGACCATGATGATGTCCGGCTGGAAGTCGCGGATCAGCTGGACCTGCTTCTCGGTCTGGCCGCCGGACATGGGGATCACGGTGCAGCCCAGGCGCTCGGCGCCGTAGTGGGCGCCCAGGCCGCCGGTGAACAGGCCATAGCCATAGGAAATGTGCACCTTGTCGCCCTTGCGGCCGCCGGCGGCGCGGATCGAGCGCGCCACCACGTTGGCCCAGGTGTCGATGTCGTTCTGCGTGTAGCCGACCACGGTGGGCTTGCCGGTGGTGCCGCTGGACGCGTGGATGCGCACGATCTCGCTCTGCGGCACGGCGAACATGCCGAAGGGATAGTTGTCGCGCAGGTCGGACTTGCCGGTGAAGGGGAACTTCGCCAGGTCTTCCAGGGACTTCAGGTCATCCGGGTGCACGCCTTTTTCATCGAAGCGCTGGCGGTACAGCGGGACGTTCTCGTAGGCGTGCTTCAGGCTCCAGCGCAGGCGCTCCAACTGGTGCTGGCGCAGTTCGTCGACGCTGGCGGTTTCCATCGGGTCAAGCAAGGCGGTATTGGCAATCATGTTCATGGTTTCACTCAAATTGTTTTTGTGGGGGCCCTTGGGCCCCTGAGTGCTGAGGAAGAGGATACTCCTCACCCGTTTCGTCGATCTCGGTTCTTGCGTTTCAGAGCCTTTCAATGACCAGGGCGATGCCCTGGCCCACGCCGATGCACATGGTGCAGAGGGCGTAGCGGCCCTGGCGCTCTTCCAGTTCGTGCAGGGCGGTGGTGACCAGGCGCGCGCCGCTCATGCCCAGCGGGTGGCCGAGGGCGATGGCGCCGCCGTTGGGGTTGACCCGGGCGTCGTCGTCGGCCAGGCCGAGTTCGCGCAGCACCGCCAGGCCCTGGGCGGCGAAGGCTTCGTTGAGTTCGATGACGTCCATGTCGGCCAGGGACAGGCCGGTCAGCTCCAGCACCTTGCGAGTCGCCGGCACCGGGCCGATGCCCATGATGCGCGGCTCGACACCGGCGGTGGCCATGCCGACCACCCGCGCACGGGCCTTGAGGCCGTGGCGCTTGGCCGCTTCGGGGCTGGCCAGCAGCAGGGCGCAGGCGCCGTCGTTGACGCCCGAGGCGTTGCCGGCGGTGACGCTGCCGCCCTGGCGGAACGGCGTGCCCAGCTTGGCCAGCTGTTCCAGGGTGGTGTCGCCACGCGGATGCTCATCCTGCTCGACCAGCTTCGGCGGGCCCTTGCGCTGGGGAATCTCCACCGGGACGATTTCCTTGGCCAGGCGACCGTTGGCCTGGGCGGCGGCGGCCTTGTGCTGGCTGCGCAGGGCGAAAGCGTCCTGGTCTTCCCGGGAGATGTTGAACTGCTCGGCGACGTTTTCGGCGGTCTCCGGCATGGAGTCGATGCCGAACTGGCCCTTCAGCAGCGGGTTGACGAAGCGCCAGCCGATGGTGGTGTCGAAGATTTCTGCCTGGCGGGAGAAGGCGGTTTCCGCCTTGCCCATCACGAAGGGCGCGCGGGACATGGATTCCACGCCGCCGGCCAGCATCAGTCCGGCCTCGCCGCAGCGCAGGGCGCGGGCGGCGTTGCCGATGGCGTCCAGGCCGGAGCCGCAGAGGCGGTTCAGGGTGGTGCCGGGGACGGTCAGCGGCAGGCCGGCGAGCAGGGAAGACATGCGCGCGACGTTGCGGTTGTCTTCGCCGGCCTGGTTGGCGCAGCCGTAGATCACGTCGTCGATGGCGCTCCAGTCCAGTTCCGGGTGGCGGGCCATCAGGGCGCGGATCGGCACGGCGCCGAGGTCGTCGGCACGCACGCCGGACAGGGCGCCGGCGTAGCGGCCGATGGGCGTGCGCACGGCGTCGATTATCAAGGCGTCATTCATCAGGGTTCTCCTGCGCGAGTACCGGGCCGCGCACTTTGTAGGACTTGCCGTGGAAGAGGGCGATCAGCTGCCCGTTCTGGTTCTCGATGCGCACGTCGTAGTTGCCGGTGCGGCCGCTGCGGCTCTGCTCGGTGGCCTGGGCGGTGAGGGTGTCGCCCAGGCGCGCCGGCGCCACGTAGTCGATGCTGCAGCCGATGGCCACGGTGGCTTCGTTGTAGCTGTTGCAGGCGAAGGCGAACGCGGAGTCGGCCAGGGCGAACAGGTAACCGCCGTGGCAGGTGCCGTGGCCCTGGACCATGTCCGCGCGCACGCTCATGCCGACGCGGGCCTGGCCTGGCGCCACGGAAAGCAGGCGCATGCCCATGGCCTGGCTGGCGGCATCGCGTTCGAACAGGGCGCTGCCACAGGCTTCGGCCAGGGAAAGGGCTTCATGGTTGGTCATCGGAAGTTCCTCCCCTCGGCCACCTGGCGGCGCAGCAGCAGGGAAGGGCGGTAGCGCGCTTCGCCATAGGCGGCCTGGAGGTTTTCCAGGGTGCGCAGCACGGCCGGCAGGCCGATGGCGTCGGCCCAGGCCAGCGGGGCCTGCGGGTAGTTGACTCCGGCGCGCATGGCGAGGTCGATATCGGCGGCCGAGCCCACGCCCTGGAGCACGGCGTCGGCACCTTCGTTGGCGAGCATGGCCACGGTGCGCAGCACGGCGAGGCCGGGAATGTCGGCGAGTTGGCTGACCTTGAGGCCGGCGCGCTGCAGCAGGGCTACCGCCTGGTCGCGGGCGTCTGCGTTGGTAGAAGCTGCACTGGCGATGCCGAGGCGCGTGGCCTTGGCGTAGTCCAGCGCGAGGTCGATCAGCACCAGGTTGGCCAGGCCGTCTTCGCGGGCGCGTTGGCTGGCCAGGCGGCCGTCGGAGAGGGCGAGTACCGCGTCGCCCACCCGCAGCAGGCCGCTGCCGTCACGGCGCACCACCTGTACACCGGCATCGGCCAGGCGCTGCAGCAGCGGCTCGGCGACGCCCAGGCTGCCTTCCACCACGCAGGCCTCAACGGTTGCGGTGCTGGTCAGCTCCGCCGCTTGCGGGCGCTCGGCGCCCTCTGCGTAGCTGTAGAAGCCGTGCCCACTCTTGCGGCCAAGGCGGCCGGCATCCACCAGCTCCTTCTGGATCAGCGAGGGCTGGAAGCGGAAGTCGCCATAATAGGCGTCGAACACCGAGCAGGTGACGGCGTAGTTGACGTCATGGCCGATCAGGTCGGTGAGCTCGAAGGCGCCCATGCGGAAGCCGCCGGCGTCGCGCATCAGCGCGTCGAGGGTGGCGCAGTCGGCGGCGCCTTCCTGCAGCAGGCGCAGGCTCTCGGCGTAGAAGGGGCGCGCCACGCGGTTGACGATGAAGCCCGGCGTGGACTTGGTGTGCACGGGCTGTTTGCCCCAGGCCTTGGCGGTTTCGTACAGGCCTTCGGCCAGGGCCGGGTCGCTGGCCAGGCCCGAGACGATTTCCACCAGGGCCATCAGCGGCGCCGGGTTGAAGAAGTGCATGCCGATCACCCGGCCCGGATGCTGGAGGCCGGCGGCCAGGCTGGTGATGGACAGGGACGAGGTGTTGCTGGCGAGGATGCAGTCCTGGCCGCAGACGTCTTCCAGCTGGCGCAGCAGGCCGCGCTTGACCTCCAGGTTCTCGACTATGGCCTCGATCACCAGGCTGGTGCCGGCCAGGGCCTCGATGGCCTCCGCCGGTTGCAGGCGGGCGACGATGGCGGCGCGGGCGTCGCTGCTGAGCTTGCCTTTCTCCACCAGGCGGCCGAGCTGGCGGTCGATGCCGTCGATGGCCTGGGCGGCGGCGCCGGGGCGGTTGTCATACAGCTTGACCGGGTGGCCGGCTTGGGCCGCCACCTGGGCGATGCCGGCACCCATGGCGCCGGCGCCGATCACGGCGATTGTTGCGGAGGTGTTCAGGGCGGGCATGTGCTCAGCGTCCTTTGAAAGCCGGGGTGCGCTTTTCCATGAAGGCGCTGACGCCTTCGCGGTAGTCCTCGCTGCGGCCGGCCAGGCGTTGCAGGTCGCGTTCGAGGTCCAGCTGCTCGTCGAAGCTGTTGTTCAGGCTGGCGTTGAGGCCGCGCTTGATCAGGGCCAGGCCGTAGGTGGGCTGGGTGGCCAGGTGGCGGGCGAGCTTCAGGGCTTCTTCGCGCAGGGCGGCATCGTCCACCACGCGGTAGATCAGGCCCCATTGCTCGGCCTGTTCGGCAGTCAGGCGATCACCCAGCAGGGCCAGGGCCTTGGCGCGGGCCATGCCGACCAGGCGCGGCAGGGTCCAGGTTCCGCCGGAATCCGGGATCAGGCCGATCTTGCAGAAGGCCTGGATGAAGCTGGCGGAGCGGGCGGCCAGGACCAGGTCGCAGGCCAGCGGGATGTTGGCGCCGGCGCCGGCGGCCACGCCGTTCACCGCGCAGATCACCGGCAGCGGCAGGTCGCGCAGGGTGCGGATCAGCGGGTTGTAGAACTTCTCGATGGATTCGCCGAGGTCCGGTGCGGCGGCGCCCGGGGCGACATTGCGATCGCCCAGGTCCTGGCCTGCGCAGAAGCCACGGCCTTCAGCGGTCAGCAGCAGCACGCGCACCTCGGGGTTCTGGCGCACCTGCTTGAGGGCTTCGCGGACCTCGCCATGCATCTGGGCGTTGAAGCTGTTCAGTTGCTCCGGGCGGTTGAGGCTGAGGGTGGCGACGCCAGCCTCGATGGAAAACAGGATGTGCTCGAAGTTCATGGGCAAGGGCGCTCCAGGTCAGTCGAAAGAGGTCGGTCAGCGATTACTGGCCGGTGAATTCGGGGCGGCGCTTTTCCTGGAAGGCGCGGATGCCTTCCTCGCGGTCGCGGGTGCCGGCCAGCAAGGTGAAGGCGTGGCGCTCGAAGCGCAGGCCGCTGGCGAGGTCGGTGTCCTCGGCCTTGAGCAGGGCTTCCTTGGCCAGGCGTACGGCCAGCGGGGCCTTCTGGGCGATCACGCGGGCGATGGCGATGGCCCGCTCGACGGTGAATTCCGGCTGGGTCACTTCGCTGACCAAGCCTGCGCGCTGGGCGTGGCGGGCGTCGATGGCCTCGCCGGTGAGGACCATCTGCATGGCCAGGGACTTGCCCACGGCACGCAGCAGGCGCTGGGTGCCACCGGCGCCGGGCATGATCCCGAGGTTGATCTCCGGCTGGCCGAAGCGGGCGTCTTCGCCGGCGATGAGGATGTCGGCGTGCATGGCCAGTTCGCAGCCGCCGCCCAGGCAGAAGCCATTGACGGCGGCGATCAGCGGCTTGCTGAAACGGGTAATGCGCTGCCAGTGGGCCAGGCGCGGGTCATTGAGGATGCCGACCAGGTCGCGCTCGGCCATTTCCTTGATATCGGCGCCGGCGGCGAAGGCCTTGCGGCTGCCGGTGATCACCACGACGCGGGTCTCGGCGTCCTGCTCGGCGGCGTCCAGTTCGGCAGCCAGCTCACCCAGCAACTCGGTATTGAGGGCGTTGAGCGCCTCCGGACGCTGCAGGGTGATCAGGCGGACACCCTGCTCGGGCGGCAGGACGGCAAGGGTACGAGGCATGTCGACTGTCCTCAGGTGCACGCGCGGCCTTGAATCAGCCGCTCTTATTAGTGGATTCGGGGTGGCCCCTTCCTGTGTCGTCCGACGCGCAGGGCGGGGCGACTTTGGCCGGAGTATACCCACAAAGCGATACAAAACAACTGCAACACATATGATTTATGTGTCTCATATGTCGAGCTTTTACTACCAAAGGACAGATCGCCAACGCCGGGCCGTGGCTGTGTACTGCGATTTTAAAGGGGGTTCATGGCTCGTGATCAGAAGAGGAGGGTGCCGATGACCGGTCGTCATTCGATACAGTCTTTGGTCCTTTTCTGATTCATATTGATGTGATACAAAATTCTCCATCGAGCGAATCGCTTTGCGCCACCTTGTGGCCCCACCTGCCTTGTTGAGGAGTTCTTCCATGTCGACCACCGCCCGCGCCGCCGCCCTCGAGCTGTTCGAGCACCATCGCGGCACCCTCGAACGCGCCGTCCAGGCGATCGCCGAGCGCGGCTACTGGTCGCCCTTCCCGGAAAGCCTCAAGCAGTACCCGGAGGAAGTGGTGAAGGGCGCCCAGGGCGCATTCGAGGCGCTGCTCGGCCAACACTTCGCCCTGGCCGGCCCGCAGCCGGTGGGCTGCGCCGGCGCCGAACGTTCGCCCTATGGCTTCGACTTGAATGTGAGCTATGACCAGTACGATGCGGATCAACTGCTGTCGCGCCTGCAGGCGGCGCTGCCGGCCTGGCGCGATGCCGGGCCCAAGGCGAGGCTTGGCGCCTGCCTGGAGATCCTCCAGCGCCTCAATGCCCTGAGCCCGACCCTGGCCCATGCGGTGATGCACACCAGCGGCCAGGCCTACATGATGGCCTTCCAGGCCGGTGGCCCCCATGCCCAGGACCGTGGCCTGGAGGTGCTGGCCTATGCCTGGCGCGCCATGAACGAGGTGCCGGAGGCGGCGCGCTGGAGCAAACCCCAGGGCAAGCAGGACCCGCTGGTGCTGGACAAGCGCTGGCATATAGTCCCGCGCGGCCTGTCCCTGGTGATCGCCTGCTCCACGTTCCCCACCTGGAACACCTATCCGGGCCTGTTCGCCAGCCTGGCCACCGGCAATCCGGTGCTGGTCAAGGCCCACCCCGGCGCGATCCTGCCGGTGGCCATGAGCGTCAAGGTGGCCCAGGAGGTACTGGCCGAGCTCGGCTTCGACCCGACCCTGGTGAGCCTGGTGGTGGACACCCCGGAGGCGCCGGTGAGCCAGCGCCTGGCCCTGGACCCGCGCGTCAAGCTGGTCGACTTCACCGGCTCCAACGCCTTCGGCAACTGGCTGGAAGACAACGCCCGCCAGGCCCAGGTCTTCACCGAGAAGGCCGGCATCAATAGCGTGATCATCGACAGCGTGCGCGACATCAAGGCCGTGGCGCGCAACCTGGCCTTCTCCCTCAGCCTGTATTCCGGGCAGATGTGCACCACCACCCAGGCCATCTACGTGCCGCGCGGCGGCATCCGCAACGGCGACGAACAGCTGTCCTTCGACGAGGTGGCGCAAGCCCTGGCCGGCGCCGTGCGCAGCTTCCTCGCCGACAACGAACGTGCCTGCGCGGTGATCGGCGCCATCCAGTCCGAGACCACAGCCGAGCGCATCCAGGCCTGTCGCCAACTGGGTGAAGTGTTGCTGGACAGTGAAGCCCGCGAGCATCCGCAGTTCCCCGGCGCGCGCATCCACACGCCGCTGCTGCTCAAGGTCGACGCGGCCGACCGCGAGGCATACTCCGAGGAGCGCTTCGGCCCCATCGCCTTCGTCATCGCCACCGACGACACCGAACACAGCCTGCGCCTGGCCGGCGAGGTGATCGCCGAGAAGGGCGCGCTGACCCTGGGCGTGTACTCCACCGACGACAGCGTGCTGGACCGCGCCGAACAACTGTCCCAGGACGTTGCCGTGGCCTTGTCGATCAATTTCGACGGTGGCGTCTTCGTCAACCAATCCGCCGCCTTCAGCGACTTCCACGCCAGCGGCGGCAATCCGGCGGCCAATGCCTCCATCACCGACGGTGCCTTTGTCGCCCGGCGTTTCGTCACCGTGCAGAGCCGCCGCCACGCGTAGGCACAACACAAGAAAAACCAAGGAGCGCCCGATGACCTGCTACAGCCTCGATGGCCTGACCCCGGTGGTCCACCCCACCGCCTATGTGCACCCCACTGCCGTGCTGATCGGCGACGTGATCATCGGCCCGGGCTGCTATGTCGGCCCGCTGGCCAGCCTGCGCGGCGATTTCGGCCGGATCGTCCTGGAGGAAGGCGCCAATATCCAGGACACCTGCGTGATGCACGGCTTCCCCGACAGCGACACGGTGGTCGAGCGCAATGGCCACATCGGCCACGGCGCCGTGCTGCACGGCTGCCGCATCGGCGAGGATGCCCTGGTGGGGATGAACGCGGTGGTGATGGACAACGCGCGCATCGGCGCGCGCTCCTTCGTTTCCGCCACCGCTTTCGTCAAGGCCGGCTTCAGCTGCGAGGAGCAGTGCCTGGTGATGGGCTCGCCGGCCCAGGTCAAGCGCCGGCTCAGCGACGAGGAAGTGGCCTGGAAACAGGCCGGCACCCGCGAATACCAGTTGCTCGCCCAGCGCTGCCTGGAGAGCCTGGTGGCCTGCGAGCCGCTGGCGGAGATGGAGGCTGACCGGCCGCGCATCGCCGACCGAGGCCTGCGTCCAAAGGGTACTTCGTCGCAATGAGGGCGGTCTTCGCACACCGGGGGCTTTCCCCAATGGTCATGCCGAGGAGCCTGCGGGTATATTCGGCATCTTTTCCGTTTCCAGTATGCCCATGACTTCGCTCGTGCCCTTGGACCAACTCGTCACCCGCTTCCAGCAGCAGACGCCGATCCGTGCCAGTTCGCTGATCATCACCCTCTATGGCGATGCCATCGAGCCCCATGGCGGCACCGTCTGGCTGGGCAGCCTGATCCAGCTGCTGGAGCCCATGGGCATCAACGAGCGGCTGATCCGCACCTCCATCTTCCGTCTCACCAAGGAAGGCTGGCTGAGTGCGGAAAAGGTTGGCCGGCGCAGTTACTACAGCCTGACCGGCGCCGGTCGGCGGCGTTTCGAGAAGGCCTTCAAGCGGGTCTACAGCTCCAATGTGCCGGCCTGGGATGGCGCCTGGTCCCTGGTGGTGCTCTCGCAGCTGCCCCAGGACAAGCGCAAACAGGTGCGCGAGGAGCTGGAGTGGCAAGGTTTTGGTGCGATCTCGCCCACCGTGCTGGCCAATCCGCGTTGCGACCGGGTAGACCTGAGCGCCACCCTGCAGGAGCTGGATGCCCTGGAGGACAGCATCCTGTTCGAGACCCGTTCCCAGGACGTGCTCGCCTCCAAGGCCCTGCGCATGCAGGTTCGCGAGAGCTGGAACATCGATGAACTGGGTACGCACTACAGTGAGTTCATCCAGCTGTTCCGCCCGCTCTGGCAGGCGCTGCGCGAACAGGAAAACAACTTGCAGCCGGCCGATTGCTTCCTGGCCCGGACCTTGCTCATCCACGAATACCGCAAATTGCTGCTGCGCGACCCGCAACTCCCCGACGAACTGTTGCCGGGCGATTGGGAAGGCCGCGCGGCGCGCCAGTTGTGCCGCAACATCTACCGACTCATCTATGCCAAGGCAGAGGAATGGCTGAACGCGGCGCTGGAAACCGCGGACGGCCCGTTGCCGGATGCCGGCGAGAACTTCTATCAGCGTTTCGGTGGATTGAAGTAGCCGGGCCGCCTTTCGGTGGCCCATCACGGACGAGGTAAACCCGGCCTGCCATGTCGTCAGGCCGGACAACGACAAGAACAATGCCTAACGTGAGGCTGAGAGAGCCATGACGACTGCACAAGCACTGAGGTCAGACCACTTCGACGAGTGGCTGCAAGGTATCAACCAGGTCTGCGGGCGCTTCGGTGCCAAGCTGCTGGGCTCGGAATTTTCCGGAGCCATCCGCGAGTACAAGGCCGGTGCCATCAAGCTGAGCTTCGTGGACGTTGCCCAGGCACGCCTGTTCCGCACCCAGAAGGAAGTGGCGCAGAGCGACGGCAAGCACTTCTACCTGGCCATCCAGCTGAACGGCCATGCCGGCATGGAGCAGAGCGGCAACAGCATCGAGATGGGGCCCGGCGACATCACCCTGATCGACTCCACCCTGCCCAGCGATTTCGTCTACCGCGAGAACTCCTGCCAGCTGTCGCTGATCCTGCCGCGCCATATGGTGGAGCAGGGCCTGCGTTTCTCCGGTGTACGCTGCGCCCAGCGCATCCCGGCCAGCTCGCCGGTGGCGGTGCTGGCGAACCGGCTGATCCTCGAATCAACCCGCCAGGCCAGCCTCAGCCTGCCGGAAAGCGAAGCCACGCTGGAGGCGGTGGTCAGTCTGCTGCGTCCGGCCATCGGCGCTGCCGAGGCCGAGCAGGACGTGCACGAACGCATGTTCCGCAAGACCCTGCGCTTCATCGACGAGAACATCTGCGCCGAAGAGCTCTGCCCCGAGACCATTGCCCGCGAAGTGGGCGTATCGGTGCGCGGGCTGTACCGCATGTTCGCCAGGAAGGGCCTGGTGGTGGCCCAGTACATCAAGAACCGCCGCCTCGACTTCTGCGCCGAGAGCCTGCGCCACGCCACCGCCGAGCAGAAGCTCTCGGCCCTGGGCTATGCCTGGGGCTTCACCGATTCCAGCTACTTCTCCACCGCGTTCAAGGCCCGCTTCGGCGTGTCGCCCAGCGAGTACCGCAAGCGGTACAGCCAGGGTTGATCGCATAGAGGCGGCAAGGAATCGCTTTTCCTGTGGGGGCGATTTCAATCGCTGAGCAGGACGGAGTCCTGCCCTGGGGGCTCCATGGGGCAGCTGCGCTGCCCTTAGCGAATGAATTCGCCCCCACAGGTGTTTGCCCTCCATCGCTGATCGCCCACACCTGGCAGCCCTGCCAACACGACTGGCACAGACAGAAAAACCTCGATTCCCCGCAGCGCCGAGAATCCGGACATCGGCCCTGTTTCCGCGCGTGACTTTCCGACCGCGCGGGCAGGGCCAGTGGATGATCGAGGTGTTGATTCGATGCAAGAACGCAAGACAGGGCGCATCGCCGGGCTGGCCACCGTATTGGCGCTGGTACTGACGCAATCGGCGCTGGCGGCGGACTGCGCGCCGGCCCAGGTGGAAAAGGGGGCGGCGCTGTTCGGCAGCGACTGCTCCGTTTGCCATTCGGCCAAGGCCGACGGCCCGGCCATGATGGGGCCGAACCTGCACGGCCTTTATGGCCGCACGTCCGGCAGCCTGGCCGGCTTCAGCTACTCCCAGGCGATGAAGGCCAAAGCGGTGGACTGGCAACTGGACAGCCTGGAGCAGTTCATCGCCCAGCCCCAGGCCTTCGTCGGCGGTACCTACATGCCCTATGCCGGAATGGCCAGCGCCGACGACCGTCGCGCGGTCGGCTGCTTCCTGGGCGCACAGAAATGACGGCGCCGGGCAGGCGCCCGGCCAAACGGATGAAGAGGATAAAGCATGAGCAAGGTTGAAATCCTGCCGCAGGTGGCGGCATTCCTGGAGCGCCGCCACGGCTGCTTCATCGACGGCCAGTGGGTGCTGCCGGAAGGCCCGACCACGCAGGTCTTGAACCCCGCCACCGGCGAAGCCATCGCCGCCGTGCCGGACGTGCCGCTGGAGTACCTGGAGCAGGCCGTGCAGTCCGCCCACAAGGCGTTCAAGTCCCGCGTCTGGTCCGGCCTGCGCCCGGCCGACCGCGAGCGCATCCTGCTGCGCTTCACCGCCCTGGTGGAGGAGCACGCCGAAGAACTGGCCCAGTTGGAAACCCTGAGCCAGGGCAAGTCGATCAACATCTCGCGCATGCTGGATGTCGGCGCCACCGTCGAGTTCATGCGCTACATGTCCGGCTGGGCCACCAAGATCGAAGGCCAGACCCTGGACGTGTCCATCCCGATCCCGCCGGGTTCGCGCTTCACCGCCTTCGCCCGTCGTGAGCCGGTGGGCGTGGTGGCCGGCATCGTGCCGTGGAACTTCCCGCTGATGATCACCACCTGGAAGCTGATGCCGGCGCTGGCCTGCGGCTGCACCGTGGTCATCAAGCCGGCCAGCGAGACCCCGCTGACCGCCCTGCGCCTGGCCGAGCTGGCCCTTGAGGCGGGCATTCCGGCCGGCGTGTTCAACGTCATCACCGGCGGTGGCAGCACCGTGGGCAATGCCCTGGCGTCGCACCCGCTGATCAGCAAGGTGTCCTTCACCGGCTCCACCGCGGTGGGCAAGAGCGTCGGCGTGGCCTGCATGGAGAACATGACCCGCTTCGCCCTGGAACTGGGCGGCAAGAACCCGATGATCCTGCTGGAAGACGCCGACGTGGAGAAGGCGGTGCAGGGCGCACTGCTCGGCGGCCTGCTGAACCAGGGCCAGGTCTGCGCGGCGGCGTCGCGCTTCTATGTGCACCAGTCCCTCTACGAGGAATTCGTCCAGGGCCTGGCCGCCGCGGTGAAGGGCCTGTCCATCGGCCCGGGCATGGACCAGGAGGCGGCGATCAACCCGCTGGTGTCGCGCAAGCAGCAGCAGAACGTGCTCAAGCACATCGACCTGGCCCGCCAGGAAGGCGCCCGCGTGGTGGCAGGTGGCGAGCGCCTGGAAGGCGAGGGCTTCTTCGTCCAGCCCACGGTGCTGGCGGACGTGAACCACGACATGACCGTGGCCCGCGAAGAGGTGTTCGGCCCGGTGCTCTCGGTGATCCCCTTCACCGACGAGGACGCCATGATCGAACTGGCCAACGACAGCCCCTACGGCCTGGCGGCGAGCCTCTGGACCAACGACCTGTCCAAGGCGATGAACCTGGTGCCGCGCATCGAAGCCGGCACCGTCTGGGTCAACGCCCACGTGCTGCTGGACCCGAACATGCCGTTCGGCGGCGTCAAGCAATCGGGCATGGGCCGCGAGTTCGGCCGTGCGGTGATCGAGGCTTACACCGAGCTGAAGTCGGTCTGCATCGCCCACTGAGCAAGACCCTCGATTTCCGGCAGGCGCTTCACGCCTGCCGGTTTTTTTTGTGGGCGCCCGGTACGGGAATGCTTCTGCTTTTTTGTGGGGGCGAATTCATTCGCTTTGGGCAGCGCAGCTGCCCCCTTGAAAGTTGTAGGGCAGGACTTCGTCCTGCATAGCGAATGAATTCGCCCCCACAAGTAACGACCTTCGGTCGTTACTTCACCCCCCTGTCCTCGATCAGGTCGGCATCGAACAGGTGTTCCAGTTCGGCGCGGGCTTCGCGGGCGGTCTGGATCACCGCGGCGTCGTCGTCGTAGACCTTGTGCTGGGCCGCCAGCACTTCTTCGTCATGGCGCTGGAAGCGCCTGATCCGCGCCGCCGCCTGCTCCTCGTCCAGGCCGAGGCCGAGTAGCGCCTGGTGGCTCATCTCCAGGGCGGAGTGGAAGGTCTCGCGCACCGGTACGGCGCCCAGGTCGAGCAGGCGGTGCACATGCTGGCGGTTGCGCGCACGGGCGATGACCTTGATATGGGGGTACAGCTGCTTCACCAGTTCGGCGGTCTTGAGGTTGGTGTCCGGGTCGTCGGTGGCGATGATCAGGAACTCGGCCTTGTCCACCTTGGCCGCGCGGAGGATTTCCGGGCGCAGCGGGTCGCCGTAGAACACCGGCATGTGGCCCAGGCTCAGGCTGCGGCCGTAGTCGATCATCTCCACCGCCGTATCGAGAGCCACATAGGGCACCCGCTGGGCGCGCAGCACCCGCGCGACGATCTGGCCCATGCGGCCCATGCCGGCGATCACCACGCGCGGCTCATCGCTGTCGATGCGGGCGTATTCCTCCGGCACGGCAACGGGTGACGGTTTGGCCTTGAAGACCCGGAACAGGCCCAGTACCAGCAGCGGCGTGACGGCCATGGAGAGGGTGATGCTGAGCACCAGCAGGCCGTGCAGGCGGGTGTCGACCAGGCCCTGTTCGTGGGCCACCTTGAACACGACGAAGGCGAACTCGCCACCAGCGGCCAGGATGATGCCCAGGCGCAGCGCATGAACGCGGTCCAGCCCACCGGCGAGGTGCCCCACCAGATAGAGCAGGGGCAGCTTCAGCAGCATCAGCAGTACGGTCAGGACCAGCACCGCGAAGGGCTCGTTCAGCAGCAGGCCGAGATCCGCGCTCATGCCCACGCTCATGAAGAACAGGCCCAGCAGCAGGCCCTTGAACGGTTCGATCTGGGCCTCCAGCTCGTGGCGGTATTCCGAGTCCGCCAGTAGCAGGCCGGCGATGAAGGCGCCGAGGGCCATGGACACGCCGGCCAGTTCCATCAGCCAGGCCGTACCGATCACCACCAGCAGCGAGGTGGCGGTCGAGACTTCCTTCAACCCCGCCTTCAGCACGATGCGGAACACCGGCCGCAGCAGGTAACGACCGCCGATGATCACCGCGCCGATGCTGCCCACCGCCAGGAGGATGTCCCGCAATTCGACCTTCCCGGCGTCCAGGTGGCCGGCACCGGCGAGCAGCGGCAGCAGGGCGATCAAGGGAATGGCGGCGATGTCCTGGAACAGCAGGATGGCGAAGGTCAGCCGGCCGTGGGGGCTGGTGAGTTCCTTGCGTTCGGCGAGTATCTGCAGGCCGAAGGCGGTGGATGAGAGCGCCAGGCCGAAGCCCAGCACGGCCGCGGTGTTCAGGGGACGGGAGAACACCAGCCAGGCTACCGAGCCAATGGCCAGGGCGGTGAGCAGCACCTGGGCCAGCCCGACGCCGAACACCGATCGGCGCATCACCCAGAGGCGCCTGGGCGAGAGTTCCAGGCCGATGATGAAGAGCAGCAGCACCACGCCCAGTTCGGAGACGTGGGCCACGCTCTCGGGGTCGGTGACCAGGCCCAGCACCGAGGGGCCGATCAGCACCCCGGCCAGCAGGTAGCCCAGTACCGCCCCCAGTTGCAGGCGCTTGGCCAGGGGAACGGTGATAACGGCTGCGAACAGGAACACCACCGCTGCCTGCAACAGGCTGCCGTCATGGGGCATGAGTCACTCCTTGGTCCATTGCGTGGGGGCGACATCTTAGAGCAGGGCGGGGCGTTGGGGCAGGGCGCCGCGCCGATACGGCGCGGCCCCCGTGCGGCTCACTTGGCGGTGAGGGTGCTGTAGCTGGTGATGAGGTTGCGGTAGTCGGGGATGTGGTTGGAGAACAGCGCGGCCAGGCCTTCGATGTCGTTGCGCCAGTCACGGTGCAGTTCGCAGGCCACGCCGAACCAGGTCATCAGTTGAGCGCCGGCGGCCTCCATCCGGCGCCAGGCGGCGTCACGGGTGACTTCGTTGAAGGTGCCGGAGGCGTCGGCGACCACGAACACCTCGAAGCCTTCCTCGAGGGCGGACAGCGCCGGGAAGGCTACGCAGACCTCGGTGACCACGCCAGCGATGATCAGCTGCTTCTTGCCGGTGGCCTTCACCGCCTTCACGAAGTCCTCGTTGTCCCAGGCGTTGATGTTGCCGGGGCGGGCGATGTAGGGCGCGTCGGGGAACTGCTCCTTGAGCTCCGGCACCAGGGGGCCGTTGGGGCCGGTTTCGAAGCTGGTGGTGAGGATGGTGGGCAACTTGAAGTACTTGGCCAGGTCGCCCAGGGCCAGGACGTTGTTCTTGAACTTGTCGGGCTCGATGTCCCGTACCAGCGAGAGCAGGCCGGCCTGGTGATCGACCAGGAGCACGGCGGCGTTGTTCTTGTCCAGACGCTTGTATTGGAAAGCCATGGTGAATCTCCTTGCTGCGGTAGGTCGTCCGCCCTTGTGGGGCGGACAGCTCGGGGTCAGCGCTGGGAATCCAGCACTTCGTTGTCTTTGGCCACCTGCTGCGCCTTCATGTAGCTCTCGATCAGCAGTTGGTAGTGCGGGAACACTTGACTATAGGCGGCCGCCCACTGGGCTGCGTCCGGACGGTTCCAGCTGCGCTGGACCTCGGAGCAGACGGCGGCGGTATCCATGGGCACCACGCCAGCCTGGACGACGCGCGCCAGGGTGATCTCCTGGGCCATCTTGGAGTAGGTGCCTGACGCGTCGATGACAGCGAAAACCCGGTAGCCGGCGTTGACCGCGCTGATGCTGGGGAACGCCATGCACACGCTGGTGATGGTGCCGGCGATGATCAGCGTCTTGCGCCCGGTCTTCTCCACCGCCGCGACGAATTCGGGGTTGTCCCAGGCGTTGATCTCGCCCTTGCGCGCCACGTACTGGGCGTGGGGCGCGGCTTCGTGGATCTCCGGAATCAGCGGGCCGTTGGGGCCTTGCGGCACCGAGGCGGTGGTGATGACCGGCATCTTGGCCAGGGTGGCGACCTTCGCCAGGGTGATGGCGTTTGCGCGCAGCTCGGTCATGGGCATGTCCTTGACCGTCTGGAACAGGCCGCTCTGATGATCGATCAGCAGCATCGCGGAATCATCGGGGTCAATCCGCGGGATCTGGCCGTTGAAATTGGCGACTTGGGTAAAGTTGCTCATGGCTTCTTTCCTCGTTCTCAGGGTAATGGCCGTCCTGGCCAACGCGGACGAATCCGCAGGCCCACAAATCCGTCGTGGGGGTTAACCAGACTAGGCAACGGCCAAGTCCGGCGTGTGACCGTCAGTCGTCCATGCGACCGAACTCGCCGGCCCGGAAGGCCTCGATGGCCTGGCGTATCTCTGCCTGACTGTTCATCACGAAGGGCCCGTAGCCGACGATCGGCTCGTCGATGGGCTCGCCGGAGAGCAGCAACACCAGGGCTTCGTTGTTGGCTTCCAGCAGCAACTCGTCGCCTTCGGGCTCGAACAGCGCCAGCTGGCCTTCACGCACCAGTTCCGCGCCATTCACCAGCAGGGTGCCGCGCAGCACCACCAGCGCCGTGTTGCGACCGGGCTCCAGGCCGAGGTTCACCGGCTTGCCGGGGTTCAGGCGGATATCCCAGACGTCCATGTCCGTGAAGGTGCGCGCCGGGCCCTGCCGGCCGGCGAACTCGCCGGCGATCAGGCGCAGGCTGCCGGCCTCTTCCGGCAGCGGCAGGGTGGGGATATCGGCGTCGAGGAGGGTCTGGTAGCCGGGCGCGGCCAGCTTGTCGCGGGCTGGCAGGTTGACCCAGAGCTGGACCATCTCCAGGGTGCCGCCGCTACGGGTGAAGGCTTCGGAATGGAACTCCTCGTGGAGGATGCCCGAGGCCGCCGTCATCCACTGCACGTCGCCGGGGCCGATGCGCCCGCCGGCGCCGGTGGAGTCGCGGTGTTCCAGCTCGCCCTGGTAGACGATGGTGACCGTCTCGAAACCCCGGTGCGGGTGCTGGCCGACGCCACGGGGGCGCTCGGCGGGCGCGAAGTTGGCGGGGCCTGCGTAGTCCAGCAGCAGGAAGGGGCTGATGTGCTTGCCCAGGCTGTCGTAGGAAAACAGCGTGCGAACCGGGAAGCCGTCGCCGACCCAATGGGGCCGGGGGCTGGTGTAGATACCGAGGATCTTTTTCATGGTGTACCTCCTGAAATCCATGGAGCACACCTTAGAATTGCAACGCTGGTCGCGGTAGACCGACTAAATTGGCTTCAGAGTCCTATTTGGAGAACGCTGGTGGAAGACCTCAACGACCTCTACTACTTCGCCCAGGTGGTGGAGCACGGCGGCTTCGCCCCGGCCGGGCGGGCCCTGGACATGCCCAAGTCCAAGCTCAGCCGGCGCATCGCCAACCTGGAGGAGCGCCTCGGCGTGCGCCTGATCCAGCGCTCCACGCGGCACTTCTCCGTCACCGAGATAGGCCAGGAGTATTACCGCCATTGCGTGGCCATGATGGTGGAGGCCGAGGGCGCCGCCGAGGTGATCGAACGCAACCGCTCCGAGCCCCAGGGCGTGGTGCGCATCAGCTGCCCCACGGCGCTGCTGGACTTCTGGGTGGGGCCTATGCTGACCCGCTTCATGGTGCAGTACCCGCTGGTGGAGTTGCACATCGAGAGCACCAACCGCCAGGTGGACCTCATCCAGGAAGGCATGGACGTCGCCCTGCGCGTGCGTTTCCCGCCCCTGGAGGACACCGACCTGGTGATGAAGGTGCTGGCCAACAGCACCCAGTGCCTGGTGGCCAGCCCCACCTTGCTGGAAGGCTTGCCGCAGCCGCTGGTGCCGGCGGACCTGGCCAGGCTGCCGAGTCTGCACTGGGGTGCGCCGCTGCGGGAATACATCTGGCAACTGGATGGGCCGGATGGCGCCAGCGCCGCCGTACGCCACCATCCGCGACTGGTCACCGACGACCTGCTGGTACTGCGCCAGGCCGCCGAGGCGGGGGTAGGGGTGGTCCACATGCCCTGGGTGGTGGCACGGGACGAGCTGGCCAGCGGCAAGCTGGTGCAGGTGACGCCGGACTGGGCGCCGCGGACCGGCATCGTCCATGCGGCCTTCCCGTCCCGGCGCGGGTTGCTGCCGTCGGTCAGGACCCTGATCGACTTCCTGGCGGAGGCGTTCAAGGGCAGTGATATGAGGTGAGGGATCTGCGCAGCGGCACGAGGCGCTTTTCCCGTGGGGGAGATTTCAATCGCGAAGCAGGCCGCAGGGCTGCCCTTTGAGCTTGCAAGGGGGCAACTGCGTTGCCCTTCGCGAATGAATTCGCCCCCACAAGGTAATGGTGCCGCCGAGGGGATTGGTGCGGGCTTGGGCTGCGTTCTTCCTGTGGGGGCGATTTCAATCGCGAAGCAGGCCGCAGGGCTGCCCTTCGAGCTTGCAGGGGGCAACTGCGTTGCCCTTCGCGAATGAATTCGCCCCCACAAGGTAATGGTGCCGCC
>NZ_SSOJ01000081.1 GCF_029871205.1 Pseudomonas sp. BN417 | reverse complement strand
CAGCGACCTGGCCCGGCTGATCAACCACGCGCATCTCCCCGAACGGGTGCAGCGCAATCTGGACGAGGACCAGTTGCAACGCGCCTGGATGCGCAACGGCCATGGCGACTTCGAGCAGGAACTGCTGATCGGCGAGTCCGGCGTCTATGCCGTGCTGATCCTCTACTACCACCCGGAAAACCGCGGCATCCGCCAGTGGATCACCCAGCAGGTGATTCCGCGCCTGAGGGAAGAAGAACGCTTCGACGCCCAGCGCCCCTACCGCGAAGCGATCCGCTGGCAGGAACGGGAAATCGAAGTGCTGCACTGGCAGGGCAAGGCGTGGCTGCCTTTGGACGACTGCCCGCGCCTGTTGCAAAGGCCGCCGCATGTGATCGGCTAGTTCGTAGGATGGGCCGGGCGGCGCTCCGCGAGCGGAGCGATACCCATAGCATCGTGGTTGATGGGTATCGCAGGCTCCACCCATCCTACGAACCCGGTTCAGGGTGAGGGTGTCAGCACCGCAACCGCCAGCTCGTCCAGATCGACGGAGGCGCGATTGAGATAAAACTCGGCACCACCGCTGCCAGCGATACCACCGCTCGCCACCTGCTGCAGTTGCGGACGTACGAACAGATAGCTGGCCTTGGCCTTCGACAACACCTCGGCATGTTCGACATGGCGCGCCAGTAACGTCTCGAAACGCTGCTCGATCGCCTGGTCGAGCTCCTTTGCCTGATCTGGCGTCAGCGTCAGGCCGCCCTTCTGCGGCAGCGGGTAGAGACGAACCTGGTAGTCCAGCAACAGCGTGGCCAGGGCCTGGCTTTGCGCCTCCAGGTCGGCGGCGACCGGATCGGGCCCGGCACTGGCATAAGCAGTGGTGGCCGCCTGCTGCAGCTGTTGCTGATGGCCGAGCAGTTGCTGGATCAGCTCCGGGTAACGCGCGCGCTTGGCCGGAGGCAGTCGATCGAGGGTTTCGAAAACTTCCTTCATGGCACGCAGCGGCTGCACCAACGCCTCGGGCTGCCCCAGCTGTACCATGTAGGTTTCCATTATGTTGAGGTGCTCGAAAGTAGCGTTCAAGCCTCGCGGGTCGGGTGTGCGTTCGGTCGGATTGAAATAGACCATCGCACTGGCACACATCAATTGGCTGCGACTGCTGATTTCACTCAACTTCCCGGCACTTCGTCCATCATCCCCCCAGACCAGCGGGCAAATCAGGCACAACAGGAACAGCAGCGACTTCTTTTGCATGATCCATATCCTCAATTCTTGTTGTTATGTCGGTTTACAGCGCAAAACCATGCAGCCCATCCGGACGGCTCCCCAAGCGTCCAGCCTCCGGCGCAACGAGGTTGATCGTGGCTCGCCAAGCCTGTAACAACGGGGCATCAAGACTCCTGCACAGCTGAATAGCTGGTCGGCTAGCTGGCAGATAGTAGTCGGGACCAAAAAGGGGGACATACTCCAAAAGGACAGATTTATTTTCGTTACTCCAATCTCACCTCACACGCCACGCATCTCCATGCGCCATGCGCGCAGATAAAACCAGAGCAGAAAATTAATCTGTCCGCGATTCCCTGGTCAGGCTTGTGCGCTCGCCCAGCCCATCTGCCAGAAGTCCGCTTCCAGACGCGACGCCTTGGCGAACACCGCCACCAGCTCCTCGAAACGTCGCGCCGTCATGCTGCGCGCCGCCAGTTCATCGAGGTGTCTGCGTAACGCTGTCCCTCTCCTCATCGCGACTGAGTCCGTAGCCCGGAAGCGATCCGAGAAATGCTTGCTAGCACCATCCCGGATTTGATCCGGGCTACGTTTTCTTCCCGCAAGGCTGTATCGCCCAGGTTCACTCACCACTGTGCCATCGCCGTAGAGATCGATGGTGTCGATGCGCATGCAGGTGCCCTCTGCTGCCAGCTCCCGATGAGCCGGAAACAGGGATCGAGCATAAGTAGCGCAAGCCGGCTAAAAAGACAGCCCATGGAAATTCAGAACCTGCCTTCGCAGGTAGGGAGTAAAAGGTTCCCTTTTCTGATACCCATCAACTCGGCCGTGATGGGTATCGCTCCGCTCCACCCATCCTACGAGTTAAAGCAGCCTGAATTATCCCCCAACACTAAACGGCCCCGCACCGAGCTATTTATTTCCCGCCGCATGAACGTTGAAGTTATTCCAACCTTCTAAGAAAACTCCTCATTCATTACCAGCCTTTCCCCACACACCAACAGCCTTGCTCCCTTTCAAAACTGCCGATAGCTTTCCTTCAGCACCAATAACCCCACCCCAAACAACTTATATAAAGTTAAAAATCCTTAAACTTCAACCAACCACCACAATCCACTTAATACTCACCTATCAATTACAACCCCCTTACACAGCAACACCTCCACCCCATAACAAGACGACATACGCACCTCAGTTCGCAGCACTTCAAATAAAAAGCGGACGCACTGCCTTTGCCGGCAATCGATGCCAACCAGGAGGAAACATGGAACACGCCGCCCTCAACTTCGATAACTATCCCCAGCAACCTCACGGAGGCGCCCTGGTCAACCAGGTGGTCCCGGCGGAGAAGCTGCAGGCTGAAATCGAACGAGCCCGCAAGCTGCCTTCCATTCGGGTCGATCTGGAAGCCGTGATCACCATCGAGATGATCGCGACAGGCGTGCTTTCACCCAACAAGGGCTTCATGAACCAGGCCGACTATGAGTCCGTGCTTGCCACCGGCCGTTTGAGCAATGGCGTGGTCTGGCCGGTGCCGCTGAGCTTTGCCCCCGTGGGCGAGCGCAACAGGAAAGTCATCGGCACGCTCTCCGTCGGCACTGAGGTGGCGCTGACCGACAGCCGCGACGAGCCGGTGGCGATTCTCAGCGTCGAAGACATCTTCGATTACGACAAGGAAGAACGAGCCCGCCAGCTGTTCGGCACCACGGACCGCAACCACCCCGGCGTGGACGCCATCCATCGCCGCATGGGCGATGTCTCGCTGGGTGGCACGCTGCACCTGCTGCAGCGCGTGGACTGGGGCCCCTTCGAGAAACTGCGGCGCGAACCCAGGGACACCTGGCGCCTGTTCTACGAGGAGAAGAAATTCAACTCCGTGGCCGGCTTCATCACGGGCGCCAACCCGCTGCACCGTGGGCATGAATACATCCACCGCAACGCGCTGGAAGGCATCGATGGCCTGCTCCTGCAACCCCTGGTGGAAATGGCCAAACGGGAATATGTGCGTCACGAATACCGCATGCTGGCCTACCGCAACGTGCTGGACACCTATTACCCGAAGGACCGGGCCATCCTATCGCCGCTGCGGGTCACCTATATCTTCGCGGGTCCGCGCGAAACCGTGCTGCATGCCCTGATCATGAAGAACTACGGATGCACCCACGCGCTGGTTGGCCGTGACCACGCCGGCATCGGCAGCTACTACGACAAGTACGCCAGCCACAATATCTTCGACCAGTTCAGTCCCGGGGAACTGGGCATCGATGTCCGGCTATTCCATGAGGTGTTCTACTGCAGCCGCTGCGCCAGCCACGCCACTACGGAAACCTGCCCGCACGACGAGCGCTACCACCTGAACATCTCCGGCACGGGCATCCGGGAAATGTTGCGTCACGGCATCATGCCGCCCAAGGAAGTGGTGCGTCCCGAATCGGCCATGGCGGGCATGCAGGGGATTCAGCCCAAAGGGTTGGGTGAGGACGGCGAAGGCACCTTGCCGGTGGCCAAGGTCATCCAGAGCATGTTCCCCTTCTATACCCGCTACACCCGCCTGGGCGGTGCGCCACGCAAACATCCGCTGGCGCCGGAATCCCTGACCATCCGCGATCTGGAACTGGCCAGCCAGGATGCCCGTACCCATGCCGGCGATATCTACGACGGGATCTATGCGGAATACAGCGCCACTGTCGATCACAACCGCAACCTGCAGCCCGCCTGGGTAACCGAAGCTCGCGCCGCCCTGCACTTCCAGCAGGAACGCCTTGTCAGCGACCTGGAGGAAAAGCTCCTGCAGGCGCCCGCACAGGCCTCGGATGAATTCATGTACCAGGACAAGGCCGAGGTGGAAAAGGAACTGGAATCGGCCCGCAACCTGCTGGATGACATCCCCAGCACCATCAGCGCGGAAAGGCTCCAGACACGAACCTGGAACCTCCTGCCCTACAAGCGTTACCGGGGCGCCGACGACGACTGATGGGTCGCTGATGGATTCGTGCATTCACACCATCGGTGAACTGAACCACTTTCCATGCATCAGCGCTTCGTACAGCCCTCAGGTCCTGTACGAAAAATACTGCGGGAAGCGATACCCATCACGACCGAGCTGATGGGTATCGCAGGCTCAATCCATCCCAGGGGCGCGGCTCGGCATCTACCCTGCGGAGGGCAAAAGGGACGCTCATCAGTAGCCGCATCATCAAGCCCTGGAGCCTTGGCAAGTGCTGGCTATTGATCTGCCTTTCTCCCGGACCCGCCATCTCTGCTGGCCTGGCGAGCGCTCCGGCGCAGTTCTTGTGGCGTCCGCCCAACGACTCGCACAAAGCTGCGCAGCATGTGATCGGCATCGCCGAATCCGAAGCCCCTGGCGATCTCCTCGAACGTCTGGTGCCCGTCCTCGACCAGCGGCCTCGCTGCCTCGATACGGAGACGCTCGATCGCTTTCGCCGGCGTCACCCCGATGGATGCCGCGAACACGCGGCCAAACTGGCGTACGCTCATATGCGCGACATCTGCCAGGCGCTCGACTGACAGATCATCACGTAGATGATCGCGCGCATAGCTCAGCACCGCGCGAATGCGATCTGAGCCAGGGTCGAAATCCAGCAGCGAAGAGAACTGATACTGCCCACCGGGTCGCCGATAGTAGACAACCAGCATGCGTGCGACGAAGCGCGCCACCTCCTTGCCCAGGTCCTGTTCGATCATCGCCAAGGCCATGTCGATGCCCGCCGACATGCCTGCGGACGTCCAGACATTCCCGTCTTCGGTCCAGATTCGATCTCCATCCACGCGCAGCGACGGATAGCGTGCCTGCAATTGCGGCGCGTAGTTCCAATGCGTGGTCGCGACACGGCCGTCGAGCAGGCCGCTCTCGGCTAGCACGAAGGCGCCGGTACAGACGCTGGCAGTGCGGCGAGAGCGCAAGGACATCTGCCGGATCGCAGCCGCCATCTGCATCGTCCAGTCACCGGTCGGAGCGGCTGGCGCGCCGACGATGATGAGCGTGTCGAGGCGATCGACTCCTTGTAATGCTTCGGTCGCGACCTGCAGTTCGCCCGAGGCACTGATCAATCCGCCCTCGAGCGAAGCGATCGTGAATCGGTAGCTCGAAGGGCGCGCCCGATTGGCGTTGGTGAAGGCTTCGAGCGGGCCACTCAGATCCAGCAATACGAAGCCCGAGTAGACCAGGAAACAAACGTGACGCGGCATGACCTGACCGCCAAGAGTCTGACTGAAACGCCATTAAACGCCGCCCCTGTTTCGACGGTCAACGGGTGCACCAAAGGGGCTCGGCCCTCGCCAGACACACGCGCCGCCTCACTCGACGTGGTTGCGCCAGTCGGCCGAAATCCAAGGATAAACGTCCTTTTCGTTCCCTCTTCCTACCGTACCGTAGCTGCACCACCCCACTTCGAGGACATGCAAATGACCTTCAACAGCACCCATCCCAAGAGATTGATCAACGCCACCTTGTTGGCGGCCATCCTGATGGCGACCGGCACCAGCTTCGCCGCCGAGAACCCTTACGCCGATCCGGTCAAGCCGGCGCTCCCGGCGTCGACCTTTCAATGGGACATGAGCCGAACCGCGCTGGTCGTGATCGACCCGCAGATCGACTTCATGAGCCCGGAGGGTGCGGGCTGGCCGGTCTTCGGTGAGAGCGTTACCGAGCAGAAGCTGGTGCCGAACCTGGGCCGGCTTTTCGCGGCCTTCAAGAAGGCCGGCGCGACCGTGGCCATCTCGCCGCACTACTACTATCCCCACGATCACAAATGGGAGTACGAGGCGCCGGCGGAGACCGTTCAGCACAAGCTTGGCCTCTTCGATCGCAAGGGCGCCTTGACGCTGGATGGATTCCGTAACTCGGGGGCCGATTTCATGCCGGAGTTCAAGTCCGTCATCGAAGACGGCAAGACCATCGTCGCCTCACCGCACAAGTTGTATGGCCCGCAAAGCAACGACCTGATGCTGCAGCTGCATAAGCAGCGAATCGACAAGATCGTCCTGGCCGGCATGGCCTCCAACCTGTGCGTCGAATCGCACCTTCGCGAATTCCTGGAGCGCGGTTTCGAGGTGGTCGTCGTACGTGACGCCGTCGCCGGCCCGAAGCTTCCTGACGGCGACGGTTACGGTAGCGCGCTGGTCAACTACCGCTACATCGCCAACGATGTGGTGACCACCGACGAGGTCGTCGACAAGCTGGAAGGCCGCTGACCATTGGGCCGACCAACCTACCGACCAGATACGGGAGCCCTTGTGGCTCCCGTACCAGCTGCCTGACGCGGAGGCACGCATGAGCAATAGCAGAAGCTTCGGGCCTGCCAGCCCGGATCGGCGAGATTTTCTGGTGCTCGGCTTGAGCGCCGCGGCCCTGGCTGCCGTTTCCCCGGCGTCCTTCGCGGCACTCTCGTCCGTCCACTCTCCTTCCATCGACCGCGGAATCATGACCATGAGCACAGTGACCACCCAAGATGGCGCTGAAATCTTCTACAAGGACTGGGGGCCGAAGGACGCCCAGCCAATCGTGTTCCACCATGGGTGGCCGCTCAGCGGTGACGATTGGGATAGCCAGGCCCTGTTCTTCGTTGGCCTGGGCTATCGCGTCATCGCGCACGATCGGCGCGGCCACGGCCGCTCTTCTCAGGTGAGCGATGGCCACGACATGGACCACTACGCTGCGGACGTCGCGGCGTTGGTGCAGCACCTGGATCTTCGCAACACTGTGCATATCGGTCATTCGACCGGTGGCGGCGAGGCGACGCGCTATGTCGCCCAGCATGGGCAAGCGCAGCGGCGCGTGGCCAAGCTGGTTCTGATTGGCGCGGTACCGCCCATCATGCTCAAGACCCCGGCCAATCCAGGCGGCCTTCCCCTCGAGGTTTTCGACGACTTCCGCAAGCAACTGGCAGCCAACCGAGCGCAGTTCTACCTGGATATTGCCAGTGGCCCGTTCTACGGCTTCAACCGCCCAGGCGCCGTCGTTTCGCAGGGCATGATCCAGAACTGGTGGCGGCAGGGCATGGCCGGCGCGGCAAATGCCCACTATGACTGCATCAAGGCCTTCTCCGAGACCGACTTCACGGATGACCTGCGAGCGATCACCGTACCGACCCTGGTCATGCACGGTGACGACGACCAGATCGTTCCCATCGCCGACTCCGCGCTGCTGTCGAGCAAGCTGCTGAAGAATGGAACCCTGAAAGTGTTCGAGAAGTACCCGCACGGGATGTGCACGACGCACGCCGATGTGATCAATCAGGAGCTGCTGAAGTTCATCCGCGGCTGACGTGGACAAGTCATGGCCCTGCTCGTGCTGGCAGGGCCACGGCTGGCCGCATTACTCACCGCACGCTTGCAACCAGGTGATGGATCAGCCGCCCACTTGGGCGAGCTCACTGGAAACCCCGGGCAAGCACGATGTCGAACACGCCGCGACGCAGCTCGCCATCCTGCTGCAGTTCGATGGTGTTGGTGGTTCGGTCATGTGCCCAGGGGTCACCGGCGATGAAAGGGTCGCCCTTGAAGTAGAGCTGCAGGGTCACGGGCACGTGGAGCGACTCCATCACGCGGAAATGAATATGCGCGGGGCGCATCAGCCCCCCGTACTTTTCCAGCCCGGGCAGGTTTGGCGGGACGGGGTAGCGACCCGGCATGACGGTCTCGATGCGGTACTTACCCTGCTCATCGGTGTAGAGCATCCCGCGTAGGCGGAACTTGCCCTTGTCGGTGAAGTTGCCCGGCTTTTCGGTGTCGTAGAGGCCGGCGCTGTTGGCCTGCCAGATTTCGACCAGGGCACCCGGGACCGGAGTGCGGCAGTCCGAACTGAATACGGTGCCGGTCACTACCAGGCGCTCGCCCGGTTCCTCGGGCCCGGCCAGCCGCGACTGGAATGGCGCGCCGAACCGGTAGTAGGGACCGAGAATGTCGCCTTGGGTAAGCGGGCAACCCTGCTGAGCGAAGGCCGGCCCGGCCAACAGGCCGCCTCCCAGGAGGACTGCGCTTCCACCCAGGAAATGACGTCGAGAGATGCCTGCTTCCTTCATTCGCTGCTTGTCCACGTCCGCCTCCTCCCCTGTACAGGACCCGGTCGTAGTGATGACGGCACGCCAGACTTCCCGCCGTCAGCGAAGGCGACGAGGCGTGTGCCTGATGAGTCTAGGCACTGGCCAGAATCCCGTCAGGCCGGCCCGCCAATTCAGTGTTTCGCTGAGGTATGACAGTGAGAAAGAGACAGCCTCGATTCTGCGACGAGCGAGGGCCAGCCGTACTTGTCGTCCCCGTGTTGAGAAACCCAACCTCCCCTTCTTCACTGCAACCCCACTGACCACCCATTTGCATTCGATGTGACCAGACCTTCCACAGCGTGAGAGCGCCCGAGGGGAAAAGCATCCGCTAGTCCATGTGGACGAGGTGGAGGATTTCCGGCTGCTTGTACCTTGAGCGCGCAATTGCAAGCCGCTCCCGCATGACAAAACCAACAAGGACCCCATGCATGACAGCCGACTTCTCCTCCTCTCGTCCCTGCCGTATCCATCAGGTTCCCCAATGGGATCACGAGACTGATGTCCTCATCGTTGGATTTGGCGCTGCCGGTGCAAGTGCCGCCATTGAGGCCGCCAGCGCAGGAGTGGCCGTGACGCTGCTGGAGGCCACTTCCGGCAACGGTGGCACCAGCGCCATGTCAGGGGGAGAGATCTACCTGGGGGGTAGCGGGGGCACTCCTGCTCAGCGCGAGGCAGGATTCAGCGACGACACCGAGGACCTGTTTCGCTACCTGATGATGGCTGGCGGTGTCGACGCGGACGAAGCGAAGGTGCGCCTCTACGCACAGAGCAGCCTTGCCCACTATGAATGGCTGGTGGCACAGGGCGTCAAATACAAGAACACCTTCCTGCCGGAAAAAATGATGGAGCCGGTGACGGATGACTGCTTGATCTGGTCCGGTAGCGAAGAGGCCTGGCCGTTCGTTGAACAGGCCAAGCCCTGCCCCCGCGGGCACACCCCACAGTGGGCCGGCTGGGGCGGAGGGCGCATGCTCATGGATGCCCTGGCCGCTCGCGTCGAAGCGCTCGGCGTGGATATTCGATACGACAGCCGAGTGCTCGCGTTGATAGCAGATGACGCCAACGCCGTGCATGGTGTGGTGGTCCGCAGCGATGGCCAGATCCGTTTCATACGCGCTCGCAACGGTGTGGTCCTGTGTGCCGGTGGCTTTGCGATGAACCGCGACATGGTCAGGCGCTACGCACCGCATCTGCTGCGCTCCGACGATCCCATCGGGACACCTGGCGATGATGGAACCGGCATCCTCCTGGGCAGGAGCGTGGGGGGCGCCGCCATCCACATGAACGAGGCCTTTGTCAGCCTGCCCTTCTACGCGCCGGAGTCGCTGGTGAAGGGAATCTTCGTCAATGAACGCGGCCAACGCTTCATCAATGAGGACTGCTATCACGGGCGCATCGGCCATCACATCATGCAGCAATCCGGTGACCGCATTTACCTGCTGGCTGACAACGCGATTTTCGAGCGACCGGCGGAATTCACCCGCATCGATATCGCCGCCGTGGGCGAAACCTGGGCAGAGGTCGAACTGGAACTCGGGCTGCCGGAAGGCGCCCTGACCGACACGGTGGAACTGTATAACCGCCATGCCGCCGACGGCCGCGATCCCTTGTTCCATAAAGCCGGGAAATGGCTCAAGCCACTCAATGAGCCGCCCTTTGTCGCGCTGGATTGCCGAATCGGCTATGCGTTCTATCCCCATTTCACGCTCGGTGGCCTGGATACCTTGCCGACTGGCCAGGTCGTCACGGAGAAGCGAGAGCCGATCGGTGGCCTGTATGCGGCCGGACGTACCTCCTGTGGCTTGCCACGCTGGAGCGGCGGCTACAGCTCGGGCCTGTCGCTGGCCGATGCCACTTTCTTCGGGCGCCAGGCGGGGTTGAACGCCGCGAAAGCGGCGATCGAAGCACGTCTTTAAAGGCGGCCTGCCGCGCCCCTCCCCGGCTAGAAGCTGTCCTGAGGACAGGGTCCTGAGTCACCGGCTCTGCCTTTGACGACTCAACTTGTCTGGATAGAGCGACGCAGACGGCCGGTGGGGAGGGAGTTCATTGAAGCGCTACGGGAGTTCTCGCGAACGACAGACGGCGGCGCGGGAACCATATAGGGACTGACAAGGAACGACCTGATAACCACGGAGGAGACAGGTCTTGTCCTGCACGTGGGCAATCGGCCCGATCGCGGAGGATATTGCCCTTGTTTCCGCGACAAGGCCGGCCAAGCGATTTCAGAGAATGCCCGGCTGCCGTGCGTGGTCATTCACCAGGTGATTTTGAAAAGCGGCCAAGTCTATCGCCGAGGTTGCGTTCCATATCACCATCGGACTGCCCACCCTGCCCAAGCATCCAACGCACTCGACTGATCGTTTCCTGTTCATTCATGCCAGGGACAAAACGCTGCGATTCGTCAATGAGCGCCGTTTCCGAAGCCGCGCTGACGCCATCCACTACAGCCTTGATGTGGTCTATCCCACTGGCGGGGAACCCGGCGATACGGCGCGCCAGGTCGTTGCAGAAACCACTGAGTTGGCTCTCGGGCATTGCGCGATTTATCCAGCCATAGCGCTCGGCGGTGCTCGCGTCGAAATCTTCGCCGCCGAGGCACGCTTCCAATGCCCGCGCGCGTCCCAGCATCTGCGTGAGTCGTACTGTCCCGCCGGCCCCCGGAAGCAGTCCGACTGCAACCTCCGGTTGGCCCAGCACCGCAGTTTCAAGGGCGGCGAAACGCATATCCAAGGCCAATAGGAACTCGCTGCCGGCGCCCCGCGCGCGACCACGCAGCTCGCCAATCGTTACCTGCTGGAGCCGGCTGAAACCTGTGAACAACTCACTAAGCGGGCTGGCTGTTCCGGGCAGCAAGGTCATTGGCGGTTGGTCGAGTTGGCTAGCCAAGTCGTAGTGAGCCAGGAAGAACTCCGGATTGGCGCTTCGAAATATCACTACCCGGGTTTGAACGTCATCCTCAAGGTCTCTGACCAGCCGCATCAGGTCGATCACCATTGCGCGGTCAACCAGGTTGATCGGTGGGTGATCGAAACTCACGATTGCCACACCGGCATGATCTTGACGGGTAAAAGTCTGAAATTCGGTCATGGTCGCAAACTCGAGTTGGAAGCGCCCCAGATTGCAGAGAGGCGCCCTCTTCCCCCAAGCACTATGCGTTTGCAGAATGGCGATACCAACACCTCGCCTCATCTGGCTTCAGGATGGGCGTGGCGCATGGGCTGATCCAGGGCCGTGGACTCAGTCGACAGCAGCAGGAAGCCAGCCGAAGCGGTCAGCGCGAAAACCGTTTGCGATAGTCCCTCGGAGAAATAGCCAGATGCCGCTGAAAGGTCGCCCGCATCCGCTCCTCATCCCCGAAGCCGCGATGGGCCGGCCGAGTGGCTGACGCGCAGGGCCCAGGCGCCTGTTCCAGCGGCGACGGTGCACCAGTAAGCGGCCCGCCGGAGCGGTCCGTGGCAAGGGTCACGCCTCAACCACGAACCAGATAGGCGCCTTGGGGAATCCGATTCTGCAGCTTCTTGCATTTGTCGGGCTTTGGTTGCTGTCCTGCCGGACGGTCAGGAAACCAGATCCGGCATTTGCCACGCGGCGGCATCTGGCCAACGGGGATGCGCAGTTCTTCATCCGCAGGCAACGTCTGCAAAGAAGCGGTTTGCAAACCAGCTGCGTCACCGGGTTCCCGGTCACCCGTTGGCAACTCCGTTGCGAGGGCTTCATTGGCGAGTGTGGCGAGCTGCTCAGCATTTGCGGGCGAGTCGGCCAGATCGGCCGCGGCGATTCCTGCCTCACGCCCGCTTTCCACGTCCTTGTCCAGGCCCACCCGGACTTCAGCCGGCTCATCCACCTCCGCCATCACCCCGTATGCCACGCCCGGCCCCATGGCCTGCCGGGCCGTCTGGATCAGCTGGAGATTGCGCTCGCGCAACTCGGCGTCGTTGCGGGCGCGCGCATTGGACCGAGTGGCCAGGGCGACGGCCTGCTCGTACTGCCCCTGCTGGAGACGCACCTGCCCCAGATAATGCAAGGTCGCGGGATTGTTCGGCTCGATGCGCAAGGCACGCTCCAGCGTATCGCCAGCCTGCTCCACCTCACCAAACTCCAATTGCAGCGCCGCCGCCTCCAACATTGCGGCGGAGGCGCTGTTGCTCTGCTGGGCCGCCATCGACGGCAGCGAAGCGGCCGCGCAAAGGGCCAGTATCAGGACCGACATGAAGCGATTGGCTTGCATCGAGGGCATTTTCATCTGATTTCAGGCCGAAATCCCGGTACGGGTGGTGGGTCTTGTTGGTTATCCGCCGAAGCCCGGTGTCACACGCGCGGACAAGGGGCCTGGAACGGCGGAGAATTCCGACCCACAGCGCCACCCGAAGTTCCTGCAGAACCGCTGCCAGCCATCGGCAATGGAAAAACCCCGGCCATCGGCCAGGGTCCCTCCCTCCCCCATTCATCGGTGCAATCGCTCAAACGCCCTCCTGGGCGATATGCGCGGCGAAGCCGACCCGCTCCGGCGCCACCTCGGCTTTCAGCGTGAGCGCGGGAATCTCATATTCACCGGCGTTCTGCGGGCGGAACGGAATCGGTGCGGTCTGCCAGAGGTCGTCGAGGCGCTGGCCGAGTTCGTCGCGGATGGCGGTGAAGCGGATCTCGTCGATGCGGCTGGTGCGATGGACCACGAACGGCGGCAGCACGTCGAAGCCGGGGTAATAGAGGATGCCGTGGTGAATCGGGAACAGCACGTCGTCCATGGGGCCGTTGATGCCCCGGGCGCTGTAGTGGGACTCCCAGCCGCCGGTGGTGACGATCAGCATCGCCCGCTTGCCGGCCATCGAGCCTTCGCCATAGCGGCTGCCCCAGCGGACATCGGAGTGCTCCCCCACCCCGTAGGCGAAGCCATAGGCGTAGACACGCTCCACCCAGCCCTTGAGGATCGCCGGCATCGAGAACCACCAGAGGGGAAACTGCAGGATCAGCGCATCCGCCCAGCGCAGCTTGTCCTGCTCCAGGGCGATGTCAGCGCTCTGCCGGTCGTTGGCGAACGCCCGCTTGGAGTCCAGGGATGGGTCGAAGCGCGCACCGGGCTCGTAGTCCAGGCTGTCGCCGGCGTCGAGCGGGGCTTTCCAGTTCATCGCATACAGGTCCGAGACCTGGACGGCGTGCCCCGCAGCCTGGAGGCGCTCGACCGCGAAGTCCTTCAGTGCGCCATTGAGCGAGCCGGGTTCGGGATGGGCGTGGACGATCAGTACATTCATGGTGGAAACCTCCGTTGCAAGATGGGCGCAGGATGGATTTCCCCCAGGTATATTGGAAATGAATATCCAATATTCCAGGTATACGGATGAATAATCTCAGACGTTTGGACCTCAACCTGCTGGTGACGCTGGACGTGTTGCTCTCGGAGCACAACGTGACCCGCGCGGCGGAGCGCCTGAACTTCTCCCAGCCGTCGGTGAGCGTCCACCTCGCCAAGCTGCGCGAGATCTTCGACGACCCGCTGTTACTGCCGGGCCCCAGGGGCATGCGCCCGACCGCGCGGGCCGAGGAGCTGCGCGAACCGCTGCGCCAGGCACTCAAGGCCCTGGAAAGCGCCGTCTCCCCGGCCAGCCCGTTCGACCCGGCCGAGGCCCGGCATACCTGGCGCATCGCTGCCACCGACTACGGCGAATCGGCAATCCTGCTGCCCGCGCTGGACGGGCTGCGCGCGGCGGCGCCGGGCACCCGGTTGGCCGTGGTCGAGATGGTGCCCTCACGCATCGCCAGGCAAGCGGAACAGGGCGAGATCGACCTCGCCTTCCATACCAGCGAGGGCTCGCCACCCGGCCTGCGCCACCGCACGCTGTTCACCGAGCGCTATGTGCTGGCCGCCCGTGCCGGCCATCCGCGCCTGAAGAGGCGCCCGACCCTGGCGCAGTTCTGCAAGCTCGACCAGGTGATCGTCTCGCCGGATGCCGTGGCATCACCGATGAAGCCCTTGCCGAGCGTGGCCTGGAGCGCCGGGTGGTGCTGTCGGTGCCGCACTTCCTGTTCCTGCGCTCGGTGCTGGAAAGCACCGACCTGGTGGCGATGCTGCCCGAGCGCCTGGTACGCGATAACGGCAACCTGCGCGTGGTGGACGCACCGATCGAGGTGCCGGGTTACGAGATGGCCATGCTCTGGCATGAGCGCTCCCATCGTGACCCCGCCCACCAGTGGCTGCGCGAGCAGATCGTTGGTTCGCTGTGAGGTGCGGGACGCTAAGCCCGATCACACGCCGCTCATGCGCCGGGGCCCTCCTCCCGCCCGTTGCCTGACGGAACGCAACGCTGCGCCCGGACACGGCTCGCCAGGGAGATGGCCAGGGCAGCGATGATCAACACCGCGGCTACGGCGAAGGTGGCGTGCATGCCGGCCGCAACCGCCTGGGGATGCTCCGGATTGAGGGCGGTAGCCGCCGACCCGAGGGCGAACACCGCGCCCATGGCCGATGCGCCGGTGATGAGCCCGAGATTGCGCGACAGGTTGAGCAGGCCCGAAATGACGCCCCGCTGGTCCGGCCGTGCATCCGCCATCACGGCGGTGTTGTTGGCTGCCTGGAACAGGGCATAGCCGGCGGTGATGACGACGAGCGGGGCGATGTAGCCGAACACGCCGAGGCTGGCCGGTAGCATGGGTAGGGTGGACGAGCCGGCCGTCATGACGATGAGCCCGGCGCCAACCATGCGCTGGGCGCCGAAACGGTCCACCAGATGCCCGGCCGGCACGCTCGCCAGCGCGGAGACTACAGGGCCGGTCGACATGGCGAGGCCGACGCCCGCCGCGTCCAGCGCCAGCGCTCCGGAGAGGTAGAACGGGCCGACCACCAGCGTCGTCATCATCACCGTCATGACCAGGGCGCTCATGGCGAAGCCCCCGCTGAGCACGGGATTGCGGAACATCTCCAGCCGCACCAGGGGCGACTCGGCGCGCTTCTCGGCCAGCACGAAGAGGCCCAGGCCTGCAGCGGCCGCGATCAACAGCGCGGCATTGAGCGGGCCGAAATCGCCGCGTCCCATGGTCATGGCGAGCGCATAGGCAGCCAGTGTCAAGGCGAGCAGCAAGGTGCCCGGATGGTCGAGGCGGACGCGATCCGCCTTGGCGATCCGGCGGTCGGCGGGCAGGTAGCGCCAGGCCAGGAACGCCGCCAGCAGGCCCAGCGGCAAGTTGATGAAGTAGATCGCGCGCCAACCCGGGCCGGCGATCAGGAAGCCACCAAGGGTGGGGCCGAGCGCGGTGCCGATCGCCGACAGGGTGCCGAGCAGGCCCATGGCGCTCCCGGTCTTCTCCTTCGGCACCGTGTCCCCCACGAAGGCCATCGTCAGCGCCATCATGATGGCGGCGCCGAGCCCCTGTAGCGCACGGGCGGCGATCAGCAGCCAGAGCGTCGGGGCCAAGCCGCAGAGGAGCGATGCGGCCATGAACAGAACGACGCCTGAAAGGAGCAGCCGCCGGCGTCCGACCCTGTCACCGAGGCGTCCGACGCTGACCACCAGCGTGGTGATGGCAAGGAGGTAGGCAAGGACGATCCACTGCACGTCCTGGAAGGAAGCGTTGAACGCCTGGGCCATGGTCGGCAACGCGACATTGGCGATGCTGGTGCCCAGCGAGGACAGCAGCATGGTGAGCGCAAGGCCGGCCAGTGCCAATCGTGGCGCTGGCTCGCCTTTGCCGATTCCGATCAACCGCGGGAATTTCTCGACTTTCATGTTTGTCCCCTTTTAACTTGCCCTGAAAGGCCGTTTTCATCAGCCTGCCAGTTCAAGTCGACTTGAGGTCAAGCATGAAGGAGATGGATATCGGACAAGTGTCGCGGTGGTCCGGTTTGCCGGCCTCCACGCTGCGCTATTACGAGGAAAAGGGGCTGATTCGCTCCATCGGCCGCCATGGGCTCAAGCGAGTGTTCAATGAGTCGGTGATCCAGCGCTTGTCGTTGATCGCACTCGGACGGACCGCCGGATTTTCCCTCGACGATATCGCCGAGATGCTGGTGGCCGAGGGTGGGCCGGCCATCGATAGGGCCCGGCTGCAGGAGAAGGCCGATGAGGTGGATCGCACCATCAAGCAACTGTGCGCGATACGCGATGGCCTGCGCCATGCGGCGTCCTGCCCCGAAGCCAACCACCTGGATTGCCCGAAATTCCAGCGGCTGATGGGGATCGCGGCCAGGAATGCCAAGCACAAGCATCGCCTGCCGAAGTAGATCCAGGGGCGAGCGACGCCCCGCCGTTCACTGCGCGCCGAACAGCGCTGTCCAGTAGATGCCGGCATCGCTCTTCGGGTCGACCGCATAGGCCGCGCCCAGCTCGCGGAACTGCGGGTTCATCAGGTTGGCGCAGTGGCCGGGGCTGGCCAGCCAGCCGTCGAGCACCTTGCGAACGGTGTCCTGCCCGGCGGCGATGTTCTCGCCGATCTGCAGGCCGACGTAGCCGGCCAGTTCCGCCCGGTCGCTCGGGGTCCGGCCATCGCGGTCCCGGTGGCCGAAGTAGTTCTGATTGGCCATCGCCCGGGTGTGGGTTTCCGCCGCCGTGGCCAGCGTGTCGTTCCAGGTCAGCGGCGGCGCAGCGGCGAGGGACTGGGCGCCGCACTGGCGCGCTTGCGCGCGGACGGCGTTGATCTGCTCCAGCAACTTCTGCCCTTCCGTCTGCCAGGTGCCCAGGCCGCTGGTCAGCAGCGGGCGGGCCAGCACGATTCGCCAGTCGAGCCCCTCGCGGCTCACGCCGATATCGACGAATTGCGGATCGAGCACGACCTGGCAAAAGCTTTCCTGCAACGCCTTCATGGCCGCCTGCGCATCACGCGGCCCGGTCAGGCTGATTGCCTGGACGTTGACCATTGGATAAGCCGAGCGCGCCAGCGCTTCCTGCAAGTCCCCCATGCCACTGGCCTGCAGGATCAGGCGAGGATCGGCCGACAGCGGCGGCAGCTCTTCGGACGCCTCGCCCCCACAGCGCTGCACCTGGCTGCGGTAGGCGTTGATCGATTCGATCAGCTGCGTTTCCTCGGTCGCCATGGCGGCGGTGGCGAGCACCAGCCCCAGCGACAATGCGGCAAGACGCACAACGAATGACAGAACGCGCATGGCAACCTCCCTTGAGCCGAATGCACCCATGATGCGCGATTCGACCCCATCCTGTGCAATGCCGTTCGACTTCGCCTTTCAACCGCAGGGCTTATTCGAACGTGAGAAACCAGGTCCTTGGGACCTGCCCGACTCCATTTGTCACGACTCAGAGGGACTGGAGCCGCCTGGGTAGGGTGCGCCGCGCGCACCTGCGGTTGGGCGTGACGCAGGGCTGATCCAGAGCAGGCGGTGCGCATGGCGCACCCTACGAAGGGCCACGTATCGGAGTGAGAGCCACCGGCCCGGCAATACAGGCCCTTCCCCTTCGACTTATCCTCACCTCAATACCCCGTCAGCTCCAGATAACCCACGCCCTGGTGGCTGCCGCTGAACCGTATCGGCCCTTCCCAGTATGGGAAGCGGGTGTCCATCCAGGCGTTCTCTTGCACCGGCTCGCTGGTGATGTCGAAGCCCTCTTTGGCGATGCGCAGCGACCATCGGGTCGGTAGCTGGCGACCGGCGATGCGGCTCTCCTGCAAGGGGGTCATCACGATGTCCTGGTTGCCCAGCGCACGGGGCTCGCCGGTGGCGCTGATCCAGGTGCCGGCGCGGTAGTGCTGGCCGTCGGCATGGCGCAGCTGGAATAGCATGAGCTTCTCGCCGCTGGCCAGGTGCAAGGAGAACCAGTCCCAGCCGTGCTGGTCGGGCGCCAGGGGCTGGCTGCTCCATTCGCGGTCCAGCCAGGCCTGGCCCTTGACCTGATAGGTCTCACCCTCCAGCCGGACCGTGCCCTGGGCCTGGAAGAACGGCTGGCTGTAATAGTAGGAGGCCTGCCCCTGGGCAGATTTGCGGCTGAAGCCCTGCTCGCCGTGCAGCACCAGGGGGCGGTTGCTGGTCAGCCGCAGGCGATAGCCGAAGCTGCCGCCGTCGGCCTGCAGCTCCAGGTCGTCCAGCCCCGCGTTCGCCAGTGTTCGGCTGCTGAAGCGCCAGTCGTCGATCCAGGCCTTGAAGGGCGAGGCGACGACGCCGGCCTGGCCGATGCCGCCACGGGCCAGGCGCTCCGCAGAGCGGTGACCATGGGGGCTGGTCAGGGCGGCGTGGCCCATCCACAGGTTCTGGTTGCTCCAGCCCGCTTCGCTGGAGCCGGGCTGCAGCGCACTGCGGAACAGGGTCCATTGCAGGCCCCAGGCGCGGCCCTGCTCGTCTTTCAGGTTGGCAGTGACGTACCACCATTCGATGCGGTAGTCCGGGTGCGCAGCGTGATCGGCCGGAAAGCTGAAGGCCCTGCCTGGCGTCACCTGGGCAAAGCGCGCCGAGGCTTCGCCCAGCCCGGCGAAGCCCTCCGCCGAGGGCGGCTCGGCATCGCAGCCCACCAGCAGCAAGGCCGCGAGCACCACCACCCGCACGCTAGGGCTCATGGGTAAAGGTCCTCAGCAACTCGGCCGGGGTGCAGCGGCGCAGCTTCCACAATGGCCAGACGGCCGCCAGCAGCGCGACGAGCAGGGCCATGGCCGACAGGTGCAGCAGCTGCCAGGGAAAGACATGCAGCGGCAGGCGCCAGCCGAACGCGCGTACGTTGATCACCGCCACCAGGCACCAGGCCAGCAGCAGCCCCAGGGGTACTGCCAGCAACAGCGTGAGCAGGGCCAGCAGCAGGGTCTGGCCGAGGCTGAGCAGCGTCAGCTGCGGCCGCCCCACTCCCAGCGCCCAGAGCGGCGCCAGCTGACTGAGGCGCGCCTGGCCGAGGGTCAGCAGGCTGATGAACAACGCCACGCCGGCCACGCCCAGGGTCAGGCTGTTGAGTGCGGCGGTGGCGGCGAAGGTGCGCTCGAACACTCGGGTCGACCAGGCCTTGAGCTCGCTCTGGTCGATGAGCCGGCCGCTGGCCAGGGCGAACTCCGCCTGCACCGCCTGCATCAGCCTGGACACATCGGCGGCAGGCAGGTGCAGGCTGTAGCTGGCGGGCTCGATCCCCGACCAGTGGCGCTGAAATCCCGCAACATTGACCAGCAGGTGGCCTTTCGGATTGCCGTAATCGGCATAGATACCGACGATTTCCAGCGGCCATTCACCCTGGGGAGTGGCCAGGTTCAGGTGCTGGCCCAGGCGGAGCTTCAGGCGTCGCGCCAGTTGCTCGCTGAGCATCACCGCATCCTGCCGGGCCAGCCGGTTCCAGGCATCGGGGCTGGCGCTGAGCAGCGGCCAGTGGTCGCGATAGGCCGGGTGATCGAGCACGCCGCTGAGCTGCGCCGGCCAGCCCTGCAGCCGCAATTCGACGCGCCAGCTCGGCAACACGGCGCGGATCTGCGGCTGGCGGCTCAGCCAGGCGCCCATGGCGACCGACTGCTGCGGGTCCCGGGGGGTCAGGTAGAGCTCGGCGGCCAGGCGCTGGTCGAGCCAGCCGGAGAAGGTCTTGCGAAAGCCTTCGGTCATGCTGCCGACGCCGATGTTCGCCGCCAGCGCCAGAAGCAAGGCCATCAGCGCCAATGCCAGGCCGGGCAGCTGCTGGCGGCTGTCGGCGATGAACCAGTGCGCCAAGGGCCCGCGACAGTGCGGCAACAGGCCCTCCAGCAACAGGTTCAGGCACAGCGGCAAGCACAGGGCCGCGGCCAGCAGCATGGCGGCGAGCAGGACGAAGCCGGCGATCAGGCTGTCACCGACGTTCAGGGCGATCACCGCCAGCACGCCGAGCGCCCCGGCGAACAACGCCTGCCGACGCAACCAGAGCGCCTGGGCGCGATGCCAGGCCTCGGGCTGGGCCAGGGCCAGCAGCGGCAACCGCGCGGCCCTGGCCAGGCTGCTGGCGCCAGCGAGCGAGGCACCCAGCAGGCTGATGGCCAGGCCGCCCAGCCACCACGCGGGGCCGAGGCGTAGCTGCCCAGCCACCTCGGCGCCATACAGGCCGCGCAGGCTGGCCACCACATCGGGCAGCAGCAGGCTGGCCAGCCAGTAGCCGCTGAGCACGCCGGCCAGGCCACCGAGCACGGCCAGGGCGCCGAGCTCCAGGGCCAGGGCCGCGATCAGCAGACGCAGGCTCACGCCGCAGGCCCGCAAGGTGCGCAACAGGGCGCGGCGCTGTTCCAGGGCCAGGCCGATGGCGGCGTGGACGATGAACAGCCCGACGACGAAGGCCAGCAGGCCAAGGGCGGTGAGGTTGAGGTGGAAGCTCTCGCTGAGCCGGGCCAGGTCGGAGCCCTCGCTGCGGCGCTCGAACACCAGCTGTGTGGCCAGCGATGGTGGCAGGCGCGGCTCACCGCGGGCGAAGTCGCCGGGCAGCAGCAGCCAAGAAAGTTTTTCCGAGGCGTCGAGCAACCGTTGCGCAACACCTATGTCCACCAGCAGTACGCCGGGCGCCACGTGCGGGCGCACCTCCAGCGGCGGCAAAGCCTGCCCGGACTCGTTCAGCGGCTGCGCGCCGACGGCGAGGCCGAGGTCCGCCAGGGTGTCGGCGGCGATCCAGGTACGCCCTGGCCGGCCGAGAAAGCCTGGCAGGTCCAGGGCTTCCAGCGTCTGCCCGGCCAGCGCGGTGCCGGCCGGCAGGGTCAGGGGCTCGATACCGACCAGTCGCAGGCGTTGCCCGCCCTGCCCTTGCAGGCTCAACCGGCCCTGCAGGATCGGCGATACCGGCCAGCCGGACTGCCGCAGCTCGATAAAGGTGCGCTGCTCGATCAGCCCGCCTTTGCGGGGGACGAGCAGGTACTGCTCCTCGCCGAACAGTTGGCCGACCCGCGCATAGCTTTCCCGTGCCTGGCTGTTCAGCGCCTGTACGCCGGTCCACAGCGTGGTGGCCAACCAGAGGCCAGTCAGCACACTGAAGAACTGCACGGGATGCCGGCGCCAGTGACTGACCAGGCTGTGCAGGGTCCAGCGGAATACCTGCATATCAGGCCTCGCCCCGCTCCAGCAGACGGCCGCCGTGCAAGGTCATGCGCCGTTCCAGGCGCATGGCCATGCGCGGGCTGTGGGTCACCATCAGGAGGCTGGTCGGACTGCCGTCGAGCAGGTGCAGGAGCAGCTCCAGCACCTCGTCGCTGCTGGCTTCGTCGAGGCTGCCGGTGGGTTCGTCGGCCAGCAGCAAGGGCGGCCTGGCTGCCAGGGCCCGGCCCAGGGCCACCCGCTGCTGCTGCCCGCAGGAGAGCTGTTCAGGATAGCGCTGCAGCAGTTCGCCCAGGCCGAGCCGCCGGACCAGTTCGGCCTGCCAGCGCGGATCATGGCGGCCGGCCAGGCGGGCCTGGAAAGCCAGGTTGTCCTCGATACGCAGGCTGGGAATCAGGTTGAACTGCTGGAAGACCAGGCCGATGCCCATGCGCCGCCAGGCCGCCAGCTGGTGCTCGTCGAGCGCGGCCAGTGAGCGCCCGCCAACCTGGATGCTGCCGGCGTCGAAGCGGTCGAGCCCGGCCACCAGGTGCAGCAGGGTGCTCTTGCCGCTGCCGGACTCGCCCATCAGCGCCAGGCTGTGACCCTCCTCCAGTTCGAGGTCGATGCCGCGCAGCACCGCCAGCGGCCCTTGGGGCGTCGGGTAACTCTTGTGCAAGCCCTGGATCTTCAGCATCGGCGTGCGCCCTTCGCGGCGGTGACAGCGATGGTTGCGGCAAAGGGCCGAACCAGCACACCTGGCACGGCCCGATCCCCTCGACTCAGCAGTAGCGCGCCACCGCCTCGGCCAGGTCCGCGGCCTGCCAGGCGGTGGGCGCCTGCAACTCGTCGCCGACGCGGTACTTGCCAGTCCGTACCAGGCAGGCCAGCAGGCCGGCGGCCTGGGCGCCCTGGATGTCGGCGACCACGTCGTCACCAATCATCAGCGTGGACGCCGCGCTCGCGCCGAGGTCGTCCAGGGCGCTGGCGAAGAAGGCGGCGGACGGTTTGCCGAGCACCAGCGCCGACGTGCCCGCGGCGTACTCCAGGGCGCGGACGAAGGGGCCGGCGTCCAGGTGCAACTTGCCCTGGCCACGGAAGTAGCGGTTGTCCCCCATGGCGATCAAGGGCGCGCCTTCGATCAGCAGCTGGAAGGCACGGTCGAGGTGCGCATAGTCGAAACGCCCTTCCGCATCGCCAAGCACCACGGCATCGGGTTCCGGCTCATCGAGCAGCCCGGCGAACTCCTCTTCCAGCCCCGGGTGGATCAGGCAATAAGGCCTTAGACCCTGCGTTCGCACATGGCGCAGCACTGCCTGCGGCGCACTGAATATCTGCTCGGGCCGCACGGCGAAGCCCATGGCGGTCAATTTTCGGTGGATGGCCGCCTTGCCCTGGCGCGAGGTATTGGTGACCAGGCGCAGGGGCAAGCCCTTGTCCTGCAGCAGGCGCACCGCTTGCAGCGCGCCCGGCAAGGGCTGGTCGTCCTCGTAGAGCACTCCACTGATATCGAGCAGCACCGCCCGCAGCATGGCCGACTCCTCCGCAGCGCGAACCGGACTCCCTCTACCCTAGGCCCTGCCCGGCCGCATGCAAGGTTGCGCTATCGGATCGTTCGTTCCCGGCTCAGTGGCATTCGATGCGGTTGCGGCCGCCTCGCTTGGCGCGGTACAGGGCCATGTCGCTGCGCGACAGGGTGGCCTCGGCGGTCTGATCGGTGGCATGGATGGCGGCGATGCCGACGCTGACGGCCAGGGGAATGCGCTCATCGGCATGCAGCACCGGCGCCCCGGCGAGTTCGCCCTGGATGCGCCGGGCGAAGGTGATGGCCTGGTCAAGGGTGGTATCGCTCAGCACCACCGCGAACTCCTCGCCGCCCATGCGCCCGGCGGTGTCGGTCTTGCGCAGCTGGGTACAGAGGATCGCCGCGAAATGCCGCAGCGCCTGGTCGCCCACGGAATGGCCCCAACGGTCGTTGATCGCCTTGAAGTGGTCCAGGTCGAACATCAGGATCGTCGCGCAATGGCCCGCAGAACGCTGCACCCGCGCCAACTCGGTTTCGAGCTGCTGCATGAAGTGCCGACGGTTGGACAGCTGGGTCAGGAAGTCGGTGGTGGCGAAGACCTGCAACTCGGCTTCGATCTGCTTGCGCTCGGTGACATCGGTAATGAAGCCGTGCCACAGCACGCTGCCATCCTCCAGCCGCCGGGGGCGTGCATCACCCTGGCGCCAGGAGATCCCGCGCTCCGGCAGCTGCACCCGGTACTCCAGGTGCCAGGGCCGCAGGTCGCGTGCGGAGGCGTCGAGGGAAGCGAGGTACGGGGCCAGGTCGTCCGGGTGGATGATCGCGTGCAGGGTTTCCGTGTTCCCCGTCAGTTGCTCCGGGGTGAGCCCGTAGATATCCCGCACCCCGGCGCTGGCGTAGGTGAAGAACGACCTGCCGTCCGCCAGGCGCCGGTACTGGAAGACCATGCCGGGAATCTCGTTGGTCAGGTCGGTCATGAGTTCGGCGGTCTGCTTCACCTGCTCGGACATGACGCGCATGGCGGTGATGTCCGTGGTGGTCCCGATCATGCGCAGCGGCATGCCGGCGGCATCGCGCTCGACCACCTTGCCGCGGCTGCAGACCCACTTGTAGCTGCCGTCCCGGCAACGCAGGCGATGCTCCACTTCGTACGCCTCGGTTCGCTGCTCGAAGTGGGCCTGGATGGTCGCCTTCACATAGCCCAGGTCCGCCGGATGGACCCGTGTGTAGCTCTCCTCGATGCGATTGCCGACTTCGTGCTCGGCATAGCCCAGCAGCGCTTTCCAGCCCTTGGAATAGTGCATCTCGCCGGTGGCCACGTTGCGGTCCCAGATGCCGGTGCCGCTGCCGTCGATGGCCAGTGCCATGCGGCTTTCGGACTCGCGCAACGTATCCAGCTCCCGACGCAGGCGGGTGTCCGCCTCTTCCCGCGCCAGCAGGCCGGCCGCAACCTCGGCCAGCTCTCGCAACACATGCTGTTGAGTCAGGTCCAGGTCGCGCGGTTGGTCATGCAGCAGGTACAGCATGCCGAACACCGCGCCATCCGGTGCCAGGAGCGGGCAGGCGGCCAGAAAGCGCACATGGGGCTCGGCCACCACCAGGTCGTGATCACGGAAGCGCTCGTCGCGGTGGGCGTCGGGCACCACCAGCAGCGCTTCGGCGCCGCCCCAGGGTTCGCCGAAGCAGCCGAGCAGCAAGGCATTGCCGACGGCCAGGCCGTCGCAGGTACGGACCTGCTGCCGGTCCTCGGTACCCGTCGTCAACAGTGCGGCCATGACACCGAAGTGTCGCCTGGCCAGGCGGGCAAGACCATCGAATCGCTCATCGTTGGCGCTCTCTGGCGCCCTGAGAGAACACAGCGGCTGCATTTGGACTCCGCCTCGCCAGGACAGAAGACGGCACCTGGCGTTGATCGGCCATAGGGAATTGCAGTCTACCCATAATGGCAATCTGGCGTCACACCCCCCGGCGCAACGAAGGTGCGCTCGTCGCCTCCGCATGTCTCGGCAAGGCAATGGAGACGGATGCGGCCAGCAACACGAAAGCCGTCGACACCCACAGACAGGCCTCCAGTCCATGGGCCTGGAAGATCCAGCCGGACAGCAGCGTGCCGAGCAAACGGCCGAGGGCGTTGGACATGTAGTAGAAGCCCACATCCAGCGACACCCCATCCTCCTTGGCGTAGGAGACGATCAGGAAGCTGTGCAGGGAAGAGTTCACCGCGAACAGCACGCCGAACAGCGTCAGCCCGCCCACCAGCACAACCTGCGCCGACCAACCCGCCCAGAGGCCAAGGGCAATGGCGGCCGGCAACAGCGCCAGCAGGCCGGCCCAGAAGAAGGCGGCGCGGCCATCCGGCACACGCCCGCTGCGCTTGCCGGTGATGGCCGGGGCGAAGGACTGGACGATGCCGTAGCCGATGATCCAGGCCGCGAGAAAACCACCCACCAGCCAGAAGTCCCAGCCGAAAGCCGTGCTCAGGTAGACCGGCAACGCCACCACGAACCAGACGTCGCGGGCGCCGAAGAGGAACAACCGCGCCGCCGAGAGAATGTTGATTGCCCGGCTCTTGGAGAAGATGTCGCGGAATTTCGGCTTGGCCCTGGCCTTGCCCAGGTCCTTCTTCAGCATCACGAGGCTGCCGAGCCAGATCAGCGCCAGCACCACCGCCATGGCGAGTACCGCCCCGGTGAACCCCAGCGAGGCGAGCAAGGCGCCGCCGAGGAAGAAGCCCACGCCCTTGAGCGCGTTCTTCGACCCGGTGAGGATGGCCACCCATTTATACAGCGTGCCCTGCTGGCCATCGGGCACCAGGAGCTTGATCGAGCTCTTGGCGCTCATCTTGTTGAGATCCTTGGCGATGCCCGACAACGCCTGGGCGCCCATCACCCAGGGGATGGTCAGCCAGGTCGAGGGCACCGTGAGCATCAGCAGCGCGGCAACCTGCAGGCCGAGGCCGATGTTCATGGTGCGGTTCAGGCCCAGGCGCGCACCCAGGTAGCCACCCACCAGGTTGGTGATGACGCCGAAGATTTCGTAGAACAGGAACAGCGCGGCGATCTGCAGCGGCGTGTAGCCCAGGCTGTGGAAGTGCAGCACCACCAGCATGCGCAAGGCGCCGTCGGTGAGGGTGAAGGCCCAGTAGTTGCCGGTCACCAGCAGGTACTGGCGCACTGCCGGGGAGAGGGATGACAACGCGTTCATGATCGCTGCGCGTCCCTGTCAACCCGCCTGGCCGACCAGCCGGGCCAGCTCGACGGTGCGGTTGGCGTAGCCCCACTCGTTGTCGTACCAGGCGTAGAGCTTCACCTGGGTGCCGTTGACTACCATGGTCGACAGCGCATCGATGATCGAGGAGCGCGGGTCGGTACGATAGTCGATGGACACCAGTGGGCGCTCCTCATAACCGAGGATGCCCTTCAGCTCGTTCTCGGCTGCCGCCTTGAGCAGCCGGTTGACCTCCTCCACCGTGGTCGCGCGCTCCACTTCGAACACGCAGTCAGTCAGGGAGGCGTTGGCCAGCGGCACCCGCACCGCATGGCCGTTCAGCCGCCCGCGCAGCTCGGGGAAGATTTCCGCGATGGCGGTGGCCGAGCCGGTGGTGGTGGGGATCAGGCTCATGCCAGAAGCGCGGGCGCGGCGCAGATCCTTGTGCGGCTGGTCGAGGATGCTCTGGGTGTTCGTCAGGTCATGGATGGTGGTGATCGAACCGTGGCGGATGCCCAGGTTCTCGTGGATCACCTTGACCACCGGGGCCAGGCAGTTGGTGGTGCAGGACGCGGCGGTAACGATGCGATGCAGGGCGGCATCGAACAGCTGCTGGTTGACGCCCATGACGATGTTCAGCGCGCCCGGCTCCTTCACCGGCGCGCTCACCACCACGCGCTTCACGCCCTGGTCCAGGTAGGCCTGGAGCACGGCCACCGTCTTCATCTTGCCACTGGCCTCGATCACCAGATCGCAGCCCGACCAGTCGGTGTCCGCGATGGACTTATTGGCGGTGACCTGGATGCGTTTGCCGCCAATCACCACGCAGTCGTCCTCGGCACCGGCCTCGTGCTGCCAACGGCCGTGCACCGAGTCGAAGTTCAGCAGGTGGGCGTGGGTGGCGGCGTCGCCCGCGACGTCATTGATGCGGACGAACTCCAGCTCCGGCCAGTCCCAGGCAGCGCGCAGCGCCAGACGACCGATACGACCGAAACCATTGATACCGACTTTGATGCTCATGCGCTTGTACTCAGGTGAATGCTTGGGTCAGTTGGGTAGCGCGATCAACAGCAGGCGGCGGCCCGCTCGGGGCGGTCGCCCATGCCGTCCAGGCGCTTCGAATCGGGGCTCAGCCAGTGCCGGTTGGCATCCAGCGTCGTGGTCAGCACGTGGTGCACCCAATCGGGCAGGTCGGGATGCAGGCGGTAGTACACCCACTGCCCCTGGCGACGATCCGCCAGCAGCCCGCAGGTACGCAGCTGCGCCAGGTGGCGGGAGATCTTCGGCTGGCTCTCGTCCAGCGCGCAGGTCAATTCGCAGACGCACAGCTCCTCCTCGCGGGTGATGAGCAGCATCAGGCGAACCCGGGTTTCATCAGCCAGGCACTTGAATACGGTGGTCGGGGTCAGGTGGTCGGCCATAAAGGTCTCAACGTCGGTTTCTCTGGCGACAGCCTGCGGGGCCTGGAACTCATGAACATGCCCCGAGAATATATGGTTTGCCGAATATACGATTTTACGAATATACGGTAAAGGCATCCGGCAGCTGCCTTTCAAGGGCACCCTGGAAAGCCGTCCATATAACGAATTTCCAGAGCCTCGGGGGACAACCCACTATTCTTTTATGGAGCCCCCGGGTACGGCCAGTCGGCGAAGTCGACCGTCGCCGTTACGGTCTGCTACTGAACCAATCTGGCACCAAGGAGATATGGCCATGACCTTCAGGCTAAGCTCCACCGCGTTCGCCCCCAACGAGATGATCCCCGCCCTCTACACCTGTGACGGTCGGAATATCTCTCCCCCACTGAGCTGGACGAAGCCGCCGGTAGGTACCAGGAGCCTGGTTCTGATCGTCGATGACCCGGATGCCCCCGATCCCGCCGCGCCGAAAGTGACCTGGGTCCATTGGCTGCTGTACAACCTGCCGCCAACCGCTGGCAGCCTGCCTGACGGCGTGGCGGACGCGAACCTGCCGCCCGGCACCCTGCAAGGGCTCAATGACTGGCAACGGACAGGTTACGGCGGCCCCTGCCCCCCGATCGGCAATCACCGCTATTTCCACAAGCTCTATGCCCTGGACAAGGTGCTCGTCGACCTGCGCCACCCGATCAAGTTGATGCTGGAGCAGACGATGAAGGGACACATCCTCGCCCAGACGGACCTGATTGGCCGATATCAGCGGCATCGCTAGGAAGTGTCGGCAGCGCTTCGCGCAATCTGGACATGACACCCGCGGCCGTCAGCACCGAGGTCGATCGGAGGGCGACTCCGCTCAGGGCCACCGCCTCGGCGACCCAGGTATTGCAGTTGTGATACAGCGAGTAGCGGCCATGAGCCCGGTAGAAGCGGCTGTCGCCGTAGAGTCCGGGACCGAGCATCTGCAGGTCGCCTTGCGGGGTGAGGGCAAAGCTTGCGGCGAGGTGGTCCAGCAAGCGTCGGTAGCCGTCCTCGCCGACAGTCAACGAAATCGAATCGCCGCCTGCAACCGAACCGTGTCGCTCGCCGGGCACCTGCACCACATGGAGCACACTGCCACCTGAGCGGAACGCAGCGCCCAGCGCCTGCCCCACGCCTGCCCGCGGCGCCCGGTAGAAGGCCTCATCGCCCCAACCGAGCTCGACGAAATCGCCGCCGCCGAAGTCCCTGCCCAGCGCCGGCAACCGCTGAACCAAGTCGCGGCTGGCGACCACTATTCCCGTATGCCAGCCATGGTTCACCACCTGGAAGGTTCGCGTCGCAGCGCAATGCACCTCTGGCGGCGACCTGGTTGATGGCGTGCCGGTGCACCCGAGCAGGATGAGCAGCACTGACAGCACGAATAGCCTGGGCACGGTCGGCGAACTCGAAGGACAAGTCAGTCGAACCCGGATCAGCGCAGCGTTCGCCGACCTGCCCATCGCATGCCGTCAATGGGACGGCCCATCATTTGTCGTCCATCTTCGCTGACGATCGCGATAGATCCTCAGCGCTCTCCTCCGCGTTTGGGGCTTCCGGAAAACTTCCGGGAGAGACCATGTAGGTCTGCAGGTCGCTGGCATCGATATCGGTGACGCCATGAACCGCGCGGGCCAGGCCTATGGCCTGCTCGCACTGTTTATGGGTATTGACGCGGCCGCTCAACGCCACCATGCCCGCGTGGGTCTTGACGTGGATATTCAGCCTGCGAGTCGGTTCGGCCAAGGTCAGGGCCGACTTCACCTTGGTGGTGATCCACGCATCGTGAACGGCCAACCCGAGGTCATGGGAGTAATGCTGGAAGGAGTGAATCTTCATGGCAGGATCCTCTCTTGCGGAATCAGGCGTACCTTCGGTCCCACCTGTTGTGCAGCCCCCGCGACGAGCGCCCGGATACCTGATACGCACAAGGCGCCCGCCACGAAAGCATGTCTACATCCTGAGTATAGTGCGGGCCCTCCCCGCTCCTGGCCGCAGCCAGGGCTCACTGCTGGACTTGTAGGAGCGAGCTTGCTCGCGAACACTCCGAGCGCGACCTTTCGCGAGCAAGCTCGCTCCTACCGAAGTTCCCGACTTCATCCCGCTGTTCGGGACATTCCGATCGCCCGCAACTGCGCTCGGGAACCCTGTAGTTGGAGCGTCAGGTTCAGCTATGAGCTGCGGTCAGGCGTGCAGGCGAGCGAGGCTTGCGTGCTCCTGCCGATGGGCCGGCTATCGACGAGCACCACCACACTGGTACCGGGCTCCAGCAGCATCTTGCGGCCCGATGGGCTCAAGGCCTCGGCGACGCCGGGTTTGACCGTGCACAGAGCTGGCTGGGCACCGTGGTTAGTGATCTTCAGGACCTGGCTGGCGCCCCTGCTGATGGCGGAGGAGTCGGGAAGATGGAACGGGGGCAGGGACAAGGACGTTTCGATGTCGAGGCCGTTCAGTTCACTCGCTATCTTTACATCGGCCAAGGCCGTCAGCGGCAGACAAGCGGCCAATCCGGTTATCAGGAGTACCTTGTTCATCTCGAACCTCCAGGAGATTCAGAGTGAGCCTCTACCTGGGCGTAGAGGTGGGCCACTAGCCGGCAGCCCGATCAGTTCGCCGGCCAGTTCGATCCGCAGCCGTGAAGATCCGGCGCAGATGCGTTGCCCATCACGTCAGAGGGGGACGTGGTAAATGCCGGGCCATCCGCTGGTCTGTTCATTGTCGAGAAACAATCACGCGGCCCTGTGCATGAGGGACATGCCCCATCAATTTTAGGAGGGGATCGGCTGGATGGATTGATTTTTCTGGCTCTGTCGACCTGCAGGAACCGGCTTATGCCAGGCATGATCGTTCGCCCATCCGCTCACAACCAATGATGCTGAGCGGACTTCCCTGACCTGGGCTCCCGTGGTGGAAATCCGCCTTGCGGATTTTCACCCTACAGAAGACCGCGAGCCGGCCCGAAGCGAAAATTGCCACCCGGCAAGATGCCTCCCGACGAGCTAGCTGGCAGCCTCCCCCGCCCGCCCAGTAGAATCGCCGACCTATTTGCCAACGGGCCGCCGCGCCCGTTCCCCGTCCGCAACCCGCGAGAGAACTGCCATGGGCGCCCAGTGGAAAGCCAAACCTAAAGAAGCCGCCGCCAATGCCCGAGGGAAGATCTTCGGCAAACTGGTGAAAGAGATCATGATCGCCGCGCGCAACGGCGCTGATCCGGACATGAACCCCAAGCTGCGCCTGGCCGTGCATCAGGCCAAGAAGGCCTCCATGCCCAAGGACACCCTGGAGCGCGCCATCAAGAAGGGTTCTGGCCAGTCGGGCGAGGTGGTCAACTACGAGCGCACGCTGTATGAAGGCTTCGCGCCACACCGCGTGCCGATCATCGTCGAGTGCCTGACCGATAACGTGAACCGGACCGTCGCCGAAGTGCGCGTGCTGTTCCGCAAGGGCCAATTGGGCACCGCGGGCTCGGTGTCCTGGGACTTCGACCACCTGGGCATGATCGAGGCCGAACCGGCCAGCGCCGACGCCGATGCGGAACTCGCCGCCATCGAGGCCGGCGCCCAGGACTTCGAAGCGGGCGAGGACGGCGGTGCGCTGTTCTACACCGAGCCGACCGACCTGGACGCCGTGTGCAAGGCCTTGCCGGAGTTCGGTTTCACCGTGCAGTCGGCCAACCTCGGCTACAAGGCGAAGAACCCGGTCAGCCTGTCCGGCGCCGAGCTGGAGGAAGTCGAAGCCTTCCTCGAAGCGATGGATGGCCACGACGACGTGCAGAACATCTATGTCGGCCTGCAAGCCAACTGAGCCCATGAGCCGCCGGCAGTTCCACCAGGAACACGCCGAGCGGGCTCGCCTCGAGGCTCTGCGCCTGCTGGAGCAGTGCGAGGCTCTCGGCCCTCGCTGGCTGGCCTGGGTCGCCACCGAGTTGTATCAGCTCAAGCCGCCCGAGTTCGCCAATATGGTGCGCCGCGAGCTGGAACGCCTGAGCGCGGCACACCGCCAATTCGGCGACGCGTCGCAACACCTGCATTGAGTAAGGCGACCGACCGGAAGCCCGGCTCCGGTCGTCGCGTCCGGCGGCGCTCATCGATGCCTCACTGGGCCCGCGCCACCTTGCGCACGCTGAACCCCCAGCCCTGCTGCATTCCCGCCGCCGCCACCAGGATGGCTGCCACGCCCGCCCACTGCAGCAGATCGAGGCGATGGCCGAAGGCGAACCAGTCGACGAAGATCGCCGCGATCGGATAGATGAAGGACAGCGCGCCGGTCAGGGCGGTCGGCAACTTCTGGATCGCGCCGTAGAGCAGCACGTACATCACGCCGGTGTGCACCACCCCCAGGGTCAGCAGGATCGACCAGGCATCGCTCCCCTGCGGCAGGCTGGACAGGTTGGCCAGCGGCGCCAGCAGCAGCACGCCGGTGCAGACCTGGATCAGCGCGATCAGGTGCGGCGGCACCGCGCCCAGCCATTTGATGATGAGCGCCGCAATGGCGTAGAGCAGCGCTGCCCCCATGGCCAGGGCGATACCTGCCAGGTAGTCGCCGCCGCTCTCGCCCTGCCCGCCATGGGCGCTGACGATGGCCAGCATGCCGGCGAAGGACACCGCCAGCCAGAACAGCTTCTGCGCGGTGATCTTTTCGCCGAGGAAGAGCGCCGCCAGGCCCACCAGCATGAAGGGCTGGATGTTGTAGACCGCCGTGCCGATGGAGATCGACGCCCGCGAATAGGAGGCGAACAGCAGCACCCAGTTGCCGACTATGGCCACGCCGCTGAGCACCGCCAGTAGGAAGGTGGTGCGGGTCAGGATCCCGGGCCGCAGGAAGCCCATCGCCGCGCAGATGACCAGCAGCGTCGCCGCGCCGAACAGGCAGCGCCAGAACACCACATCCAGCACCGACTGGCCGGAGAGCATGACCAGCCAGCCGATGGTCCCGGAGATGAGCATGGCGGCGACCATTTCCAACGAACCGCGTTGTATCGATTTGTCCATGATGGGGCTCCTCTGCATGGCGCACAGTATGACGAGCCGGATCAGGGCAACTCCATGCGAAAGCGAAGGCCGAAATCCTCATCTACCTTTACTATCAAGGTATCCAGCTCAATTCGCCTAACGAGGCATCCATGACCGACGACATCGACCAGCTGCTGATATCCGCCCTGATGGAAGACTCCCGCCGCTCCCTCAAGGCGCTGGCGCAGATCAGCGGCCTCTCCTCCCCCAGCGTCGCCGAACGCCTGCGCAAGCTGGAGGAGCGCGGCGTACTCAGGGGCTACACGGTGGAGGTGGACCCGAAGGCCTTCGGCTACCAGCTCCAGGCCATAGTCCGCATCCGCCCCCTGCCCGGCCAGTTGCAGGAAGTCGAACGGCAGATCCAGGGCATCCCGGAGTTCACCGAGTGCGACAAGGTGACCGGCGACGACTGCTTCATCGCGCGCATGTGCGTGCGTTCCATGGAACAGCTGGACACCCTGCTCGACCGCATCAACGGCTACGCGGAAACCAGCACCGCCATCGTCAAGAAGACGCCTGTGAAGCGACGGCTGCCGCCTATGGCGTGAAGGCCTTCCCCCCTCCACGGACCGCTGTGGCTCCCGACTTATAGCGCCCCTCAATCATGCCGATGCGAATTATCTATATGGCTGCTGGCCAGGCGGGATTAGGCTTACTAAGGTCACGACCGTAAGGCCGTCTCCTGCATTTCCCTCTCAGCCCCACGCACGAGGTGATGTCATGAGCATGCTGAAAGGTTCCAAGACCGAACAGAATCTGAAGGACGCCTTTGCCGGCGAGTCCATGGCCAATAGGCGCTACCTGTACTTCGCAGGCAAGGCCGACGTTGAAGGCTATAACGACGTTTCCGCCGTGTTCCGCTCCACCGCCGAAGGTGAAACCGGCCACGCCCATGGCCACCTGGAATACCTGGAACAGTGCGGCGATCCGGCCACCGGCCTGCCCTTCGGCGGAACCGACCTGAACCTCAAGAGCGCAATCGCCGGCGAAACCCATGAGTACACCGACATGTACCCGGGCATGGCCAAGACCGCGCGCGAGGAAGGTTTCGACGAAGTCGCCGACTGGTTCGAAACCCTGGCCAAGGCCGAGCGCTCCCACGCCAACCGGTTCCAGAAGGCCCTGAACGAACTGCACGACCAGGCCGCCTGATAGCGCATCGCTGGCGGCTCCGCTGGAAGTAGCCTGCGACCGCCGGCGGTTTGCGGGAGAAACCCATGGCCACGCCAACGGAAAGCACCCGCGAGGGTAACCTCGAGGCCCCCACGCGCCACCCGCTCGACTGGGAAAGTCCGGGCTTCTGGGAGCGTGCCGCGCTCGAAGCCGAGCAGGAACGCGTATTCCACATCTGCCACGGCTGCCGCCGTTGCGTCAGCCTGTGCCACGCCTTCCCCACGCTGTTCGATCTGGTGGACGCCTCCGAAACCCTGGAAGTCGACGGCGTGGCCAAGGCCGACTTTCCGAAAGTCAGCGAGCAGTGCTACCTCTGCGACCTGTGCTACCAGATCAAATGCCCCTACACCCCGCCGCACCCCTGGAACGTCGACTTCCCGCACCTGATGCTGCGCGCCAAGGCGGTGGACTTCCGCGAGCACGGTGCGCCGCTGTCGGCGCGGATACTCTCCAGCACGCGGGCGATCGGGCGGCTGGCCTCCATCCCAGTGGTGGCGCAGACGGTCAATGCCGCGAACCGCAATCCGACCGCGCGCAAGCTGCTGGAGAAAGCGCTCGATGTGGATGCCCAGGCGCGGGTGCCCAGCTACCAGTCTCCCAGCGCGCGCAAGCGGCTGAAGGCCCTGGACGGCGCCGGCGCCGCCGAGGTCGCCGGGCGTACCCGTGGCAAGGTCGCCATCTTCACCACCTGCTACTGCGACCACTCCGACCCGGGCATCGTCGAAGACCTGGCCATCGTGCTGGCGCATAACGCGATCCCCACCCGCCTGGTCGAGCGGGAAAGCTGCTGCGGCATGCCCAAGCTCGAACTCGGCGACCTGGAAAGCGTGCGCCGCTTCAAGGCGTTCAATATCCCGGTGCTGGCGCGGATGGCGCGCGAGGGCTGGGACCTGATCGCCGCCGTGCCTTCTTGCGTGCTGATGTTCAAGCAGGAGCTGCCCTTGATGTTTCCCGGCGACGATGAGGTGGCGCTGGTGCGCGAGCGCTTCTTCGACCCCTTCGAATACCTCTATGAACGCCACCGCGCCGGCCTGTTGAAAACCGACTTCAAGGTGCCGCTGGGCAAGGTCGCCTGGCAGGTGGCCTGTCACCAGCGGGTGCAGAAGATCGGCCCGAAGACCCGCGAGGTACTGCAACTGGTGCCGGGCACGGAAATCCTGTCCCTTGAACGCTGCTCCGGCCACGACGGCACCTACGGCGTGAAACACAAGACCTACGCCCTCTCGCGCAAGCTGGCGCGACCTGTGGAAAAACAGGTGGCCGCTGCCCAGCCCGAGCACTTCACCAGCGACTGTCCCATGGCCGGCGGCCACATCGCCCACGGCCTGGACAACCACCCTGCGGCGGAGCATCCCTTGAGCCTGCTGCGCAAGGCCTATGGCATCTGACCGATGAGCCCGAGCCCATGAAACCACTCGCCCGCGAAGACCTCCTCAGCCTGGAAAACTACGCCGTGCGGCGCTCGGAGTTCCGCGCCCGCGCCATCACCCACAAGAAGGCGCGCACCGTCCACGTCGGCGAGCACCTGACGCTGATCTTCGAGGACCGCCTGAGCATCCAGTACCAGGTACAGGAAATGCTGCGTATCGAACGCATCTTCGAAGCCGACGCCATCCAAGACGAGCTGGACGCCTACAACCCGCTGATTCCCGGTGGTGAGGACCTCAAAGCGACCCTGTTGCTGGAGTTTCCCGATGTGGAGCAGCGCCGGAGCGAACTGGTGCGCCTGCGCGGGATCGAGCATGCGACCGAGCTGACCATCGAAGGCCAGCCACCGGTGGTCGCCATAGCAGACGAGGACATGCCGCGCAGCAACGACGTAAAAACCTCAGCCGTGCACTTCCTGCGCTTCACGTTGACGGCCGCGCAGATCAGCGCCTGGAAGGCCGGCGCGGCCGTGCGCCTGGCCTCGACCCTGGCAGCGCTGCCGGTGGCGACTGTCCTCAGCGCGGAACAGCAACGCAGCCTGGCAGCGGACTTCGACTGAACGCCTATTCCCGGCGCGCGTAGCTGACCGTCAGCAACTCCCACTGGTGGCCATCCGGCTCGTTCCAGTAGACGATGCTGCCGCCATGTTCGGTATCGATGCGGTAATCCACCGGCCCGTGCACATTGCTGCGGTAGGGAATGCCGGCGGCCCGGATGCGCCCGAGAATGGCGTCGAACTCATCCTGGTCCACCCGGAAGCACAGATGCAGCAGCGGGAAAGGGTCGCTCCACTGGTCGAAGTCGAGGGTCAGGCCGTCATTCAGGTATACCGGCACGAAGGGACCGATGCCGCTCTCCGACCAAGGCACCCCGAGCAGTTCGGCCAGCAGGCGCGCCGACGCCACCTTGTCGCGCGCCGGCACCATCAGATGATCCAGATGAACTGTCATGGCGCTCTCCTTTGCCTGTTGCCGGTGCCGGGGCGCGGCGCCGGCTGGAAGACACAAGCATAGCGCCCGGTCGGGCGGACTTGCGGCCGTGGATTCCAGCCCGCCCCCGGAGTGGAGTAATGTCGCCGGACACTCTTTGCACAAGGCAGGTGGGCAATGACGCCCCTCGACAACCAGCCGGACCCGCAGGACGCGGCCGGCGACAAGAGCGCCGGCGCCGCGCCCGTCGCGCGCAAGGCCGGCAGCCGTGGCGATGCCGCCGTGATCTCCACGCTATTGCCCTACCTCAAGCCCTACACCGGCCGCATCGCCCTGGCGCTGGGGCTGATCTTCGTCGCCAAACTGGTCAACCTCTACGTCCCCATCGCCCTCAAGCACATAGTCGACCAGCTCAATGTCGAGCCCAGCCTGCTGGTGCTGCCGATAGGGCTGCTGCTGGCCTATGGTGCCTCGCGCATCGGCGTCACCCTGTTCACCGAACTGCGCCAGGTGGTATTCGCCCGGGTGATGGCCCGAGCCTCGCGGCAGATCACCCTGAAGGTGTTCGAGCACCTGCACGGGCTGAGCCTGAAGTTCCACCTCGGCCGGCGCACCGGCGGTGTGGCCCGTGATGTGGAGCGCGGCGGCAGCGCCATCTCCGAACTGCTGGACTGGACCCTCTACACCATAGTGCCGACCCTGCTGGAAGTGCTGCTGGTGACCGTGGTGCTGGTCTGGGCCTACGACTGGGGCTTCGCCTTCATCACCCTGGGCACCCTGCTGGCCTATGGTATCTGGACCTTCGGCGTGACCGAGTGGCGCACCCGCTACTACCGCGCCGCGGTGGAGGCCGACACCCGCGCCAACGAGCGGGCGGTGGACTCGCTGCTCAACTACGAGACGGTCAAGTATTTCAACAACGAGGCCCACGAGTCCGCGCGCTACGACGAGAACCTGCGCCATCTGGAAAACGCCAAGGTCAAGGCCACCAAGTCCCTGGCCTTGCTCAACCTGGGCCAGACGGCGGTGGTCGCGCTGGGCGTCACCGCCATGATGTGGCGCGCCGCGGCGGGGGTGGTCAGTGGCGAACTCACCATAGGCGACCTGGTGCTGGTCAATGCCTACCTGCTGCAACTCTCCGCGCCGCTCTTCGTACTGGGCATGATGTACCGCGAGGTGAAGCAGGCGCTGACCAACATGGAGCGCCTGTTCGGCCTGCTGGACGAACGCCAGGACGTGCAGGACGCGCCCGGTGCCACGCCGCTGCAGTCCACCCGGCCCCGCGTGCGCTTCGAGAAGGTGCACTTCGGCTACGACCCGCGCCGGGAAATCCTCCATGGCGTGGACTTCGAGATACCGCCCGGCGGCACGGTGGCGGTGGTCGGTCATTCGGGCTCGGGCAAGTCCACCCTCGCCCGCCTGCTCTACCGCTTCTATGACATCGATTCCGGGCATATCCGCATCGACGGCCATGACCTGCGCGAACTGACCCAGGCCTCGGTGCGCGGCGCCATCGGCATCGTTCCCCAGGACACCGTGCTGTTCAACGACAGCATCTATTACAACATCAGCTACGGCCGTCCTTCGGCCAGCCGCGAAGAGGTGGAGGCCGCCGCCCGCGCCGCGCATATCCACGACTTCATCCAGCGCCTGCCCGACGGCTACGACACCCCGGTGGGCGAGCGCGGCCTCAAGCTCTCCGGCGGCGAGAAACAGCGCGTGGCCATCGCCCGCGCCCTGTTGAAGAACCCGGCCATCCTGATCTTCGACGAAGCGACCTCGGCGCTGGATTCCAAGTCGGAAAAAGCCATCCAGACCGCCCTCGACCGTATCCAGGTCGGCCGCACCACCCTGGTCATCGCCCACCGCCTCTCCACCGTGATGGATGCCGACCAGATCCTGGTGCTGGACGCGGGCCGGGTGATCGAAAGCGGCACCCACCGCGAGCTGCTGGAAGCCGGCGGCAGTTATGCGCAGATGTGGCTGTTGCAGCAGCAGGAGCCGGAGGTCGCCGGATCGCCCAGGCCGGAGGCGCTCGGCTGACGCCATCCCGGTGGAAATCCGCCATGCGGATTTCCACCCTACAAGACGGAAGACCGCTACAGGGAATTGCGCCCGGCTCCGATTCTCGCGTCCTGTAGGGTGGATAGCGCTTTTCTATCCACCAGCTTTTCAAAGGACTCAAGGAGCGAGTCATGTCCAATTACCGTCGGGCGCGGGCGCCGGGCAGCACCTACTTCTTCACCGTCAACCTCAACGATCGCCGCGACGACCTCTTGATCCGGGAAATCGAACGGCTCAGGTCAGTGGTGAAAGCGACCAGAAGACGCTACCCCTTCCATATCGATGCCTGGGTGGTCCTGCCTGAACATATGCACTGCCTTTGGACCCTGCCGCCCGGCGATTCGGATTTCCCTGTGCGCTGGAAGTCCATAAAGCTCGCCTTCTCCAAGCGTATTCGCCCATTCGAGGTCCAGACGGATACGCAGATGAAGCGCGGCGAACGCGGTATCTGGCAACGCCGATATTGGGAGCACCTGATCCGAGACGAGCTCGACTACCAACGGCATTTCGACTACGTCCATTTCAACCCGGTGAAGCACGGCCACGTTCGACAGGTACGAGACTGGCCGTACTCGAGCTTCCATCGAGCCGTGCGCGAGGGCGTATATCCCCCGGATTGGGCGGGCCTCGCGGACCTGGACGAGCGTTGGCGCTGGGGCGAATGACTTCGGTGGAAATCCGCCATGCGGATTTTCACCCTACAGGTGCACGCCCTGCGTGGGGTGGATAGCGCTTCATCTATCTACCAATCAGGGCTCGCCCTCCAGCACATCCCCCGCCCAGCTCAGGGCGGCGACCACGGTGGGGAAGCCGATGGTGCTGGTCAGCGCCAGCAGGGCGTGATGGATCTGCTCGGGCGTGGCACCGGCTTCGAGGGCGCGGCGGGTGTGGCTATGGACGGCGCCTTCGGAATGGATGGCCGCCGCGGCGGCGAGCTGGATCAGCTGCAAGCTGAGTTCGTCCAGGGGGCCGGCCTGGCGCACCACCGCGCCAAGGGTTTCCACCGCCTGGAAATACGCTGGGTGCTGCTTCTTCAAGTGCTTGTAGGTTTCGAGGCCGTGTTTGCGTTCCATGGGTTCACCTCACTGGGACATGCCCATTCAGCTTAGAAAAGCTTGAGTACGTCGGTCGGTGAAACTGGCCATTCCGGCCCGGCGGTCTATACCTCCTTGGCTGACGGGCGCGCCGGTTGGCAGCGCCTCCACTCCTCCCACGGAGACCGCGTCGATGGACCTCAAACTTAACGACAAGCTCGCCCTGGTATCCGGCTCGACCAAGGGCATCGGCTTCGCCATTGCCCAGGGCCTGGCGCGCGAAGGCGCCCGGGTGATCATCAATGGCCGCTCCCAGGCCTCGGTGGACGACGCCCTCGCCCGCCTGCGCACCGGGCAGTCGAATGCCAATGCCGAAGGCTTCGCCGGCGACCTCTCCGACCCGCGGCAGATCGAGGCGCTGACAGGGCGCTACCCGGCGGTGGACGTACTGGTGAACAACCTGGGCATCTTCGATCCCAAGCCCTTCGAGGAAATCCCGGACGAGGACTGGCAGCGCTTCTTCGAGGTCAACCTGATGTCCGGCGTGCGCCTGACCCGTGCCTACCTGCCGGGGATGAAGCGGAAGAACTGGGGCCGTGTGGTCTTCATCAGCAGCGAAAGCGGCATCCAGATTCCTGTGGAGATGATCCACTACGGGGTCACCAAGACCGCCCAGCTGGGCCTGTCCCGTGGATTGGCCGAGACCTGCGCCGGCACCGGGGTGACAGTCAATGCCGTGCTGCCCGGCCCGACCGCCTCCGAAGGCGTCGGCGACTTCGTCGCCAAACTGTCCGGCGGCCAACCCTTCCAGGACTTCGAGAAGGAGTTCTTCGAGAAGGCCCGCCCCAGTTCGCTGCTCAAGCGCTTCGCCACCCCCGGGGAAGTGGCCAACCTGGTGGTCTACGTCTGCTCAGAAGCCTCGTCCGCCACCAATGGCGCGGCCCTGAGAGTGGATGGCGGTGTGGTCCGCTCCGCGTTCTGAACCTATGGTTATGAGACCGGCCGGGGCACAGCCGCCCCGGCCACAGGGAGGGAACGCCCCATGCTCAGGACCTGCCACGGCAGCTGCCATTGCGGCGCCGTCCGCTTCGAGGCGGACCTGACCGAGTACCCGTTCAACCCGCCGGCCGAAGTCCGCCACCTCTGACGCCATGACACGCAGCCTGATCGGTGTCGTCCTGCTGGCCGCCGCCCTTTACCTGGGACTGTGCCTGGCGCTGTTCCTGTTCCAGCGCTCGCTGATCTACTTCCCCCAGCCCCGCGCCATCGGCGGCCCCGACCGACTGCTGATGCTGCCGGTGACGGACCAGCAGATCGCCGTCACCGTGCGCCCGCTGGCCAGCACCAAGGCATTGCTCTATTTCGGCGGCAATGCCGAGGATGTGTCGCGCAGCCTGCCCTCGTTCGCCGAAGCCTTCCCCGATCATGCCCTCTACCTCCTGCACTACCGGGGTTTTGGCGACAGCACCGGCAAGCCGACGGAAGAAGCCATCCAGCACGACGCCCTGGCGCTGTTCGACAAGGTGCGGGCCCTGCATGCCGAGGTCGCCCTGGTCGGCCGCAGCCTGGGCAGCGGCGTCGCGATCCGCCTGGCCAGCCAGCGCCCGGCTTCGCGTCTGGTACTGGTCACGCCCTACAACAGCATCCTGGAACTGGCCCAGCGGCAGTTCCCGATCTTCCCGGTGCGCTGGATGCTGGACGACAAGTACGAATCCTGGCGCTATGCCCCGACCATCGCGGTGCCCACCCTGGTCATCGCCGCCGAGCACGACGAAGTGATCCCACGCTGGAGCACCGAGAAGCTCATTCGCCAGTTCAAGCCCGGCGTAACGCGGGTGGAGGTGATAGCCGGCGCGGGGCACAACGATATCGGCGAGAGTCCGGAGTACCTGCGGCTGCTGCGGACCGGTCTGTAGGCGTTGCCGAACGGGGGTACGGGAGCTGCGCGAGCAAGCTCGCTCCTACAGTCCCGTGGTTCGGGGTGGGCTGAGCATTTCGATTTCGCGTATCTCGAAGTCGCGGCGCAGGTAGTCCATGCGGTTCTCGTGGAAGCGGCGCATGTGTGGCAACGCGCTGTGGACATCCAGGTGGGCGCGGCTCTGCCAGACCTCGTAGAAGATGAACAGGGTCGGGTCCTGGGCGTCGCGCAGCATGTGATATTCGATGCAGCCCTCTTCCGCCCGGCTGGGCTCGACATAGGCGCGGAACAGCGCCTCGAACTCGTCGGACTTCTCGGGCCTGGTGTGGGCGTGAAGGATGAAGCCGTAGGCTTGGGTCATGCTCGGGTGTCCGCTGGTAGTTGATGTTTTATCAACATTACCGCAAAGCAAATCGACCCATTAGTGATTTTCCAGCAAGTATCAATTGCGTCCCTGCCTGTTTTTCCAGCAGGGCTCGGCCGGTAGTCTGCCGCCACATCAATTTGCGGAGGCTCCCAACCATGAAGAAAGTCCTTTTGCTCAACGGCGGTAAGCAGTTTGCCCACTCCGATGGCCGCTACAACGCCACTCTGCACGAGGCCGCCCTGGCCTTCTTCGACCGTGCCGGCTTCGACATCAAGGAAACCCGTATCGATGTCGGCTACGAGATTGCCGAAGAGGTGCAGAAGATCCTCTGGGCCGATGTGGTGATCTACCAGATGCCCGGCTGGTGGATGGGCGCCCCCTGGACGGTGAAGCAGTACCTGGACGAAGTATTCACCGCCGGCCACGGCAGCCTCTACGCCAACGACGGCCGCACCCGCTCGGACGCCTCGCAGAAGTACGGCAGCGGCGGCCTTGTCCATGGCAAGCAGTACATGCTGTCGCTGACCTGGAATGCACCGCAGCAGGCCTTCGACGACCCCACCGATTTCTTCGAGGCCAAGGGCGTGGACGCGGTGTACTTCCCCTTCCACAAGGCCAATCAGTTCCTTGGCATGAGCGCCCTGCCGACCTTCCTCTGCGTGGACGTGATGAAGCGACCGAATATCGAGGTGGATGTGGCTCGATATGAAGCGCACCTGGCGCAGGTGTTCGGCATCGAGGGGTGACAGATGGGGCCGCTGCGCGGCCCTTTTCGCGAATGAATTGGCTTTGTCTGCGTTAGCTGTTGCAGAGCCGAATAGAAACGTCTAACACGGACCTTTCAGACCTGCGCACCGGCCTGACACATCCCTCTCCCCCGGCCCCCGCCCTGCGCCCCAGCCTGATCGCTTCGCGCTCAGCCGCTCATCGGCACCGGAAGCGGTGCTTCCGACAGCGTGCCTCTTCGCCCCGCAAGCGGGCGAG
>NZ_SSOJ01000080.1 GCF_029871205.1 Pseudomonas sp. BN417 | reverse complement strand
CCGGCGGCGTCATCGCCCCGCTGAACCGCAGCGGCGACGAAGAAGGCTGCCAGTGGAAGGACGGTACCGTGAGCACCCCGGCCGGTTTCCCCGAGGCCTACCAGACCTACGCCGAAGGCGGCTGGGTCGGCGTGGGCGGCGACCCCGTCTACGGCGGCATGGGCATGCCCAAGGTGATCTCCGCGCAGGTGGAGGAGATGGTCAACGCGGCCAACCTGTCCTTCGGCCTCTACCCGATGCTGACCGCCGGCGCCTGCCTGTCGCTCAACGCCCACGCCAGCGACGAGCTGAAGGAAAAGTACCTGCCGAACATGTACGCGGGTGTCTGGACCGGTTCCATGTGCCTGACCGAGCCCCATGCCGGCACCGACCTCGGCATCATCCGTACCAAGGCCGAACCCCAGGCTGACGGCAGCTACAAGATCAGCGGCACCAAGATCTTCATCACCGCCGGCGAGCACGACCTGACCGAGAACATCATCCACCTGGTGCTGGCCAAGCTGCCGGACGCCCCGGCGGGCCCGAAAGGCATTTCCCTGTTCCTGGTGCCCAAGGTGATGGTCAACGCGGATGGCTCGCTGGGCGAGCAGAACGCCGTCTCCTGCGGCTCGATCGAGCACAAGATGGGCATCAAGGCCTCGGCCACCTGCGTGATGAACTTCGACGGCGCCACCGGCTGGATCGTCGACGCGCCAAACAAGGGCCTGGCCGCCATGTTCACCATGATGAACTACGAGCGCCTGGGCGTCGGCATCCAGGGCCTGGCCTCCGGCGAGCGCTCCTACCAGAGCGCCGTGGAATACGCCCGCGAGCGTATCCAGAGCCGTGCGCCGAGCGGCCCGGTCGCCAAGGACAAGGCCGCCGACCCGATCATCGTGCACCCCGATGTACGCCGCATGCTGCTGACCATGAAAGCGGCCAACGAGGGCGGCCGCGCCTTCTCCAGCTACGTCGCCATGCAGCTGGACACCGCCAAGTTCAGCGAGGACGCCGTCGTGCGCAAGCGCGCCGAGGAACTGGTCGCCCTGCTGACCCCGGTGGCCAAGGCCTTCCTCACCGACCTCGGCCTGGAAACCACCATCCACGGCCAGCAGGTCTTCGGCGGCCACGGCTTCATCCGCGAGTGGGGCCAGGAGCAACTGGTGCGCGACGTGCGCATCACCCAGATCTACGAAGGCACCAACGGCATCCAGGCCCTCGACCTGATGGGCCGCAAGGTGGTGGGCAGCGGCGGCGCGTTCTACCAGCACTTCGCCGACGAGATCAAGGCCTTCGCCAACAGCGCTTCCGCCGATCTGGCCGAGTTCACCCAGCCGCTGAAAGCTGCCGTCGCCAACCTCGACGAGCTGACCGCCTGGGTCCTGGACCGTGCGAAGAACAACCCGAACGAAATCGGCGCCGCCTCCGTGGAATATCTCCACGTGTTCGGCTACACCGCCTACGCCTACATGTGGGCGCTGATGGCTCGCGCGGCCCTGGGCAAGGAAGGTCAGGACGAGTTCTACGCCAGCAAGCTCGGCACTGCGCGCTTCTACTTCGCCCGCCTGCTGCCGCGCATCCACTCCCTGACCGCCTCGGTCAAGGCCGGCAGCGAGTCGCTCTACCTGCTCGACGCCGCGCAGTTCTAAACGGCCCGCCGGCAACAAGAAGCCCCGCACTTGCGGGGCTTTCTTTTTTCAAAGTGCAGGGACTGCGTGGCGAATTCATTCGCGAAACCCCCACCGCGGTGGAAATCCGCCTTACGGATTTCCACCCTACGACTGGCGTTCATCTGAATTACCATGTGCCACCACACAAGGAGGTCGGGCGTATGGCGCGGGTGCTGATTCTGGGCGGGTACGGCAACTTCGGTAAGCGGATTGCCGAGAACCTGGGCAAGGCCCATGCGGGACTGGAGCTGATGATCGCCGGGCGCAGCCTGGAGCGGGCGACCCGGCTCTGCGCCGAACTGGCGCCCAGCGCCGCCTCCAATACCCGCTTCGAGCCGGTGCAACTGGATATCGATGCGCCCGGCTTCCCTGGCGAGTTGGCCGCCCTGGCGCCGACCATCGTCATCCACACCAGCGGCCCCTTCCAGGGCCAGGACTACCGCGTCCCCCGCGCCTGCATCCAGGCGGGCGCCCACTGCATCGACCTGGCCGATGGCCGCCGTTATGTCTGCGATATCCGTGGACTGGATGCCGAGGCCCGGTTACGGCAGGTGCTGGTGGTCAGCGGCGCGAGTTCGGTGCCGGGGCTGTCCTCCACCGTGATCGACCACTTCATGGGCGAATTCTCCAGCCTGGAGGCCATCGATTTCGCCATCGCGCCCGGTAACCGGGCCGAGGTCGGCGAAGCCACACTCAAGGGCATTCTCAGCTACACCGGCCATCCCTTTCCGGTCCTGGAGGACGGCCGCTGGCGCGACCGCCATGGCTGGATGGACGCCCGGCGCGTCAATTTTGGCGGTCCCGTGGGGCGACGCTGGCTGGCCAATATCGACATCCCTGACCTCGAACTCTTCCCCGAGCGCTATGCCGGCGTGCGCGGCGTGCTGTTCCAGGCGGGCCTGGAGCTGCCGCTGTTGCACCACTGCATGGTGGCCATGGCCGCGCTTGCGAAGGTCGGCCTGGTGGTCGACTGGTCGCCTTGGGCCGCTGCGATGCTCAAGGCCCGCCAGCCGCTGATGGCCTTCGGTACGGATGCCGGCGGCATGCGCATCGAGCTGATCGGCAGGGGGCCGGATGAGGGGCCCAAGCGCCTGGTCTGGACCCTCTACGCCGAGCATGGCATCGGGCCCTATATCCCGACCCTGTCGGCCATCATCCTCACCGGCAAACTGCTGCGCGGCGAACTGACCGAGCGAGGCGCAATGCCTTGCCTGGGGCTGTTCAGCCTGGCGGAATTCGACGCCGAAGCTGCGCCGCTGGGTATCTACCACAAGGTCGGCCGATGAGCGCCTACCTGCTGCTGAAGTTCTTCCATGTGCTGGGCGCCACCGTGCTGATCGGCACCGGTGCCGGCATCGCCTTCTTCATGCTGCTGGCCTCGCGCAGCGGCGATCCGCGCCTGCTGGCCGGCACCGCGCGGCTGGTGGTGATCGCCGATTGGGTGTTCACCGCGCCGGCCGTACTGCTGCAGTTCGGCACCGGCATGGCGCTGATGGAGGTCACCGGCTACCGCTATGGCTCGCCCTGGTTCCTCGCGGCATTGGCGCTCTTCTTCTTCATTGGCGCCTGCTGGCTGCCAGTCGTGGTGATCCAGTACCGCCTGCGCCACGTCGCCAAGGCGATGCTCGCCGGGGGCCCCGACACCGAGCTGCGCAAGTGGATGGGCCGCTGGACGGCCCTCGGTATCCCGGCTTTCTGCGCCATCCTGCTGCTGCTCTGGCTGATGGTGGCCAAGCCCCTGGCCGTGGTCTGACGCCATGAACGCCTGGACCTTTGCCCGCCTCGCCCTGGTCTTCCTCTGGCTGGCCACCGCACTCGTGTCCGTCACCAGTGGCCAGCAGATCGGTTACGACATTCTCTCGAGTGGCGGGATCGACGGTGTCCTGGCCGATTTCTGTGTCTATGGCGGGGCCGCGTTGGACCTGCTCCTCGGGCTCTGGTTGCTTACGGGCATGGCGCCGCTCGCCTGCCTGCGGGTGCAGGGTGCCGTAGTGCTGCTCTACAGCCTGCTGCTGAGCCTGGTCGATCCCGGCTTCTGGGCCCATCCCTTCGGACCCCTGACCAAGAACCTGCCCGTGCTGGCGCTGATCCTGCTGCTGCATCAGCGGCAGGCACGGGGTCCGTGGTTCGATTGATGGAGCCCCCACCAGCGGTGGAAATCCGCCTCGCGGATTTTCACCCTACGGCTTCAACTGCTCCGCCAGGGTTAGGTCGTCGATGAAGCGGTTACGGTTGCCCTGGATGGATTCGATCCGGTCGTTGCGGGCGAGCTCCTCGTCATCCACCGGATCGAGGAGATTCCACTGCTGGAACATCTGCACCTGCCCGACCATGGGCAGGCCGTACTCGGCATGCATGTAGAAGATCGCCCGGGCCACGTTGCCCTTGGCGGCGTCGCGAGGCTCAACCAGCTGGTAGGCGGAATTGAAGTCGCAGTCACCGAACTTGCCCGGCGCGGTGTCACCCACTGTGCCGAACAGTCCGTTGCGCCGTGCCAGTTCGATGCGCGATTGGTCCGAGTAGAGGTTGTACAGGTCGGCGAGCATATAGGGGTATTGCGGGTTGGCGACCTGGCACTGGTTGTCGGTGACGCAGCGCAGGGCACTCTTGATCTGCTTGGCACTGTACACCGGGCTGGCGCTGAGCAGGCCGCCGGGGCGCTGAAGGATTTTCCGCAATAGAGAGTGGTGCCGTCATTGGTATAGAGCTGTTGCCAGAAGGCCTGCTCGACAGCGGCCTTGGGATCGGGCAGGCGATCCTGGCCGCCAGGCAGGATAGGGCAAAAACGACTGGACGCATGTCAGGACCCGGGGACCGCCGTGTCGGGGCCTGTTGTTCTTGTAGGACAAAACAAGTCTAACGACAGCGGTGGGGCGAAACCATGCCAGAACGATCGCTTGCTTGGTTGTGCGGTCGGGTTGCCATAAGCCCAACTATGCTAATTGCCAAATCGTGTAAGCATTGGCTTACAAACTCTGGTGGCTATAGCTGCTTCCGGGCATTTGCGGCCAGGACTAATCTTCACGCCATTGGACGTCGCGCAGGAAGCGCACTGCAAAACAGGGATACGCCGGATTTCCGCCAGGATGGCGGTCGGATCAGGGATGTCGGGACACAGTCTGCAAAACCTCGCTTCGGCGAGGTTTTTCTTTTTCCGGTATCCGATTGCGAAAGCGACGATCGAGCGCCTGGTAGGAGCGAGCTTGTTCCGCCTGCTGGATTACCTCACCGGGCCGCATGCCGCGCTGACCTGAATTTTCCCCTTGTGAGCGATTCTCAACCGCTCTCCGCCCGCTGTTTCGGCTGGGGGCGGTTTTTTTCATTGTGGGAATGACTTTCCCTGTGAATGGACCTGTGGGAGCGAATTTATTCGCGAATATGGGCCGTAGGCCCATCGTAGGTTGTGGCTGAGGTCACGAAGCCCAACGATGCCGGGACCCGGATATGTTGGGCTTCGCAAGCTCAGCGCCAACCTACGGGGCGGCGTTGCCACCCATTCGCGAATGAATTCGCACAAGGATCAGCACCAGGGATGGTTCAGGTAAGGGGGCGGTAGAGCTCCGGATGCCGATCCTTCAGGTAGGTGATGCTGGCCCGCGAGGCCTCCAGCCTGTCGCGCTTGAGGTCGGCGAAGATCAGCGCCTCCTCGCGCCCGGCCACGGCGGCCAGGCTGCCGTCCGGTGCGGTGACGCTGGAGAGGCCGCAGTAGCGGATGTCCTCTTCGCCGCCGCAATAGTTGGCATAAGCCAGGTAACACTGGTTCTCGAAGGCGCGGGCGCGCACCAGCACTTCGCAGACGAAGTCGTAGGGCTCCATATTGGCTGTCGGCACCAGCACCAGGTCGGCGCCGGCCAGGGCCAGGCGGCGCACGTTCTCGGGGAACTCCACGTCGTAGCAGATCAGCATCCCCAGCTTCCAGCCAGCCAGCTCCAGCAGCGGGAAGTCGTCGCCGCCAGCGCTGAACATGCTGTTGTCCAGTTCGCCGAAGAGGTGGGTCTTGCGGTAGTGGCCCAGGCGCTGCCCGTGGGAATCGACCAGCTGCACCGAGTTGAAGATCGCCCCTTCAGCGCTTCGCTCCGGATAGCCATAGAGGATGGCGATGCCGTTTTCGCGGGCGATTTCCGCCACCCGCGCGGCCCAGGGGCCGTCGCGGGGCTCGGCCAGGGCGCTGACCGCGTCCAGGCCGATGTTGTAGCCGCTGAGGTACATCTCCGGGCTGACCAGCAAGTCCGCGCCGCGTTTGGCCGCCTCGCTCGCCCGCTGCTGCAGGCGTTCGAGGTTGGCCGCCGGGTCCAGCGGCAGGGGTGGGCACTGGTAGAGGGCGATGCGCATGGAGGTCTCCTGGCTCAGTCCGGCAGGGCGATGGGGCCGAGTTCGTCGAACAGGTCGCCGGGGCCGGGGTTCTGCGCCGAGGTCTTGCCGCCGAAGTGCTTCATGATGCCCCACACCGCGTTGAGCGAGGTCTGTACCGCGCCTTCCACCCAGGCCGGGGTCCAGGATACGTCGTCACCGGCGATGAAGATGCCGCGCTGCTCGGCAGGCATTTCGCCCTGCATGAAGTGCGCGTACATCCGCTGGTTGTAGCGGTAGTGGCCTGGCAGAGCGCCCTTGAAGGCGCCGAGGAAGTGCGGGTCGGACTCCCAGGAAATGGTGATGGGGTCGCCGATGATATGGCCGGCGATATCCACGTCCGGGTAGATCTTCTTCAGCGCGTCCAGGGCCAGCTTCACGCGCTTCTCCACCGGGTGCGGCAGCATTTTCAGCGCATCGCTCATCCAGGAGTAGGACAGGCAGATCACCCCCGGCTTGTCGTCGCCGTTGTCGAACAGGTAGGTGCCGCGGGTGAGGCGGTCGGTCAGGGTCATGCTCAGGGTGTCGCGGCCGGTCTGCGGGTCCTTGTCCTTCCAGAAGGGCCGGTCGACCATCACGAAGGTCTTGGACGACTGCATGTAGCGGGTGCGGTCCAGCGCCATCCACATCTTCTGCGAGAAGAGCGATTCCTCGCATTCGATCTGGGTGGTCAGCAGCCAGCTCTGGCAGGTGGTGAGCACCGCCGCGTAGTGGCGGGTGTCGCCCCAGTTGTCGGTGACCGCGAGAAGGCCATCGGTGGCGCGGGAGATGCGCTTGACGCCAGGACGCGGTGCGCCGCTGTGCAGGGATGCCAGGCTGGTGCCGGTCGGCCAGTGCACGCAGCGCTCGGGCTGGTGGCGCCAGATGCCCAGCGGCACTTGCTGCACGCCGCCGACGACGAGGTGCTGGTTGTCGTCGCAGGCGGTCATCACCACGCGGAAGATTTCCAGCATCGAGTTGGGGAAGTCCGAGTCCCAGCCGCCGGTGCCGAAGCCCACCTGGCCGAACACCTCGCGGTGGTGGAAGGACAGCTCGGCGAAGGCCTTGGAGCTGGCCACGAAGTCGTAGAAGGTGCGGTCGTCCCAGAGCGGTACCAGGCTGTTCCACAGCTCCTTCAGGCGCTTCACGTCGCGGTCGCGGATGGCTTGCTGGATATCGCCGAAGCGGGCGCCGTCCTCCAGGGCATCGGCCCAGGCATCGGCCACTTCCTGAAACAGCGCCGGCAGGTCGGAAAGCTTCTCGGCGTAGTAGGTCTTGCCCTCGATATCGATCACCGTGCTGCCCGAGGCCGGGGTCAGCGGGTTGGGGAAGGGCTGGGTCTTGAGGCCGAGCATGTCCACGTAGTGGTAGAAGGCGGTGGAGGAGGCGGGGAAGCGCATGCCGCCAAGTTCGGCGGTGATGCCGTCGGTACCTTCGAAGGTCTGCGAACGCAGGCGGCCACCCATCTTCGAGGCTTCGTACACCACGGGCTTGAGGCCCAGCTTCATCAGCTCATAGGCCGCGACCAGGCCGGCGATGCCGGCGCCGACGATCGCCACCTCGGCGCCGTGATGCTCGGCGGGAATGCTGCCGAGACCAGCCGGGTGCTGGATCCAGTCATCGAAGGCGAAGGGGAAGTCCGGGCCGAAGATGGTGATGGGTTTCTTGCCGTCGGCGGGGTGGCGATTGTTGTTGTTCATGCTGGACCTTGAAGGCGGGATCGAAGGGAGCTGCCGGCGTGGGACAGCGTTGGGGCCATTCTAGGGAGCGTCCGTTTCGTCCATAAGACGCAGAGTGTCGTCATTTGGCAGTCATGCGATGCAAAGCGACGAGGATTATTTGCAGAATGACGAATATGCCGCGAATTGGACTATCCATCAGCGTAGCGCGCGTCTGCCGGCAGGTTCTTTCCAGGTGGCGGCGGGTGGACCACGCTTCTCCGCTCCACCGGCTCTTCCCGTCGGCTTGCACAGGCACCCCCGGCACCTCCGGTCGGTGGAAATCCGTCTTGCGGATTTTCACCCTACCCACCGGCCGGGCTTGTTCCGTGATGCAGAACTGTAGGTTGGGCTGAGCGGAGCGAAGCCCAACCTACGGGGCGCTTGGCGCCAGCGGCTGCCCGCGGTCGAGCTTGCAGCTGAGGATGATCGAGGTGGTGGTCTTCTCCACCCCGTCGACGCCGCCGATCAGGTCCAGCAGATGGTCCAGCCGTTCCGGCGAGTCGGCGCGCAGCCAGGCCACGTAGTCGAACTCGCCGCTCACCGCGCAGAGCACCTGGACCTCGGCCATGCCGGTCAGGCGCCGCAGCACTTCCTTGCCGCTGCGCGGCTTCACCGTGATCCCCACATAGGCCTGCAGGCCGCCATCGGCCACGCGCTGGCCCAGGCGCACGCCATATCCGGTGATTACCTGGGCCTTCTCCAGCCGCGCCAGGCGCGAGGTCACCGTGGTGCGCGCGATGCCCAGGCGCCGTGCCAGCATGGCCACGCTCTCGCGGGCGTTGATCTGCAGGGCGGCGATCAGCTGGCGATCGATTTCGTCGAGGGCGGCGGGATGGAGGTCGGACATGGAGGGACTCGGCGCTGGGCGGTGCAAAGAGGTTAGCGGGTGCGCAAGGCTACCTGAAGGACGTCGCCCGGATGAAGCCCGACTCCCGCTGGTCGGCCGCTGGACCGAGCCGTTCGCGGGCGACCAGACTGAACACAACGTGACCGGCGCCGCGCCAGCCACAGCCCACTCATCCATTCGAGAGTCGCACCATGAGCATTTCCTCCTCCTGCCGCTGGGCGTTGCTCGGCTCACTCCTCTGCCTGCCTGCCCTTGCTGAAACCGTCGTGCCCTTGCAGGGCCAGACGTCGCAACAGGTCCAGCAGGACATCGCCAACTGCCAGGCCCAGGCCGGCAGCACCACGACCACCACCACGCCACAGACCGGCGGCCGCGTCCGGGGTGCCGCCGCGGGCGCCGTGGCGGGGGCCGCGGTCGGGCAGGCGCGTAGCAACGACTATGACCGGATCAGCGACGATGTGCAGCAGGAATACCGCCAGGAGCGTGCCAAGGATGCCGCTGTGGCCGGCGCCGTGGTGGGCGGTTCGCGTCAGCGCCAGGATCGCCGGCAGGACCGTCGCGCCGCCGACCAGTCCAGCAGTGCGTCCAGCTCGGCCTACACCAGCTGCCTGCAGCAGCGCGGTTACCAGGTCACGCCCTGAGCTACCAGCTCAACGCGAAGCTATGCCCCGCCCCCGGCTGCAGGCTGCAGCCGCGGTTGGCGCATTCCCGCCCGAGGGTCTCGAACAACCAGCGGCGCTCTTCCCGCCCGGCGTGGCCTAGCTGGAAGCGGTGGATGTGCGTGGGCACCAGGTCGAGGGCGAGCAGGCGCCCGTCGGCGTCGAGGGTGGGGAAGTAGAGCAGGCCGAGTTCGCCGTGGTAGACGCCGTAGTCCTGGATGCCTTCGTAATCGTTCAGCAGGTCGCCGCAGCCATAGAGGATCAGGTGCTCGTGGTACAGCTCCAGGCCCTTGATGTGGTGCGAGGAGTGCCCGTGTATCAGGTCGACGCCGGCCTGGTCGATCAGTCCGTGGGCGAAGCGCACTTGCTCCTGCGGGATTTCGAAACCCCAGTTGCCGCCCCAGTGGATGGACACTATCACCCGGTCCCCGGGACGCTTGTGCGCGCGGAAGCGTTCGGCCAGCGCCTCCAGGCTCTGCGCTGACAGGTCGGGCAGGTGCGCGACGCCTGATCGCCGCGTCATGGCTGCCCAGCTGGCTGGAGCGCCGCAGTCAGGCGTACAGAGGCCGAATACCAGCAGGCGCGTGCCATCGGCCAGGGGGAGGACGGCGGGAGCCTCGGCGGCCTGCTGGTCACGCCCGGCGCCGGCGCAGGCGATGCCGCTGCGCGCCAGGGTCGCCAGGGTATCGGCGAGACCTTCCCGGCCCCAGTCCAGCACATGGTTGTTGGCCAGTACGCAGCAGTCGATGCCCGCCGCGAGGATGGCAGGGAAGTTCGCAGGATTCATGCGGTAGTTGATGCCCTTGGCTTCCGGCCGACCGCGCCGGGTCACGGCGGTTTCCAGGTTGATCAGGCGCACCTGGGGGCGGCGCCGCTCCAGATCCTCCAGCGCATCGCCCCAGATATAGGCGTAATCGACCGGGCGGGGCAGGGGGCCGTGCAGCCGCTCGGCCAGCCGCACATAGCCGCCGGCATCCTTGAGGTAGGGCTCGTGCAGCCGCGGGTCGCCGGGATGCGGCAACACCGCGTCTATGCCGCGCGCGGTCATCACGTCGCCGGCGAGAAACAGCTTGAGGCTCTGGGCTGCAGCGGGCATCGGCCACCTCCCGGGTATCAGCAACAGACTAATCCCGGGATGGCGTGCTTGGCAGCATCCGCTAGGCGGCTCCGCCCCTGGCCTGCTGCTCCAGGTGGGCCTGCAGGTCCGGATCGAGCTTGAGCTGATAGGCCAGCTCATCCAGGTAGCTGCGCTCGGCCTGCTGCTGGTCATCCACCAGCATCACGCTGGCCAGGTACATTTCCGCGGCCATGCCGGGATCCTGCGCCGATTGCGCGACCTCGGCCGCGTCCAGCGGGCGGCGCACTTCCTGGTCCAGCCATTCCTGCAGTTGCGGGTCGTCGGTGTGGCGGGAAATCTCGGCGTAGATCGTCTGCTTCTCCTGCTCGTCGATGCGGCCATCGGCCTTGGCTGCGGCAATCAGCGCGCGCAGGATGGCCAGGCTGTGGTCATCGGCCTCCGCTCCGGAGAGCTGGTCCACCGTGCGCAGTGCCTGTTGCGGTTCCGTGGCCTGCTGCTGTTGCCAGGCCTGATAGGCCTTGAAAGCCATCATGCCGAGGGACGCCAGCGCGGCGTAGTTCATTGCGCCGGAGCGCGTTCCACTGCCACCCATCGAGCCGCCGCCCATCGGGCTGCCACCCGTGCCGCCGCCGAGGATGCCGCCGAGCAATCCACCCAGCCCGGCATTGCCGCCACCACCACCGCCTCCCATCAGGCCGCCCAGCAACCCGCCGAGCCCACCCAGGGGGTCTTGCGACGCCATCCCGGCGGCACCCCGTTGCGCCGCCCCGGCCTGGCCGGCCCGCAGCAGTTGTTCGAGCAGATCACTGGTGTTCATGGCAGCGCCCTCGCCTGGCGGCCGTCGTCCGGTCTGGGAACGATAGACCGGGTGAGGCGCCCGGGCATGACCGTCGGGCTGGCGGAGATTGTTGCATCCGACGGAAAGGCCCTTTCAGCAAAGCCGTCTTTTTCGCCCGCCGCGTCTGGAGTCTCATGTGCACCAAGGGCCCTGAATGCATCGCCAGCCGATGCCCCGGCCTCCCGAACGAACAGAGGAGCACTTCCATGAAACGCACGATCGCCACTACCGCCCTGCTGCTCGCCGGCCTGGCCAGCACCGGCGCCTTCGCCGCCAAGTCGGCAGAAGCGATTCCCTACAGCTATGGCATGCCGCTGGATGTCGCCCGCGTCATCTCCATCGATGAGCCCAACTCGTTCACCTGCGAAACCGTGCAGGCGAAGATGACCTACATCGACTCCAACGGCGTAGAGAAGTCCGTGACCTACCTGAAGGAATCCAGCGCCTGCGCCAATAGCTGACGCAGGTCGCTTCGCAGCAGTTTTCCTACCCCACCACCTCCGCCACGAAATCCTCGAAAGACGTCGCCGTGGTATTTCCCGGCCGCCGCCCCTCCAGGGATTTCACCGTGCCTTCGTTGATGCCCCGGGCCAGCTCCGCATAGCGCCCGGCCAGATCGGCGGAGAAGCCCGCCTCCTGCAGCCCCCCGGCCATTTCTTCGTAGGGCAGCTGCACATAGGGCAGCTCAGGCCGGCCCAGGCGTTCGCCGAGAATGCGCGTGCACTCGGCATAGCTGATATCGCGCTGGCCCAGCAGTTCGCGTACCTGTACGCCCTGCCAGTCGCGCGCGAGCAGGGCGGCGATGGCGGCGTCGGCGATGTCCTTCGAGGCGATCATCGGCACCGGCACATCCGGGCCCACGCCATCGGCCACCAGGCCGTGTTCCTCGATCATGTACAGGGCCGGCAGCAGGTTCTCGAAGAAGGCGCCGGCGCGCAGGATCAGCAGGTCGATGCCAGGCAGATCGCGCAGGCGCAGTTCCTGCTCGTGCATGCTGGCGATGGGGCCATTGCCCGAGGCCAGTTCGGCGCCGACGCTGCTCAGCGCCACCACGCGGCGCACGCCGCTGTCGCGGATGGCCTGGACTACCGCCTCGCCCACCGCCGCCTGTTGGGCCATGTAGTCGGCCACCGAGGGATCGTAGGGCAGCAGGGTGTAGACCGCCTTGGCGCCGCGGAACGCCTCGGCGAGATAGGCCGCATCGTTCGGCTCGCCGGCCAGCACTTCGACGCCGGCTCGCTGCAGTTCCGCCAGCCGCTCGGCCGAACGGCCCAGCGCGCGGACGCGCTCACCGGCCTGCAGCAGTTGCTCGACGATTCGTTTCCCGGTGTGCCCGGTGGCGCCCATTACAGTGATCATCTCGTCCTCCTGTGGTCGCGCTTTTCGGTTCGGCACATGCCTGCGCGCTTGAGTCCAGTTTTGTTCGAGATGGCTGGACGGACAATGATTGGAAGTCGAAGATTCATGATTATTCGTCCAGGAACGCTGGACGATCGGTTTCCCGCAGGCGCAGAGTGCCTTCCATGGACCCGAATCAAGCCTGGATTTCCCGCGACCCCCTCGGCGAAGCGCTGCACCTGCTGCGCATGAGCGGCACCCTCTATTGCGCCTCGGAATTCACCGCGCCCTGGGGCCTCGGGCTGCCGGCGATGGACGATTGCCTGATGTTCCATGTGGTGACCGCCGGGGAATGTTGGCTGGAGGTGGGCGGGCAGGAGCCTCTGCTGCTGCGCGGCGGCGACCTGGCGCTGGTGCCCCATGGTCATGGGCACAACCTGCTCAGCGCGCCGGGTGTGAGCGCCGTGCAGTTGTTCGACCTGCCGCGGGAATGCTTGAGCGAACGCTACGAAATCATTCGCCATGGCGGCGGCGGCGCGCCTGCCAGCCTGGTCTGTGGCGCGGTGCGCTTCGAGCATCCGGTGGCGCGGCAACTGGTGCGGCTGTTGCCGCCGTTGCTGCACGTGGAAGCGGCCAGCGCCGAGCACGGCGACTGGCTGCAGGGCACCCTGCGGTTCATGCGTGATGAGGCGCGCGCCATGCGCCCCGGGGGCGAAACCGTGGTGACGCGGCTGGCCGACATCCTGGTGATCCAGGCCATCCGCGCCTGGATCGAGCGCGACCCGGCGGCGCAGACCGGCTGGCTTGGCGCCCTGCAGGACCGCCAGATCGGCCGCGCCATCGGCCTGATCCACCGCGATCCGGCGCGAGACTGGAGCCTGGTATCCCTGGCCGAGGCGGCCGCCATGTCACGCTCGGCCTTCGCCGCGCGCTTCACCGCCCTGGTGGGCGAGCCGGCCATGCAGTACCTGACGCGCTGGCGGATGAACCTGGCCCTGGGCTGGTTGCAGGAAGACGAAGTGGCCATCTCTGGCCTGGCCGAACGTCTTGGCTACCGGTCGGAGGCGGCCTTCAGCCGGGCCTTCAAGCGTTGCCACGGTTTTTCGCCGGGGGCTGTTCGGCGTGTCTGACGGCCATTTCTGATCGGCGCAAACGAATCTAAATAAGAATTTGTCAGTATTCCCTTATATATTGAGAATTGTTACCATTTGATTCTTATTCGAATAAGGAGCTCATGGTGGCAATCTCGCGTATCAATCCGGCATCGCTGCCGATGCTGGGCATGCTGGTTATCCCGGTCGTACAAGCTGAAACCAAGGACGTAATGGCCATTCCGGCGACCGCCGTTACCAGCGCCTATGAACAGCAGAGCTACAAGGCCACCGAGAGCAAGAGCGCGCTGAAGATCGATGCACCCCTGCGCGATATCCCGCAGACAGTCAACGTGGTGCCCGAGAGCGTGATCAAGGATCAGGGCGCCCAGTCCATGGAAGACGTGCTGAAGAATGTGCCCGGCGTCGGCCTGTCCAACGGCGACGGCCAGCGCGACCAGGTCACCATCCGCGGCTTCAGCGCCATCGGCGACATGTTCATCGATGGCATGCGCGATGACGCGCTGTACTTCCGCGACCTCTCCAACATCGAGCGGGTCGAGGTGATCAAGGGCCCGGCGGCCGTGCTCTATGGCCGTGGTTCCTCCGGCGGCCTGATCAACAGCGTGAGCAAGAAGCCCGGCTTCGATCCCAAGCACGAGGTCGGCGTCAGCTTCGACAGCGAAGGCAAGCGCCGCACCCAGTTCGATGCCGGCTGGGCCGATGAGCAACAGCGCGACAAGGCCTTCCGTGTCACCGGCGCCTATGAAGACAGCGACACTTTCCGCGACGACGGCTATATCGACCGCAAGGCCATCGCGCCTTCTGCCTACTTCCGCCTGTCCGACGACCTGGAACTCAACCTGGGCGCCACCTACCTCTACGACAAGCGCCTGATCGATTTCGGCATTCCCGCCCTCGGCGACCGCCCGGTGCACGTCGATCGCGAGAAGCGCTTCGGTTCCGGCGACGAGGACCAGGATTACGCCCGCAGCGAAGTGTTCTCCTTCACCGCGAGCCTGGACTACCGGATCAACGACAACCTGACCCTGACCAACGCCACCCGCTACTACCACTACGACCTGGACCGCAACAACACCCTGGCCGACAGCAGCCCGACCCGCTTCGTCACCGCGCCCAATGGTGAGCTGCTGGTGAAGCTGAACCGCGGCAACGTCGCCCGTGACGAGTACGGCGTGTTCAACCAGACCGACCTGAAGCAGCAGCTCCAACTGGCCGGCATGCAGCACAACCTGCTCTACGGCATGGAGCTGGGTTACCAGGACAAGTACCAGCGGACGTTCAACCAGAACAACGTGGCCCAGGTGCCGGTGTACCGCGACGGCCTGGTGCCGGTGCCGGAGCACGCCAACTCCCTGAGCGCCAAGGGTACCAACTACCAGGAAACCGCCGGTTTCTACGTGCAGGACATGATCGAGCTGACTTCCCAGTGGAAAGCGTTGCTGGGGGTGCGCTATGACATCTTCGGCCAGGAGTTCGACGACAGGCGCGTGCAGAATGTCGACCTCGACCGCACCGACAAGACCTGGAGCCCGCGTGCCGGCCTGGTGTATCAGCCGGACCAGATCCAGTCCTACTACGTCTCGGTCAGCCGCAGTTACCAGCCCTCGGCCGAAGTGTTCCAACTCAGTCCGGCTACCGAGAATCTGGAGCCGGAAAAAACTACCAACTACGAGCTGGGTGCCAAGTGGGACCTGCTGGACAGCCGCCTGTCGGTCACCGCGGCGGTGTTCCGCCTCGAGCGCACCAACATGAAGACAGCCGACCCGGCCAACCCGAGCCTCACAGTGCTCGCAGGCGAGCAGCGCACCGATGGCTTCGAGGCCACCTTCAGCGGCCAGATCACCGACAAGTGGAATGTGTATGGTGGCTACGCCTACCTGGATGCGGAAATCACCAAGTCCAACAGCAAGACCAATGGCGTGCCCAACGAAGGCCAGGTGCCGACCCTGACCCCGCGCAACAGCGCCAACCTCTGGGTCGTGCGCTCCCTGACCCCGGAATGGCGTCTCGGCATGGGCGCCAACTACGTGGATGACCGCTTCACTGCCCTGGATAACAAGGTGGTGATGCCCAGCTACACCACCTTCGACGCGGCGCTGCTCTACAACGTGCCGCAATGGGACATGGCGCTGCGCCTGCACAACATGTTCGATCGCAATTACTACGCCTCTGCCCACGGCTCGGTGGACCTGATCACCCCCGGCGCGCCGCGCACCCTGGAGCTCAGCGCCAACTACAGGTTCTGACTTCTGCTCCAACGCAAACGCCCGGCCAATGCCGGGCGTTTGCGCTTCTGCGGGCGAGGACGTGAATGGCTTTTGTGGGGGCGACTTCAGTCGCTATGCAGACCGCAGGTCTGCCCGCCGAGGGCGGAGGGGGGCAGCTACGCTGCCCTTCGCGAATGAATTCGCCCCCACAACAGCACCAACATACGAGCGTGTGCCCGGTGGTCGATCAATTCGCCGGCAGCCGCTTCAGCGCTTCGCAGCTCGCCGCGTACTGCTTGTCGCAGGCGCTCTGGAACAGCGCGCGGGCCTGGTAGGGATCGCGCGGCACGCCTTCCACGCCCTGGGCGTACATGCTGCCGAGCACGTGCTGGGCCATGGCGTTGCCGGCGGCGGCCGACTGGTTGAGGTACTTGAGCATGGCGCGCTGGTCGGCGAATGCCGGATCGGCGCGGCCGGTGTAGAGGAATGCCAGGCTCACCGCCGCCTGGGCGTGGCCCTTGTCGGCGGCCTGTTTCCACCAGTACTCGGCCTGCTTGAGGTCCTTCTGCGGCTTACCGACGAAGTAGCGGCCGCCGAGCTGGAACTGGCTCTCGAGATCGCCGCGCAGGGCCTGTTCGCGGAGCTTGTCCAGCTCGCTGGCTTCCGGGGAAGGCTGGGTGGGGGCGCTGGGCGCCTGGGGCTGGCCGGCCGGCGGCGGGGCGGCTGGCTGTTGCTGCTGGACGCAGGCCCCGAGCAGGGCCAGCGCAGCAATGCAGAAAAAGCGCGGCAGGGCGCGGTGGAAGGACATGGGCTGATTTCTCCCTGGCAGGTCAGGGAGGAGGGTAGATGCATACGCCTGCCCCGTCACCCATCCTACGCAGCGGCCTGAAGATCGCGAGACGATCAATCCCAGTTCGGCGCGAAGTCCGGATTGGCCAGACGCTCGCCGCGATCCAGGCCGGCGATGGCAGCCATCTCCGCATCATTGAGCGTGAGGTCCAGTGCAAGCTGGTTGCTCGCCAGGTTCTCGCGACGGGTGGAGGAGGGGATCACCGCGAAGCCCTGCTGCAGCAGCCAGGCCAGGGCCACCTGGGCCGGGGTGGCGTCATGGGCGGCGGCTATGCCTTGGATCACCGGGTCCTGCATTACCTTGCCGTAGGCCAGCGGCATGTAGGCGGTGAGGTGGATACCGCGACTGCGGGCGAAGTCCACCAGCGTGCGATTCTGCAGGAAGGGATGGACTTCCACCTGGTTGGTGGCGATCTCATCCGCGCCGACCGTATCGATGGCCTGTTGCATATGGGCGATGGTGAAATTGGAGATTCCGATCTGCCGGGCCAAACCGCGGCGCTTGGCCTCCAGCAGGGCGGTCATGTACTCGGCCACCGGGATGGCGTCGTCGGGGCTGGGCCAGTGGATCAGGGCCAGATCCAGCTGCTCCAGGCCGAGCTTGGCCAGGCTTTCTTCGAGGCTGGGGATCAGCCGGTCGGCGGCGAGGTGTTCGGTCCATACCTTGGTGGTGACGAAAAGCTGGTCACGGGCCACGCCGCTTTCGGCGATGGCCTGGCCGACCTCGGACTCGTTGCCGTAGATCTGTGCGGTGTCGATGTGGCGGTAGCCCAGTTCCAGGCCGTTGCGGATCGAGTCCATGACCTGTTGGTCCTTGAGGCGGAAAGTGCCGAGGCCGAGTGCGGGAATGCGCATGGGTAATCTCCTGTTCAGTGGAAAGTCAGTGGCCGACAACGAGGGTGGCGCCACCGCTCGTTTCCAGCTCGGGGGTGTTGCGATCGAGGCGGCCGCTCCAGGCGGTCAGGGCGACGGCCACCAGCACGACCAGGGCGCCGATCCAGGCGGTGTGGATCAGCCCGAGGCTGGCAACGATGTGCCCGCCCAGCCAGGCGCCGCCGGCGATACCGAGGTTGAACGCGGCGATGTTCAGGCCCGAGGCCACGTCTACCGCATGCGGCGTGTGGTGTTCGGCCTGGCGCACCACGTAGACCTGCAGGCCGGGCACGTTGCCAAAGGCCACGGCGCCCCACACCAGCACCGTGGCCAGGGCCAGCCAGGGGTTGGCGGCGGTGAAGGTGAGGGCGAAGAGCACGGCGGCCAGCAGCAGGAAGATCAGGGTCAGGGCGCTGATCGGGCCGCGCTTGTCGGCCAGCTTGCCGCCCCAGATGTTGCCCACCGCCACGGACACGCCGTAGACCAGTAGCACCAGGCTCACGGTGCCGGCGCTGAAGCCGCTGATGTCCTGCAGGATGGGCGCGAGGAAGGTGAAGGCGATGAAGCTGCCGCCGTAGCCGACCGCGGTCATGGCGTAGACCAGCAACAGGCGCGGCTCCTTCAGCACCTTCACCTGCTGCAGCAGCGAGGCCGGCTTGCTGTGGGCGATGTTCGAAGGCACGAAGATCAGGCTGCCGATAAAGGCGATCACGCCCAGCGCGGAGACGGCGAGGAAGGTCTCGCGCCAGCCGAAGTGCTGGCCGATGAAGGTGCCCAGCGGCACGCCGGTGACCAGGGCCACGGTGAGGCCGGTGAACATGATGGCGATGGCGCTGGCGGCCTTTTCCTTCGGCACCAGGCTGGTGGCGATGGTCGAGCCGATGGAGAAGAACACGCCATGGGCGAGGCCTGTGACCAGCCGCGCGGCGATCAGCGATTCATAGCCCGGCGCCTGCCAGGCCAGCAGGTTGCCGAGGGTGAAGAGCACCATCAGCGACAGCAGCAGCCACTTGCGCGGCAACTTGCCGGTGAGGGCGGTGAGCACCGGTGCGCCGACGGCGACGCCCAGGGCGTAGAGGCTGACCAGCAGGCCCGCCGAGGGCAGGCTGACGCCGAGGTCGGCGGCGATGGTGGGGATGAGGCCGACGATGACGAACTCCGTCGTGCCGATGGCGAAGGCGCTCAAGGTCAGCGCCAGCAGGGCGAGGGGCATGGTGGGTGGCTCCGCTAGAGATTGGATGGCGCACAGTGTCGCCACTCGACTCATGCGGAAAAACCGGGTATCAAGCCAAAGATATTTGCCCGGGAGTCACGAATGAAAACCACCCTGGACGAGCTGCAAGCCTTCACCGCGGTGGTGGACACCGGCTCGATCACCGCCGCGGCCGAGCAACTGGCGCAGACCGCCTCGGGCGTCAGCCGCGCCCTCAGCCGGCTGGAGGACAAGCTCGACGTCACGCTGCTGCGCCGCACCACCCGGCGGCTGGAGCTGACCGAAGAAGGTGAGGCTTTCCTTGCCCAGGCACGGCGAATCCTCGACCAGGTCGAGGAGGCGGAGGAGCAGATGGCCTTGCGCCGGCAGAAGCCCGCCGGACGCTTGCGGGTCAACGCCGCGTCGCCCTTCATGCTGCACGTGCTGGTACCGCTGGTGGCGGGCTTTCGCCAGCGCTACCCGGAGATCGAACTGGAGCTGCACAGCAGCGAGCAGATCATCGACCTGATCGAGCACCGCACCGATGTCGCCATCCGCATCGGCACCCTGCGCGACTCCACCCTGCACGCCAGGCCACTCGGCAGCAGCCGCATCCGCGTGCTGGCCAGCCCGGCCTACCTCAAGGCTCAGGGCACGCCGAATCAGGTGGAGGACCTGCAAGCTCATAGCCTGCTCGGCTTCACCCAACCGGAAAGCCTTAACCACTGGCCCTTGCGCCATGCCCTGGGCGACAGCCTGCAGATCACACCTTCGATCAAGGCCTCCAGCGGCGAAACCCTGCGCCAACTGGCCCTGGCCGGCGCGGGCCTGGCCTGCCTGTCGGATTTCATGACCCAGGCCGACCGCGCCAACGGCGAGCTGGTGCAGATACTCGCCGCCGACACCGTGGACGTGCGCCAGCCGATTCACGCCGTGTACTACCGCAATACCGCCCTGGCATCGCGGATCGCCTGTTTCCTCGATTACGTGGCGGGGTGCTTGAAGGAACAAGCCTGGGCGGAGCGGAAACGCTGAGGCCGGTACCGGCGCCACCCTAGGCGTGGCGAATTCATTCGCCAAGTCCCAAGCTCATCAATTACCACGCAGCTCGCAGGGCTGCCGTCTGTCCGTAATTTCATTCACCTTGACGCTGTGAAGGCCGCTTTCGATGCGGGTTAATGCTATTTCTGTTGTTTATTTCAAACATTCGCCCTTGGCTTTGTGAATTCTATCGTGTAAATTTTCATGAAATTTCAATTTGAAATATTCACGAGGCTCCCATGTTCAAGCAGTCCGCCCAGCATGTCGGCACCTACTACGCCCAGACCTACCCCGGCAGCATCCCGCTGCGGCCGGCCCAGGCGGGCAGTGAAGACACCGATATCCTGATCATCGGCGCCGGCTTCAGCGGCCTGCACACCGGCCTGCGCCTGGCCCTGGCCGGCAAGCGGGTGACACTGCTGGAGGCCAGCCGGGTGGCCTGGGCGGCCTCGGGGCGTAATGGCGGGCAAGCACTGCTGGGCTGGTCCTGCGATATGCCCCCGCTGGAGAAGGCCCTGGGCCTGGAACGGACCCGCCGCCTCTGGGACAGCATGCGCTGGGCCGCCGAGGAAATGCGCGAGCTGCCGGGCCGCCACGGCTTCGACGTGGATTACCGCGTCGGCAGCCTCTGGACCGCGGTGCAGGCGCGTCGCGTGAAGCTGCTGGAAGAGGCCCAGGAAGACGCCATCCACAAATGGGGCTACGACAGGATGCGCCTGATCGCCCGCGACGAGCTGCCCGAGTGGATCGCCAGCCCGCGCTTCCAGGCCGCCCTCTATGACCCGGAGGCCGCCCACCTCAACCCGCTGAAGCTGGCCCAGGGCCTGGCCGCTGCCATCGAGGCCGCCGGTGGGCGCATCTACGAACAGAGCCAGGTGCTGGAATACCGCGAAACCCCGCACGGCTTCGTGGCCCGCACCGCCAAGGGCGAAGTGCGCGGCGAGGTGCTGGTGCTGGCTTGCAACGCCTATGTCGACCGCCTCGACCGCCAGCTCTCCAGCCGCCTGCTGCCGGTGGGCTCCTACCAGGTGGCCACCGCGCCGCTGGACCCGGAACTGGCCTGCTCGCTGCTGCCGAAGAACAGCTGCGTGATCGACAACCAGTTCGTCCCCGACTACTTCCGCCTCACCCCCGACCACCGCCTGCTGTTCGGTGGCGGCTGCACCTACCTGGGCGGCCTGCCCAAGGACGTGCCGGCGGCCACCCGGCCCTACCTGGAGCGGGTCTTCCCGCAGCTCGAAGGCGTGGACATCGAGTTCGGCTGGGGCGGCCATATCGACGTCAGCATGAAACGCACCCCGGACATCGGCCGCAGCGGCCAGCGCTACTGGTTGCAGGGTTTCTCCGGCCACGGGGTGCTGCCCACGCTGGCGGGCGCCAAGGCCGTGAGCGATGCCATCCTCGGCGATGACGACCTGCTGGATCTCTACCAGGCCATCGGCAACCCGCGCTTCCCGGGCGGCTCGCTGCTGGCGGCGCCGCTGGAGGCAGCAGGCAAAGCCTATTACCGGTTGCGGGATGTGATCTAAGGTCGCGCCTTTCGAGACCGGCAGCAGGAGATGCCCATGGACAAGCAAGACGAAATCGAAGGCCTCGCGATCCTGATTCGCGACCTGCGCAAGCACAAGAACGTGACCCTGGGCGACCTCGCCACGCGCATCGACCGTTCGGTGGGTTTCCTCTCCCAGGTGGAGCGCGGCCTGTCGCGTCCGACCGTGGCGGACCTCACCGCCATCAGCGAAGCCCTGGGCGTGCCCACGACCTACTTCTACAGCCTGAGCAAACCGCGCGGGACGCCCTGGGTGACCCGCCCCGGCGAGCGCCGCACCCTGTACTACGCCGGCGGCATCACCGACGTGCTGGCCTCGCCCACCATGTCCGGCGGCTTCTCCATGCTGGAGAGCCATCTGGCGCCCGGGGCCACCAGCGGCGAGGGTCATCTGGACGATAGCTCCGAACAGGGCGGCTTCGTGCTCGAAGGCGAGCTGACGCTGTGGTACGGCGATGACGACAGGCCCGTGACCCTCTACCCCAACGACAGCTTCCAGCTACCGCCCCACGCCCAGTTCCGCTACGCCAATCTTTCCGACAAACCGACGCGGGTGCTTTGGGTCTTCACCTGAAGCGAGAACCCGCAGGACCGCAGTGATGACAACAACGAACCAGTACCCCGACCTGCTCAGCGAAGTGCGTGCCTTCCGGGCCCAGTACCCGGAAATCCGCTACGTCGACCTGATCTGCCTGGACATCCCCGGCCACTTCTACGGCAAGCGCTACCCCGTGGACATGCTGGAGAAGGTGGCCGCCGGCAGCCCGCTGAAGCTGCCGCAGAACTGCGTGTTGCTGGGTACCCAGGGCGGGCTCTACCCCATCGGCGACTACTGCTTCGCCGACGGCGACCCGGACGCGCCGCGCCGCCTGGTACCCGGTACCCTCAAGCCGGTGCGCTGGGAGAAGGAGCCCCTGGGGCAGATGCTGATCACCTCGGACGGCACCGAGGCGCCGATCGAGTTCGAGCCGCGCGAAGTGCTGGCGCGAGTGTTGCAACGCCTGGAACAACGCGGCATCCGCCCGGTGGTGGCCTTCGAACTGGAGTTCTACCTGTTCGACCGCAAGCTGCAGGATGGCCTGCCGCAGTTCCCCCGCGACCCGCTCTGCGAGGACGAGGACGACCAGCCGAACATGCACATCGAGCGCCTCTCGCGCTTCTCCAGCGTGCTGCATGAAATGGTCGAGGCGGCCAATGAGCAGGGCGTCGCCGCCAACGTCATCACCGCCGAACTGGGCCCAGGCCAGTTCGAGATCAACTTCGGCCACTGCGACGACGGCCTCAAGGCCGCCGACTGGGCCGCCCTGTTCTGCCGCAGCACCCGTGGCGTGGCCCTGAAGCACGGCCAGCGCGCCAGCTTCATGAGCAAGCCCTACCTGCAGGCACCGGGCAGCGGCATGCACGTGCACGTCAGCCTCTACGACCGTGACGGCAACAACCTGCTGGCCGCCGACGAGCAGCGTCCGCTGCGCCATGCCGTGGCCGGTTGCCTCGACCTGCTGCCGCACTGCATGCCGATCTTCGCCGCCAACCACAACGCCTTCCGCCGCTACGGCGCCATGGTCAACGCCGCCAGCCGCGCCAGCTGGGGCTTCGAGGACCGCGATGCGTGCATCCGCATCCCCGAGTCCGATGGCCGCAACCTGCGCATCGAACACCGCCTGGCTGGCGCCGACGCCAACCCCTACCTGGTGCTGGCCGCCATCCTCACCGGCATGGAACATGGCCTGGACGCCGCCCGCGAGCCCATCGCGCCGCTCAACGAAGACCGTACCAGTGGCATCGACTTCCCCACGGACATGCTCACCGCCGTGACCGCCATGCGCAGCCACCCGGCCGTGAACCAGGGCCTGGGCAGCGAATTCGTGATGGTCTATTGCGAGAACAAGCGCCAGGAATACCTGGACTTCATGAACGAGGTCAGCGCGCGGGAGTACCGCTGGTACATGTGACGACCCTCACCCCCGGCCCCTCTCCCTGAAGAGGAGAGGGGTGACTCGCGCCTGAATGAGCGGAGTCTGCCGGCGGCGCACGAGTGATGCGGGGCTTCAGACTTACCCGTTGCACGGACAAGCTCCCCTCTCCCTTCAGGGAGAGGGGTTGGGGGAGAGGGCGTCCGCCCCGAACGCTGCAATCAAGTCCTCCACGAACGCCACCTGCGCCTCGCTCGGCTGCCGCCCGCGATGGTGGGCGAGGTTGAACTGCACGTGGTAGCCCGTCTCCTGCGGCAACAGCGCGCGTAGCTGCCCGGCCGCCTCCCAGGGCGCGGCGATGTGTTCCGGCAGGTAGCCGATATGCGCCCCCGAGAGCACGAACGCCAGGCTGCATTCCACCTGCTCCGTGCGGGCGCTGCTGGGGCCGCTGGCGAAGGGTTGCCGCGCTTCCTCGAAGCGATAGGGATGCTGCACCAGGTCACAGCCGGCGAGGTCCTCCAGGCTGACCTCGGCAGGCTCGAACAGGTGATGGCCGAAGCCGCAGAACAGCCGCTGCTGCTCGCTGAACAGCGGCTGGTAATCCAGTGCTGCCTGGCCACGGGAGAAGTAGCCGATGGCCAGGTGCAGCTGGTCCTGCAACAGGCGGCGTTCCAGCTCGGCGGGCATGGCGCTGATCAGCTCGAACTGCACCGCCTGGTTGCGCTGGCGGAAGCGCCCGATGGCTGCGCCCAGGCGTTGCAGCACCTGCCTGTCGAGGGCCTCGGAAAGGCCGATGCGCAGCTCGCCCAGGAGCAGGTCGGCCATGCCCCGGGCTTCGCCCTTGAAGGTCTCGATGGCGCCAAACAGCTTGCGCGTGGCGGCCAGCACCTGCTCGCCCTTGGGCGTCAGGCGGAAGCCCGCCTTGCCGCGCTCGCAGAGGCGGAAGCCCAGGCGTGTCTCCAGCTTGGCCATCTGCGTGCTGATGGTCGACTGGCCCACCCCCAGCTCACCCTGGGCGGCGCTGAAGCCACCGCTTTCCACCACGCAGACGAAAAGCCGCAGCAACTGGAGATCGAGGTCATGGAGCTGGCTGAGCATGGTGGCACCAAACATTGATGGCTGTAGATGCCAAAGTAGAACACTTCATATTTATTCAACGCAAAGCCGGGCGCAGCATGGCTCCACCTGCAATCCCCAGGAGCCCACCATGCGCTTTCCCCTGTTGCTCGCCACCCTGTTCGCCTGCGCACTGCCCGTGCACGCCGAAGACAAGGCGCTGAACCTCTACAGCTGGTCTGCCTATATCCCGGAGAAGGCCCTGCAAGGCTTCAAGGCGCAGAGCGGCATCGAGGTGAAATACGACATCTTCGACAGCGCCGAGGCCCTGGACGCCAAGCTGCTCACCGGTGGCAGCGGCTACGATGTGGTCTTTCCCGCCAGCAGCGGCCTGGCCCGTGCCATCCAGGCCCGCGCGGTGCAGCCGCTGCAGCGCGAGCGGCTGAAGAACTTCGCCAACCTCGACCCGGAGTTGCTGTCCAAGCTGGCTACGGTCGATCCGGACAACCGCTTCGGCGTGCCCTACACCTGGGGCACCGTGGGCCTCGGGATCAACAAGGATGCGGTGACCAAGCGCATTCCCGACGCGCCGCTGAACAGCCTCGACCTGTTGTTCAAGCCCGAGTACGCCAGCCGCTTGAAGGACTGCGGCATCGCCGTGATCGACTCGCCCCAGGAAGTCATCAGCATCGCCCTGCATTACCTCGGCAAGGACCCCTACAGCACCGACAAGGCCGACCTGAAAGCGGTGCAGGAACTCTTCGCCCAGCTGCAGCCGAACGTCCGCTACGTGGGGGCCGGCAAGCACATCAACGACCTGGCCAAGGGCGAAATCTGCCTGGCGCTGACCTACAACGGCGACGCTGCCATCGCCGCCGACCAGGCGCGCCAGGCGCAGATGCCCTTCGAGGTGATCTACCGCATCCCCCGCGAGGGCACCCTGATCTGGTTCGACACCATGGTGATCCCCGCCGACGCGCCGCACCCCGAGGCCGCCCACGCTTTCATAGACTACATGCTGCGCCCCGAGGCCATCGCCGAACTCACCAACACGCAGTTCTTCGCCAACGCCAACCAGGCCGCCAAGCCGCTGCTGACGCCCGAGGTGGCCGGCGACCCGGACATCTACCCGAGCAAGGAGGTGCGCGACCGCCTGTTCGGCGAGCAGATCCAGAGCCTCAAGGACCAGCGCGCGCGCACCCGCCTCTGGACCAGTTTCCGTACCCAGTACTGAGTCGCTTTCAACACCCTCACCCCCAGCCCCTCTCCCAGAGGGAGAGGGGAGCATAAGAACCCGATGGGAGCCCGATAAGATGGACCACGCCTACGACAACGACCAGGCCATCACCCGCGACAGCCTCTACGGCACGGCCGCCGAATCCACCTATGCCGGCATCACCAGCTTCATGCGCCGCCGCTACAGCCGCGACCTGCGCGGCGTCGACCTGGTGGTCAGCGGCGTGCCCTTCGACACCGCCACAACCAACCGCCCCGGCAGCCGCTTCGGGCCGCGCGCCATCCGCGCCGCCTCGGTCCAGATGGCCTGGGCCCGCCATTACCCCTGGGAGTTCGATCCCTTCGACCACCTGGCGGTGATCGACTATGGCGATTGCGCCTTCGACCACGGCGTCCCGCAGGACACCCCTGAACTGATCCAGGCCCACGCCGCGCGCATCCTCGAATCCGGCGCCGCCATGCTCACCCTGGGCGGCGACCACTTCATCAGCTACCCGCTGTTGAAAGCCCATGCGGCCAAGCACGGCCCGCTGTCGCTGATCCACTTCGACGCCCACAGCGATACCTGGCCCGACGAAGAGGTCAAGCGCATCGACCACGGCACCATGTTCTACCACGCCGCCCGCGAGGGCCTGGTGGACCCGGCGCGCTCCGTGCAGGTGGGCCTGCGCACCACCAACGACGACGTGATGGGTTTCCAGGTGCTGGACGCCCGCGAGGTGCACCGCCACACCCCGGAGCAGATCGCCGAGCGAATTCGCGCGCGGGTGGGGGACAACCCGGTGTACCTGACCTTCGACATCGACTGCCTCGACCCGGCCTTCGCCCCCGGCACCGGCACCCCGGTCTGCGGCGGGCTGACCAGCCACCAGGCGCTGGAAATCCTCCGCGGCCTGCGTGGCATCAACCTGGTGGGCATGGACGTGGTGGAGGTGGCGCCGCCCTACGATAACGCCGAAGTCACCGCCCTGGCCGGCGCGACCCTGGCGATGGAGATGGTCTGCCTGTACGCGGCGCGGCATAAGTTGGGGATGCGCTAGGCGGATATCTCCCCTCTCCCGGAGGGAGAGGGAGCCGTCCGTGCCAACGAAAAAAGACGCGGGCCCAAGCCGGGGCCCGCGTTTTCACGCACGAAACTCAAACAGGCTGGATCAGCTCACGCAACCCGATCCGCCCCTCGCGGAACAGCCGCGCATCCATCAGCTTCGGCTCCCGCACGATGGGTCGGAAATCCATGCGCGCGAGGATGTCCCGCTCCAGGTCCACGCCTGGCGCAATCTCGATCAGTTCCAGGCCCGCAAGGGTCAGGCGGAACACGCAGCGTTCGGTGACATAAAGCACCGGCTTGGCGGATTCGGCCGCCAGCCGCCCGGCGAAGGTGCGGTGCTCAACCGCGCGCACGAACTTGCGCACCGCGCCGTCCTCGACGATGCGCATGGCGCCGTCCTCGATGCGAATGTCCTGCTCGCCCGCGCTGAAGGTACCGACGAAGACCACCGCCTTGGCGTTCTGGCTGATGTTGATGAAGCCGCCGGCGCCGGCCAGGCGCGCGCCGAACTTCGACACGTTGAGGTTGCCCTCGGCGTCGGCCTGGGCCAGGCCGAGAAAGGCGATATCCAGGCCGCCGCCGTCGTAGAAGTCGAACTGGTAGGGCTGGTCGATCAGCGCGCTGTGGTTGCTCGCCGCGCCGAAGTCCAGGCCGGAGGCCGGCACACCGCCGATCACGCCGGGCTCGGCGGTCAGGGTGAGCAAGTCGATCACGCCTTCCTCGGCGGCCACTGCCGCCACGCCTTCGGGCATGCCGATGCCGAGGTTGACCACGGCACCCGGCGATAGCTCCAGGGCGGCGCGGCGGGCGATCAGCTTGCGCAGGTCGAGCGGCATGGGGGCAAGGCTGTCAGTCGGCACCTTCACCTCGGCGGCGAAGGCCGGGTTGTAGGCGGTGGCGAAGGTCTGCTGGTGGTTGTCCGGGTGCGCCACCACTACGCAGTCCACCAGGATGCCGGGGATCTTCACCTGGCGCGGGTTGAGCGAGCCGCGCAATACCACGCGCTCCACCTGGGCGATCACCAGGCCGCCGGAGTTGCGCGCGGCCATGGCGATGGCCAGGCTCTCGATGGTCAACGCCTCGCGCTCCATGGACAGGTTGCCGTCCTCATCGGCGCTGGTGGCGCGGATCACCCCGACATCGATCGGGAAGGCCTTGTAGAAGAGGTAGTCCTCGCCGTCGATGGGCATGCGCCGCACCAGCTCTTCGGTGGTCCGTTCATTGAGCTTGCCGCCGCCGAACTCGGGGTCGACGAAGGTGCCCAGGCCGACCCTGGAGATCTGCCCCGGCTTGCCGGCGGCGATGTCGCGGAACAGCTGGGAGATCACCCCCTGGGGCAGGTTGTAGGCCTCGATGAGGTTCTCCACCGCCAGCTTCTGCAACCCCGGCACCAGACCCCAGTGACCGCCGATCACCCGTCGCACTAACCCTTCGTGGGCCAGATGATTGAGGCCGCGGCCCTTGCCGTCGCCTTGCCCGGCGGCATACACCAGGGTCAGGCCGCGGGGTGCCTGCTCGGCCTGGAAACGCTGCTCCAGGGCGATGGCGATCTCCTCGGCGAAGCCGATGCCGACGAAGCCGCCGGTGGCCAGGTTGGCATTGTCCGGAATCCGCGCCACGGCTGCGGCGGCGCTCATCACTTTGCTCATGGTCGTCCTCGAACTATCGAAGCTGTATTCGGCTGGCCTGCTCTTACTGTGGGGGCGATTTCAATCGCTAAGGGCTGCGCAGCAGCCCCATAAGGCTCACAAGGGCAGCCCTTCGGGCTGCTTAGCGAATGAATTCGCCCCCACAAGAGCACTGGGCCGGGCGCTTAGAAATTTCCCACCAATGTCCCCAGCACTATCACCAGCACCAGGGGCACCACCGGGAACAGTGCGCTGGTCATGAACACATATTTGTAGGAATCGCGGTGGGTCAGTTTGCAGATGGCCAGCAGGGTAATCACCGCGCCGTTGTGCGGCAGGGTGTCGAGGCTGCCGGAGGCCAGTGCGGCGACCCGGTGCAGCAGCTCGGGGCTGATGCCGGCGGCGTTGGCCATTTCCAGGTACTGCGCGCCGAGGGCCTTGAGGGCGATGGACATGCCGCCCGAGGCCGAGCCGGTGATGCCGGCCAGGGCGCTGACGGTCAGGGCCTCGGACACCAGCGGGTTGCCCGGCGCGACATTGAGCAGCAGGTCGCGGATCACCACGAAGCCGGCCAGCGAGGCGATCACGCTGCCGTAACCCACCTCGGAAGCGGTGTTGAGGATCGGCAGCATGGCGCCGAAGGTGCCCTCGTTGACGCTCCTCTTCAGGTCCACCCAGCGCCGCCAGTGCATCACCACCAGCAGCAGGATGGCGGCGGACAGGGCGATGATGATCGCCCAGAGGCCGATCAGCGACTTGGCGTCCTGCAGGCCGCCGAACTCCGGCTTGGCCAGGTAGCTGGTGTCGATACTGGGCAGGTAGACCTTGGCCATCAGGAAGTTCAGCACGATGACCACCAGGATCGGCAGCAGCGCCACCCAGAAACCGGTACTCAGCTGAGCGGCCTCGCCGCGCGGGTCGTCGGCGTGGTCGCCGTAACCTTCGCCGGCCGCTTGCAGTTTGCGGGCCTCGGCACTGAGCCACCAGGAACCGAGGGCGAAGATCACCACCCCGGCCAGCAGGCCGAGGCCTGGCGCGGCGAAGGTGTCGGTGCCGAAGAAGGGGATCGGGATGGCGTTGGTGATGGCCGGGGTGCCGGGCAGGGCGGTCATGGTGAAGGTGAAGGAGCCGAGGGCGATGGCGCCCGGCAGGATGCGCTTGGGAATCCCCGCCTCGCGGAACAGCGCCGCGCCGATGGGGTAGACGGCGAAGGCCACGACGAACAGCGAGACGCCGCCGTAGGTGAGGATGCCGCAGGCGATGACGATGGCCAGCACGGCGCGGGAGCTGCCGATGGTGCTGACGATGCCGTGGGCGATGGCACGGGCTGAGCCGGAATCGTCCATCAGCTTGCCGAAGATGGCGCCGAGCAGGAACAGCGGGAAGAACTGGATCAGGTAGCCGCCGAGGGCCTTCATGAAGACCTGGGTGTAGGTCGGCAGCAGCAGCGCCGCATCGCCGGCGAAGAGCACCGCGAGCAGTGCCAGCAGGGGCGCGAGGAGCAGGACGTTGATGCCTCGGTAGGCGAGGTACATCAAGAGAGCGAGAGAAATCAGGATACCTAGGGTGCCCATGGGGACTTCCTTCTTGTTGTTGTGTTCCGCCGCGTTGGGGCGGCTTGTGGAAGGTGGTAGAGCGAAAGCTGTGCCAGGTGCTGCCAGATAGGGTGCGGGAGGCTCTGAAACGGGGTTTTGTGAGGATTGCAGGGTTACGGGAAGGGAATTGGATGTGTCTACTCTGCTGGACAGTGTCCAGATTAATGGTCGGCTCGGATTGGCTGTGTCCAGAAACCTGGACGATCAGGGAGCGCAAACCTTGTGGGGGCGAATTCATTCGCTAAAGGGACGCGCAGCGGCCCCTGGGAGGTTCAACTGGGCAGGCCTGCGGCCTGCTTAGCGAATGAATTCGCCCCCACAGGAAAAGCAACCAGGCTTGTGCCTCTACAGGCCATGCACCTGCAACTTGTTGTACAGGCTGGCCCGGGCTATCCCCAGGCGTTCGGCGGCCCGGGTGCGATTGCCGTTGCAGGCGGCCAGGGCGGCGAGGATGGCCTGGCGCTCGGCGGCGGCGAGGCTGTCGGCCAGGGGGCGGACTTCGCCGGTGGCGGGCGCTGGCACGGGCGCGGTGTCGAGCGTGCTGGTGGGCTGTGGGTCCACCAGCAGGGTACGCAGGGCGTCGGCGCCAAGCGGATCGCTGTCACTCAGCATCTGCGCCCTTTCCAGCAGGTTACGCAGCTCGCGCACATTGCCCGGCCAGGGTTGGGCCTGGAGCAACTGCAGGCCGTCCTCGGCCAGCTCCAGCGGGGACTGGCCGGAGCGGCTGGCGATATCGTCCAGCAGGTGTTCGAACAGTGCCGGCAGGTCTTCTCGCCGTTCGCGCAGGGGCGGCAGGCGCAGGGCCAGGACATTGAGGCGGTAGTAGAGGTCCTCGCGGAACTGTCCGGCGGCCACCTTGGCTTCCAGATCCACGTGCGTGGCGGCGATCACCCGCACGTTCAGTGCCTTCACCTGGTTGGAGCCGAGCGGCTCCACCTCCTGCTCCTGCAGCACGCGGAGCAGCTTCGCCTGCAGGGGCAACGGCAGGTCGCCGATTTCGTCGAGGAACAGGGTGCCGCCATCGGCCAGCTCGAACTTGCCGGCGCGGGCGCGCTTGTCGGCGCCGGTGAAGGCGCCGGGGGCGGTGCCGAAGAGCTCGGCCTCCACCAGGGATTCCGGGATGGCCGCCACGTTCACCGCGACGAAGGGGCCATTGGCGCGCAGCGACAGGTTGTGGATGCCCTGGGCCAGCAGCTCCTTGCCGGTACCGGTCTCGCCGCGCAGCAACACCGTGGCGTCCAGTTGCGCGGCACGCCTGGCCTGGCGCTTGACCTCGCTGGCGGCGGCGCTGGCGCCGATGAAGCCGGCGATGGTGTAGCGCGCGCGGCGGGCCCGGGCCAGTTCGCGCTGGGTGGCGGCCAGCTGGGTCTGCAGCTGGTTGTACTTGGCCATGACCGGCTGCAGGTGGCGCGCACGGTCGAAGAGCACGAAGCCCAGGGCGCCGACCAGGGTGCCGTCGGCATCGCGCAGGGGAATGCGGGTGACCACGAAGTGCTCGTCGCCGAAGGCCATCAGGTCGAGCATGCTCGGCTGGCCGTTCTGCACCACCTCGCGCAGACGGCTGGCCGGCAGCACTTCTTCGATCTCCTTGCCGAGCACGCTGCGCGGGTCGTGGATACCGACCTTCTCGGCGTACTTGTCGTTGATCCAGACGATTCGCGCCTGGCGATTCACCGCGATGGTGCCTTCGCACTGGGCGTTCAGGTGGTCGAACAGCAGCGGCATGGCCACTTCGCGGAAACGCTCGGGGGAGACGCCTATGACCAGGCCGTTCTGGTCGAGGTCTTCGCTGGCGATGGGCATGGCGGGGCATCCGGCTGAAACATCAGGCAGCGATTATGGGGGGGCAGCGCAATGAACGCCTAGTCTGTAGGAATGTCGGTTGCTAGGCAGATGATCTTTCCCACAAGGAGCTTTCGCATGGACCTGATCCGCATCCTCATCGCCATCCTCCTGCCGCCCCTCGGAGTTTTTCTCCAGGTAGGTTTCGGCGGTGCCTTCTGGCTGAACATCCTGCTGACCCTGCTGGGCTACATCCCCGGCATCGTCCATGCGGTGTACATCATCGCCAAGCGCTAGGAACGGACTCGATCTCCCGTAGGTTGGGTCGGGCGGCGTTCCGCGCGCGCAGCGAAGCCCAACATTTTGCGTGGTGTATCGTTGGGCTTCGCGTAGCTCAGCCACAACCTACGATCGGTCCGGCGTCGTTCGGCGCTAATCCACCAGCTTGATCAGCAGGATGCCGGCGGTGACCACGCAGGCGGCGAGGATGCGGCGGATGCCGAAGGGCTCCTTGAACACCAGGCTGGCAATGACGGCGGCGATGATCACGCTGCTCTCGCGCAGGGCGGCGACCTTGGCCACGTTGTCCAGGGTCATGGCGAACAGCACCAGGCCGTAGGCCACGCAGTAGTTGAAGCCGCCGAACAGGCCGAGCCGCCAGTTGTCGCGGGCGAAGCGCAGCACCAAGGGTCCCCGGCGCATCCAGGCGAGCACGGGGATGGTCATGCTCTGCATCAGTGTCAGGTAGACCACGAACTGCAGCACGCTGTCGGCGCGGCGCACGCCCTGGGCATCGATCAGGGTGTAGAGCGCCACCCCGGCGCCGGCCAGGGCGGCACAGCCCAGGGCCTTGAGGGCGCGGGACTCCAGGCGGGTGTGGAGCAGGCTGAGGATGCCGGCGGAAATCAGCATGATGCCCAGCAGCATGGCGCCAGACATGTGCTCGCCGAACACCAGCCCGGCGCAGAGCGCCACCAGCAGTGGCGGCAGGCCGCGCACTACCGGGTAGACCTGGCCGAAGTCGCCGAACTGGTAGGCGCGGATCAACAGCAGCCGGTAGAGCGTGTTCACCACCACCGACAGGCCGATCAAGCCCCAGACCACCAGCGGCGGCGGGCTGACCAGGGGCAGCAGGGCGATGCTGAAGCAGAAGGCCACGCCGTCCACCAGCGCCATGGACGAGAGGCGGTCGCTGCCGGCCTTGATCACCGCATTCCAGCTGGCGTGCATCAGCGCGGAAAGCAGGACCACCAGGGTGGCGAGGTCGGTATCGGCGAGCACAAGGAACTCCAGGGGCGATGAAGCGGGGGGATGCGCGTAGCGTGCGGCGTCATCGTTCCATCATTCAAATCGTTTATCGTTATCCGTCAAATAAGTCCTGCTGATGGGGTGGCCATGAATCTGTTCCAGCTCCGCGCCTTCGATGCGGTGGTCCGCGAGGGCAGTTTCACCCGCGCGGCCGAGCGCCTGTGCATCAGCCAGCCGGCGGTGACCGGGCACATCAAGGCCCTGGAGGAGCACTACCAGGTGCGCCTGTTGCGGCGCACCGCGCGCCAGGTCGAGCCCACTGAGCTGGGCCGGCGCCTGGCCGCCATCAGCCACGCGCTGTTCGCCTTGGCGGAACAGGCCGAGGACCTGCTGGACACCAGTCTGTCCCTGGAATCAGGCCGCCTGGACCTGGCCGCCGATAGCCCGCATCTGGTGATGCCACTGCTGGCGCGGATGCGCGAGCGCTATCCGGGGGTGAACATCAACCTGCGCCTGGGCAACACCCAGGAAACCCTGGCCGCCTTGAATGGCGAACGGGTAGACCTGGCGGTGATCAGCGACATGAGCGAGCGCCCGGGCCTGCACTTGCAGCCGCTCGGTGAAGCGCGCCTTTGCCTGCTGCTGCCGGCCGCCCACCCCTGGGTCGGCACGCGCGAGGAAGTGGCCCTGCATGAACTGTGCAGCGAAGTGCTGCTGCAACGCGAACCCGCCTCCCTGACCCGGCGCACCTTCGAGCGCGCCTGCAACGAGCAGGGCCTGGAACTGCGCGCCGCGCTGGAGCTGAACAGCCGCGAGGCGGTGATCGAGGCTGTGGCGGCGGGGCTGGGGGTGAGCATCGTCTATTCGCTGGAAGTGCCCCGCGACCCAAGGGTGGCGGCGTTGCCGCTCAAGGGCGAGGGGCTGGTGAGCCGGCACTTTCTCGCGTGCCTGGAGCGGCATGCGGAGTTGCGGGTGGTGAGGGCATTCTTCGAGGTGGCCGGGGAGGCCCTCTCCCCCAGCCCCCGCTCTGCGCCCCTGCCTTAACGCTGCGCGTTAAGGCGCTCATCGGCACCGGAAGCGGTGCTTCCGAAAGCGTGCCTCTTCGCCCCTGAAGGGATAGGGGTGACTCGCGCATGAGAAGCCTACGTCAGGCAGTAGCTCAACGAACTCCCCTCTCCCTTTGGGAGAGGGGCCGGGGGTGAGGGGTGTCCCAGGTCGGCTCGGTGCCGCAACCGTTGGGCCGGGCGGCGTTCCGCTTCGCTGTGCTCAGACCTGCGCGGCCCGCACCAACCTACAAGAGCACGGGCGTGTGCCTGCGGGTCAGTCGATCAACTTGCTCACTTCGCCATCCGGGAAGTAGCTCTCGTAGATCTTCTGGTAGGTGCCATTGCGGCCGATATTGTCCAGGGCCTGGTTGAAGCGCCCCAGCAGAGCGTCATTGCCCTTGCGGAAGGCGATGCCGGCGCCCTTGCCGAAGTATTCCTCCTCGTCGTAGCTCGGGCCGTTGAACGCGAAGTCCTTGCCGCCCTCGCTCTGCAGGAAGTTCTCCTTGAGGTTGATGGCATCGGCCATCATCGCGTCGACCCGCCCGGAAATCAGGTCGAGGTCGGCTTCCTGCTGCGAGCCGTACTGCACCATCTGCACGCCGCGTGGCACCAGCTTGTCCTGGACGTAGCGGGCATGCACGCTGCCGCGCAGCACCGCCACGCGCAGGCCGTCGAGCGGACCTTGCGCAGTGATCTCCGGGCGATCCTTGCGGGTCACGAAGCGCGCCGGGGTCTTGTAGTAGCTGCGGCTGAAGTCGACCACCTTGAGGCGTTCGCTGGTGACCGTCATGGACGACATGATGCCGTCGATCTTCTTCACCCGCAGTGCGGGGATCAGGCCGTCGAAGGGCTGTTCGACCCAGGTGCAGCGCACCTGCATGTCGGCGCAGAGGGCGTTGCCGATCTCGATCTCGAAACCGGCCAGGCTGCCGTCGGGTTTCTTGTAGGAGAAGGGCGGGTAGCTGGCTTCGACGCCAATACGCAGGGCCTCGGCGTCCTGGGCCAGGACCTGGCTGCTGGCGAGCAGGGCGAGCAGGCTGGCGGCAATCTGTTTTCTCATTCTGGTGAACCTCGGGTGTTGGATTTCAGTGGGCGAGGTAGTGGCCGTCACGGGCGACCAGTCGGCCCTTGCTGATCACGCTGCGGCGGTAATTGCGGGAAACCACGGCTTCGGCGACGTTGCGCACCGGCATCAGGATGCCGCTGGCGTGGCAGCCGGGCTCCAGTCCGTAGTGGGCAAGGCCCAGTGCCCGCGCGCCGTTCAGCGTGGCGGCCTGCAGGCATGCGGCGATCTCATCGTCGCGGCGCAGGTTGAAGCGGAAGGCCAGCAGCATGGCGCGTTCGAGCATGTCGCCGTTGCCCATGGGCGACCAGGAATCACGAATGCCGTCGGAGCCGAGGCAGAGGTTCACACCCCGTGCCGCGAGCGCCATGAAGGGGGGAACCTCGATGTCCGCCGGCGCGGTGCTGAGGATGGAAATCCGCTGGGTCGCCAGGCGCTCGGCGATGGCCTGCAGGCGCGCCGGCCGGGCTTGGCCCAGGCAGAAGGCATGGCTCACCATGACTCGCCCTTGCAGTCGATAGCGCTCGGTGAAATCGATGATTCGCTCGATCTGCCACAGGCCCAGTTCGCCTTCGTCGTGCAGGTGAATATCGACGCCGCGCTGGTGCACGCTGGCCAGTTCGAACACCTGGGTGAGGTGGGCGATGGGGTCGTTGTCGATGCCGCAGGGGTCGAGCCCGCCGACGTTCTCCGCACCCAGCCGCAAGGCCTGCTCCAGAGCCGCGGCTGTACCGGGCTGGCGCAGCAGGCCGGTCTGCGGGAAGGCGACGAACTGCATGTCGATCAGGTCGCCGAAGGCTTCGCGCACCCGCTGCATGGCCTGGAGGTGCTGGGTGCCGAGTTGCGCATCGACGTCCACATGGCAGCGGAAATGCAGCGAGCCGTGGCTGATGCACTCGCGGATCAGCGCGCTGGCGCGCTCCTCGATCGGCGTGTCGATTCCGCGCAGGGTGGCGCGCTCGTTGTCGATGCGCTGGCTCAGGCTGTCGCCGGCCGTATGGCTGTGCCACGCCTCGCCCCACAGGGTCTTGTCGAAATGCGCGTGGGCCTCCACCAGCGGCGGCAGCATCAGCTGCCCTTCGCCATCCAGCAGCACGGCGTCGCTGGCGCGGTGGGCCGGGGGGCTCAGCTCGACGATCCGGCCGTCAGCGATGGCGATATCCATCAGCGCGCCGCCCCACGGGCGGACCTGGGTTATCCATTGGGTCATCTGGGTTCTCTCGAAGGTGCTTCAGCGGGTTTGCGGCCACTGGCGTTCGCCCCCGTGGGGGTCGTCCCGCCAGGCCTGCAACGAGCGCGTCGGCAGGTCGAAGTAGTCGCGCGTTCGCGCATAGCCATGCCCGCCCATGCGGCCGATGGCGTCGAGTCCGAGCTGGTCGATATAGAGCGTCTGCGGGTCGATCAGGTCGTCGCGGACGTGGGCCACCAGCACTTCGCCAAGGATGATTTCCCGCGACTGGCCGATGGACAGGCCCATCATCCGCCGGCATTCCAGGGCCACCGGAGCCTCGGCGATGCGCGGGCAGCCGACGCGGCTGCCGGGCAGGGCGGTGAGGCCGGCGGCCAGCAGTTCGTCGAAGCCGGGCTCGAAGGGCACGGCGCAGACGTTCATCGCCTCCACCAGCGCATCGTTGACGATGTTCACGGTGAATTCCTGGTTCAGCAGGATGTTGCGCGTGGTGTCCTTGGGGCTGAGGTCGGCGTGGTTTTCCACCCCCAGGGCGAGGATCGGCGGGTCGGCGGAAAGCGCGTTGAAGAAGCTGAAGGGCGCGGCGTTGGCGCGGCCGTTGGCGTCCACCGTGGTCACCAGGGCGATGGGCCGGGGCACCACGCTGCCGATGAGGATCTTGTATTTCTCGCGGGGGCCCAGTTGGGCGAAGTCGAAGCTCAGCATGGCGATGTTCTCGTTATTGGTCGGGCGCGCTGGCAAGGGTGCAGAGCGGGCGCTCCTCGCTCCAGGCATCGGCGAAGGGGATGGCCGGTTGGAACAGGCCACGCCAGTCGGGCTGGCCGAAGGCGCGATCGGCGTGGCTCTGCATCAGCTTGTGGAACTGCCGTTGGGCCTGTTGCTGGAGGCTGGCGTAGTCGACGCCCTGTACCTGGCCGTCGTGCATCACGCAGCGGCCGTCGATCCAGCTGGCGATGCAGTCGTCGCCACGGCCGGCGAGGATGAGGTTCTTCAGCGGGTCGAACAGCGGTCCCAGGTGCAGGCCGTCGAGGCTGAACACCGTGATATCGGCCTTGGCCCCCGGCGCCAGGCGGCCGAGGTCATCGCGGCCCAGCGCCCTGGCGCCGCCCAGGGTGGCGGCGTTGTAGAGGTCGAGTGCGCTGGTCCACTCGCTGCCGCCTTCCTTCAGGCGGGCGATGTTCAGGCCCTGGCGCATGTTGTCCAGCAGGTCCGCCGGCCAGGTGTCGGTGCCGAGGGCGAAGTTGACGCCCTGGGCGCGGTAGCGGCCGAAGGAGTCCAGCGCCTCGCCGTCGCGGGCGAACACCACCGGGCAGTGCACCAGGCTGGCGCCGCTGCCGGCCAGGCGGGCGAGGTCCTCGTCGCCTTCGATGTAGATGCCGTGGGGCAGCACGGCTCGCGGGCCGAGCAGGTCCAGCTGTTCCAGCCAGGCCAGCGGCGCCGTGCCGCGCAGCTGCTTCACCAGCGCCACTTCGCCTGGCCCCTGGCAGCAATGCAGGCGCACCGGGGCGGCCAGTTCGCGGCTGAGGGCGGCGGTGCGCTGGAGCAGGGCCGGTGTGCAGGTCTGGATGCGGTCGGGCAGCAGGGCGCCGCGAATCAGGCCGCCGTGGCTGCCGTCGAAATCGCGGAAGAAGCGCTCGGCGGCGTCCAGCCCGGCCAGGCCGCGCGCCTCGTCCCAGTGCTCGGCGCGGCTGCCGTCGGCGCGCAGGTATTGCATGCCGCTCATGTAGCAAGGGCCGAGGTAGGTGCGCAGGCCCAGCTCGGCGGCGACCCCGGCCACGGCGGCGAATTCGTCGTAGGTCTCCGCCCACTCGCGGTAGTACATGGAGGTGATCGGCATGGCGGTGGTGATGCCGTTGCGGATCAGCTGGGTGAAAGCGTAGCGGTACTTGAAGACTTCCTCGTCGAAGCTGTAGCTCTCCCGCGGGCCTGCGGCGAGGTACTGCTCGGACCACATGCGGCCCATCCGGCTCTCGTCCCCGTTGTCCAGGCAGAGCACGGTGGAGTCGAGGTCGCCAAGGGCGTCGAGGTCGATGAAACCGGGACCGAGCAGCGCGTTGCCGTAGTCGATCCACTGGTCGACAGGGCCGGGAAAACCCCGGCCGACGAAGACAATGCGTGCGCCTTCGATCACCACCTCGCCATTGCGCCAGAGCACGTGGCGCTGGCCATCGAAGCCGACCACGCAGCTGGCCTTGAGGCCGATGCGACGTGGCGCTGTCACAGGCGGCTCTCCAGCAGGCGGCCCGCTTCGGCGATCAGCTTGCCGGCGCGGTACACCTGGCGCGGCGGCCGTGCGACCACGGCTTCACCGAGGCTCTGTGCCGGTATCAGCAGGAAATCGGCAGCGCCACCGATAACCAGGCCATGCCCGGGCAGACCCAGGGCCTTGGCGCCATGGAGGCTGGCGGCGTCGAAGGCGGCGGCCAGTTCCTCGTCCTTGTTCAGGTCGAAGCGGAAGGCCAGGAGCATGGCGCGTTCCAGCATGTCGCCGTTGCCCATGGGCGACCAGGCGTCGCGGATGCCATCCGAACCCAGGCAGAGGTTGACCCCGGCTTCGCCCAAGGCGAGGAAGGGCGGCACCGCGCAGTCGGCCGGCGCCGAGCTCATCAGCGAGATATCCAGCGCGGCCAGGCGCTCGGCCAGCGGCCGCACCTGGCTCCAGGGCGCCATGCCGAGGCAGTAGGCGTGGCTGATCATCACCCGGCCCTGGCGGTTGAAGCGCTCGGTGTAATCGGCGATGCGGGCGATCTGCCAGAGGCCCAGCTCGCCCTTGTCGTGCAGGTGGATATCCACGCCGCGGTCGAACTCGGTGGCGAGGTTGAAGACGATATCGAGCTGGGCGATGGGGTCGTTGTCGATGCCGCAGGGGTCGAGCCCGCCGACATTCTCCACGCCCTGGCCGAGGGCCTCGCGCATCAGCTCGGCGGTGCCGGGGCGGCTGACCAGGCCGGTCTGCGGGAAGACCACCAGTTCCAGGTCGATCAGGTCGCGATAGCGCTCGCGCAGGGCCTGCATGGCCTCCACATGGCGCAGGCCGAATTCGGGGTCGATATCCACATGGCAGCGCATGGTCAGCGAGCCACGGGCGATGCAGTTTTCCAGCAGGGCGCCGGCGCGCTCGGCGATGGGCGCGGTGACCTCGCGCAGCACGCGGCGTTCGTTGGCGATGTAGTCCTTGAGCGTCGGGCCGGCGCTGTTGGGGCGCCAGGGCTGGCCCCAGAGGGTCTTGTCCAGGTGGATATGGCTTTCCACCAGGGTGCAGGTCATCAGCTGGCCGGCGCCGTCGATATCGCCGGCCGCCAGCGGCGCGCCGCTGGCGGGGCGGCGCTCGGCGAAGCGACCGTGCTGGATGAGGAAGTCTTCGGCCGCGCCGCCGAAGGGGCGGACGTTGCGCAGCCAGTAGGTGTCGGCCATGGGGACCTCGTGTGCAATCCTTCAGGGAACAGGACGTAGGATGGGTAGAGCGGAGCGAAACCCATGCTGTCGGTGCACGGGGCGATGGGTTTCGCAGGCTCTACCCATCCTACGGAGAGAGACAATGCAAGAAGCCGTCCTCAGCCCTTGAGCTTGGACCAGATGCGGTCCTGCAGCTCGCGGGCCTGGTTGCTGCACTCCTTCTCCGGGCGCAGTCGCTCGGCGTAGGCGTCGGGCATGTTGATGGCGTCCATCACCCGCCACTTCTTGTCGAGCAGCTGGTCGCTGTCGATGCCGTTGGCGTAGGCGATGGCGTTGGACACGGCGGCGGCGTTTTCCGGTTTCATCATCCAGTCGATGAAGACCTTGGCGTTGCCCGGGTGCGGCGCGCTCTTCGGTACGGCGAAGTTGTCCTGGAACATGGCCACGCCTTCACGCGGGTAGACGTACTTGATGGTGCTCTTCTGCAGGGTGGCGCGGGCGGTGGAGCCGTTCCAGTTCTGCATCATGATCACCTCGCCCGAGGCCATGCGGTCGACGGTGTTGTCGGAGCTGTACATCTTCAGGAAGGGCTTCTGCTTCTGCAGCAGTTCGAGGATGCGCTTGGCGTCCTGCGGATTCTCGGTGCACTCGTCCACGCCCAGGTAGTGGCTGGCGGCGTTGATCACGCTGCTGGGGGTGTCCAGCGCAGCGAGCTGGCCCTGCAGTTCGGGACGTGGTTCGAAGAACTCCTTCCAGGAGTCGTCCAGCTTGCCGCCCGGCACCCGCGCGCTGTCGTAAGAAAAGCCGGTGGTGCCCCAGAGGTAGGGCGCCGAGTACTTGCGGCCGGGGTCGAAATCCGGGTTGCGGAAGGCTGGCTTCACATGGGCGAAGTTCGGCAGGCTCGGTGTGTCGATTTCCTGCAGGTAGCCCTGCTCGATCAGGGTGCGCATGATCGAGTGCGACGGCACTATCACGTCGTAGGCGGCGCCGCCGGCCTGCAGCTTGGCCAGCAGTGTTTCGTTGCTGTCGTAGCCGTCCATGGTGACCTTGATGCCGGTCTCCTTCTCGAACTTGGCGAGCAGCTCCACCGGGTAGTAGTCGGTCCAGTTGTAGAAGAACAGCTCCTTGGGCTCCTCCGCCTGGGCGAAGGTCGCGGCGAAACAACTCAGGGCGAAACCGGCTACCCCATGACGCAATGCTTTCAACTTCATTGTTTTTCTCCGGGTTGAAGAACAGGTTGGGCAGTGGTGGAACGAGGTTCAGGCGGCGGGCTTGCCTCGCTGGCCGAGCCAGTAGGAGAGCACCACCAGGACGATCGAGATCACCAGCATCACCGTGGAAATGGCGTTGATCTCGGGGGTTACCCCGGCCTTGATGGCCGAGAAGATGTAGACGGGCAGCGTGGTCGAACCGGGGCCGGCGACGAAGAAGGTCATGATGAAGTCGTCCAGGCTGACCACGAATGCCAGCACCGCACCGGACAGCACCGCCGGGAACAGCAGCGGCAGGGTCACCCGGCGGAAGGTGTGGAAGGGATTGGCATAGAGGTCGTTGGCCGCTTCCAGCAGGCTCTTGTCCAGGTCGTTCAGGCGCGCGCGGATCGGCAGGTAGGCGAAGGGGATGCAGAAGCCGATGTGGGCGATGATCACCGTCAGCAGGCCCAGCTTGATGCCCAGGGCCATGAACAGCAGCAGGGTGGCCACCGCGGTGACGATCTCCGGCAGGATCAGCGGCAGGTTGATCCCGCCTTCCACCATCTTCTGCCCATAGAACGGCTTGTAGGTGGCCAGCGCCGCCAGCAGGGCGATGGCGGTGGCGCAGACGGTGGCGATGCCGGCGACGATCACCGAGTTCATGGCTGCCGCCTGGATCGAGGGGTTGGCCAGGATCCGCCCGTACCAGGCGAAGGAGAACTCGGTCCAGACGGTGGCGGTGCGGTTGGCGTTGAAGCTGTAGGCGATCAGCACCAGGATCGGCAGGTACAGGTAGGCCAGTACCAGCAGGCTGGTTTCGCGGGTCAGCGGCAGTTTCTTCAGGTGGTTGGCGATCATCAGCAGGCTCCCTGGCGGACGGCTTTGGCGGCCTTGCGGGCATAGAGGGCGTAGAGCACCAGGGCCAGCAGCATCAGCCCGAGCAGGAGGAAGGACAGCGAGCTGCCCAGCGGCCAGTTGCGCGCGGTGCCGAACTGCTGCTGGATCAGGTTGCCGATCATCAGCGTCTTGCCGCCACCAAGGATGGCGGGGGTGATGAAGGCGCCCAGGCTCGGCACGAACACCAGCAGGGAACCGGCCACCACGCCGGGCATGGACAGCGGCAGGATCACCCGGCGCAGCGCCTTCCAGCGGTTGGCGCCGAGGTCATAGGCGGCTTCCACCAGGCGCCAGTCGAGCTTCTCCAGGGTGGAGTAGATCGGCAGGATCATGAACGGCAGGAAGCTGTAGACCAGCCCGACGGCCACGGCGAAATCGTTGTACAGCAGGGTGATGCCGCCGGCCTGGGGGAACAGCGCGTTGAGGCTCTGGGCCAGCCAGCCGTGCTCGCGCAGGATGATCAGCCAGGCGTAGTTGCGGATCAGCAGGTTGGTCCAGAAGGGGATGGTGATCAGCAGCACCATGATGTTGCGCGAGCGCTCGCTGAGGCTGCTCATCCACAGGGCCACGGGGAAGCCGACCAGGAAGCACAGCAGCGTGGTGCCGCCGGCCTGCAGCACCGAGCGCAGCAGGGCTTGGGCATAAACCCAGTTGAGTTCCAGCTTGCCGTCGAAATCCTCCTGGAAGAACAACTGCACGTAGCTCTGCCACTGCCAGTCGGCGCTCCAGTCGACGCCGCCGTAGAGGTTGCGCGGCAGCAGGCTGATGTAACCCATGATTCCGAGCGGGATGGCGATCAGCCCGAGCAGGGTGAGCAGCACCGGCGACAGCAGCAACAACCGGTTGAGGCTGGGGGAGGTGGCGCTGACGCTCATCTCAGGCCTCCATCAGCAGGCAGGCGTGGGGCGGCAGGTGCACCGCCACGCTGGAGCCCACGGCACGGGCGCTGGTGGCGCCTTCGTTGCTTTCCCGCAGCATCACCTTCACGTCGTTGGCCAGGCGGCACTGGTAGAGGGTGGCGGTGCCGACGTAGAGCACGGCTTCCACCACGCCGCGCAAGTGGTGCGGCTCGGACGGGTCCACCAGCTTCGAGCGCTCGGGGCGGAACGCTAGTTGGGCCGTGCCGGCGCGGGTGCCGGCGTCGGCGGTGCAGGGGATTTCCACCGGAAGGCCATCGGGACGGAACAGGTTGCCGTTCTGCGGACACTGGCGCAGCTGGCCGGGGAGGAAATTGATGTCGCCGATGAAGTGGGCGACGAAGCGGTGCTGCGGGCGTTCGTAAATCTCGTTGGGCGTGCCGATCTGCAGGATCTTGCCGCTGGACATCACCGCGATGCGGTCGGAGAGGGTCAGCGCCTCTTCCTGATCGTGGGTGACGAAGATGAAGGTGATGCCCGCCTCCTGCTGCACGCGCTTGAGTTCGACCTGCATTTCCTTGCGCAGCTTCAGGTCCAGCGCCGACAGTGGTTCGTCCAGCAGCAGCACGTCCGGACGCGGTGCCAGGGCGCGGGCCAGGGCCACCCGTTGCTGCTGGCCGCCGGACAGCTCGGCGGGGCGGCGGCGGGCCAGGTGTTCCATCTGTACCAGGGCCAGCATCTCCTTGACCCGCGCGGGAATGGCGCCACGCTCGATGCCCTGCATCTCCAGGCCGAAGGCGATATTCTCGGCCACGCTCATGTGGGGGAAGAGCGCGTAGCTCTGGAACACGGTATTAACCCGGCGCCGGTAGGGCGGCAGCTCGTCCACCCGCTGCCCGCCGATGTGGATGGTGCCGGCGCTGACCTGCTCGAAGCCGGCGATGGAGCGCAGCAGAGTGGTCTTGCCGCAGCCCGAGGGGCCGAGGAGGGTGAAGAATTCGTTGTGACGGATGCTGACCGAGACGTTGTCGAGCGCGGGCGCTACCTCGGGATCGGTGGTGTAGCGCTTGCTGACGCCTTGCACCTCGATGGAGGACGTGTGCTTCATAATGGTGCATTCCTCTTGTTTTTGTATGCAAAAATTGAATGCAATCTAGAAATACTCGGTTTATGCTGACAACGCAACCGGGATTTGCCGCCCATTCGTTTCGGGCGGAATCAGCTTGCGAACGCATTTAGGAGTCACGAATGGCAGACAAGAAGCTGGAAACCACGGTGGACCGCGTCTACGAGGGGGTTTACCAGGCCATCAGCAATCGCTCGCTGCGGCCCGGCATGAAACTGGGCGAGTCGTCGCTGGCGGATTTGTTCAACGTCAGCCGCACCTCGGTACGGGCGGCGCTGAAGCAACTGGAGGCCGATGGCCTGGTCTCCACCGAACCGAACAAGGGCGCCTGGGTATCGCTGCCCAGCGATGAGGAAATTCGCTCGCTGTTCGAAACCCGCCGGCTGATCGAGATCGGCATCGTCACCGAACTCTGCCGACGGCGGGACAGCGCGGCCATGCGGGATATGCGCGATCACCTGCTGCTGGAGGAAGAGGCGCGGCGTAACCATGACCACGAGCGGCTGATCTACTTGCTCGGTGACTTCCATATCAAGCTGGCCGAGGCGCTGAACAACCCGGTGCTGCTGGACTGGTTCCGCAAGCTGATCTCCCGCGCCTCGCTTTACGTCGCCGCCCTGGACGACGAACGCCACGACGCCTGCCGCGATGACGAGCACCTGCGCCTGATCGAGTTCATCGAGGCCGGCAACCAGAACGCCGCCATCGAGTTGACCTGCTTCCACCTGGCCGCCATCGAGACGGCCATCCTCGAGTCGGCCGGCAAGCTCAAGGCCAACTACCACCCGCTGAAACACCTGATCGAGACCTGACCTCGGCCATGAAGATCCAGCTGATCAACCCGAACACCAGCACCGCGATGACCGCCAGCCTGGCCGAGTCAGCGAGGCCTCTGCTGCGAGCCGGCAACCAGTTGCTGGCGGTGACCAACAGCGCGGGACCGGCCTCCATCGAAGGCCACTACGACGAAGCGCTCTGCGTGCCCGGCTTGCTCCAGGCCATCCGCGACGGTGAACGGGATGGCGCCGAGGGCCACGTGATCGCCTGCTTCGGCGACCCCGGCCTGCTGGCCGCACGGGAAATCGCCCGGCACCCGGTGATCGGCATTGCCGAGGCGGCCATGCACCTGGCCACCTGGGTCGCCACGGGGTTCAGCATCGTCACTACCCTGGGCCGTACCAAGGTCATCGCCCGCCACCTGGTGGAACGCTATGGCTTCCACCAGCACTGCCGGGGCATCCACGCCGTGGAGATTCCGGTGCTGGCGCTGGATCAGGACCCACAGGGCCTGCAGCGCCTGATGCGCGCAGCCTGCCTGGAGGCGCTGGAGCGCGACGAGTCCGGCGCCATCGTCCTCGGCTGTGCAGGCATGAGCCATCTGGCGATCAGGCTGCAGGACGAACTGGGCGTACCGGTGATCGACGGCGTGAGCGCCGCGATGAAGATGGTGGAGATGCTGGGTGAACTGCGCCTGTCCACCAGCAAGCGCGGCGACCTCGACTTCCCCCTGCCCAAGCTCTATGCGGGTTTCCTGCGCGGCTTCGCGCTAGGGGCCTGATCGCCAAAGTCACGTGGGAACTCCTGTGGGGGCGATTTCAATCGCTAAGCAGGCCGTAGGGCTGCCCTGTGGAGTTCCAGGGGGGGTAGCTGCACTGCCCTCAGCGAATGAATTCGCAAGCCGCCGGGCGGCGGATCCCCGTGGGCGGAATGTGGACGCTGAACGCTTCCAGAAGGGAGTTTCTGTTCAGTCAGAAAAACGCAAAAGCCGCGCAATGCGCGGCTTTTGATTTGGTGGGCCCACACGGACTCGAACCGTGGACCAAAGGATTATGAGTCCTCTGCTCTAACCGACTGAGCTATAGGCCCCAGAAGGCCGGCGGATTATACAGGCGCTTTTTTCTGGGCGCCAATCGCGGGGAGCGGGCTGAGGAATTTTCTCGCGAAGGTCTCGGCCGGTAAGGCTGAGCTGACGATGAAGCCTTGAATCTGATCGCAGCCTTCGGCCGCGAGGAAGTACTCCTGGGCCTTGGTTTCGACACCTTCGGCGATGACGGTGAGCTGCATGCTGCGGCCGAGGGCGATGATGGCGCGGCTGATGGCGGCGTCGTTGGGGTCGTCGGGCAGGCCGCGGACGAAGGATTTGTCGATCTTCAGCACGTCCAGCGGCAGGCGCTTGAGGTAGCTCAGGGACGAATAGCCGGTGCCGAAGTCGTCGATGGCCAGCTGCACGCCGAGCGCCTTGAGACTGTGCAGTACGCTGAGAGCTTCTTCGGCCTGGTTCATGATGAAGCCTTCGGTAATTTCCAGCTGCAGGCGCTGGGCTTCCAGGCCCAGGCCCTGGATCAGCTGCTGCAGGCGCTCCACCAGCAGCGGCTGGCGCAGTTGGGCGCCGGCGAGGTTGACCGAGAGCGGACCGAAGGGGGCGTGCTGTTCCTGCCATTGCTGCATCTGCCGGCAGGCATGCTCCAGCACCCAGTCGCCAAGGGGCAGGATGAGGCCGGTTTCTTCTGCGAGCGGGATGAAGCGCTCCGGGGGAATTTCGCCGAACCGCGGATGGTGCCAGCGCACCAGGGCTTCGGCGCCCACCAGGCTCTGGTGCTGCAGGCTGAGTTTGGGCTGGTAGCACAAGGACAGTTCGTTGCGCTCCAGCGCGCGGCGCAGCTCGGTCTCCAGGGCCATGCGCTCGGTGGCCAGGCTGGTCAGGTCGCGGGTGTAGAACTCGATGCGGTTGCGGCCGCGGGCCTTGGCCCGGTACATGGCGGCGTCGGCGTTCTTCACCAGGGTGGCGACGTCCAGGCCGTGTTCTGGGAAGAGGCTGATGCCGATACTGGCGCTCATGAAGAACTCGTGCTGGCCAGCGGGGAAAGGCGCCTCGAAGCAGGCCAGCAGTTTGTTGGCCACGGCCTGGGCATCGGCGGCGTTGTGCAGGCCAGGCAGGAGAATGATGAACTCGTCGCCGCCGAGGCGGGCCACGGTATCGATGTCGCGCAGCTGCTCGCGCAGGCGGCTGGCGATGCCCTTGAGCAGCAGGTCGCCCACCGGGTGGCCGAGGCTGTCGTTGATGTGCTTGAAGCGGTCCAGGTCGATGAACAGCACCGCGCCCTGATGGTGGTCGTTGACGGCATCGGCCAGGGCCAGTTGCAGTCGGCTTTCGAACAACAGGCGGTTGGGCAGGCCGGTGAGCGGGTCATGGTGCGCCTGATAGTCGAGGCGCGCCTGGGCGTGCTTCAGCGGCGAGATGTCAGCGAATACGCCGACGTAGTGGGTGACCTGCTTGTAGCGGTCGCGAACGGCGCTGATGGTGAGCCATTCCGGATAGGGATCGCCGTTCTTGCGGCGGTTCCAGATTTCCCCCTGCCAGTGGCCTTCAAGCTCCAGCTGATGCCACATGGCGGCATAGAAGGCGCTGTCGTGTTGGCCGGAGGCGAGCAGGCGTGGCGACTGGCCGAGCGCTTCGCTTTCGCTGTAGCCGGTGATTTCGCTGAAGGCGCGATTGACCGCGGTGATGCGCTGCTCGGTGTCGGTGATCATCACACCTTCGGCGGTGCTTTCGAAGACGGTCGCGGCCTGGAGCAGCTTTTCCTGCATCTGCTGGCGCTCGGTGACGTCGCGGGCGATGGTCAGCATGCAGGCGTCGTCGCCGATGGGGATGGGCTGGGCGGAGAGCTCGCAGAGGCGGATCTGCCCGGCCTTGGTGCGGACCATCGCGGTGAAGTGGTGCAGGCTGCCCTGGTCGCGGATGACCTGGATCATGTGTTCGCGTTCGGACGGATCGGCCCAGAGGCCTAGATCCAGAGTGGAGCGGTCGGCGATTTCCTGGGTGCTGTAGCCGGTGATCCGGCTGAAGCCGTCGTTGGCTTCCAGCAGGAGGCCGTCGCTGATGCGGGAGATGAGCAGGCCGTCCGGCGAGGCGTGGAAGGCACGGGCGAACTTTTCTTCGGAAACCTGCAGCAGCTGCTGGGTTTCCTTGAGCTGGGTGATATCGCGGACCACCACCACCAGGGCGGGGGTGTCGTCCAGGTCGATGGCCTGGGCCGAAATCAGGCCGGTGAAGGTCTCGCCACTGGCGCGGCGGAAGGGCATTTCCAGGTTGTGCAGCGGATTGCCCTGCTGCAGGCGCTGCAGGAGTTGCGGGCCGATGCCGGGGATGCCCCAGATATCGAGATCGGTGGCGGTCCTGCCCAGGGCATCGCTGGCCTTGATACCGATCTGTTGCTCGAAGGTGTGGTTGATCGCCAGCAGGCTGCCGTCGGTCCTACGGGCGATGACGATGATGTCCGGGCAGTTGTGGAACACCGAGGCAAACTTCTGCTCGGAAAGGCGCAGGGCCTGTTCGGTCTGCTTGGCCTCGGTGATGTCGATCATCAGGCCCCGCATCATCTGGGTTTCCCCGTGGGGGATGAGGGTGATGATGTCGCGCACCCAGAGCACCCGGCCGTCCGCGGCGATCATCCGGTAGTCGAGGCTGTGGTCGCGGCCGGCCAGGGTTTCCGCTTCGCAGAAGGCGTTGGCCCAGGCGGAATCGTCTGGGTGCAGGGTGCGGCGCCAGAAGCCGGGTTCACGCCAGGTGGCCAGGGAATAGCCGAGCAACCGTTCGGCGTGGGGCGACACGTAGGTGTAGCAGTAGTCCTCCACACGCATTTCCCAGGCGATGGCGTTGAGGCTTTCCACCAGGCCCCGGTAGTGCTGCTCGCTGCTGCGCAGCTCTTCCTGGAGCGCCGCTCGGCTGGCCATTTCGCTGCTGAGGCGGCGGTTGACGCGCAACACGAAGAAGAGCACGCCGGCCAACAGGATCAGGCCGGGCAAGCCGTAGAGCAGGGCGCGGCTCCAGTCGGTGCGCTGGTACAAGGCTCCGCCCACCCAGCGCGCCTGGATGGCGGCGACTTCTTCGGGGGTGATCTCGGCGAAGACCTTGTCGAGGATGCCCGCGAGGATTGGCTCACTGCGCGGTGTGGCCATGGCCAGCTGATAGCGGTAGGGCGTTTCGCCGCTGATGGCGATGCCTTCGAGCTTGAGCTGGCGCTGGCTCCAGACGCTAGAGGCGAGGTCGCCGACGAACGCGTCCACCTGGCCGGTGGCCAAGGCATGCAGGGCGGCGGCGACGCTGGGGTAGGCCTGCAGGCTGAGGTCGGGGTTGTGCGTGCGCAGCAGTTCGTGGGGCGCGTAGTTGGCGACGACGCCGACGCGCAGGCCGTAGAGCCCCTTGAGGTTGGCCGGCTGCGGGCCCTTGGCCTGGGACAGGATGACGATGGGGAAGTCCAGGTAGGGGCGGGTGAACAGCAGGTATTCCTGGCGGTCCGGGGTGGACATGATGCCTGGCAGCAGGTCCAGGTCGCCGTTGCGAGCCTGTTGCAGCACGGCGCCCCAACTGCTGGGCTCGACGGGCGTCAGCTTCACGCCCAGGCGCTGGCGGATCAGGTCGACGTAATCGGCCGCCAGGCCCTGGTGATTGCCCTGCAGGTCACGGAATTCGAAGGGGGGCCAGGAGGTGTCGATGCCTAGGCGCAGCGCGCCGTGATTGTCGAGCCAGGCCTGTTCTTCCCGGGTGAGCGTCAGGGCCCCGGCCGATACGGCCCAGAGTGCCAGCCAGAGCATCAGTACGGCCCGCACTCGCGCCATTGGCGGCCTCATTCCTTGGGGAGATGTCTGGTCGAAGTGTAGACGTGGCCGCTTGCCATCCGAAAGAGAAAAGTACGGACTGGCGCGCTATCGGGGATGGCCAAAAGAAAACCCCCGGACTGGCCGGGGGTTTCTGGATCGCTTACTCGTCGAGGAAGGAGCGCAGGTGCTCGCTTCGGGACGGGTGACGCAGCTTGCGCAACGCCTTGGCTTCGATCTGGCGGATACGTTCGCGGGTTACATCGAATTGCTTGCCGACTTCCTCGAGGGTGTGGTCGGTATTCATGTCGATGCCGAAACGCATGCGCAGGACCTTGGCTTCACGGGCGGTGAGGCCGGCCAGGACTTCGCGGGTCGCTTCCTTGAGGCTTTCCACGGTGGCTACGTCGATCGGGGACTGCATGGTGGAGTCCTCGATGAAGTCGCCCAGGTGGGAGTCCTCGTCGTCGCCGATCGGGGTCTCCATGGAGATCGGTTCCTTGGCGATCTTCAATACCTTGCGGATCTTGTCCTCGGGCATCTCCATGCGCTCGCCAAGCTCTTCCGGAGTGGGTTCGCGGCCCATTTCCTGCAGCATCTGGCGGGAGATGCGGTTGAGCTTGTTGATGGTCTCGATCATGTGCACCGGGATACGGATGGTGCGCGCCTGGTCGGCGATCGAGCGAGTGATCGCCTGGCGAATCCACCAGGTTGCGTAGGTCGAGAACTTGTAGCCGCGACGGTATTCGAACTTGTCCACCGCCTTCATCAGGCCGATGTTGCCTTCCTGGATCAGGTCGAGGAACTGCAGGCCGCGGTTGGTGTACTTCTTGGCGATGGAGATCACGAGACGCAGGTTGGCCTCGACCATCTCTTTCTTCGCCCGGCGAGCCTTGGCTTCGCCAATGGACATGCGGCGGTTGACGTCCTTGATCTCGTTGACCGTCAGGTCGACTTCCTGCTGGAGGTCCACCAGCTTCTGCTGGTTGCGTTTGATGTCGTCCACCAGCTTGCCGATGGCTTCGGCGTACTTGGCTTTGCCCTTGGCCAGGCCTTCGGCCCAGGTCAGGTCGACTTCATTGCCCGGGAACAGGCGCAGGAAGTCGGCGCGGGGCATGCGGGCATCACGTACGCAGAGCTGCATGATGGCGCGTTCCTGGGCGCGGACGCGGTCCAGGGCGCTGCGGACTTTTTCCACCAGGGCGTCGAACTGCTTCGGCACCAGCTTGATCGGCATGAAGAGCTCGGCCAGGGCCAGTAGTTCTTCAACGGCCTGCTTGCTGTCGCGACCATGCTTCTTGAGGGCCTTCTTGGCCTTTTCGAGCTGCTCGGACACGGCCGTGAAGCGGCGCAGGGCCTCTTCCGGGTCAGGACCGCCGTCACCTTCTTCCTCGGTGTCGTCGCCCTCGGCTTCCTCGTCCTCTTCGTCTTCCTTTTCCTTGGCAGCGGCGCTGTCGTCCTTCAGGCCGACGGGCTCGACTTCTTCAGCCGGCAGGGTGCCGTCATCCGGGTCGATGTAGCCGCTGAGGACGTCGGAGAGACGGCCACCTTCGGTGGTGACGCGCTGGTATTCGGCGAGGATGCCGTCGACAGTGCCGGGGAAGTGAGCGATGGCGCTCATCACTTCGCGGATGCCTTCCTCGATGCGCTTGGCGATTTCGATCTCGCCTTCGCGGGTCAGCAGTTCCACGGTGCCCATTTCACGCATGTACATGCGCACTGGATCGGTAGTGCGGCCGATGTCGGTTTCCACTGCGGCCAATGCGGCGGCAGCTTCCTCGGCGGCGGCTTCGTCGGTGTCGGCTTCTGCCAGCAACAGGGCATCCGCATCCGGGGCACTCTCGAATACGTTGATCCCCATGTCATTGATCATGCGGATGATGTCTTCCACCTGTTCCGGATCGGAAATATCCTCCGGCAGGTGGTCGTTGACCTCCGCGTAAGTCAGGTATCCCTGCTCACGGCCACGGGCGATCAACTCTTTGAGGCGAGACTGCTGTTGCGCTTTTCCGGACATAGCACCCTATCCACTTAAGGTCTTGGCGGGCTGAAAACAAGCCGAGGATTATACCTGATCCGGGGCCTTACGCGCCAGTTGAGGTCGGAGTCAGGGAGGACGTGTTGCGGCTGAGGAGGTCGCGCAGCTGATCTTTTTCCTCTGCGCTGAGTTCGCTTTGCCGTGCTTTCCGCAGCAGATTTTCCAGGCGGCGTTCCCGCTGGCGAGCCGACAACCTAGTTATAGTGTCGAAAAACTGTTGTTCAAGGTTGTCGTCGGAAATCAGCCATTCCTTTTCCGCCAAAGCCCGTAACAGACGGCCCTGGTCGGTGCCGTGCCAGCGGGCGATCAGCTGCAGTGAACGCAGTTTCGGGTTCTTCTGGACGGCTTCCACGAGCGACACCATGAGCTGGGCATAGGTGTCGTCTTCTGCGGCGAAATGGCTGGCATCCTCCACCTTCTGCGCCAAAGAGGGGTGATGCAGAAGGGTGCGCAGCGCGGTCAGGGTGGGCGATTCCACCTTCACTTCGGTGCGTGGCGGGCGCTTGAAGTCGTCGCGCCCCTGTTTGCTCCACTTCTTGCCGTCTTTCTTCCAGCCGTCCTTGCGCCGTTCGTCTTTTTGCCAGTTGCCCTGGGGTGCTGCCGGCTGCTCGTAGTACTGGCCATGATCCGGCTCGTACGGCTGGGTGTCGTAGCCGGAGAACGACTCGTAGTAGCCATCGTCCGAGTGCTGTTGGCTCTCGCCGCTGCGCGGCGCACTGCGAGCCAGCTGGCCGAGGGCGTCGCCGTTGAGGCCGGTGATCTCGGCGAGGCGCTGGCGCATCAGGACCTTGAGATTGGCGCCGGGGATGCGCTCGATCAGCGGCGCCGCCAGGGTCGCCAGGTGGGCCTTGCCCTCCAGGGAGGCGGGGTCGGCTTCCTGGGTCAATTGCTGGAAGAAGTAATCGGCCAGTGGCTGGGCATGCTGGGTGATGCGCGCGCGGAAGGCGTCGGTGCCTTCCTTGCGCACCAGGCTGTCCGGGTCCTCGCCTTCGGGCAGGAACAGGAAGCGCGCGCGGCGTCCGTCTTCGAGGCTCGGCAGGGTGGCTTCCAGCGCGCGCCAGGCGGCCTTGCGCCCGGCCTGGTCGCCGTCGAAGCAAAAAAGGATGCTCGGCACCAGGCGAAACAGGCGCTTGATGTGCTCTTCGCTGGTGGCGGTTCCCAGGGTGGCGACGGCATTGCGCAGGCCTTGCTGGGCCAGGGCGATGACGTCCATGTAACCCTCGACGACCATGATCTCGTCGAGGTTGCGGTTGTGCTTGCGTGCTTCGAACAGCCCGTAGAGCTCCTGGCCCTTGTGGAATACCGGGGTTTCCGGGGAGTTCAGGTACTTGGGCTTGTCATCTCCCAGCACCCGGCCGCCGAAGGCGATGATGCGGCCGCGGCTGTCGCGGATGGGGAACATCACCCGGTCGCGGAAGCGGTCGTAGCGCTTGCCGGTCTCGGCGTTCTCGATCAGCAGCCCGGCGTCGATCATGTGCTTCTGCTGCAGGCTGTCGCCGCCCATGTGCTTGAGCAGGTTGTCCCAGCCAGGCGGGGCGAAGCCGAGGGCGAAGTCGCGGGCGATCTCGCCCGTGAGGCCGCGGCCCTTGAGGTACTCGACGGCGGCCTTGCGTGTCGGGTGTTGCTTCAAGGCATGCCGGTAGTAGTCCGAAGCGGCGGTGAGCAGGGCGTAGAGCGGGGAGTCGGTTGGCTGGCGCGGGCGGTTGCTGCGCCCGCCTTCTTCCCGCGGGACGTCCATGCCGGCGCGCTTGGCCAGGTCCTCGACTGCCTGGGGGAAGTCCAGGTTGTCGTGGTCCATGATGAAGCCGAGGGCGTTGCCGCCGGCACCGCAGCCGAAGCAGTAATAGAACTGCTTGTCCGGGCTGACGCTGAAGGACGGCGTCTTTTCGTTATGGAAGGGGCAGCGCGCGGTGTAGTTCTTGCCTGCCTTTTTCAGCTGCACGCGCGCGCCAACCACCTCGACTATGTCGGTGCGGTTCAGCAGATCGTCGATGAAGCCTTGCGGGATCAGGCCAGCCATAGGGTGCTCAGGGCGCAGGAAGGTTCAAAGCATACGCCCGGCCCGGCGAGGGCGACAGCGGGCGGGGTGCTCGCGCTGTAAAGCAAAAAACTCCGGCATTCGCCGGGGCGAAGCGGAGTTTCTTGGGCGCTCACTATGCACTCGCCCGGCCGGAGCCGGGCGATGCTTGAGCGTGCTGCGGAGCCTGTTAACTCAGTACAGGCGCTCGCGGCGGCGCTGCTCGCGCTGCACTTTCTTGGCATGACGCTTGACCGCGGCGGCGGCTTTGCGCTTGCGCTCGGCAGTGGGCTTCTCGTAAAACTCACGGCTGCGAACTTCGGCCAGTACGCCGGCTTTCTCGCAGGAGCGCTTGAAACGACGCAGGGCTACGTCGAAGGGTTCGTTCTCTTTAACTTTGACGGCTGGCATCCAGGTCGTACCTTCATCAATTACCGAATGGTCGACGCATTCCGGCAAAAGCTGGCTCGGTGGCGCGTCGGATTTCAAGGGCTGCGGATATTAACGCCTCGGGCCTTGGAATGCAAAGCCTTCAGTCGAAAACCGCTGGTCGGCAGGAGGGGCGGCGATTATGATTCGCGCCTTCTTCATTGGCCAGGCCAGAAAGGCTCATACCCATGCTAGTGCTGGGGTTGGAAACCTCCTGCGACGAAACCGGCGTCGCCCTATACGACAGCGAACGCGGCCTTCTGGCCGACGCGCTGTTCAGTCAGATCGACCTGCACCGGGTCTACGGCGGCGTCGTGCCCGAGCTGGCCTCCCGCGACCACGTCAAGCGCATGCTGCCGTTGCTGCGCCAGGTGCTGGTCGAGGCCGACCGCAAACCCGAGGACATCGACGGCATCGCCTACACCGCCGGCCCCGGCCTGGTGGGTGCGCTGCTGGTAGGCGCCTCCTGCGCCCAGGCCCTGGCCTTTGCCTGGGGCGTGCCGGCGCTCGGTGTGCACCATATGGAAGGCCACCTGCTGGCGCCCATGCTGGAAGAACAGCCACCGCAGTTCCCATTCGTCGCCCTGCTGGTTTCCGGCGGCCATACCCAGCTGGTGCGGGTGGACGGCATCGGCCGCTATGCGCTGCTTGGTGAATCGGTGGACGACGCCGCGGGTGAAGCGTTCGACAAGACCGCCAAGTTGATCGGCCTCGGCTATCCCGGCGGTCCGGAGATCGCCCGCCTGGCCCAGAGCGGTATGCCCGGTCGCTTCACTTTCCCGCGGCCGATGACCGACCGTCCCGGCCTGGATTTCAGCTTCAGCGGGCTCAAGACCTTCGCCCTCAACACCTGGCAGCAGTGCCGCAATGCTGGGGACGACGGCGAGCAAACCCGTTGCGACATCGCACTGGCCTTCGAGCAGGCGGTGGTGGAGACTCTCACCATCAAGTGCCGGCGCGCGCTCAAGCAGACCGGCCTGAAGCGCCTGGTGATCGCTGGCGGGGTCAGCGCCAACCAGTCGCTGCGCCAATCGCTGGGCAAGATGCTCGGCGAGTTCAAGGGTGAAGTTTTCTATGCGCGGCCGCGCTTCTGCACCGATAACGGCGCGATGATTGCCTACGCCGGTTGTCAGCGTTTGCTGGCAGGGCAGCAGGACGGTCCGGCGATTGCCGTGCAGCCGCGTTGGTCGATGGAGCAGTTGCCCGCCGTCTGACGGCCGGTTGAGCCGTTTTCACTCCAGCTATTCAGAAATGCCGTTCGCGTCCGGCGAAAAGGTCGCGTAGATTGCCGCGATGACGCCAGACGATGAGTCCGGTGAGTACCGTCATTGGCAGGAGCGCGCCGGGTTGTTGCCAGGCCAGGAGCGGCAGGGTCAGTGGCGTGGCGATCAGCGCTGCGAGGGAACTGGTGCGGGTCAGGTAGAAGGTCAGCAGCCAGGCGCAGATGGCCAGCAAGGCAGCCGGGGGGTAAAGCCCGAGCAGCATGCCGGCCGCAGTGGCGACGCCCTTGCCACCACGGAAACGGAAGTACAGGGGATACAGGTGCCCGAGCACTGCGGCGAGGCCGATCCAGGCCTGCTGCTGGATGCTCAGGCCGCAAAGATGGGCGACCAGCACGGGCAGCAGGCCTTTGCACAGGTCGCCGAGCAGGGTCAGGATCGCAAGCTTCTTTCCCGCCACCCGCAGCATGTTGGTGGCACCAGGGTTGCCAGAGCCCTGGGCACGCGGGTCGCCCGTGCCGAACAGACGGCTGAGCAGAATGGCGAAGGACAACGATCCGAGCAGGTAGGCGAGAGTCGCCAGCAGCCAAAACATGGTTTCCATTCCGGGGCGAGGAAGTCCCGATTCTAGCGGGGCAGCACTGACGTGGACACGGTTTTCATCGAGGGTCTGGAAGTCGACACCGTAATCGGTGCCTATGACTGGGAGCGCAGCATTCGCCAATGCCTGCGCCTTGACCTGCAGCTGGGTTGGGATAACCGTCCCGCCGCCGAGGGCGATGACCTCGACAAGGCGCTCGACTATGCGGCCGTGTCCCAGCGCATTCAGGCATTCGCCGCCGAGGCGCAGTTTCTGCTGGTGGAGACCTTCGCCGAGCGCCTGGTCGCGGTGCTCATGGCCGAGTTCGATATCCCCTGGGTTCGCCTGAAGCTGCACAAGCCTGGCGCCGTGCCCGCGGCCAGCAGTGTCGGTGTGGAGATCGAGCGCGGATGTCGCTGACGCCTATCTACCTCGGCCTCGGCAGCAATATCGAGCGCGAGCGCAACCTGACCGCCGGGCTCGAAGCCCTGGCCGAATTCCTTCATGACATGCAGTGCTCGCCGGTGTTCGAGAGCCAGGCCGTGGGTATCAAGAGCGGGCACTTCTTCAACCTGGTGGTCTCCGCCCGCACCGACCTGCCGCTGCATGAACTGGATCGCCGATTGAAGGTGATCGAGGCCGACAACGGCCGCTATGCGCCCGGCCGCAAGGGCCTGCCGCTGGATATCGACGTGCTCTTCTACGGCGACCGGGTCGGTAACTTCGATGGCCTGGTACTGCCGCGCGCCGAAGTGCTGAAGAATGCCTTCGTGCTCTGGCCCCTGGCGCTGCTGGCGCCTGAAGCGCGGCATCCGGGCGCAGGGAAGACTTTCGCCGAGCTCTGGCAATCGTCCAGCATCCAGCAGGCGCTCTGGCCGGCGTCCTTCGTCTGGCGCGGTGCCGAGCTGACGCCGCCGGCCCTGCGTCAGGCCTTCCCGCCCGCTTCCTTGTAGGCCTTGAGCGCCTTGAGGCGTTCGCCTTTGAGCGCCTCGCCCAGTTCCGCGCCTTTCAAGCCTTTTTCCAGCAGCGGTTGCACCGCGACCGCACGGGCGGCAGCGGCTGCGCCCAGCAGGTAGGCCGCCTGGGGATAGTCGCGCTGCTCCAGGCCGGTACGGCCACGGGCGTCCATCTCGCTGGCGGCGACGAATTCCTCGAAGCGCTGGGGGCGGCGGTAGACGTCGAAGCTCTGCAGCAGCTCCAGCAGCGTCGAGGCGCGCAGCTCCAGGGCCCGATGGGCGTGGGTGTGGTACTCGCCAACCAGCAAGGCCAGTTCCTGGCAGTCGCGCGGAGCCTTGCAGCGCTCGTTCACCGCCTTGATCAGCTTGAGGCCGCGCTTTTCGTGGGCGATATGCTGCGGCAACTCGTCTTCCGGGGTCAGGCCCTTGCCCAGGTCGTGCAGCAGGCAGGCCCAGCGCACGGTGAGCGGTTGGTGGTGTTCCGCGCATTGGCGCAGTACGGCCAGTACGTGCACGCCGGAATCCACCTCGGGGTGGTGCTTCTCCGGCTGGGGGACGCCGAACAGGCAGTCCAGTTCGGGTAGCCAGGCGGCGAGGGCGCCGCATTCGCGCAGGACCTGGATGAACACGTCCGGGCGCGGCTCCATGAGGGCACGGGAGATTTCCTTCCAGCTGCGTTCTGGCGTCAGGGCGTCCAGCTCGCCGGATTCGGCGATGCGCCGCATCAGCTCCAGGGTTTCCTCCGCCACCCGGAACCCCAGCGGCGCGTAGCGCGCGGCAAAACGTGCCACCCGCAGCACGCGCAGGGGGTCTTCGGCGAAGGCGGGGGAGACATGGCGCAGCCGCCTGGCCTCGAGGTCCTGCCGGCCGCCGTAGGGGTCGATCAGATTGCCCTGGTCGTCCTCGGCCATGGCGTTGACCGTGAGGTCGCGGCGGGTCAGGTCCTGCTCCAGGGTCACGTCAGGGCTGGCGAAGAAGGTGAAGCCGCCGTAGCCGCGGCCGCTCTTGCGCTCGGTGCGCGCCAGGGCGTACTCCTCGCCGCTCTGCGGATGGAGGAATACCGGGAAATCGGCACCCACCGGGCGGTAGCCCTGTTCGAGCATCTCTTCGGCGGTGGCACCTACTACCACCCAGTCGTTCTCGGTAACCGGGCGTCCCAACAGGCGGTCGCGTACTGCGCCGCCAACTTTGTATATCTGCATGGCTTGCCTCCGTGGCTGCGGAGGATAGCAGCCTAGCGGGCTGCGGGGAGTTGCTCGATCAGTGCGCGCACGGCGCTCGCCAGCAGCTCGGCGCTGTCGCGCGAAGGGCTGAGGCCGGTGATGGCCAGGCCCTCCCAGAGCACCTGGCCGGCCGGGTCGGTCAGGCGCAGTCGCAAGGTGCCGGTTTCATCGCGCAGTCGATGGATGGCCTGGTAGGGGCCGAGAGGGCTGGGCGGTGCCTGGTCGACCTTGAACTCAAGCGGCGTGTCGCTCACCGCCAGCCAGTAGTAGACCCGCAGCTGGGCCTCGTTGGCGGCCTGGTAGCCACGGCTTGCCAGGCCCTGACGGATCAGCGGGGCGAGTTGGGCGTAGCGTTCGCGGTAGGGCAGTTCGCCCTCCACGGCCTGTTCCGGGGAGACCAGCTCGAAGGTGCCGCGACCCGCCAGGTCGGGATGGGCCGGCTGCAGGACGCGGATCTGCGGGATCGGGCTGGCGCAGGTGGCCAGGGCCAGGCACAGCAGCAGGACGGAGAACAGACGCATCTGAGGACGGCTCCCATAGTGGTTGAGTCGCATGCTCGGCGTCGGCCGGGCATGCGGTCAACCGATCAAATGGGCGGAATGATCAGGTCCAGGCGCGGGTATTCCCCGTCCTCAGTGCGTTCCCCCTTTGGGGGGACGTGGTGGCTCCCGGTAATCTGCTCGCCCTGGCGGGTTTCCAGGTGAATGTCGAAGCCCCAGAGGCGGTGCAAGTGGCGGAGCACTTCCTCGGTGGATTCGCCCAGGGGTTTGCGGTCGTGCTGCTGGTGGCGCAGGGTCAGCGAGCGGTCGCCGCGCCGGTCGACGCTCCAGATCTGCACGTTGGGCTCGCGGTTGCCGAGGTTGTACTGGGCCGCGAGTGTCTCGCGGATCAGCCGGTAGCCCTGCTCGTCATGGATGGCCGGCACCAGCAGTTCGTCCTTCTGGTCGTCGTCGAGGATGCTGAACAGCTTGAGATCCCGGATCACCTTGGGCGAGAGGAATTGCAGGATGAAGCTTTCGTCCTTGAAGCTGCTCATCGCGAACTTGAGGGTGGAAAGCCAGTCGCTGCCGGCGATGTCGGGGAACCAGCGCTTGTCCTCCTCGGTGGGCTCTTCGCAGATGCGGCGGATGTCGCGGTACATGGCGAAGCCCAGGGTGTAAGGGTTGATCCCGCTGTAGTAGGGGCTGTCGAAGCCTGGCTGGTAGATGACGCTGGTGTGCGACTGGAGGAATTCCATCATGAAGCCGTCGGTGACCAGGCCTTCGTCGTACAGGTCGTTCATCAGGGTGTAGTGCCAGAAGGTGGCCCAGCCTTCGTTCATCACCTGGGTCTGGCGCTGCGGATAGAAGTACTGGGCGATCTTGCGCACGATGCGCACTACCTCACGTTGCCAGGGCTCCAGCAGCGGGGCGTGCTTCTCGAGGAAGTAGAGGATGTTTTCCTGGGGTTCCACCGGGAAGCGCTGGTTGTCCTTGTCGCCACCCTTGCCGGATCCCTTGGGAATGGTGCGCCAGAGGTCGTTGATCTGCTTCTGCAGGTGTTCCTCGCGGTCTTTCTGCCGGCGCCGTTCCTCCTCGGCGGATATCGGGTAGGGCCGCTTGTATCGATCGACGCCGTAGTTCATCAGGGCGTGGCAGGAGTCCAGCAGGTCTTCCACGGCGTCGATGCCGTGGCGCTCCTCGCACTGCATGATGTACTGCTTGGCGAACACCAGGTAGTCGATGATGGAGCTGGCGTCGGTCCAGGTGCGGAACAGGTAGTTGCCCTTGAAGAAGCTGTTGTGGCCATAGCAGGCGTGGGCGATCACCAGGGCCTGCATGGTGATGGTGTTCTCCTCCATCAGGTAGGCGATGCAGGGGTCGGAGTTGATGACGATTTCGTAGGCCAGGCCCATCTGGCCGCGGGAATAGCTTTTCTCGGTGGCGAGGAAGTGCTTGCCGTAGGACCAGTGGTGGTAGCCCAGGGGCATGCCGACAGAGGCATAGGCATCCATCATCTGCTCGGCGCTGATCACCTCGATCTGGTTCGGATAGGTGTCCAGCGCGTAGCGCTCGGCAATCCGGCTGATTTCGCGGTCGTAGGCGCGGATCAGGTCGAAGGTCCATTCGGACCCCGTGGAAATCGGTTTGCGTTCCTTCTTGCTGGCAGTCATGGCACGCCTCCCCTCAGGTCACCAGCCGGCGCTGGAAGAGTTCGCGGAACACCGGGTAGATATCCGCCGCCGAGACGATCTGTTGCTGGGCGAAGGTATCGTCGAACGTCTCGCAGACCTGTTCGTACTCGTACCACAGCGCCTGGTGCTCGCGCGGGGTGATCTCGACGTAGGTGTAGTACTGCACGAACGGCATGATCTGCTTGATCAGGATATCCCTGCAGATGGGTGAATCGTCATTCCAGTTGTCGCCGTCCGATGCCTGGGCTGCGTAGATATTCCATTCATTGATGGGATAGCGCTCGGCCATGATTTCCTGCATCAGCTTGAGCGCGCTGGAAACGATGGTGCCGCCGGTTTCCCGGGAGTAGAAGAACTCTTCCTCGTCCACCTCGCGGGCGCTGGTGTGGTGGCGGATGAAGACGACCTCGATCTTGTCGTAGTTCCGCTTGAGGAACAGGTAGAGCAGGATGAAGAAGCGCTTGGCGATGTCCTTGGTCGCCTGCGTCATGGAGCCGGAGACGTCCATCAGGCAGAACATCACCGCCTTGGACGACGGGTTGGGTTGCTTGACCAGCAGGTTGTACTTGAGGTCGAAGGTGTCGAGGTAGGGAACGCGCTCGATTCTGGCGCGAAGTTTGGCAATTTCAGCTTCAAGTTCCTGGATATCGCTGAAGTTGTCCGGCTCTTCGCGCTTGAGCCGCTCCAGTTCCTCCTTGGCTTCCTTGAGCTTGCTGCGGCTGCTGCCCGAGAGGGCGATGCGCCGGGCATGGGCCGAGCGCAGGGTACGGACGATATTGATGCGCGATGGGCTGCCTTCGTTGCTGATGCCGGCGCGCACCGTCTTGAAGGTGTCGGCACCACTGAGGTGGCGTTTGACCAGGTTGGGCAGTTCGAGGTCCTCGAACATGAAGTCGAGGAATTCTTCCTGGGTGATCTGGAAGACGAAGTCGTCCATGCCTTCGCCGCTGTTGCTCGCCTTGCCGCCGCCACGTCCGCCACCGCCGCCGGAGGGGCGGGGGATGCGGTCGCCCGCGGTGAATTCCTTGTTCCCAGGGTGGACTATGGTCTGCCGCCCACCGCGGCCGTGGTGCAGGACGGGCTCGTCGATATCGCGGCCGGGAATGCTGATCTGCTCGCCATGCTCCATATCGGTGATGGAACGGCGGCTCACGGCCTCCTCCACGGCCTTCTTGATGTGCTCGCGGTAACGCCGCAGGAACCGCTGGCGGTTCACCGTGCTCTTGTTCTTACCGTTCAGACGCCTGTCGATGACGTAGCTCATAGACCCCTCCGGGGAGTTTCAGGCTGCAAGGCGCAGGAGACGCCGTGCGAGACGGCGCCTCCGACGGGCTTGCTCCAGGCTTGCAGCTTGAGACTGTTTTACTGCGACTTGCGTACCCGCAGGTACCATTCGGACAGCAGGCGTACCTGTTTCTCCGTATAGCCGCGCTCGACCATGCGTTTGACGAAGTCGTTGTGTTTCTGCTGCTCCTCCTTGCTGCCCTTGGCATTGAAACTGATGACCGGCAACAGGTCTTCGGTGTTGGAGAACATTTTCTTCTCGATCACCACCCGCAGCTTCTCGTAGCTGAGCCAGCTGGGGTTCTTGCCGTTGTTGTTGGCCCGGGCACGCAGTACGAAGTTGACGATCTCGTTGCGGAAGTCCTTCGGGTTGCTGATGCCGGCCGGCTTCTCGATCTTCTCGAGCTCCTCGTTCAACGCCACGCGGTTGAGGATCTCGCCGGTTTCCGGGTCGCGATACTCCTGGTCCTGGATCCAGAAGTCGGCATAGAGCACGTAGCGGTCGAAGATGTTCTGGCCATACTCGCTGTAGGATTCGAGGTAGGCGGTCTGGATCTCCTTGCCGATGAACTCGATGTAGCGTGGCGCCAGGTATTCCTTGATGTAGCGCAGGTAGCGTTCGCGGGTTTCGGCCGGGAACTGTTCCTGCTCGATCTGCTGCTCCAGCACATAGAGCAGGTGCACCGGGTTGGCCGCCACTTCATGGGGGTCGAAGTTGAACACCTTGGAGAGGATCTTGAAGGCGAAGCGGGTCGACAGGCCGTTCATGCCTTCGTCCACGCCTGCGGAATCGCGGTATTCCTGGATCGACTTGGCCTTGGGATCGGTGTCCTTGAGGTTCTCGCCGTCGTAGACGCGCATCTTCGAGTAGATGTTCGAGTTCTCCGGCTCCTTCAGGCGGGACAGCGCGGAGAACTGCGCCAGCATGCGCAGGGTGTCCGGCGCGCAGTGGGCGTGGGCCAACGAGCTGCCGACCAGCAGCTTGTCGTAGATCTTGATCTCGTCGGCGACCCGCAGGCAGTAGGGGACCTTTACGATGTAGATACGGTCGATGAAGGCTTCGTTGTTCTTGTTGTTACGGAAGCTGTGCCATTCCGATTCGTTGGAGTGGGCCAGGATGATGCCGCTGAACGGCAATCCGCCCAGACCCTCGGTGCTGTTGTAGTTGCCTTCCTGGGTGGCGGTCAGCAGCGGGTGCAGCACCTTGATCGGCGCCTTGAACATCTCGACGAACTCCATCAGGCCCTGGTTGGCCCGGCACAGCGCGCCCGAGTAGCTGTAGGCATCGGCGTCGTTCTGCGGGAATTCCTCGAGCTTGCGGATATCCACCTTGCCCACCAGGGACGAGATGTCCTGGTTGTTCTCGTCGCCCGGCTCGGTCTTGGCGATGGCGACCTGGTTGAGGATCGAGGGGTAGAGCTTGACCACGCGGAACTTGCTGATGTCGCCACCGAACTCGTTCAGGCGCTTGGTCGCCCAGGGCGAGATCACCGTACGCAGGTAGCGCCGCGGGATGCCGTACTCCTCTTCGAGGATGGCACCGTCCTCATCGGCGTTGAACAGCCCCAGGGGCGACTCGAACACCGGCGAACCCTTGATGACATAGAAGGGCACGCGCTCCATGAGCTGCTTGAGCTTCTCCGCCAGGGACGATTTGCCGCCGCCCACCGGGCCCAGCAGGTAGAGGATCTGTTTCTTCTCTTCCAGGCCCTGGGCGGCATGGCGGAAGAAGGCGACTATCTGGTCGATGCATTCTTCCATGCCATGGAAGTCCGCGAAGGCCGGGTAGCGGCGAATCACCTTGTTCGAGAAGATCCGCGACAGCCGGGGGTCGAGCGAAGTATCCAACAGTTCCGGATCGCCGATAGCCATGAGCATGCGTTCCGCTGCGCTGGCATAGGCACTACGGTCCTGCTTGCACAGGTCGAGATACTCCTGGAGGGTATATTCCTCCTGGCGCGTCGCTTCGAAGCGTTGTTGGAAGTGGCTGAAAATGCTCATGACGTCACCTCGCTGGAAACAGGAAGCCGGCGCGGGGTCGGTTGTGCGGGTGCGGGCAGTCAGCCGAAAGCTGGCTGATGAAATTCCCCCAGAACACCTGAATGGTCGCTGCCGATGGCCCGGAACCGGTGGACCGGCTCTCCCCTTTTTTGGATGGCCTGAGCTAAGAGTAGTTCGTAATCGGCAAGGTCAAGCATGACGGAAGGATAACAAGGGATTACCGTTCGTCGGCTAGGCGGCGCTAAGCCAGTGATGGCGCGGGGTTGCGCCTCACGGAAAAAATTTTCAGTCGGCGCTGCCCTGGGCGACTTCGTCGGGGTAGAGGCTGCGCCAGAGCTCGAAGCCGCCATCCAGGCTGTAGACCTCGGCGAAGCCCTGATGCGCGAGATAGGCGGCTGCGCCCTGGCTGGAGTTGCCGTGGTAGCAGGAGACGATCAGGGGCTTGTCGAAGTCGGCTTTGGCGATGAAATCGGCCAGGGAGTGGTTGTCCAGGTGGTGCGAACCGCTGATGTGGCCGAGGGCGAAGCTCTGCGGGTCGCGGATGTCGACCACCACTGCGCCCTGTTCGCGCAGGGCTTGGGCTCGCTCGGGGGGGATGCGTTGGAATTCACTCATGGCGGTTCTCCTCGCAGCTGCAGCTCTGGCGCTCGCCGCTGTCGATGTTCAAAAGGGTCATGGCGCCGCCCCAGACGCAGCCGGTGTCGAGGGCGAACAGGTCGGGTTCGTCGCATTTGCCTTCCAGGGCTGCCCAGTGGCCGAAGATGATCTTCTGCCCGCGGGTCTTGCGTCCGGGAATGCTGAACCAGGGCGCGAAGCCAGGCGGTGCTGTGTCCAGGCCTTCCTTGGATTTCAGGTCCAGGGTCCCGTCGACGCGGCAGAAGCGCATACGGGTGAAATAATTGGTGATGACCCGCAGGCGCGCTGCACCGTGCAGGTCCTTGTCCCACTTGTCCGGCTCATTGCCGTACATCCCGTCGAGGAACAGCGGCAGGCGGGCGTCGTCCTGCAGCGCTTCCTCCACTTCTGCCGCGCGCTTGAGCGCCTTTTTCAGCGTCCATTGGGGAGGGATGCCTGCATGGACCATGGCGATATCCCGCTCCTCGTCATGGTGCAGCAGCTTTTGTCGGCGCAGCCAGTCGAGCAGTTCGGCACTGTCCGGCGCGTCGATTATCTCGCGCAGGGTATCGGCCTTGCGCAGGCGCTCGATATTGTGGGCCACCGCCAGCAGGTGCAGGTCGTGGTTGCCGAGCACGCAGACCAGGGATTCGCGGATCGAATAAAGGAAGCGCAGGGTTTCCAGGGATTTCGGCCCGCGGTTGACCAGGTCGCCCACCAGCCAGAGGCGATCCCTGGCCGGATCGAAGCGAACCCGCTCCAGCAGGCACTTCAGTTGGTCCAGGCATCCCTGGAGATCGCCGACCGCATAAGCCGCCATGCCGCTCTCCTCAGTGCAGGGCGCCGGGAACGGCGAGGCGGAAGGGGGCGATGATGGCGTCGAAGCGTTTCCCGTCGTCGGCGACCATCTGGTAGCTCCCCTGCATGCTGCCCACCTGCGTCGCCATTACGGTGCCGCTGGTGTAGGTGTGGCTGGCGCCCGGAGCGATCAGGGGTTGCTGACCGACCACGCCGGCACCGCGGACTTCCTGGACGTGGCCGTCGCCATCGGTGATGACCCAGTGGCGGGTGAGCAGCTTGGCCGGCAGTTCGCCGTTGTTCTGGATCGTCACCGTGTAGGCGAAGGCAAAGCGGTTCTCATCCGGCTGCGACTGTTCCGGGAGGAAGCGGGTGGCGACGCTGACGTCGACCTGATAGCGAGGATCGGACACGCGGTTGCTCTCGAGTAGCTGGAAAGGAGTCTAGGGCTTGGCGCCTGTCGCGGCCAGTTGATCGGCCAGGCGGACGAATGCGGCCAGGTCGAGCTGTTCCGGGCGAAGGCTGCCATCCACGCCGGCGGCCTCGATGGCGGCGGCGTCGAGCAGGCCCTTGAGGGTATTGCGCAGGGTCTTGCGGCGCTGGTTGAAGGCTTCGCGCACCACGCGCTCCAGCAGGGCGACGTCCTTGGCCGGATGCGGCAGCACCTCATGGGGCGCCAGGCGGACGATGGCCGAGTCGACCTTGGGCGGCGGATTGAAGGCGCCCGGGCCGACGTTGAACAGGTGCTCCACGCGGCAGTGGTACTGGACCATGATCGAAAGCCGGCCCCAGTCACCACCGCCAGGCTCGGCGGCCAGGCGTTCCACCACTTCCTTCTGCAGCATGAAGTGCATGTCGCGGATCAGGTCCGCGTGGTCCAGCAGGTGGAAGATCAATGGCGTTGAGATGTTGTACGGCAGGTTACCCACGACCCGCAGGCTGCGCGGCTCGGCGCCGAACTGGCGGAAATCGAACTTCAGCGCGTCGCCCTGGGTGAGGCGGAAGTTCGGCAACTGTCCGAACTTGTGCTGCAGGATGGGAATGAGGTCCAGGTCCAGCTCGACTACATCGAGCTGAGCGCCGCTGGCCAGCAGGCCCTCGGTGAGGGCGCCCTGGCCCGGACCGATCTCCAGCAGGTGTTCGCCTGCGCGGGCATGGATGCTGCGCAGGATCCGATGGATGACGCCTGCGTCGTGCAGGAAGTTCTGGCCGAAGCGCTTGCGCGCGCGGTGTTGGTAGTGTTCGGACATCGAAGGCTCCAGGCCTTGGGGCCAGGCCGGGGGCCTGGCGTGGAAACTGAGCCGCGTAGTCTATCAGGCGCCAGCCCCCGCCGCCTAAGGCCGGGCCGCGAAAGCGGCGCGAGGGGTCGTCAATCGGAGCGCTGTTGCGCGGTGGCCATCTGGTACGCGGTTTCCAGGGCGACTTCCAGGCTGCCGCAGTCGATACGGCCGGTGCCGGCCAGATCCAGGGCGGTGCCGTGGTCCACCGAGGTGCGAATGATTGGCAGGCCCAGGGTGACGTTCACCGCCGCGCCAAAGCCCTTGTACTTGAGCACCGGCAATCCCTGGTCGTGGTACATCGCCAGCACGGCGTCGCAATGCTCCAGATGCTTGGGGGTGAACAGGGTATCGGCGGGCAGCGGGCCGATCAGGTCCAGGCCCTCGGCACGCAGGCTTTCCAGGGCCGGTTCGATGACCTCCAGCTCTTCCCGGCCCAGATGCCCACCTTCTCCGGCGTGGGGATTGAGGCCGCAGACCAGGATGCGTGGGTGGGCGATACCGAACTTGTTCACCAGGTCGGCATGCAGGATGCGGCTGACGCGTTGCAGGCGTTCGGGGGTGATAGCGGTGGCGACATCCTTGAGTGGCAGATGAGTGGTCACCAGGGCCACGCGCAGGCCACGGGTGGCCAGCATCATCACGACCTGCTGGGTGGATGTCAGTTCGGCGAGGAACTCGGTGTGCCCTGAAAATGCGATGCCAGCTTCGTTGATCACGCCCTTGTGTACCGGGGCAGTGATCATCCCGGCGAAATGCCCGTCGAGGCAGCCCTGGCCGGCGCGAGTCAGGGTTTCCAGCACGTAGTCCGCGTTCCGGGGATCGAGGGTGCCGGGGCTGGTCGCCGCGAGCAGGGGCGTATCCCAGACGTAGAGGCTACCGGCGGGTGCCGGGACATCAGGCAGGCTGGCTGGCTCGACATCGATCAGCCGGATGGCCAGGCCCAGTTCTGCGGCACGCTGTTCGAGCAGGCTGCGGCTGGCGATGGCGATCAGGGGATGGGGCTGGGCCGAGCGGGAAAGGAGCAGGCAAAGGTCGGGGCCGATGCCGGCAGGTTCACCTGGGGTGAGGGCGAAGCGGAGAGGTTTCATTCCGGGTCCTTGCAGGGTGTCCAGCGCGTTGGCGGTGATTGTACCGCCAGCGCGCTGTCCTGCGACCCAGGCTCTTACAACTTGGTTTCGACGTAGGCCTCGTCGCGGATCTGGCGCAGCCAGGCCTGCAGTTCCTCGTCGTACTTGCGGTTGCGCAGCACGTTCAGCGCCTGTTGCTCGCGGAACTTGTCACTGCTGTCGGTGGCGCGGCGGCCCAGTACTTCCAGCACGTGCCAGCCATAGGGGCTCTTGAACGGCTTGGAGAGCTTGCCGGCCGGGGTCTGTGCCATGACTTCGCGGAACTCGGGCACCAGGGCGTTGGGGTCGATCCAGTTCAGGTCGCCGCCGTTAAGCGCCGAGCCCGGGTCCTCGGAGAAGCTCTTCGCCAGTTCGCCGAAGTCCTCGCCCGACTGGATGCGCTCGTAGAGGCGCTCGGCCAGGCGCTGGGTGTCTGCTTCGCTGCGGATCTCGCTGGGCTTGAGCAGGATGTGGCGGACGTGCACTTCGTCGCGCACCAGGGTTTCGCCACCGCGCTTGTCGAGCAGCTTCAGGATGATGAAGCCACCCGGGGTGCGGACCGGCTCGGTAACCTGGCCGACCGGCAGGGCGCTGATCATGCCGTCGAAGGGCGGAGGCAGCTGGGCGGCCTTGCGCCAGCCGATCTCGCCGCCTTCCAGGGCGGTTTCGCCGGCGGAGCGGGAGATGGCCAGCTGGGCGAAGTCGGCGCCCTGCTGGAGCTGCTGGTACAGCTCCTGGGCCTGGCGCTCGGCGGCCTGAATGGTGTCGGGCGAGGAGCCTTCCGGCACCGGGATCAGGATATTGGCCAGACGGAACTCTTCGGACAGCTGGATCTTGCCCATATCGGAGGCGAGGAAGTTTTGCACTTCCTGGTCGGTGACCTGGATGCGCTCGGCCACACGGCGCTGGCGCACACGGCTGATGACCATCTCGCGGCGTACCTGCTCGCGGGCGTCATCAAAGGACAGGCCGTCCCGGGTAAGGGCGCCGCGGAATTGTTCGACCGTCATGCCGTTGCGCTGGGCGATGGCCCCGATGGCCTGGTTCAGTTCCTCATCAGTGATGCGGATGCCGGAGCGGTCGCCGATCTGCAGCTGGATGTTCTCGATGATCAGGCGCTCCAGCACCTGCTGGCTGAGCACATGCTCGGGCGGCAGCGAGGCGCCGCGCTTGGCGATGGTCTGTTGCACTTCGCGCAGGCGCTGGTCGAGCTGGCTTTGCATGATCACGTCGTTGTCGACGATGGCGACCACTCGGTCGATGGAGCGAACCTCGGCATGCGCGAGGCCGCCGAGGAGGAGGGCGCCCAGCAACAGCGGGCGCAGACAATCAGAGAGCTTGGTCTTCACGTTCACGGTAACCTTGAATGCCTTTTTCCAGGAAGCCTTCGGCCGCATTGCCTACGACGCCGCCGAGGCCCTTCAGGACGATCTGCAGGAAGATCCCGTGGTCGCCGCTGTCGTTGGTGGTGGAGGGGGTCTGGTCGAATTCGTCGTAGTCGACCCAGTAGCGGTTGATCAGGCGCAGCTTCCAGCAGCAGCTGTCGTACTCGAAGCCACCGAAGGCCTCCAGCGTACGGTCGCGGTTGTAGTCGAACTGCCAGCGCGCGATGGCGCTCCACTGCGGGACCACCGGCCAGATGACGGAGAAGTCGTGCTGGCTGATCTTGTAGTAGTCCTTGATGAAGCCGGGCTGGCCTTCCACCCCGAAGTCGCCGCCGCCGACGACCCAGTTACCGGTCGACTGGTCGAAGCGGATGGTGTCATTGCGGTAGCGGTAACCGGCGTTGACCACCTTGTTCGGGTTATCTTCGGGCTGGTAATGGAACATCGCGCTGCCGGAGCGGGTGCGATGGGAGTCCGGGTCCCAGTTGAAGTCCGAGGTGATGCGCCAGTCGCGATTGAAGCGATACAGGTACTCCAGCGCGTAGGGCGAAACGGACGCCTGGGCATCGTCGCGGGTGCGGAAGTCGATGCCGGGCAGTTGCACCTTGCGGTCCTGGAAATAGAAGGCCTGGCCGATGCTGAAGCGCTGGCGCTCGAAGCCGTTGGCTTCGATCCAGCGGTTGGTCACGCCAAGGGAGACCTGGTTGGCGTCGCCGATGCGGTCGTGGCCGGAGAAACGGTTGTCGCGGAACAGCGACGCATAGTTGAAGGTGTACTCGCCGGTATCGAACAGCGGGATGTCGGTCTGGTCCTCTTCCGGCACGTAGAGGTAGAACAGGCGCGGTTCCAGGGTCTGGGTGTAGTCCTTGCTGAAGAACTGGGTCTTGCGGTCGAAATACAGGCCGCTATCGACGCTGTAGATGGGCAGCTGGCGATCCGGCTTCGAGTCGAAGTCCGGAACGGCAGCTTTGCCTGTGCTGTCGAGGGTCAAGTCGTACTGGGTGTATGCGTACTTGACCTCCGGTTTGAGGAAGCCCCAAGTCCAGTTCATAGGCAGGGAAACGCCCGGTTCCAGGTGAACCCTGTCGCCGTTGGCGCGGTCCAGGCCGCTAATATTCGTGTCGTTCCAGGGGGTGCCGATGGTGCCATCAGCGTTGACTGGGCCGCCGTCTTCGTCGATGAAATTGCCTTCACGCAGGTTGCGGTCGAAGCGCACGAACTCTGTGCTGTAGGCGAAGGTCAGCCCGCCGGGCTGGAAAGGCAGGGCGCCATCCAGGGTAATCTGCGGCAGACGGTCGTACGGCGTGATGTCCGAGATGGTGGCCAGCTCGTAGGCATGCGCGTTCAGGCGGGCGGTATAGGTATCACCGCGGTAGGTCAGCGTACCGCGCTGGTTGACGAAAGTCGGCGTGTCGACGCCCAGGTCGGTATCCAGGTCGTCGAAGTAATACGGATCGCTGATATCGGTGTAGTCGACCTCGGCCAGCAGGCGGGAGTCGAGGCCGCCGATGTGTTTCCAGTTGTACAGCCAGCGCTTCTTCTCGTACTCGGACATGAGCTTGCGCTCGTCTTCCTTGTCGTCGAGGTAGGCCGCGCCCAGTTGGCCTTCGCTGCTGCGGGTCAGGTAGCGGCCCTCGACTTCCATCAGCAGACCGCGCTTGGCCATGTAGCGCGGGTACAGCGTGGCGTCGTAGTTCGGCGCCAGGTTGAAGTAGTACGGCGTGACCAGAAGGAAACCGGTGTCGGAGCTGCTGCCGATGGTCGGCGGCAGGAAGCCGGACTGGCGACGGTCGTCGATGGGGAAATAGATGTACGGGGTATAGAACACCGGGATGTCCTTGACCCGCAGGGTGACGTTGGTCGCGGTGCCGAAACCGGTGGCCGGGTTCAGCTTGATGTTGTTGCCCTTCAGGTGCCAGGCGTTGTCACCCGGTTCGCATCGGGTGTAAGTGCCGTCCTTCAGGCGGATGACGGCGTCTTCCTGGCGCTTGGCGTACAGCGCGTTGCCGCGGGTGTGGGACTGGTGCAACACGTATTCGGCGTTGTCGATCTTGGCTTCGCCGTTGTCCAGCTGCAGTTCGGCATGGTCGCCGACTACCAGGGCGCCCTTGTCGCGCAGCTTGACGTTGCCGACCAGTTCGCCGCGGTTCTCGGCCTGGTGCAGGTTGGCCTCGTCGGCCTCCACCTGCATGCTGCCCTGGCGCAGGACCACATCGCCGGCGAGGGTGGCGATCTGCTTCTCCTGCTCGTAGCGCGAGGCCTTGGCGGAGATGTAGGTGGGTGCGTCCTCCATTGGCGTATCGTCGTCCATGCCCGGACGCGGCGGCTCGACGTAGGCGCCGGCGCAGTAAGGGCCGGTCTCAGCCAGTTGGGCCGGAGTGAGCTTGTCGCGCGGTACCCAGTCGAGGTGACTGTAGTCGGCGCTACGGGTGGCCAGGCCCTTGCCTTCGGCCTCGGTGACCAGCGTGGCCGCGCTGCCTTCAGCCGCGGCCTGCCCCTCCTGGGGGGCGGCGCCGATGGTCGAGCTCACGGCACTGGTGCTGTGAACCGGACGAGGTGGTAACTTCTCGGCGCTGGCCTTGGGCGAGCAGGCCCAGCCGCCAGCGGCGGATGCCTGGCAGTCGAATTGTTCTGCGGCGACGGCGAAGGAGGTGGCTACTGGCTGCAGTGCCAGCAGGCTGCCGGTCACCAGCAGAGGAAACTTTCTACGAAACGCGGGGGATCTTACTGCCATCTTGTTAGTCCGGGCTTCCTGCGCGCCTTCGGCCCGCTGGGGCCGCACGCCTCTCGATGGGCTGAAAAAGATGCTGGATAATAAAGCATGACCCGCACAACGGCTAGCGCCGCCGGAGACCACCCGATGCACCACGAAGACCTGCGCCTTCAGCAGCTGAGCCAATGGCTGGACCAGCAGTTGCCCACCCTGTTCGCTGCCGAAGGCTGGGGCCCTGTGCCTGCCGCCACGCTGGTTCCGGCCAGCAGTGACGCCAGCTTTCGCCGCTATTTCCGCTGGGAGGCTGACGACCGCACCCTGATCCTGATGGACGCCCCACCTCCCCGCGAGGACTGCCGCCCTTTCGTCAAGGTGGCGGGGATGCTCGCCGAAGCCGGCGTTCACGTGCCGCGTATCCTCGCCGCGGATGTGGAACAGGGCTTCCTCGTCCTGGATGACCTGGGTCGCCAGACCTACCTCGATGTGATCGACGCCGAGAATGCCGACTCGCTCTTCGAGGACGCGATCCAGGCGCTGATCAGCTTCCAGAAGCGCTGCCTCGATGTCCCCATGCCCAGCTACGACGATGCCCTGCTGCGTCGCGAGCTGCAGCTCTTCCCCGAGTGGTATCTGCAGCGCCACCTGGGCATCGAACTGGACGGTGAGCGCCTGGCCGCCTGGCAACGCGTATCCGACCTGCTGATCGCCAGCGCCCTGGACCAGCCCAAGGTGCTGGTGCACCGCGACTACATGCCGCGCAACCTGATGCTGAGCCGTCCCAATCCCGGCGTGCTGGATTTCCAGGACGCGGTCTACGGGCCGGTGACCTACGACGTCACCTGCCTGTTCAAGGACGCTTTCCTCAGCTGGCCGGAAGAGCGCGTCGCCGCCTGGCTGCAGCGCTACTGGACCCTGGCGCGGGAAGCGGGAATTCCGGTGCAGGCCGACTTCGCCGAGTTTCACCGCGCCAGCGACCTGATGGGCGTACAGCGCCACCTCAAGGTCATCGGCATCTTCGCGCGCATCTGCCATCGCGATGGCAAGCCCAAGTACCTGGATGACGTACCGCGCTTCTTCTCTTATATAGAGGCCGTGGTCGCCCGCCGGCCGGAGCTGGCCGAGCTGGGCCAATTGCTGGGCGGCATGCCGCTGCTGGAGGTCGTGCCCGAATGAAGGCCATGATCCTCGCGGCCGGCAAGGGTGAGCGCATGCGCCCCCTGACCTTGCACACACCCAAGCCGCTGGTCCGTGCCGCTGGCACCCCACTGATCGAGTTCCACCTCAATGCCCTGGCGGCGGCGGGGTTTCGCCAGCTGGTGATCAACCATGCCTGGCTCGGGCCGCAGATCGAGGCGCATCTCGGCGATGGCGCGCGCTTCGGCCTGTCCATCCGCTATTCGGCAGAAGGCGAGCCGCTGGAAACGGGAGGCGGCATCTTCCGGGCCCTGCCGTTGCTGGGAGACGAGCCTTTCCTGGTGGTCAACGGCGACGTCTGGACCGACTTCGACTTCAATCGTCTGCGGCGGCCGCTGGATGGCCTGGCCCATCTGGTGCTGGTGGACAACCCTATCCACCATCCGCGCGGCGACTTTCGCCTCGACCAGGGGCGGGTGAGCGACGCGGTCGAGGGCGAGCCCAGCCTCACCTACAGCGGCATCGCCGTGCTCCATCCGCGGCTGTTCAGCGGTTGCCAGGCAGGCGCCTTCAAGTTGGCCCCGCTGCTGCGCCAGGCCATGGCCGCCGGCCAGGTCAGCGGCGAGCATTTCGCCGGACGCTGGGTCGATGTCGGTACCCACGAACGCCTGGCGGAAGTCGAGCGCCTACTGGTAGCGGAGGCCTGAGTTGGTCTGGCCGGCTACCCTGATCGGCGCCGCAGCAGGGCTCGCTCTCGCGAGCATTCCCGGCGCCCTGCTGGGCGGCCTGCTGGGGCATGTGCTGGACCGGCGGCTGCAGCTGGACTCCTGGAGCGCCCTGCGCGCCCGCGTGCGTGGCGAGTCGGCCATCGACCAGCAGGACCTGCTGTTCATCCTTCTTGGGCGCCTGGCCAAGAGCGATGGACGGGTGGAGGAAGCGCATATCCAACAAGCGCGTTCCGAGATGAAACGGCTCGGTCTGGATGACGCCGGCACCCGGCGGGCGATAGCTGCTTTCAACCGCGGCAAGGCCGGCGGCGACAAGCTGGAGATTTCGCTGAGGCAGCTGCGCGACGATCGCTCGAGCGTCGAACGCCTGCTGCGCAGTTGCTGGCAGTTGGCCGCGGCTGACGGGCGTATTGGCCAGCATGAGCGCCAGCTGATCCTCCAATGGGGCCACTGGTTGGGGCGTTCGGCGTCGCAGGTGGAGGCGCTGGGCGCTGGCTATGACCTGCCCCAAGGGCTGCGGCCCAGGCGCGGCAACAGCTACAAGGATGCGCTCACCCTGCTGGGAGTGACCGCCGATTGCGAGCCGGCGGTGATCAAGCGTGCCTACCGCCGACTGCTCAGCCAGAACCACCCGGACAAGCTTGCCGGCTCGGGCGCCAGCCCGGCCCTGGTGCGCGCGGCGACCGATCGCACGCGCGAGCTGCACAACGCCTACAACCTGATCCGCGAGCGCCACGGTTTCCGCTGAAGCCCTGTCAGCCCCCAGGCGCGGTGCCTTGCCCGTCCGCAGCTTGCAAGTGCAGGCTGAGCCAGCCCCGAATCCGCCGTATCAGCTGTTCCTGCTCGGTGGCGCGGTCGCCCGGCAGGCCCTTCATGGCGATCTGCAGGTAGGCCGGGTGCTTCTGCCGTTTGCTGGCATGCAGCCGGCGTAGGGCGGAATCGCGGTCGGTGGGCTGGTCCTTGTAGTAGAAGTCGCCGGTGGCCAGCTTGAGTTCCGACAGCGAATCCTCCAATGCAGGCTCGTACCCCGCCGGTATTTCCGCCGCCACCAACAGGAGGTTGCCGATGTCCTTGGGTTCCTTCAGCGCCAGGAATTGCGCCGCCCAGAAGGCGCCCGTGCCGTGGCCGAGCAGCACGATGGCCTTGGGCTGCTGCTGGCGGGCGAAGGCCAGGGCTGCCTCGATGCGGGCGAACACCCTTGCCGTCTGGGTCTTCTGGATGGCATCGCGGGAGAGTGGCGGCGGTGCTGGGTCGGTGTCGGGCTCGGCACTGCCCGCCTGCTCGGTGTTGGCCGGGCCTTCTTCCGCGGCCTTCTCGGGATTCACGGCAGGCTCGGCCTTGCTCGGCTCTTCGGTCTTCAGCGGACGTGGCGGCAACGGATCGCCGCTGGGGTCGGGCAGGGTCAGGCTCAGGGTGCTCCAGCCGGAGTTCGGCAACCTGCGCCGCAACGGGCCGATGGCTTGCGGCCAGTCGGCGCTCTCGCCTTCCCCGGGCAGCAGGATCAGGAGACCGCTGGGATCACTGACATTGGCCGGCTGCCACAGCGCCAGGAAACTATCCTCGCCCGCCCGCAACTGTTGTTGCTCCCGGCTCGGCAATTGGCGCTCCAGGCTAGCGGCATCTTCCTGGCTGCGCTCCTCCAGCGGCGCGCGTTCCACGGGGGGAAGCGGCTGCTTGTCGGCGGCGGTGGTTGCCTCCGCCGCGAGCAGGGCGGGGGAGGCAGGTAGCAGGGCGAGGCAAATGGCCGCGAGAGTCGGGCAAAGGGCGCGAAGCATCTGGGGATTCCTGGTCGAGCTGAGACAAGGGAGCCTAAAGGCACGCCCGGCATTTGTCAGGCCGAGCCTTCGCATGGTGGGTTGCAGCTGGAGTAAGGTATGTCGGCTGTTTACCCCCCTTTTGCGGTTGGTCCTCGATGATCCGTGCGCTTTTCTCCCTGCTGTTCGCCTGCTGCCTGGCAATGCCCGTTCTGGCGGCGCAGCCCCGGTTGCCCCTCGACGCGAACCAGCGGCAATGGCTCGAGGCTCACGGCCAGCTGCGCGTCGGCGCCGTGCTGCAAGCGCCATACGTCCAGTTGGACCGGCGCCTGCAGCAGCTTTCAGGAGCGAATGTCGAGCTGATGGACTGGTTGGCCGGGGCCATGGGTGTGGAGCTGGTCTGGCGCACCTATGACAGTTCGGCGGAGCTGGATCAGGCCCTGCGCGCGGGGCAGATCGATCTTGCCCCCGGCCTTGTCCAGAGCCCTGCCGGCCTGCGCCTCTGGCTCTTCTCCGATCCGTACCTGCGCGTCTCGCAGCTGCTGGTGGGCGAGCGCGACGGCAGCGCGTCGGTGGATCTGGAGCAACTCGACGCCACCTCCCCCGTTGCTTTGCGCCAGCCCAGTGCGGTCGCCGACTACCTGCGCGCCACCTACTCCAATCTCGACCTGAAGGCCATGGCCAGCGAGCGCGACGCCCTGCAGGCGCTGCTCGACGAGCAGGTGCGCTATGCGGTGCTGGATGAAGCCCAGCTCAGCCGCCTGTCCCGCGAGCAGGAATTCGCCGGGCTGGCGGTCGTCGGGGATATCGGCTTTCCGCAACTGCTGCGGGTCGCCTCCCGGCGGGACTGGCCGGTACTGGCCACCATCATCGATATCGCCCTGCGCAGCCTGCCGCCCAAGGACCTCGACCAGCTCCACGAACGCTGGCTGCAGCCCAAGTATCCGCGCCTGGGCGAGTCCGCCGGCTTCTGGCAGAACTTCAGCCTGCTGCTGAGCGTGCTGCTGCTATTGGCCGCCGTGATCATTGCCTGGCTGCGTCGCCAGCGCCGTGGCCTGGAGCGGCAACTGCTGGACGCGCGCCACGCCCTGCAACTGCGCGAGGCGGCCGAGGAAGCCCTGCGCCTCACCCAGTTCTCCATCGACCACAGCACCCTGGGTATCCTCTGGGTCAACTGGGACAGCCATGTGCGCTACGCCAACCGCGCCGCCGAACAGATGCTCGGGTATGCTCCGGGCAGCCTGGCGGAGCGGCCCTTGGCGGACTTCCAGCCGGAGCTGAACATGGACCGCTGGCTCAACCTCTGGCGCCGGGCGCGCAACAGCGACGAAGGCCCGTTGAGCTTCGAAACCCGCTGCCTGCGCCCGGACGGCGGCTGGCTGCCGGCCGATGTATCCCTGAGCTTCCTGCGCTTCGGCTCCTCGGAGTACCTGGTGGTGTTTCTCTCCGACGCCACCGAACGGCGCCGAGCCCGCGAGGCCGTGGAGGAAAGCGAAGCGCGCCTGAAGGGTATCGCCTCCAACGTGCCCGGCCTGGTGTTCCGACTGGAGCGGGCCAAGGCCGGAGTGCCCGCCGACTTCGCCTTCATCGGTGAGGGCAGCGAACGCCTGGTGGGCTACAGCGCCAGCGAACTGCTGGACACCGGGCGCGGCATCCGCGGCCTGGTGCACCCGGAGGATCGCGATGGCTACTGGGCCAGCCAGCAGGCGGCACTGGGCGCCGACCGCGATTGGCACTGGCAGGGGCGCATCCTCACCCGCGATGGGCAGTTGCGCTGGGCCGACATCAAGGCCAGCGCACGGGTCTTCGAGGACGGCCGGGCGATCTGGGACGGCGTGGTCTGGGACATTACCGAGAACAAGCAGATCGAGCTGGAACTGGGGGCCTCGCGCGCCCAGTTGCGCGAGCTGTCGGCGCACCTGGAAAGCGTGCGCGAGGAGGAGAAGGCGCGCATCGCCCGCGAGGTGCACGACGAACTGGGCCAGGTGCTCACCGTGCTCAAGCTGGAAACCTCCATGTGCGAGCTGGCCTTCGCCGGCCTCGATGCCGGCCTGCGCGAGCGCCTGGAGAGCATGAAGCGCCTGATCGCCCAGCTGTTCCAACTGGTGCGTGACGTGGCCACCGCCCTGCGACCGCCCATCCTCGATGCCGGCATCGCCTCGGCCATCGAGTGGCAGGCCCGGCGCTTCGAAGCGCGCACCCAGATCCCCTGTCTGGTGGAAGTGCCGGAGCAGCTGCCGCAGCTCTCCGACGCCAAGGCGGTTGGCCTGTTCCGCGTGCTGCAGGAAGCCCTGACCAATGTCATGCGTCATGCCGAGGCGCATACTGTGGCGGTTCGCCTGAGCGAAGAAGACGGCATGCTCTGCCTGCGCATCAGCGACGACGGCCGGGGCTTCGACACCAGCGCCGGGCGCGGCAGTTCCTTTGGTCTGGTGGGCATGCGCGAGCGCGTGCTGATGCTGGGCGGCAACCTGCAGATCGACAGTCAACCCGGAGAGGGCACTACCCTCTGCGTCCGCGTGGCATTGGATAAGGAGAAAGTGGCGTGATCCGAGTACTGGTGGCTGAAGACCACACCATCGTCCGCGAGGGCATCAAGCAGCTCATCGGCCTGGCCAAGGACCTTTGCGTCGCGGGCGAGGCGGCCAATGGCGAGCAGTTGCTCGAAACCCTGCGGCAGACGCCCTGCGAGGTGGTGCTGCTGGATATCTCCATGCCCGGCGTCAACGGCCTGGAAGCCATTCCGCGAATCCGCGCGCTGAGCAATCCACCGGCGGTACTGGTGCTGTCCATGCACGACGAGGCGCAGATGGCCGCAAGGGCGCTGAAAATCGGCGCCGCCGGCTACGCCACCAAGGACAGCGACCCGGCGCTGCTGCTCACCGCCATCCGCAAGGTGGCGTCCGGTGGCCGCTACATAGACCCGGAGCTGGCCGACCGCATGGTTTTCGAGGTCGGCCTGACCGATGCACGACCCGCCCATACCCTGCTCTCGGAGCGGGAGTTCTCGGTGTTCGAGCGCCTGGTGCGCGGCGAAGGGGTGAACGAGATCGCCCAGCAGCTGGCGGTCAGCAGCAAGACCGTGAGCACCCACAAGGCGCGGTTGATGCAGAAGCTCGGCCTGCACTCGGTGGCGGACCTGGTGAAGTACGCGGTGGAGCACAAGCTTCTGTGAATGTCCGACAGTTGCTATCTGGTTTGTAGGGCGATCCCTACAAGAAATCCTCTCTAAGCCTTATAGCAATCTCTCATACCGCCCGATTTGCGTGCTTTGCCGCGTTCTCTAGGCTTTCCCTACGGCAGACACAAAAACAAAGGTGCGGTTATGGCCGAGACAAAAGGCAGCGACATCCTGGTCAGCTTTCGCGGCGTACAGAAGAGCTACGACGGCGAGACCCTGATCGTCAAAGACCTCAACCTGGACATTCGCAAAGGCGAATTCCTCACCCTGCTCGGGCCGTCCGGCTCCGGCAAGACCACCAGCCTGATGATGCTCGCCGGGTTCGAGACCCCCACCAACGGCGAGATCCTGCTGGGCGGTCGCTCGATCAACAACGTGCCCCCGCACAAGCGCGACATCGGCATGGTGTTCCAGAACTACGCGCTCTTCCCGCACATGACGGTGTCCGAGAACCTGGCCTTCCCGCTCTCGGTGCGCGGCATGAGCAAGACCGACGCCAGCGAGCGGGTCAAGCGCGCGCTGTCCATGGTCCAGCTGGACGCCTTCCGCAACCGCTACCCCGGCCAGCTTTCCGGCGGCCAGCAGCAGCGCGTGGCCCTGGCCCGCGCCCTGGTGTTCGAACCGCAGCTGGTGCTGATGGACGAACCCCTCGGTGCACTGGACAAGCAGCTGCGCGAGCACATGCAGATGGAGATCAAACACATCCATCAGCGCCTCGGCGTCACCGTGGTCTACGTGACCCACGACCAGGGCGAAGCCCTGACCATGTCCGACCGGGTGGCGGTGTTCCATCAGGGCGAGATCCAGCAGATCGCCCCGCCGCGCGAGCTCTACGAGCTGCCGCGCAACACCTTCGTGGCCAACTTCATCGGTGAGAACAACCGCCTCAATGGCCAGCTGGAAAGCCGCGAGGGCGACCGTTGCGTGGTGCGCCTGGCCCGTGGCGAGAAGGTCGAGGCGCTGGCGATCAACGTCGGCCAGCCGGGTGAGTCGGTCACCCTGTCGATCCGTCCGGAACGCGTGCGTCTCAATGGCCACAGCGAGAGCTGCGTCAACCGCTTCTCCGGGCGCGTCGCCGAGTTCATCTACCTGGGCGACCACGTGCGTATCCGCATGGAGGTCTGCGGCAAGCCCGATTTCTTCGTCAAGCAACCTATTGCTGAGCTCGACCCCGCACTGGCGGTAGGCGATGTGGTGCCGCTCGGCTGGCAAGTGGAGCACGTCCGCGCACTGGACCCGCTTCTGGCGGAATGACGCGGCGGCGCCAAGGCATTAGCAACCCTGCACTGTGGAGAAAATAACAATGTCGAAATCCCTGAAACTCACCGCCATCGCCCTCGGGTTGGCCTGCGCCGCCCAGGCCATGGCCGCCGACCTGACCGTGGTGTCCTTCGGCGGCGCCAACAAGAATGCCCAGGTCAAGGCCTTCTACGAGCCTTACCAGAAGACCACCGGCAACAAGATCATCGCTGGCGAATACAACGGCGAGATGGCCAAGGTGAAAGCCATGGTCGACACCAACAGCGTGTCCTGGAACCTGGTGGAAGTGGAGTCGCCCGAGCTGTCCCGCGGCTGCGACGAAGGCCTGTTCGAAGTGCTCGATGCGGCCCAGTTCGGCAAGGCCGAAGACTTCGTCCCCGGTGCCATCCAGCCCTGCGGCGTGGGCTTCTTCGTGTGGTCCACTGTGCTGGCCTATAACGCCGACAAGCTGAAGAGCGCGCCCACCAGCTGGGCGGATTTCTGGGACGTGAACAAATTCCCCGGCAAGCGCGGCCTGCGCAAGGGCGCCAAGTACACCCTGGAGTTCGCCCTGATGGCCGACGGCGTCGCGCCGAAAGACGTCTACAGCGTGCTCGCCACCAAGGAAGGCCAGGACCGCGCCTTCAAGAAGCTCGACCAGATCAAGCCGAGCATCCAGTGGTGGGAAGCCGGCGCCCAGCCGCCGCAGTTCCTCGCCTCGGGTGACGTGGTCATGAGCTCCGCCTACAACGGTCGCATCGCTGCCGTGCAGAAGGAAAGCAACCTGAAGGTGGTATGGACTGGCGGCATCTACGACTTCGACTCCTGGGCCATCCCGAAAGGCGCCAAGGATGCGGACAAGGCCAAGGAGTTCATCGCCTACTCGGTCAAGCCCGAGCAGCAGAAGATCTACTCCGAGAACATCGCCTACGGCCCGGCCAACACCCAGGCGGTGCCGCTGCTGGACAAGGCCCTGCTGAAGGACATGCCGACCACGCCGGAAAACATCAAGGACCAGGTCGCCATGGACGTCACCTTCTGGGCTGACTACGGCGAGCAGCTCGAACAGCGCTTCAACTCCTGGGCGGCCAAGTAAGGCCGTCTCTGCTCCCCTCTCCCTCCGGGAGAGGGGCTGGGGGTGAGGGAAGCTTTCCTCACCCCGGCCCTGCGGGGCTGAAAGTCCAACCCTGTTCCAACGGAGTTCGCCATGGCCACTGCAGTGCCCCTTACCGAGGTCGCCGGCCCCACCCTGAAGCAGCGCCTCGCCCGTGCCGAGCGGATGAACCGCCTGAAGTCCCAGGCGCTGATCCTGCCGCTGCTGATCTTTCTCCTGCTGACCTTCCTGGTGCCCATCGGCGCGCTTCTCTACAAGAGCGTGAACAACCCCGAAGTGGTCGGCTCCCTGCCGCGCACCGTCGACGCCATCTCCGGCTGGGACGGCAAGGCGCTGCCTGCCGAGCCTGTGTACAAGGCCCTGGCCGAGGACCTCGCTGATGCGCGCAAGAACCAGACCATAGGCGACCTTTCCAAGCGCCTGAACATGGAGCTGGCCGGCTACCGCAGCCTGATGGCCAAGACCGCCCGCGCCCTGCCGTTCAAGACCGAGCCGGCCTCCTACAAGGAAGCGCTGGAAGGCCTGGACGAGCGCTGGGGCGACCCGGCCTACTGGCAGACGATCCGCCGCAACGCCAGCCACCTCACCCCCTATTACCTGCTGGCCTCCCTCGACCATCGTATCGACGACCTTGGCGAGCTGGCCCCGGCCACCCCGGACCAGGCCATCTACCTGGACATCTTCGCCCGTACTTTCTGGATGGGCGCGGTGATCACGGTAATCTGCCTGCTGCTGGCCTACCCACTGGCCTACCTGCTGGCCAACCTGCCGACCCGCCAGAGCAACCTGCTGATGATCCTGGTGCTGCTGCCGTTCTGGACCTCCATCCTGGTGCGGGTGGCGGCCTGGATCGTGCTGCTGCAGTCCGGCGGCCTGATCAACGGTGCGCTGATCAAGCTGGGCCTGATCGACCAGCCGCTGCAGCTGGTGTTCAACCGCACCGGCGTCTACATCGCCATGGTGCACATCATGCTGCCGTTCATGATCCTGCCCATCTACAGCGTGATGAAGGGCATCTCCCCCAGCTATATGCGGGCGGCGATCTCCCTCGGCTGCCACCCCTTCGCCAGCTTCTGGAAGGTGTACTTCCCGCAGACCGTGGCCGGCGTCGGCGCCGGGTGCCTGCTGGTGTTCATCCTGTCCATCGGCTACTACATCACCCCGGCGCTGCTGGGCAGCCCGAACGACCAGATGGTCAGCTACTTCGTCGCCTTCTTCACCAACACCACCATCAACTGGGGCATGGCCACGGCCCTGGGCGGCATGCTGCTGTTCGCCACCCTGATCCTCTATGTGGTGTACAGCTGGCTGGTGGGCGCTGGCCGCCTGCGCCTGGGATAAAAGCGCCTCCGAAGGAGGCCAACTGATCCCCCTCTCCCTTCAGGGAGAGGGTGGCCCGAAGGGCCGGGAGAGGGGGATCCGCACGAAATAAATTGGAGAGCGATTCATGCTGAGTCCCTACATGTCCCCGGTCGAGCGCCTGTGGTTCTACACGCTGCGCGGCCTCTGCGGCCTGGTGCTGCTGTTCCTGATCCTGCCGGTGCTGGTGATCATCCCGCTGTCGTTCAACTCCGGCACCTTCCTGGTCTATCCGCTGCAGGGGTTCTCCCTGCGCTGGTACGCCGACTTCTTCAACTCGGCGGAGTGGATGCGCTCGCTGACCAACAGCATGATCGTCGCCCCGGCGGCCACCGTGCTCGCAATGGTCTTCGGCACCCTGGCCTCCATCGGCCTGACCCGTGGCGAGTTCCGCGGCAAGGCGCTGGTGATGAGCCTCTTGATCTCCCCCATGGTGGTGCCGGTGGTGATCATCGGTGTCGCCGCCTACCTGTTCTTCGCGCCGCTGGGCCTGGGCAACAGCTACATCTCGCTGATCCTGGTGCATGCCGTGCTCGGCGTGCCCTTCGTCATCATCACGGTGTCGGCCACCCTGCAGGGCTTCAACTACAACCTGGTGCGCGCCGCCGCCAGCCTGGGTGCGCCACCCGTGACCGCCTTCTTCAAGGTGACCCTGCCGCTGATCGCGCCGGGGGTGATCTCCGGGGCCCTGTTCGCCTTCGCCACGTCGTTCGACGAAGTGGTGGTGACCCTGTTCCTCGCCGGCCCCGAGCAGGCCACCTTGCCGCGCCAGATGTTCAGCGGCATCCGCGAGAACCTCAGTCCCACCATCGCCGCCGCCGCAACCCTGCTGATCGGCTTCTCCGTCGCACTGTTGCTGGTGCTGGAGTGGCTGCGCGGGCGCAGCGAGCGGATGCGCACCTCCATGCCGGAATGACCTGCCGGTAGTTGTAGGGTCGGGGGAGCCAAGGCTCCCCCGATTGCTTTTCCACCAAGGTCGCAGACGGTTGACCACGCCTTGGCGGCCGGACTCGGGCTACAATCCGCGCCACCGTGATTCCGCCCTGAGGTCAGCCATGCAGCCCTTCGCCATCGCACCGTCGATCCTTTCCGCCGATTTCGCCCGCCTGGGCGAGGAAGTGGAGAACGTCCTCGCCGCCGGCGCCGACATCGTTCACTTCGACGTGATGGACAACCACTATGTGCCCAACCTGACCATCGGCCCGATGGTCTGCTCGGCGCTGCGCAAGTACGGCATCACCGCGCCCATCGACGCGCACCTGATGGTCACGCCGGTGGACCGCATCATCGGCGACTTCATCGAAGCGGGCGCCACCTACATCACTTTCCACCCGGAAGCCTCTCTGCACATCGACCGCTCCCTGCAGCTGATCCGCGACGGCGGCGCCAAGGCCGGCCTGGTGTTCAACCCGGCCACTCCGCTGGACGCCCTGAAGTACGTGATGGACAAGGTCGACATGATCCTGCTGATGAGCGTCAACCCCGGCTTCGGCGGGCAAAAGTTCATTCCCGGCACCCTCGACAAGCTGCGTGAAGCACGTGCGCTGATCGATGCATCCGGCCGCGACATCCGCCTGGAAATCGACGGCGGCGTCAATGTGAAGAACATCCGCGAGATCGCCGCCGCCGGTGCCGACACCTTCGTCGCCGGCTCGGCCATCTTCAACGCGCCGGACTACGCCGAAGTCATTGCCGCCATGCGCGCCGAGCTGGCCCAGGCCTGATATGAGTGCCTTGCAGCGGCTGTTCGATGGGCGCCTGCCACGCCTGGTGATGTTCGACCTGGATGGCACCCTGGTGGATTCGGTGCCCGACCTGGCCGCCGCCGTCGACCGCATGCTGCTCGCCCTCGGGCGTCCGGCAGCGGGTGTCGAGCGGGTTCGCGAATGGGTCGGCAACGGCGCCCGGGTGCTGGTGCGTCGTGCCCTGGCTGGCGACATCGACCATTCCTCGGTGCATGACGGCGACGCCGAGCGCGGTCTGGAACTGTTCATGGAGGCCTACGCCGACAGCCACGCGCTGACCACTGTCTACCCGGGGGTGGCGGAGACTCTCAAGTGGCTGAAGAAGATGGGCGTGGAGCTGGCGCTGGTTACCAACAAGCCGGGACGCTTCGTCGCCCCGCTGCTGGATGAGATGAAACTGGGCCGCTACTTTCCCCTGATCATCGCCGGCGACACCCTGCCGCAGCAGAAGCCCGATCCGGCCGCGCTGCTCCATGTGATGCACATGACCGGGGTCAGCCGGACCGAGGCGCTGTTCGTCGGCGACTCGCGCAACGACGTGCTCGCCGCCAAGGCCGCCGGGGTGCAATGCGTGGCCCTGAGCTACGGTTACAACCATGGCCGGCCCATCTGCGACGAGGACCCGGCCCTGGTGGTGGATGATCTGCGCGAACTGTTGCCCGGCGGTTGCGCCGCTCACGACGCTGCGCTAATGTCGCCGGACTCCTCCGAAAATCCGCCTCAACGAGACAGAAACGTGGTGGTTCCCTGCAAGCATTGGCTCGAACGAGCCGGAATGAAGATCATCAAGGCCGCCGCCCGTTGGCGCTGGCGCGCCTGAACTCATTCTGGCCGGATGCCCCGGCGCGCTTGCACACCGACGTTTTCATCTCCAGGAGCCCCCAAGGGGCTCCCCGCCCACGAGGCTGATCATGACCCGCGAAGAATTCCTGCGTTTGGCCGCCGAAGGCTATAACCGCATTCCGCTTGCGTTCGAGACCCTGGCGGACTTCGATACCCCGCTGTCCCTTTACCTCAAGCTCGCCGACACCCCTTACTCCTACCTGCTGGAGTCCGTGCAGGGCGGCGAGAAGTGGGGCCGCTACTCCATCATCGGCCTGCAGAGCCGCACCGTGCTGCGTGCCCATGGCCTGAAGGTCAGCGTCAGCGTCGATGACGTCGAGGTGGAAAGCCACGACTGCGAAGACCCGCTGGCCTTCGTCGAAGACTTCAAGGAACGCTACCAGGTGGCGCCCATCGCCGGCCTGCCGCGCTTCAACGGCGGCCTGGTGGGCTATTTCGGCTACGACTGCGTGCGTTATGTGGAAAAGCGTCTGGCCAACTGCCCGAATCCCGATCCCCTGGGCACCCCGGACATCCTGCTGATGGTCTCGGACGCGGTGATCGTGTTCGACAACCTGGCCGGCAAGCTGCACGCCATCGTCCTGGTCGACCCGAGCCAACCCGATGCCTTCGAGCAAGGCCAGGTCCGCCTGGTCGAACTGCGCCAGAAGCTGCGCCAGCCGGTGGTGCCGCGACTGGGCGTGGACCCGAGCCTGCCGGTGGGCGGCGAGCCGGACTTCCGCTCCAGCTTCACCCGCGAGGACTACGAAGAGGCGGTGCGCGAGATCAAGGAATACATCCTCGCCGGCGACTGCATGCAGGTGGTGATCTCCCAGCGCATGTCGATCCCCTTCCAGGCCGCGCCCATCGATCTCTACCGCGCCCTGCGCTGCTTCAACCCGACCCCCTACATGTACTTCTTCAACTTCGGCGATTTCCACGTGGTGGGCAGTTCGCCGGAGGTGCTGGTACGTGTGGAGGATGGCCTGGTCACCGTGCGCCCGATTGCCGGCACCCGTCCGCGCGGCGCCACCGAAGAGGCCGATCGTGCCCTGGAAGAGGACCTGCTGTCCGACGCCAAGGAGCTGGCCGAGCACCTGATGCTGATCGACCTGGGCCGCAATGACGTCGGCCGCGTCTCCAGCACCGGGTCGGTGAAGCTCACCGAGAAGATGGTGATCGAGCGCTATTCCAACGTGATGCACATCGTTTCCAACGTCACCGGCCAGCTCAAGGAAGGCGTATCCGCCATGGCGGCGCTACGCGCCATCCTGCCTGCCGGCACCCTCTCCGGCGCACCGAAGATCCGCGCCATGGAGATCATCGACGACCTCGAGCCGGTCAAGCGTGGCGTCTACGGCGGCGCCGTGGGCTACCTGGCCTGGAACGGCAACATGGACACCGCCATCGCAATTCGCACGGCGGTCATCAAGGACGGTGAACTGCACGTGCAGGCCGGCGCCGGCATAGTCGCCGACTCGGTCCCGGCACTGGAATGGGAAGAGACGCTGAACAAGCGCCGCGCCATGTTCCGTGCCGTGACTCTCGCCGAACAGACCGCCAAGACCGACGCCTGAGGATTGCATCATGCTGCTGATGATCGATAACTACGACTCCTTCACCTACAACGTAGTGCAGTACCTGGGCGAGCTGGGCGAGGAAGTGCACGTGATCCGCAACGATGAGCTCTCCATCGCCGAGATCGAGGCCCTGAACCCGGAACGCATCGTGGTCTCTCCCGGCCCCTGCACCCCCAATGAAGCCGGCGTGTCGCTTGAGGTGATCCGCCACTTCGCCGGCAAGCTGCCGATCCTCGGCGTCTGCCTCGGCCACCAGAGCATCGGCCAGGCCTTCGGCGGCGACGTAGTGCGCGCCCGCCACGCCATGCACGGCAAGACCAGCCCGGTATTCCACAGGGACCAGGGCGTGTTCGAGGGGCTGAACCATCCCCTGACTGTCACCCGCTACCACTCTCTGGTGGTGAAGCTGGAAACCCTGCCCGAAGAGCTGGAGGTCACGGCCTGGACCCAGCACGCAGACGGCTCGGTGGACGAGATCATGGGGCTGCGTCACAAAACTCTGAATATCGAGGGTGTGCAGTTCCATCCGGAGTCCATCCTTACCGAACAGGGCCATGAACTGTTGGCCAACTTCCTCAAGCAGACTGGCGGGGTGCGCTGATGGATATCAAGGAAGCCCTGAACCGGGTGGTCAACCAGCTGGACCTGACCACCGACGAAATGCAGGACGTGATGCGTCTGATCATGACCGGCCAGTGCACCGACGCGCAGATCGGCGCCTTCCTCATGGGCATGCGCATGAAGAGCGAGACCATCGAGGAAATCGTCGGTGCCGTCTCGGTGATGCGCGAGCTGGCGATCCGCGTGGAGCTTTCCTCACTCGACCATGTGGTCGATGTGGTCGGCACCGGCGGCGATGGCGCCAACATCTTCAACGTTTCCTCGGCCGCCACCTTCGTGGTCGCCGCAGCGGGCGGCAAGGTGGCCAAGCATGGCAACCGCGCGGTATCCGGCAAGACCGGTAGCGCCGACGTGCTCGAAGCCGCCGGCATCTACCTCGACCTCAAGCCGGAGCAGGTGGCGCGCTGCATCGAGAGCATTGGCGTCGGCTTCATGTTCGCCCAGGTCCACCACAAGGCCATGAAGTACGCCGCCGGCCCACGCCGCGAACTGGGCCTGCGCACCCTGTTCAACATGCTCGGCCCGCTTACGAATCCGGCTGGCGTAAAACACCAGGTCGTCGGCGTGTTCAGCCAGGCGCTGTGCCGCCCGCTGGCCGAGGTGCTCAAACGTCTGGGCAGCGACCACATCCTCGTGGTGCATTCCCGCGATGGCCTGGATGAGCTGAGCCTGGCTGCGCCCACCCATGTCGCCGAGCTGAAGAATGGCGAAGTGACCGAGTACCAGATCCAGCCCGAGGATTTTGGCATCAAGAGCCAGAGTCTGATCGGCCTCACCGTCGGCAGCCCGCAGGAATCCCTGGAGCTGATCCGCGACGCCCTGGGCAAGCGCAAGACTGAGCAAGGCCAGAAGGCCGCCGACATGATCGTGCTGAACGCCGGCGCGGCGCTCTATGCCGCCGACCTGGCTTCCAGCCTGAAAGAAGGCGTGCGCCTGGCCCAGGACGCCCTGCACACCGGTCTCGCCCGTGAGAAGCTGGACGAGCTGGCCTCCTTTACCGCGGTGTTCCGAGTGGAGAATGAAGCGTGAGCATCCCAACCGTTCTTGAGAAGATCCTGGCACGCAAGGCCGAGGAAGTGGCTGAGCGTCGCGCGCGGGTTTCCCTGGCCGAAGTCGAGGCCCAGGCCCGCGCCGCCGACCCGACCCGGGGCTTCGCCCGGGCACTGCTGGAGCGCGTGGCGCGCCATGAGCCGGCGGTGATCGCCGAGATCAAGAAGGCTTCGCCGAGCAAGGGCGTGCTGCGCGAGAACTTCGTGCCGGCACAGATCGCCCGGAGCTACGAAGACGGCGGCGCGGCCTGCCTCTCGGTCCTGACTGACGTCGACTTCTTCCAGGGTAGCGATGCCTACCTGCAGCAAGCCCGCGCCGCCTGTTCGCTGCCGGTGATCCGCAAGGATTTCCTGATCGACCCCTACCAGGTGGTCGAAGCCCGCGCCCTGGGTGCCGACTGCGTGCTGCTGATCGTCGCCGCGCTGGAAGACGCGCGGATGAAAGAGCTGGCGGCCACCGCCAAGGACGTCGGCCTCGACGTGCTGGTGGAGGTGCATGACGGCGAGGAGCTGGAGCGCGCGCTCAATTGCCTGGACACCCCGCTGGTGGGCATCAACAACCGCAACTTGCACACCTTCGAAGTCAGCCTGGAAACTACCCTGGACCTGCTACCGCGCATCCCGCGCGACCGCCTGGTGGTCACCGAGAGCGGCATCCTCAACCGCGCCGACGTGGAGCTGATGGAAGTCAGCGAGGTCTACGCCTTCCTGGTAGGCGAAGCCTTCATGCGCGCCGAGGAGCCGGGTACCGAGCTGGGCCGGCTGTTCTTCCCGGAGCGCAACCGCGTCGTGACGGGCATCGATCCGGACTGATCCGGACTGCGCACCCAGACATGAAAAAGCCGGCTTGCGCCGGCTTTTTCATGGCCTCTGGAAGCTTCAGCGGGTGCCGAAGACGACCATTGTCTTGCCCTTCACATTTACCAGACCCTGCTCTTCCAGGCTCTTCAGCACGCGGCCGACCATTTCCCGCGAGCAGCCGACGATGCGGCCGATTTCCTGGCGGGTGATCTTGATCTGCATGCCATCCGGATGTGTCATGGCGTCCGGCTGCTTGCACAGATCCAGGAGAGTCCGTGCCACGCGGCCGGTCACATCGAGGAAGGCCAGGTCACCCACCTTGCGCGTGGTGTTGCGCAGGCGGTCGGCCATCTGGCTACCCAGGGCGTAGAGGATTTCCGGGTCCTGCTGGGTCAGTTCACGGAATTTGGCGTAGCTCAGCTCTGCCACTTCGCACTCGGTCTTGGCGCGGACCCAGGCGCTGCGTTCCTTTTCGGTGCCTTCCTTGTCGAACAGCCCCATCTCGCCGAAGAAATCGCCGGCATTGAGATAGGCGATGATCATCTCGCGACCGTCGTCATCCTCGATCAGGATGGTGACGGAGCCCTTGATGATGAAGAAGAGGGTTTCGCAGCGATCGCCCGCATAGATGATGGTGCTCTTTGCCGTGTAGCGGCGGCGGTGACAATGCGCGAGAAGCTTGTCCAGGCTCTTGATCTTAGGTGTAAGAGTTATTGCAACCATGCCCGAGTCCCGAAAAGAGAAGATAAGCCTTTGTCAAACAGGCAATTTTCTAATAATTGTCCGGCCAAGTGTGCCAGTAAACCGGCGCCAGCTTAACAGAGCTCCCTCAATCGACAATGTGATTTTGCGACGCACCTAACACCTGCCCGGGAACTATTTGAGCCCCGGTATGGAATAGGCGCTGTGATAAGCTACCGCACCTTTTTCCGAGCGGAGTCCTAGGCGATGAAAGCACGCATCCAATGGGCGGGCGAAGCCCTGTTCCTTGGCGAGTCCGGCAGTGGCCACGCGGTTGTGATGGACGGCCCGCCCGAGAGCGGCGGCCGCAATCTGGGCGTGCGCCCCATGGAGATGCTGCTGATCGGCCTCGGCGGCTGCACCAACTTCGACGTGGTGAGCATCCTGAAGAAATCGCGCCAGTCGGTGGAGAGCTGCGAAGCCTTTCTCGACGCCGAACGCGCCACCGAGGACCCCAAGGTCTTCACCAAGATCCATGTCCACTTCGTGGTCAAGGGCCGCGGCCTCAAGGAGGCCCAGGTCAAGCGTGCGGTGGAATTGTCTGCCGAGAAGTACTGCTCTGCGTCCATCCTGCTCGGCCGCGCCGGGGTGGAAATCACCCACGACTACGAGATAGTCGAACTCGGCGTCTGAGTCCTGAGCTCCGATGGCCGGTTGGATGAAGACATCCGGCCATCACATTTGCGCGGCAAACTCTGGCAGGCGGCGCCCGCCGTCTGCATAATTTGCCCCCTTCCAGCTTTCCGGGGCATCGGGCCCCGAACATACGACCACAATCGCCAACGCGAAGAGGTGTAATCCGTCCTACGCAGCTGCGTCGTGCGCAACTGACGGGCATGCTCAACCACGCGGCAGAGCCGCATGCACAAGAGAGTTTCCAACGGTGAAAAGCAAACTCAAGCTCCACGGGTTCAACAACCTGACCAAGACCTTGAGCTTCAACATCTATGACATCTGCTACGCAGAGACCCCAGAGGACCAGCAGGCCTACGTCCAGTACATCGACGAAGAGTACGACGCCGAACGCCTGACCCAGATCCTCACCGATGTGGTCGAAATCATAGGTGCCAACATCCTCAATATCGCCCGCCAGGACTACGATCCCCAGGGCGCGAGCGTGACTATCCTGATCTCCGAGGAGCCGGTGACCCCCACCGACAGCCAGATCGAGGAATCCCCCGGCCCGCTGCCGGAGACCATCCTGGCGCACCTCGACAAGAGCCACATCACCGTTCACACCTACCCGGAAATCCATCCGGTGTCGGGCATCGCCACTTTCCGCGTGGACATCGACGTATCCACCTGTGGTGTGATCTCGCCGCTGAAGGCGCTCAACTACCTGATCCACCAGTTCGACTCGGACATCGTCACCGTGGACTACCGCGTGCGCGGCTTCACCCGTGACGTGGAAGGCAAGAAGCACTTCATCGACCACGAGATCAACTCGATCCAGAACTACATCTCCGACGACACCCTGGACGCCTACCAGATGACGGACGTCAACGTGTACCAGGAGAACATGTTCCACACCAAGATGCTGCTCAAGGACTTCGCCCTGGACAACTACCTGTTCGGCGACGCCACCCGCAACCTGACGGCCGAGCAGCGCAAGGAAGTCGAAGAGCGCGTGCGCCACGAAATGCTGGAAATCTTCTACGCGCGCAATATGCCGCACTGAAGGGTAGCGGCAAGCTTCAAGCCGCAAGCTGCAAGAAAAACAAAGGGCGCCCTAGGCGCCCTTTGTACTTTTCGGTATCTGCTAGCCATTGCTTGCCGGTAATGGCTTGCCGCTTGCCGCTTCAGATCCGATAAGTCGTCTTGGTCATCACTTTCGACAGCAGCGTCATGCCGAACTTTACCGGCGCCGGGAAGCGCAGGCCGCCGGCCTCGATGGCGCTGGTGGCATGCTGTTCCTCGTCCGTGCGCATCTGCTCGAGGATGGCGCGGGACTTGGCGTCATCCGCCGGCAATTGCTCCAGGTGTTCGTCAAGGTGCTTGCACACCTGATCCTCTGTAGCGGCGACGAAGCCAAGGCTGACCTTGTCGCTGATCAGCCCTGCGACCGCGCCGACGCCGAAGGACAGTCCGTAGAAAATCGGGTTGAGGACGCTCGGGCGACTACCCAGTTCGCGGATGCGCTGCTCGCACCAGGCCAGATGGTCGACCTCTTCCTCGGCGGCGTGCTCCATGGCGACGCGCACTTGGGGCAGCTTGGCGGTCAGCGCCTGACCCTGGTACAGCGCCTGGGCGCAGACTTCACCCGTGTGGTTGATGCGCATGAGGCCCGCGATATGGCGGGCGTCCTCGGCCTTGAGCTCGGCATCGGGCTGGCCCTCGGCGGGGGAGGGGCGGAACGGCTGGCCGGTGAACGGCAGCAGGGTGCGCAGAGCGGCATCGGCCTGCAGCAGCAGACGGTCGGCGGGGGAATAGGAACGATCGCTGGCCATGCGGCACCTCCGTGGGATGTCGGCGGGCATTCTAACCCAAGGGGCTGGCCAAGGCTTGACCGGCGTCAGGCCCGGATAGGTGGGCGGGAGGCGTCCCGCCCTGGGCGGTATCGCCGGATCAGCCCGGTGGCCAATGCATCTGCCGCTGGCCGAGCACGTGCATGTGAATGTGAAAGACGGTCTGGCCGCCCTGATGGTTGCAATTCATCACCACACGGAAACCCTCGTCGCACCCCTGCTCGGCTGCCAGCCGCTGCGCCGTATGAAGCATGTGGCCGGTGAGAGCCTTGTCGTCGTCCGTGAGGTGATTGAGGGTTGGCACGTGCTTCTTCGGGATCACCAGGAAGTGCACCGGCGCCTGGGGTGCGATGTCGTGGAAGGCGAAGACCTGATCGTCCTCGTAGAGCTTGCGTGCAGGAATTTGCCCGGCAGCGATTTTGCAGAACAGACAGTCCACGGGAATTCTCCGGCCTGTTATAAGAAACCCGAGTTTAGCGGTGTGTATTTTCCCCGGCCAGCATCGGTCGGCGTCACAAGGAGCCCCTGTGAAGAACGACATCCATGACCTCGGCCTGGTGCTGGACTCGAGGGTCAAGCTGATCCTGATCGAATCCTGGGACGAACGCCGGGTGCTGGAAACCCTCACCAGCCTAGCGGTGAAGCGCGGTCTCGGTTTGTTCACCTGGGCGGTCAGCGAAGGCCTGCAACGCCTGGGCTTTGGTGGTGACAGCCTGGGCGAGGGCGACAGTCGTGAGCCGGAAACCGCCCTCAGGCTGATCAAGGCCGATCCGCAGCCGAATCTTTACGTGCTGTGCGACCTGCATCCCTTCCTCGATGACAACCCGAAGGTGGTGCGCTTGCTCAAGGAAGTGGCCATGGCCGAAGGCAATCACAAGCCGACCCTGGTGCTGGTTTCCCACGCCCTCAAGCTGCCGCCGGAAGTGCAGCGCTATGCCGCGCGCTTCGACCTGGCGCTGCCCGGCGAGGACGAGTTGCTGAGCATCGTCCGCGAGGAAGCGGCGCGCTGGAGCGAGCGCAATCGAGGCGCGCGGGTGCGCACCGATAACCGCACCTTGCAGCAGGTGGTGAAGAACCTGCGCGGCATGAGCCACGGCGAGGCCCGCGCCCTGGCGCGCAACGTGATCTGCGACGACGGCGCCATCACCCAGGAAGACCTGCCGGAACTGAACAAGGCCAAGTTCCAGCTTCTGGACCTGGAGGGCGTGCTCAGTTTCGAGTACGAGACCGCGCGCTTCGCCGAGGTTGGCGGCCTGGCCAACCTCAAGCGCTGGCTGGCCGAGCGCCAGGCCGCACTGCTGGATGACAAGGGCGTCGATCGGCCTAAGGGCGTGCTGCTGGTGGGCGTCCAGGGTGGGGGCAAGAGCCTGGCGGCCAAGGCTGTCGCCGGTCTCTGGGGTCTACCCTTGCTGCGCCTGGATTTCGCCTGCCTGTACAACAAATTCTTCGGCGAGACCGAGCGCAACCTGCGCGAGGCCCTGAAGCTCGCGGAGCAGATGGCGCCCTGCGTGCTATGGATGGACGAAGTGGAGAAAGGCCTCGCCAGCGGCGACCACGACGGCGGGGTCAGCCAGCGGGTGCTGGGTACGTTGCTGACCTGGATGGCTGAGCGGAAGACGCCGGTGTTCATGGCCGCGACCGCCAACGCCATCGATCGCCTGCCGCCGGAGTTACTCCGCAAGGGCCGCTTCGATGAGTCGTTCTTCGTCGACCTGCCGCAGCCGGAAGTCCGGGGCGAGATTTTCCGCATCCACCTGGCCCGTCGCGATCTGGATCCGGCGCAGTTCGATCTGCACGAACTGGTGGCGGCCAGCGATGGCTTCTCCGGAGCTGAGATCGAGCAGGCAGTGGTCGGCGCGCTCTATGCGGCCCAGGCCCAGCAGCGTGCGGTCGACCAGACGCTGTTGTTGCGCGAACTCAAGGGCACGGCGCCGCTTTCGGTGCTGATGGCCGAGCCGCTGGCGAACCTGCGGGCCTGGGCAGACGGGCGCTGTGTGAAGGCCGATTGAGACCCGATCAGGGCAGGGCGAAGCCGCGGATGACCCGTCCCAGCAGGCGGCGCACCAGCCAGCGCGGGGCCAGTCTGGGGAGCAGGGCGGACAGCCGGTTGCGCCAACCGGGGATGATGATGGCGCGGTTCTTCTCCAGGGCGCGCACGGCCACCAGCGCGACTTCCTCGGGGCTCATCATCAGCTTGCTGCCATCCAGCTTGCCGATGCGCAGCTGGGCGCCGCGGAAGAAGGCCGTGCGGGTCGGCCCGGGGCAGAGCACCGAGACCTTCACATTGCGCGCGCGCAATTCCTCGCGCAGGCCTTCGGAGAAGTGCAGCACATAGGCCTTGCTGGCGTAGTAGTTGCTCATCCAGGCCCCGGGCTGGAACCCGGCAACCGATGCGATATTGAGGATCTGGCCGCCGCCCCGGCTGGCCATCATGCCGCCGATGGCGTGACAGAGCCTGGCCACGGCGAGGATGTTCAGCTCGATCAATTCCTGCTCGCGTCCCCAGTCCTGGTCGACGAAGGCGCCGGAGGTGCCGATGCCGGCGTTATTCACCAGCAGGTCGAACTCCCGCTCGCCCTGCTCAAGTTCCATGAGCAGGCCTGATACCTGCAGGGGCTCGGCCAGGTCACAGCAGCGGAACAGCACTTCCACGCCAAATCGCTGGGTCAGCTCGCAGGCGATGCTCTCCAGTGCGTCCCGCTGGCGGGCAATCAGCAACAGGTGGCGTCCCCGTCGCGCCAGGGCCTCGGCCAGGGCCAGGCCAATACCGCTGGAGGCGCCGGTGATCAAGGCATAACGGGGCATCGGGGGTTCTCCGTAAAGGGGCCGGGTTGGACAGCTCCGGCCCCGGGAGGTTGCTTACTCTGTGGCGCCGCTTTCGAGCGCGGGTGCTTGCGCCGGCTGCTCGTAGCTGGCGGCATCGCCGAGCTGGGCGCGCATCAGGTAATCCTGGTAGGCCGGCATCGCGATGGCGGCGACTATACCGATAACTGGCACCAGGATGATCAGCCAGGCCAGGACTTTTACCGCACGGCTATTGGGTGGCGGCGGCGGACCGTAGCGGTTGGCACCGGCAGTTCCCGGCATGAAGAGCATGAGCAGGGCGAACACGCTACCGACTATCGGGACGAAGTTCAGCAGCCAGAGCCAGCCGGACCAACCGATGTCGTGCAGTCGCTGCACGCCGATGCAGACGCTGACCACCACCAGGGCCAGACAGGCGACCAGGGTCAGCAGGCCGGCCAGGGCATCGGAAACGGCGAAGCTGCCCAGGATCACACCGCCCACCGGCAGGAAGGCGAGCATCAAGGCCATGCTCCAGCCCAGGTAGCGAACGCGGCCGATGCGCCCCTGGGCGCTGAGTACCTTGAGTTCGCCGAATTCCGGTAGCTGCTCGCCGACCTGGGCCTGGGGCGGCGCATAGGGAGACGAGGGAGTGGAAGGGGAGGAGGGAGACGGGGCTTCGCTGCCGGTGATGGGGGGCGTCACTTGGGCCGCCTCTTCGGCAAGCAGCGCCTGGCGGGCCAGGTATTTGTCGATGATGATGCCGCAGGCCTGGCATTCCGCCGCCTTGGGCTGATGGTGGCCACATTTCGGGCAGCTCATGGTCTCGATGGCGACAGTTTCCGCGACGTTGGCAGCAGTGGGTTCCAGGGGGGCATCCGTCGCCGCCAGGTTGAGGCCGGAGGCCTGGTCGTGCTCCTTGCGCACCTTCGCCCCAGCCCGCTGCAGCGCGGCGAGGTATTTGTCGGCCTCGGCTTCCGCCAGGTCGCGCTTGAGAGCGACACTGCGGCCGCCGAACAGGCTGTCGATCTTGCTGGCGTCACTCTTGAACAGGCGGGCGAGGTTTTCCTTGACGGTTTCCAGCGCCACGCCAGGCATGGGCTCACCGTCGAAGACGATCTTGTAGCGGGCTTCGGTCATGCAGGCATCCTTGTCGACGACAGAAAAAAAGATGATGGCACAGCGTAATGGCCCTCTGGCCCGCGGCACAAGCGGCCTGGCGAACAAAAAAGCGCCGAGTTCAGGCGGGGTGGGGGTGACGCCGGCGACCGATCAGGCCGCTCTGGCAGAGCAGGCCCGGTGCGCCGAATACACCGGGCCCTGGCAGGTGGCGGCGCGTTATCCGGCCCAGCGCTGGCCCAGATGGTCGGCCTTGTCGCGGGCTGCGCGGTATTCCTGGTCGAGGCGGGCGATCAGCTCGTCCACGGTGGGCAGGTCGCGGATGTTGCCGACGCCCTGGCCGGCGGACCAGACGGTCTTCCAGGCCTTGGCTTCGTCACTCACGGGTTTGAGCTTCTCGCCGTAGTTGATGTCGGCCTTGTCGGTAAGGCGCTTGAGGTCGTAACCGGCCGCCTCCAGGCTTTGGCGCATGAAGCTGGCGGGTACGCCGGAGACCGCCGGGGTGTGGACTATGTCGGCCGCGCGGGCGTCGAGGATCATCTGCTTGTAGCGGGTTTCGGCCTCGCTCTGCTGGGTGGCGATGAAGCGGGTGCCGAGGTAGGCCAGGTCGGCGCCGAGCATTTGCGCGGCGAAGATCTCATGCCCGTGGTTGAGGCAGCCGGCGAGCAGCAGGGTCTTGTCGAAGAATTGGCGGATCTCGGCGATCAGGGCGAAGGGGCTCCAGGTGCCGGCATGCCCGCCGGCGCCGGCGGCCACCGCGATCAGGCCATCCACGCCGGCCTCGGCGGCCTTCTCGGCGTGGCGGCGGGTGGTGACGTCGTGGAACACCAGGCCGCCGTAGCTGTGCACGGCGTCCACCACTTCCTTCACCGCGCCCAGGCTGGTGATGACGATGGGTACGCGTTTCTCGACGCAGATGGCCAGGTCTGCCTGCAGCCGGGGATTGCTGTGGTGGACGATGAGGTTCACTGCGAAGGGGGCGGCGTCCGCGTCCAGGCCCGCTTCGATTTCCTCCAGCCAGGCACGGAAGCCGCTGCTTTCACGCTGGTTCAGGGCCGGGAAGCTGCCGACTATGCCGTTGTTGCAACAGGCAAGGACCAGCTTGGGGTTGGATACCAGGAACATCGGCGCAGCCACCACCGGGAGGCGCAGCCGTTGATCGAGCAGGGCAGGCAGGGACATCTGGCATTCCTCTTGTCAGGTCAGAAGGGCTTGACCACCACCAGGATCACGATGGCGATCAGAAAGAGCACCGGAACCTCGTTGAACCACCGGTAGAACACATGCCCCCGGCGGTTTTCACCACGGGCGAAGCGTTTGCGCAGAGAGCCGCAGGCGTGGTGGTAGCCGATCAGCAGGACCACCAGGGTGAGCTTGGCGTGCAGCCAGCCCTGGCTCAGCCAGCCGGGGTTGAGGTAGAGCATCCACAGGCCGAACACCAGGGTGGCGACCATCGAGGGACCCATGATGCCGCGGTAGAGCTTGCGCTCCATGACCGCGAAGCGCTGGTGGCTGGCTTCGTCCTCGGCCATCGCGTGATAGACGAAGAGGCGCGGCAGGTAGAACAGGCCGGCGAACCAGCAAACGATGGCGATGATGTGCAGGGCTTTCAGCCACAGGTAGAGCATGAGTCGACTTCCATAGTCCAGTTGGGCCGGATAGTAGAGGCTGGATAGGCCGCACGTCACCTCGGCGGTTGGCCCCTGGCCGATGCGGCCTTATCATCGGCAACTTTCCAATCGGTTCTTTGAAGGGGCAAGAGATGGTCAAGGTCGGAATAGTCGGCGGCACGGGTTACACCGGTGTCGAACTGCTGCGTCTGCTGGCTCAGCATCCGCAGGCGGAGGTGGCGGTCATCACGTCGCGATCCGAGGCCGGGGTCAAGGTAGCCGACATGTATCCGAACCTGCGCGGCCATTACGACAACCTCGCCTTCAGCGTGCCGGACGTGGCCACCCTGGGCGCCTGCGACGTGGTCTTCTTCGCCACGCCCCATGGAGTTGCCCATGCCCTGGCCGGCGAGCTGCTGGATGCCGGCACCCGGGTGATCGACCTCTCCGCTGATTTCCGCCTGCAGGACGCCGAGGAGTGGGCCAAGTGGTACGGCCAGCCCCATGGCGCCCCGGCGCTGCTGCCGGAAGCCGTCTACGGTCTGCCGGAAGTGAACCGCGAGGCCATCAAGGGTGCGCGCCTGATTGCCGTTCCCGGCTGCTACCCCACGGCCACCCAGCTCGGCTTCATCCCGCTGCTGGAGGCTGGTCTCGCTGATACCAGCCAGCTGATCGCCGACTGCAAATCCGGTGTCAGCGGCGCTGGCCGTGGCGCCAAGGTTGGCTCGCTGTTCTGTGAGGCGGGTGAAAGCATGATGGCCTACTCAGTGAAGGGGCATCGTCACCTGCCGGAAATCGCCCAGGGGCTGCGTCGTGCCTCTGGCGGCCCGGTTGGCCTGACCTTCGTGCCGCACCTGACTCCGATGATCCGTGGCATCCATGCGACCCTCTACGCCCATGTGGCGGACAAGGGCGTCGACCTGCAGGCGCTGTTCGAGAAGCGTTATGCCAACGAGCCCTTCGTCGATGTGATGCCGGCCGGCAGCCATCCGGAAACCCGCAGCGTTCGCGGCGCCAACGTCTGCCGCATCGCCGTCCACCGTCCCCAGGGCGGTGACCTGGTGGTCGTTCTCTCGGTGATCGACAACCTGGTCAAGGGCGCCTCCGGCCAGGCGGTACAGAACCTCAACATCATGTTCGGCCTCGAGGAGCGCCTGGGCCTGTCCCACGCTGCCCTGCTGCCTTGATCGGGCGCGGCGCCGGTGGGCTCAGCCATCGGCGTCGCACTTCGGTTCATGGATCGGGTCGGAACGCTTAATAGTTGACCAGTTTTCTAGGGTAAGCGGATAATGCCTCGCCTTAGCGCAGTATGGCGGCGTCAAGCCGGGAGAGTTGCAGCATGAGCGTCGAAACCTTCACCCCTTCAGCCCTGATGTTTACCGAGGGCGCGGCCAGCAAGGTGAAGAACCTGATCGATGAAGAGGGTAATCCGCGCCTGAAGCTTCGTGTATTCGTCACCGGTGGTGGCTGCTCGGGCTTCCAGTACGGTTTCACCTTTGATGAAGACGTGGCGGACGATGACACCATTGTCGAGCGCGACGGCGTCAGCCTGGTGGTCGATCCAATGAGCTTCCAGTACCTGGCCGGTGCCGAGGTGGATTATCAGGAAGGCCTCGAGGGTTCTCGCTTCGTGATCAAGAACCCGAATGCCACCACCACCTGTGGCTGCGGTTCTTCCTTCTCGATCTGATTTTCAGCTCGTCCTTCGAACGCCGTGCCTATGCACGGCGTTTTCGTTTCTGCAGGCTTGGTTCAGGCGGGGTAGATGGCGCCGAGTATGCGCAGGCCCCGGGCGCCAGTGACGCTGGGACGGTTGGCAGGAATACCTTCCAGGCAACAGTGGGCCAGCCAGGCGAACGCCATGGCCTCGACCCAATCCGGATCGACCCCGAAGTCCGCGGTGCTGCAGACGCGAGTACCCGGCAGCAGGGCGGCCAGGCGTCGCATCAACTGGCGGTTGTGCGCGCCGCCGCCGCAGACCAGCAGGTCGTCGGTCCTGGCCTGAGCCGAGCGGAGCGAGTCGGTGATGCTGCGCGCAGTGAGCTCCAGCAAGGTGGCCTGGACATCCTCGGTCTTGAAGATCGGCAGGCGTGCAAGGTGGGACTGCAGCCAGCCCAGGTTGAACAGCTCGCGACCGGTGCTTTTCGGGCCGCGGGTGGCGAAGAAGGCATCGCCGAAGAGAGTGTCCAGCAGAACTTGCTGCAGGGAGCCGCTGGCCGCCCAGTCGCCATTGCGGTCGTAGCTTGCGCCGCGCTGCAGCTGGATCCAGGCGTCCAGCAGGACGTTGCCTGGGCCGCAGTCAAAGCCGTGTACGGCGTGCCCCGGCTCGATCAGGCTCAGGTTGCTGAAGCCGCCGACGTTCAGCACCGCCCGGTGGCTGCTGGCGTCGCCGAAGAGAGACTCGTGGAAGGCCGGTACCAGCGGCGCGCCTTGGCCACCTGCGGCGACATCGCGCCGGCGGAAATCACCGACCACCGTGATGCCCGTGAGCTCGGCCAGAAGCGCAGGGTTTCCGATCTGGATGGTGAAGCCGCGGGCGGGCTCGTGGCGCACGGTCTGGCCGTGGCTGCCGATGGCGCGGATATCCTTGGCGCCCAGGCTGTTGCGCACCAGCAGGGCATTGATCCCCGCGGCGGCCAGTTCGACCCAGCCCTGCTCCGCCAGCGCGGCGCGGGCGAGCTCGTCAGGGCCGGAAGCGCAAAGTGCCAGCAACTCGCTGCGAAGCGAGTCCGGCATGGGGATGTAGTGGGTATCGAGAAGGGTGATGCGATCGGTCTGTTCGACCAGGGCGATGTCCAGGCCGTCAAGGCTGGTCCCGGACATCACCCCTAAGTAGCGCGACATGGCCTCAGCGCTTGTTCAGGGCCAGCATGCTGGCCTTTTCCTGGTCCATGCGCGCCAGCAGCGGCTGGGTCATCTGCAGGAAGCGTTTCTTCTCGCTGGCCATCAGCGGGTCGGCCATCGGCAGCTTCACGCCCAGCGGATCGACGTGCACGCCGTTCACCTGGAACTCGTAGTGCAGGTGCGGACCGGTAGACAGGCCGGTAGTGCCCACATAGCCGATGATCTGGCCCTGCTTCACGCTACCGCCGGTGCGGATGCCCTTGGCGAAGCGCTGCATGTGGCCGTAGAGAGTCTTGTACTTGCTGCCGTGCTGGATGATCACTGCATTGCCGTAGCCGCCGCGACGGCCGGCCAGGACAATCTTGCCGTCGCCGGTGGCCTTGATCGGGGTGCCGCGGGGCGCCGCGTAATCCACACCCTTGTGGGCGCGGATCTTGTTCAGGACCGGATGGCGGCGGCCGTTGGAGAAGCGCGAGCTGATGCGGGCGAAGTCGACCGGAGTGCGGATGAAGGCCTTGCGCATGGCGGTGCCGTCGCCGCGAAGGTAGGTCGCAGTGCCTTGCCTGTCGACGTAACGGACGGCGCTGAAGGTCTTGCCACGGTTGATGAAGCGCGCGGCGAGGATTTCCCCGCTACCCACCTTCTTGCCGTCGACCACCTTCTCTTCGTAGATCATCTCGAACTCGTCGCCTTCGCGGATATCGAGGGCGAAGTCGATGTCGTAGCCGAAGATGTTGGCCAGGTCCATGGCCAGGTCATGGGACAGGCCGGCGCGCTTGGCGGAGAGGAACAGCGAGCTGTCGATCACGCCGCGGGCGTAGGCCGAGCGCAGGTCGGGTTTGACCAGGTCACGCTTGAAGGCGTAGCCCTTGGCCGTCTTCTCGAGATGCACGCTCTCGAGGCCGCTCAGCTTGGTGCTGATCTTCTCCAGCTCACCGCTGGGAGCCAGCTTGAATTCGAAGCTCTGGCCGACCTTGAGACGGCCGAGCTGTTTGGCGTCCTTGCTGCTGTTCAGGACGTCGTGCAGGTCGTTGCTGGACAAGCCGACCTTGGCGAATACCGTGGACAGGGTGTCGCCATTACCCACGGTCACAGTCTTGAGGCTGGGATCGGCAGGTTTCTGGACGGTGGCGAGATCGGAAGATTGGTCTTTCTTCTTATCCGCGTCTTTTTCGGCGCTGTTCTGGTTTTCGGCTGGGTTCTCGATCTTGGCGAATGGCGAGATACCCTCATCCCCGTCGACTGATCCTGGTCGAAGGTCGTCCTTCTCCTGGATCACCATCTCGGAGCCGCTTTCCAGCTCCAGATTGATGTAGGTCTTCTTCGCCTCGACCTCGCGAGACGGGAACACCAGCAGGGCCAGGCTGAGCAGCGCAGCCACACCGCTAGCAGCCAGCAAATGGCTCTTCGGATACGGCGGCGCTTTGGGTACTGAATGCGTCATGGCGTGTGGTGTTTTTTGGAATGTGAACTAACTGCCTAAAATATAATCAAAATCCGCCCTAGGCAACCTTGGATTGGTGCCTTCCGCTGATTGGCATGGTGCGGGCGCAAAACTTGTAATTAGTTCGCGATCTTGTATGGTTGGTTCCCCTTTGTCTATCGAATGGTCAACGAGTCCTGTCATGAAGTCGGTTGAAGAGCAGCTGGCGCTGATCAAGCGCGGTGCGGAAGAGGTCCTGGTTGAGTCCGAGCTGGTAGAGAAGCTCAAGCGTGGCCAACCGCTACGCATCAAGGCAGGCTTCGACCCGACCGCGCCTGACCTGCACCTGGGGCATACCGTGCTTATTAATAAGCTGCGCCAGTTCCAGGATCTGGGGCATCAGGTGATCTTCCTGATCGGCGACTTCACCGGGATGATCGGCGACCCCAGCGGCAAGAGCGCCACTCGCCCGCCGCTGACCCGTGAGCAGGTCCTTGATAATGCCGAGACCTACAAGGCTCAGGTATTCAAGATTCTCGATCCGGCCAAGACCGAGGTGGCCTTCAACTCCACCTGGATGGACCAGCTGAGCCCGGCGGACTTCATTCGACTGGCGTCCCAATACACCGTTGCTCGCATGCTCGAGCGCGATGACTTCAGCAAGCGCTACGGCACCAATCAGCCGATCGCCATCCACGAGTTCCTCTATCCGCTGGTGCAGGGCTACGACTCGGTGGCGCTGCGCGCCGATGTGGAGCTGGGCGGCACCGATCAGAAATTCAACCTGCTGATGGGGCGCGAGCTTCAGCGCGCCTATGGGCAGGAGTCCCAGTGCATCCTGACCATGCCGTTGCTGGAAGGGTTGGATGGCGTCAAGAAGATGTCCAAGTCCCTGGGCAACTACGTCGGTATCCAGGAAGCGCCCGGCGTCATGTACAACAAGCTGGTCTCCATTCCTGACCAGCTGATGTGGCGCTACTTCGAACTGCTGAGCTTCCGCTCCATGGAGGAGATCGGGCAGTTCAAGCGTGACGTAGAGCGTGGTGCCAATCCGCGTGACATCAAGATCAAGCTGGCCGAGGAGATCGTTGCGCGCTTCCACGGTGAAGAGGCTGCGGCTACTGCTCACCGTTCTGCGGGCAATCGCATGAAGGAAGGCGAGCTGCCGATGGATCTGCCGGAAGTGCAGCTGTCTGCATCCGAAGACATGCCGATCGCCTCTGTTCTTAATAAGGCCGGGCTGGTGAAGAATGCTGCTGTCGCTCGTGACTTGCTGAGTTCCGGTGGTGTGCGTATCGATGGCGAGGTGGTGGATCGCGGCTTCGTGTTCAAGCTCGGCGCGACCCATGTCTGCCAGGCTGGCAAGAAGTCGTTCGCCCGGGTATCCCTGGTTGCCGAGTAAAAAGTTGAAATAACTGTTGACGGCAATTTCGGCGCCCCTATAATGCGCACCACTCCTGATGAGGAAGCGGCGAAAGAGCTTGAAAATCAAGCACTTAGCAATGCAAGGTTTGATGGGGTGGTGATTGGTGGGTGGTTGTAGTGCTCACTGCTTCGAGTTGCCGAAAGGCTGTCGCGAAGATGATTGCCAGAGGTGTTGACAGCGAGTTTGAACGCTGTAGAATGCGCCTCCCGCTGACGAGAAGAGTGATCGGATCGAAGGCGCAAGCGGTTGAGTAGAAAAGAAATTTTCGAAAAACAGCTTGACAGAAAGAAAGGCTGCTGTAGAATGCGCGGCCTCGGTTGAGACGAAAGACTCGGTCGAAACGCTCTTTAACAACTGAATCAAGCAATTCGTGTGGGTGCTTGTGAAGTAAGACTGGTAGTCAACTGATTATCAGCAACACAAGTAACACTCGTGAATTCGAGAGTTTATTTGCGATTGCTGAGCCAAGTTTAGGGTTTTCTCAAAACCCAAGCAGTATTGAACTGAAGAGTTTGATCATGGCTCAGATTGAACGCTGGCGGCAGGCCTAACACATGCAAGTCGAGCGGCAGCGGGTCCTTCGGGATGCCGGCGAGCGGCGGACGGGTGAGTAATGCCTAGGAATCTGCCTGGTAGTGGGGGATAACGTTCGGAAACGGACGCTAATACCGCATACGTCCTACGGGAGAAAGCGGGGGATCTTCGGACCTCGCGCTACCAGATGAGCCTAGGTCGGATTAGCTAGTTGGTGGGGTAAAGGCTCACCAAGGCGACGATCCGTAACTGGTCTGAGAGGATGATCAGTCACACTGGAACTGAGACACGGTCCAGACTCCTACGGGAGGCAGCAGTGGGGAATATTGGACAATGGGCGAAAGCCTGATCCAGCCATGCCGCGTGTGTGAAGAAGGTCTTCGGATTGTAAAGCACTTTAAGTTGGGAGGAAGGGCATTAACCTAATACGTTAGTGTTTTGACGTTACCGACAGAATAAGCACCGGCTAACTTCGTGCCAGCAGCCGCGGTAATACGAAGGGTGCAAGCGTTAATCGGAATTACTGGGCGTAAAGCGCGCGTAGGTGGTTCAGCAAGTTGGATGTGAAAGCCCCGGGCTCAACCTGGGAACTGCATCCAAAACTACTGAGCTAGAGTACGGTAGAGGGTGGTGGAATTTCCTGTGTAGCGGTGAAATGCGTAGATATAGGAAGGAACACCAGTGGCGAAGGCGACCACCTGGACTGATACTGACACTGAGGTGCGAAAGCGTGGGGAGCAAACAGGATTAGATACCCTGGTAGTCCACGCCGTAAACGATGTCGACTAGCCGTTGGGATCCTTGAGATCTTAGTGGCGCAGCTAACGCGATAAGTCGACCGCCTGGGGAGTACGGCCGCAAGGTTAAAACTCAAATGAATTGACGGGGGCCCGCACAAGCGGTGGAGCATGTGGTTTAATTCGAAGCAACGCGAAGAACCTTACCTGGCCTTGACATGCTGAGAACTTTCCAGAGATGGATTGGTGCCTTCGGGAACTCAGACACAGGTGCTGCATGGCTGTCGTCAGCTCGTGTCGTGAGATGTTGGGTTAAGTCCCGTAACGAGCGCAACCCTTGTCCTTAGTTACCAGCACGTTATGGTGGGCACTCTAAGGAGACTGCCGGTGACAAACCGGAGGAAGGTGGGGATGACGTCAAGTCATCATGGCCCTTACGGCCAGGGCTACACACGTGCTACAATGGTCGGTACAAAGGGTTGCCAAGCCGCGAGGTGGAGCTAATCCCATAAAACCGATCGTAGTCCGGATCGCAGTCTGCAACTCGACTGCGTGAAGTCGGAATCGCTAGTAATCGTGAATCAGAATGTCACGGTGAATACGTTCCCGGGCCTTGTACACACCGCCCGTCACACCATGGGAGTGGGTTGCTCCAGAAGTAGCTAGTCTAACCGCAAGGAGGACGGTTACCACGGAGTGATTCATGACTGGGGTGAAGTCGTAACAAGGTAGCCGTAGGGGAACCTGCGGCTGGATCACCTCCTTAATCGAAGACTTCAGCTTCTTCATAAGTTCCCACACGAATTGCTTGATTCAATTGCGAAGGCGATTGGGTCTGTAGCTCAGTTGGTTAGAGCGCACCCCTGATAAGGGTGAGGTCGGCAGTTCGAATCTGCCCAGACCCACCAATTGTCGCGGGGTCGTATGACCGGTTGACATTGGGGCCATAGCTCAGCTGGGAGAGCGCCTGCTTTGCACGCAGGAGGTCAGGAGTTCGATCCTCCTTGGCTCCACCACTCTCAGCGAAGCAGACCAAGAGCTCAGAATTGAATATCCGTGAATGGATATTGAATTCTGGACTTTGTTTCAGAATCGTTCTTTAAAAATTCGGGTATGTGATAGAAGTGACTGATTGATCGTTATCACTGGCGATCAGTTAGCTCAAGGTAAAATTTGCGAGTTCAAGCGCGAATTTTCGGCGAATGTCGTCTTCACGTTCGAGACAGATAACCAGATTGCTTGGGGTTATATGGTCAAGTGAAGAAGCGCATACGGTGGATGCCTTGGCAGTCAGAGGCGATGAAAGACGTGGTAGCCTGCGATAAGCTTCGGGGAGTCGGCAAACAGACTTTGATCCGGAGATCTCTGAATGGGGGAACCCACCTAGGATAACCTAGGTATCTTGTACTGAATCCATAGGTGCAAGAGGCGAACCAGGGGAACTGAAACATCTAAGTACCCTGAGGAAAAGAAATCAACCGAGATTCCCTTAGTAGTGGCGAGCGAACGGGGATTAGCCCTTAAGCTTCTTGGATTTTAGCGGAACGCTCTGGAAAGTGCGGCCATAGTGGGTGATAGCCCCGTACGCGAAAGGGTCCAGGAAGTGAAATCGAGTAGGACGGAGCACGTGAAACTTTGTCTGAATATGGGGGGACCATCCTCCAAGGCTAAATACTACTGACTGACCGATAGTGAACCAGTACCGTGAGGGAAAGGCGAAAAGAACCCCGGAGAGGGGAGTGAAATAGAACCTGAAACCGTATGCGTACAAGCAGTGGGAGCCTACTTTGTTAGGTGACTGCGTACCTTTTGTATAATGGGTCAGCGACTTATTTTCAGTGGCGAGCTTAACCGAATAGGGGAGGCGTAGCGAAAGCGAGTCTTAATAGGGCGTCTAGTCGCTGGGAATAGACCCGAAACCGGGCGATCTATCCATGGGCAGGTTGAAGGTTAGGTAACACTGACTGGAGGACCGAACCGACTACCGTTGAAAAGTTAGCGGATGACCTGTGGATCGGAGTGAAAGGCTAATCAAGCTCGGAGATAGCTGGTTCTCCTCGAAAGCTATTTAGGTAGCGCCTCACGTATCACTCCAGGGGGTAGAGCACTGTTTCGGCTAGGGGGTCATCCCGACTTACCAAACCGATGCAAACTCCGAATACCTGGAAGTGTCAGCGTGGGAGACACACGGCGGGTGCTAACGTCCGTCGTGAAAAGGGAAACAACCCAGACCGTCAGCTAAGGTCCCAAAGTTCTAGTTAAGTGGGAAACGATGTGGGAAGGCTTAGACAGCTAGGAGGTTGGCTTAGAAGCAGCCACCCTTTAAAGAAAGCGTAATAGCTCACTAGTCGAGTCGGCCTGCGCGGAAGATGTAACGGGGCTCAAACTAGACACCGAAGCTACGGGTTCGTCGCAAGACGAGCGGTAGAGGAGCGTTCTGTAAGCCTGTGAAGGTGAGTTGAGAAGCTTGCTGGAGGTATCAGAAGTGCGAATGCTGACATGAGTAACGACAATGGGTGTGAAAAACACCCACGCCGAAAGACCAAGGGTTCCTGCGCAACGTTAATCGACGCAGGGTGAGTCGGTCCCTAAGGCGAGGCAGAAATGCGTAGTCGATGGGAAACGGGTTAATATTCCCGTACTTCTAGTTACTGCGATGGGGGGACGGAGAAGGCTAGGCCAGCTTGGCGTTGGTTGTCCAAGTTTAAGGTGGTAGGCCGAACACTTAGGCAAATCCGGGTGTTCAAGGCCGAGAGCTGATGACGAGTGTTCCTTTGGAACACGAAGTGGTTGATGCCATGCTTCCAGGAAAAGCCTCTAAGCTTCAGGTAACTAGGAACCGTACCCCAAACCGACACAGGTGGTCGGGTAGAGAATACCAAGGCGCTTGAGAGAACTCGGGTGAAGGAACTAGGCAAAATGGCACCGTAACTTCGGGAGAAGGTGCGCCGGTGAGGGTGAAGCATTTACTGCGTAAGCCCATGCCGGTCGAAGATACCAGGCCGCTGCGACTGTTTATTAAAAACACAGCACTCTGCAAACACGAAAGTGGACGTATAGGGTGTGACGCCTGCCCGGTGCCGGAAGGTTAATTGATGGGGTTAGCGCAAGCGAAGCTCTTGATCGAAGCCCCGGTAAACGGCGGCCGTAACTATAACGGTCCTAAGGTAGCGAAATTCCTTGTCGGGTAAGTTCCGACCTGCACGAATGGCGTAACGATGGCGGCGCTGTCTCCACCCGAGACTCAGTGAAATTGAAATCGCTGTGAAGATGCAGTGTATCCGCGGCTAGACGGAAAGACCCCGTGAACCTTTACTGTAGCTTTGCACTGGACTTTGAGCCTGCTTGTGTAGGATAGGTGGGAGGCTTTGAAGCGAGGACGCCAGTTCTCGTGGAGCCAACCTTGAAATACCACCCTGGCATGCTTGAGGTTCTAACTCTGGTCCGTCATCCGGATCGAGGACAGTGTATGGTGGGCAGTTTGACTGGGGCGGTCTCCTCCTAAAGAGTAACGGAGGAGTACGAAGGTGCGCTCAGACCGGTCGGAAATCGGTCGTAGAGTATAAAGGCAAAAGCGCGCTTGACTGCGAGACAGACACGTCGAGCAGGTACGAAAGTAGGTCTTAGTGATCCGGTGGTTCTGTATGGAAGGGCCATCGCTCAACGGATAAAAGGTACTCCGGGGATAACAGGCTGATACCGCCCAAGAGTTCATATCGACGGCGGTGTTTGGCACCTCGATGTCGGCTCATCACATCCTGGGGCTGAAGCCGGTCCCAAGGGTATGGCTGTTCGCCATTTAAAGTGGTACGCGAGCTGGGTTTAGAACGTCGTGAGACAGTTCGGTCCCTATCTGCCGTGGACGTTTGAGATTTGAGAGGGGCTGCTCCTAGTACGAGAGGACCGGAGTGGACGAACCTCTGGTGTTCCGGTTGTCACGCCAGTGGCACTGCCGGGTAGCTATGTTCGGAAGAGATAACCGCTGAAAGCATCTAAGCGGGAAACTCGCCTCAAGATGAGATCTCACTGGGATCTTGAATCCCCTGAAGGGCCGTCGAAGACTACGACGTTGATAGGTCGGGTGTGTAAGCGCTGTGAGGCGTTGAGCTAACCGATACTAATTGCCCGTGAGGCTTGACCATATAACACCCAAACAATCTGCGGATTGTCGGTGCGAA
>NZ_SSOJ01000079.1 GCF_029871205.1 Pseudomonas sp. BN417 | reverse complement strand
CTGATAGGGTGTCTGCGTCTTGAGCACACCATAGGCAATCTGCAGCAGCTTGCGCATGGCCGCGCCCAGGGCGCTCATCTTGGCTTTCCCGCGTGCCAGCAGACGCTGGTAAAGCGCTTTGACCGTGGGATTGTGCTGTTTGGCCACAATGGCCCCCATGTAGAGCTTGGCCCGCAGCCGAGGCTGCCCCGCTTTGGTCAAGCGTGGTTTGCCTTTTACCGACGTCCCCGAGTCCCAGGGGCGTGGAACCAGGCCCGCATAGGCCGCGCATTGTCGGGCACAGCCAAAGTCGCGGCTGTGCAGAAACGCCAGCAGGTGGCGGGAAAGGACATCCCCGATGCCCTGGATGCTCCGCAGCAGCTCCCGGTTGCGTTTGAGCTGGTCGTGCCGGTCGATGTGGTCGTCGATCTCCTGCTTCAGGCGTTCGGCCTCCTGACGCAGGGCACTGAGCATCGTATCGATGGAGGCCACTACGCTGAGGCTGGCCTGACTGACCTCGGCTTTTTCCCGCCGGTTCAGTTCGCGCTGGAGGTCCTCCTGCAACGCCTCATACCGCACGATCATCGCTTTCAGCTCGCGGATCTCCCGCGCCTCCGGCAACCAGCGTCGGGCCTTTTGGGTCGCGCCAAAACGGGCGAGCACCAGGCTGTCCTGCTTGTCCGTCTTACCGCGAATACCCAGGCTGCGCGCATATTCGCGGACTTGCGCCGGGTTCAGGACGAAGACCTGAACGCCACGGTCGTGCAGGTAATACGCCAAGGATTCGTGGTAGACCCCGGTGGCCTCAAGGAACACCTTCAGTTCCCCGGCGGCAACGCCACTGTGGGTGCAGCACCACTCGATCAAGGCGGCAAAGCCGTCTACTTGATTGGTAAATACCTTGGTCTTGACCTTCAGACTGTCCGGGTCGCGTAACCACAGACAGTCGAGCTTTTGCTTGCTGACATCGATTCCAATAACCGCCATCTCTCGATCCTTGCCTTGTTCATGCAGCCTCACTCCGGTGGAGGGGCTTGGATACCATTCAGGAGTTGGAGAAGAGGGCCGGGAGCACAATCTACGAAACAGAGTCGAGCTCTCAGGATGGGAACGGCTTTCCCGGCCCTGGGCAGTGAGGTAGCTAACCTCATTGCCCTGGAGAGATACAAGGATGGGTGGGTGCAGCGATACCCATCAATTCGGCGCAAACGGCGGGTATCGAGTTGCCCCACCCACCCTACACTCCCCTGACCAATCCACTGAAGGAGCCCTGCGTGCCAGGCCTGATACTCCAACCCGGCCAGATCGAAGCGGCCGCCAACATTCCACCCTTCCTCCACTTGCCCGGCCACGACCTGTTCCGCCAGCGTGCCGCGCGCCTGCGCAAGCTCGCCGAAGGCCACTCCCTGGCTGGCTACCTCCAGTTGGTCGCCGAACTCTGCGAGGCCCAGCAGCTGGTGCTGGACAACCCGCCGCAGCTGCCCGGACCAGCTCCGGAAGCTCTGGTCCGCAGCCGCGAGCACGGCATGCCTCCAATCGCCTTCGAAGCCCTCGTCCGCGCCGATGGCTGGCTGGCTGCACTCGACGCCCTGCTGGCGCGCTTCCAGGCGCCCGCCAACCCCGCCGTCGCCAAGGCCCTGCAGCAACTGAAAGAGGCCGACCCGGCCCAGCGCAAAACCTGGGGCGTTGGCCTCCTGAGCGGCCAGTTCGACCTGCTGCCGCCGGCCCTTGCGCCCTTCATCGGCGCCGCCCTGCAGGTCGCCTTCAGTCACTGGCTACTGGCCTTGCCGGAAGGCGTGGTGGTGGAGACCGATGCCAAGGTGCTCTGCCCGGCCTGCGGTTCGCCACCGGTCAGCGGCATGGTCCGCAACCGCGGCAAGTACAACGGCCTGCGTTACCTCGCCTGCTCCCTGTGTTCATGCGAGTGGCACTATGTGCGCTTGAAATGCAGCCATTGCCAGGAGAGCAAGCGCCTGGCCTACCTTTCCCTGGAGCGCGACGGCCTGAAGGGAGAAGAGGCGCCCATTCGCGCCGAGGCCTGCCCCAACTGCCAGGCCTACCTCAAACAGTGCTACCTGGATTTCGACGCCGAGGCCGAAGCCCAGGCCGACGACCTCGCCAGCCTCGACCTCGACCTGCGCCTGGCGGAGGAGGGCTACCTGCGCCACGCGCCCAACCTGCTACTGGCCCCCGGTGGGGAATAAGCACCTAGACTCAAATACGGATCGCCCCGCGCTAAGGAATGCCCATGTCGGCCGCTCGTTTGCCCTCAGTTGACCGCCTGCTGCGCAGCCCCGCCTGCGCTCCCCTGCAACAACGCTATGGCCGCGAGGCCCTGCTCAAGACTCTACGCGACCTGCTTGATGAACTGCGCGAACCCGCGCGCCAGGGCCAGCTCGCCGCCATCGAACTCACCGACGCCGTACTCGCCGGCCGTGCCGGGGAACGCCTGGCAGCCTGGCACTCCAGCCAGGTGCGGCGGGTATTCAACCTCACCGGCACCGTGCTGCACACCAACCTCGGCCGCGCCCTGCTGCCGGAGGACGCCATCGAGGCCATCGCCCTGGCCGCGCGCTATCCGCTCAACCTGGAATTCGAACTGGCCAGTGGCAAGCGCGGCGACCGAGACGACCTCATCACCGGGCTGATACGCGAGCTCACCGGCGCCGAGGCCGTCACCGTGGTCAACAACAACGCCGCCGCTGTGCTGCTGGCGCTCAACAGCCTGGGCGCGCGCAAGGAGGGAGTAATTTCCCGCGGCGAACTGATCGAGATCGGCGGCGCCTTCCGCATCCCCGACATCATGGCCCGCGCCGGCGTGAAGCTGGTGGAAGTGGGCACCACCAACCGCACCCACGCCGGCGACTACGAGGCCGCCATCGGCCCGCGCTCGGGCCTGTTGATGCGCGTGCACACCAGCAACTACAGCGTCCAGGGCTTCACCGCCAGCGTGCCCACCGCGGAGCTGGCGGCCATCGCCCACGCCCACGGCCTGCCCCTGCTGGAAGACCTCGGCAGCGGCACCCTGGTCGACCTGACCCGCTGGGACCTGCCCAAGGAGCCGACCGTGCAGGAAGCCCTGCGCGACGGCGCCGACATCGTCACCTTCAGTGGTGACAAGCTGCTCGGCGGGCCCCAGGCCGGGCTGATCCTCGGCAATCGCGAGCTCATCACGCGGATCAAGAAGAACCCCCTCAAGCGCGCCCTGCGGGTGGACAAGCTGACCCTGGCCGCCCTCGAAGCCGTGCTCGCCCTCTACCGCGACCCGGAGCGACTGGCCGAACGCCTCCCCACCCTGCGCCTGCTCAGCCGTCCGCAGGCCGATATCCAGGCCCAGGCCGAGCGCCTGGCGCCGCTGCTGGCCGCGCAGCTGGGCGCTCTCTGGCAGGTGAACGCGGTGCCGGCCCTGGGCATGATCGGCAGCGGCGCCCAGCCCGTAGCGCGCCTGCCCAGCGTCGCCCTCTGCCTGCGCCCGCAGCAATCCAAGCGCCTGCGCGGCCGCGCCTTGCGCCACCTCGAAGAAGCCTTGCGCAGCCTGCCCATCCCGGTGATCGGCCGCCTGGACGACGACGCCCTCTGGCTCGACCTGCGCCAGCTCGACGACGAGCCGGCCTTCCTCGCCCAGCTGCCGCAGCTCTCGGGGGACGCCGAGTGATAGTCGGCACCGCCGGGCATATCGACCACGGCAAGACCGCCCTGCTGCAAGCCCTTACCGGCCTGGAAGGCGACCGCCGTCCGGCTGAGCGCGAACGCGGTATCACCATCGACCTCGGCTACCTCCACGCCGACCTGGGCGACGGCCAACCCACCGCCTTCATCGACGTGCCCGGACACGAGCGCTTCGTCCACAACATGCTCGCCGGCGCCTGTGGCATCGACCTGCTGCTGCTGGTGGTAGCCGCTGACGACGGCGTGATGCCGCAGACTCGCGAGCACCTGGCTATCGCGGAGCTGCTCGGCATCCGCCGCGCCCTGGTGGCCCTGACCAAGATCGACCGCGTAGCGCCGAAGCGCATCGAACAGGCCCGTGCCGAAGTGTCCGCCCTGCTGGCGCCCGGCCCGTTCGCGGACGCCGCCATCTTCCCCGTAGCCAGCCCTGGTGGCGAAGGGATCGAAACCTTGCGCCAGGCCTTGTCGGGTGAATCCGCCCGCGTCGCCGCGCGCAGCGCCGAGGGCCACTTCCGCCTGCCCATCGACCGTGCCTTCAGCGTCGCCGGAGCGGGGGTGGTGGTTACCGGAACCGCCTTTGCCGGGCGGGTGGCGGTGGGGGATGAACTGGTCCTTAGCCCGTCAGGCCGCAAGGTGCGGGTGCGTGGCCTGCATGCGCGCAACCAGCAGGCCGAGCGGGCCGAAGCCGGCCAGCGCGTCGCCCTCAATCTCACCGGCGAGCGCCTGGCCCTGGAGCACCTGCATCGCGGCGACTGGCTGCTGGCGCCGGCGTTGCTGGCGCCGACCACGCGGCTGGATATCGACCTCAACCTGCTTCCTGGTGAGGCCCATGAGCTGGCCCACTGGACCCCGGTGCACGTGCACCTCGCCGCCCAGGACGTCACCGGCCGCGTGGCGCTGCTGGAAGGCAACAGCCTGGCGCCCGGCAGGCGCAGCTTCGCCCAATTGCTGCTGAATGCCCCCAGTCATGCGGTGCATGGCGACCACCTGGTGCTGCGCGACCAGTCCGCCCAGCGCACCCTTGGCGGCGGCCGCGTGCTCGATCCCTTCGCCCCGGTGCGCAATCGGCGCATCCCGGAGCGTCTGGCCCAGTTGGAAGCCCTGCGCGGCGAAGGGCTGGAGGCAGCGCTGGAAGCCTTGCTGACAACCGCCGCCAATGGTCTCGATCCCCAACTGCTGGAGCGCCAGTTCAACCGCCCGCGTAGCGGCTGGGCGTTGCCCGACGATGCCCTGGAAATCAGCAGCCGCCTGGGCCCACGGCTGTTCGCCAGGGACCGCTGGCAGGCATTGGAAGAAAAGCTGCGTCAGGGCCTGGCACGCTTTCACGCCGAACTGCCCGACGAACTCGGCCCCGACCGCGACCGTTTGCGCCGCTATGCATTGCCCGAACTGGACCGCCCGATCTTCATCGCCCTGTTGGAGCAGGCCCTGGCCAGCGGCAGCGTCCAGTCCAGCGGCCCCTGGCTGCACCTGCACGACCACCGCGTGCAACTCAGCACCGAGGACGAAGCCCTGCGCGAGCGCATCTGGCCCTTGCTGGAAGCAGGCGCCTTCGACCCGCCCTGGGTCCGCGAACTCGCCAAGGAACTGAAGGTGGAGGAGGGCGCCATGCGCCTGCTGGAACGCAAACTGGCCCGCATCGGCCTGCTGCAACAGGTGGTGAAAGACCTCTTCTACCCCGATGCGACCATCCGCCAATTGGCGTTACTCGCCCGGCAGCTGCAGGATGAATGTGGCAGCATCAAGGCCGCCGCCTGGCGCGACCGCACCGGCATCGGCCGCAAGCGCAGCATCCAGCTACTGGAACACTTCGACCGCATCGGCTTCACTCGCCGAATCGGCGACGAACGCAAGATCAGGGAAGACTCCGCCCTGGCCCAAGGGCCTGACCCCTGATCTCCGATTTGGAAGGCAAGCACGCCCGGTGGCGTGGCCGGGCTTCAAACCCGGTGGGGGACGGCAGCCGTTCCTGGGTGGGTTCGACTCCCACTGCCTTCCGCCATTTCTCCCTTCTCCCTTTGGAAGAGGATCCGGGAATGAGAGAAGCCTTGCTTGGACACAGCGCCAATTCATTTCCGTAGGGCATTTCGAGAGGGCGCGGTACGGGGTGGAACTCACCTGCTGCGACTGGCTACCGCCTTGGATGCAGCCCGCTGGCAACTGGCAAATCGCCGACCTCTTTGGGTCGCCCCTCTCCGGCAGAATGAATCCGTCCTCTGCTTCTCCCAAGCTCCTTGCCCTCTTTCTCGGCTCGAAAGCCGGACGTCGGGACATTGCCGGGTGATCTGGGCAGAAGGCCGCACTGTACTAGACTGCACCACGTCTGCGCGGTCGCGGTTCAGATCGCTGCATAACCAGGGTTCCATATCGCTGCAACGCGGACCACGGAGGGCCGACGTTCCAAGTGGAGAGCGTACTCGTGCCGTACAGAAAACGTCTGATCGTTGCTGCCGCAGCTGTTGCGGCCAGCTTCATGTCCAGTGCCCATGCCAGCGACTCAGTCATCCAGGCCTATTGTCAGGAGAAATGGAGCGGCAATGCCATGCGTGCCTATTGCCTGGAGGAGCAGCGCGAGGCGGCCGCGGCGATTGCCGGCTACAGCGGCCCGCTTCGTAGTCGATGTGAGTCCGAATGGAGCACCGATCTCCATATGGTCCTGTTTTGCATCAAGCAGCAGCCAGTATCCCAGGCTGCCATCGGCGATGCGATCCAGGATTAGATAGGTATATCAGTAGTGAATAGGGGCGGATTGGTTATTTTGCCTCTGGATCGGGAAAAATAAATTCTCCTCAGTTCGTTGTCCCAATTCATTCGTTATGCGTGACGACGGACGGTCATCTCCAATTGGCATCGAGCTCTTGCGGCGCCTATAACCGCTGCGCACTATGCGTGGCAGTTCATTCGGGGTCTGGCTTACCAGGCCGAGCCTACCCGTTAGATAAGCCGCGCTGGCTTGATCTCCCGGGAATGCTGCGATAGCACGGGCAGTACCCCACCAAGAAAAGCGCCTCCAAGAAGACGCACTTCCGCACGAGCCATTAATTAGGAGTTGATATGGTCATCCGATTCGCACTGGGCAGCGCGCTGGTACTCATGGCAAGCGTGGCGTTTGCCGCAACTCCCGCGGCCAAGGCCAAGCAGGCGGGTAGCGACAATTACTACCTGAACTGGCAGGAACGTAACGGCGAAATCGCCCTCGACAGCGTCTGCAGCAAGAACGAGAAGGGTTCTACGCAGTTCCGCGACTGCCAGAAACATGCCCAGGTGGTGTTCCGTAACTCCTGCACCCGGTCGAAAGACCCTGCCAGCAAGTGGTGCGTCGCCCAGAGCCGCTACAAGCCCTGAGCCCGCCGTGAGGCGTGAGCGACCGGACAGGCCAAGGATGGTATCGCCGCGCTCATGTGAGTAGCTGCACTGTGGGCTTCAGCGGCGAGACAGGATAGTTCTGAACCTTTGAATCGCTCGCCTGATCGACGTTGCTTCAAGGCGTGAAGGTCGGCTTCGGCCCGGTCGGCGCGTTGTTTCTCGGCAGCTCTGCAGATTGATTTCAGCGTTTGCGACTTCACCCTTTTTGCTCTGTTCTTCGTAACCGCGGCCCGGTGATTTCTCGCCATGTCGGCGTCCATGGTCGACGGCCCGGTTCTGGGAATACTGTAAAAAGTAAGGTCCTCTTCAGCATCACCGGCGGCAGATTGCAGGATTGCATCCTTGGGCCGGTGTTCGCAAAGTGAGTCGTGGAATTTTTGGGATGGTTCTATGTTGATTCCCATCCAGCCACGCTCATGAAACGCCCGTGTAACCGAATCGATCAACGGTTCGTTGGCTTCCACGTTGACGTAGAAACCACTCTCAAAGAACTTCGGCGCGCGCACTATCTGATTTATTAGAAATTCTGCGCATATGAAATGAACTTCACATTTAATGGCCATTGATTATGGTGATGAAGTGCGTTGGTAGTTGCGCGAATGGCTGTGGTCTTGATGCCTGTATGCCAGGATATTCCGGAATAGCCTATCGATTTTGAATGCGCATTTCCAAGCACGCATACCTGGACACGGCCAAGGTCCGTCAAGAGTGAGTGGCGGTTGTATTTGCTGCCCTTGGCGTGGAAACAGGCTACTGGAAACGCTCACACTCAGGACCGCTGGGCAGAGCGGATGCTGTTCTGAATGATGGCGGCCCGGCCGGCTCTTATAGTGGAAAAGTGACTATTGCATCGGCGCCTCTCACGCCAGGTGGTCATCGATGAACGCGAAAGAATGTCTGGCACTGATCCTGGTCGCTGGCGGTCTGTCAGCATGCGCGAGCCCAGCGGGCAAGGTGGATGAGCAGAGACTCTACATCAGGATGACGGCCACGGAGAGGAATGCGGGTGAAATCGCCCAGGCGACTCTGGTGCCGCTGGGCGGTGAGACGGGCATGACTCTGTTCGTCAGTGGCGTGCCGTCCAGCGTGGCCCGTCCTGTCCATCTCTACACCTACATCTACCCAGGGACCTGCGCGACTCCAGGCGCTTCGCCAGCGTATGAACTGAATCGGACCGTGGCGACTTACCGGTATTCGCGGATTGATGGATGGCGGTTATCGAAAACAGCACCAGTCGCTCTCGCGACGCTTCGCTCAAGCAGCCACTCCATCGTTCTGCGCACGAGCCCGGCGGACGGCAACCTCGATATCTTCTGCGGCGACATTCGCTGACGCCCATCCGCGGCGAGATTACAGGTGCGTAGCCAAGTGCGATTTCCTGCCATATCCGGGGGGCTTAAAAGCGGATGCCATTGCGCCGCATGGGTCTATGAAAACCAAGTTGAAACAGCGGGTTGCTGGCCGCTCGGGAATGATTCTTGATCTAGACTGATTGTTGATATTTTTTGCAATACAGCTCGGTTCCCTAGATGGGGTCGAGCACTGGAAGGCACGGAAAAAGTGCCGTACAAGAGGCTGAACAACGAAGGAGCAGATGAAGAGCACAGTACCACTCACGCGCGGGGCGGTGAATCCAACCGCCGCTCTTACCTCTGTGTGCTTACTCCCCCGCCGCTCCCTTCCGACCCTTTGCGCACCGTCCACGTACAGCCCCCCAAAAACGACTGAGCGCTGACAAACGAAAGCGACTCGGAGGCGTTCGGCTGCAGGCCCCATCCCGATAGCTGGCAGCCAAGCTCCCCCGTCCGATCATAAAGCGGGCGCTTCGCCGCGAGGCTGGATGCGGGGTTGCAGCCAGCGAACAGCAATTCGCTTACTGAGGGAGGGACCGTAATGAAAACCAAAGACTTGGGGCACAGGAAAGGTCGCCTGCCGCCCCCTGAAGACACTGATGCTACCGAAGACCGACGCACCTTCCTCAAAATCGGTGCCGCCGCCATGCTGGCGCCGGTACTGCTGAAATCGAGCGAGGGCGGGGCCGCCACCTTCCCGGTGTTCCCGCCCAGCCCGCCGACCACGCCGTGGCTGGTCACGCTGCCCAATGAGATCACGCCGCTCCAGGCAGTCGCCACCTTGAACCCGAGCCCCACGATCGCCGCGAATACCGCCGGTGGCGAAGCCGGGCGCGCGCCTCACCAGCGTTACGCCGAACTTACCGGCGTGCTCGGTGCACCCCTGCTCTACGAATTGAAGGCCAAGGAGCGGCTCGACTGGGTATTCCATCCGGCCTATCCGCCGCAACGCATCTGGGGTTATGAAGGCAACACGCCGGGTGCCGTTTCGCCCGGTCCGGTCATCTTCGCCCGCTATGGCAAGCCGATCATAGTGCGGTTCCGCAACCAGTTGCCGCAGAACCACGTGGGCTTTGGCACGCCGGAGATCTCCACCCACCTGCACAACGCGCACACGGGATCGGAGAGCGACGGTTTTCCGGGCGACTATTACAGCGCGAACAAGGCAGGGCCGACCCTGACGGCGCCCGGCGCCTTCAAGGACCACTTCTACCCCAATATCTACGCGGGCTACGACCAGCTGCAGAACCACATCGGCGATCCGCGCGAGGCCCTGGGCACGCTGTTCTACCACGACCACACCCTGGACTTCACCGCCGCGAACATGGTGCGTGGCCTGTTCGGCAATTACCTGTTGTTCGACAACGTCGACTCGGGCAACGAGCGCGATCCGAGCCCAAGCGCACTGAGGTTGCCGAGCCATCCCTACGACTACCCGCTGGCCTTTGCCGACAGGCGCTTCGACGCGAACGGCATCATGGTCTACGACCAGGTCAACCCCGAGGGGACCCTGGGCGACAAGGTACTGGTGAACGGCTATATCGAGCCGGTGCTGCGGGTCGCTGCCCGCAGGTATCGCTTGCGCTTCCTCAACGCCGGTCCCAGCCGTTTCTACGCCTTCTATCTGCAGTCGGAGGGTCGCCAGAACCAGACGTTCACCTTCATCGCCAATGACGGCAACCTGTTGCCGGCGCCGCTGCCGAACCAGACCACTTTCCAGTTGGGCATGGCCGAGCGCGCGGACATTGTCGTCGACTTCTCCAAGTACCCGATTGGCACCACGCTCTATCTGGTCAACAAGATGCGCCAGGAAGACACCCGCGAGGGCAAGGACATCAAGGACCCGGGCACCCGCGTGCTGAAGATCATCGTCGACCGCTTCCCGCCGGCGCAGGACCTGAGCCAGGTACCCGCCGTGCTGCGGACGCTGCCGCCAATCACGGCTGCGGAGATCGCCGCAGCTCCGGTGCGCCGCTGGGTGTTCGAGCGTTCCAGCGGCATGTGGTCGATCAATGGCAGGCTGTTCAACGTGAATATCCCGCGAGCCTCGATCGCCCAGGGGCGCTTCGAGATCTGGGAACTGGTGAACCCCGAGGACGGCTGGACCCACCCGATTCACATCCACTTCGAAGAGGGGCAGATCATCGCCAAGCTCGTCAACGGGGTGAGCGTGCCGGTGCCGCCGCAGCAACGCGGTCGCAAGGACGTCTACGTACTCGACGCGTTCACTACCCTGCGCGTGTTCCTGCGCTTCCGCGACTTCAAGGGCAAGTACGTCATGCACTGCCACAACCTGATCCATGAAGACCATTCGATGATGGTGCGGTGGGACATCGTCTGACTGGCGCGGCAACAACGCTTATGAGGGTGGAGGGATGGTCATGAACACTCGCAGATATCTGGTGACCGGCATGGGCGTCGCCGCGCTCGGCCTGATCGCCTTGCCTGGCCTCACGCTCGAGCAGCCGCGTCCTCGCCGCGCCGCTGACGACGACAGCTACTTCCCCAATGCGCGGCTTCTGACCCACGAAGGCAAGGAGGTCAGGTTCTACGACGACCTGATCCGCGGGAAGGTGGTCGCGATCAACATGATGTACCTGTCCTGCAGCGGGCGCTGTCCGACCGCCACGGCGAACCTGCTGCGCGTGCAGAAGATGCTCGGTGAGCGCGTGGGCCGTGACGTGTTCATGTACTCGATCACCTTGCAGCCGGAGCTGGATAGGCCGCAGCAGCTGAAGGCATTCGTCGAAAGGCACCGGGTCGGGCCGGGCTGGCTGTTCCTGACCGGAGAGCCCTATGACATCGAGCGGTTGCGCCTGAGCCTTGGTTTCTACGATGTGAACCCGGAGGTGGACGCCAACCTGGCGAACCATTCGGGCATGGTACGCATCGGCAACGACGTCTACCAACGCTGGACCATGGCGCCAGCGCTGGCGGAGCCGGAGCAGATCCTGTCCACCATCAATCACGTGGACAGCCGTGCGGTGCATACCGCCTAGGACCAGGCGGTGCGCGCCGTCGGTGTTTGATCGTAGGGCGCGCTGTGCGCACAGCGCACCCTACGGCTGACTCGCCTTCCCTATGAGTGGATGCTTACTCGCAAAGACGTCCCAGCTTTGCGTCGGGCATCAGCGCCAGGTATTGCTTGCCGCTCATATGCACCAGGTCGTTGTGGTCGCCCGCTTCGAAGTAGATGTCCGACTGCTCGGTGAGGGACTGGTCGATCAGGGTTTCCAGGCCGAAGAGGTTGCCGACGGCGGGGATGGCGCCGATGGCGCAGCCACTGAAGCGCTTGCTGAAATCACCTTCGTGGGCCAGGCGCCAGTTGCGCTTGGTGAGCTTGTGGACCTTCTGCAGGTCCAGCTGGCGGGTGGCGGGCACCACGGCCATCAGCCAGTGGCCCTGAAAGTCGTCGAGGATGACGGGTTTGGCCATCTGTTGCGGCGGCACGCCGGCGCGGCGCGCGGCATCACGGGTGGTCATGGACGTGGCGTGGGTGAGCACGTCGTAGCGCGACTTGTGCTGCATCAGGCTGGTTTGCAACTGGGTGATCATGGTCATGAGACACCTCCTGCCAGGGCGTCGGCTTGTCACTCCCGGTAAGTCGGCGTTGCCGGCACACAAGGAGGAGCCTCCCGCTCCCCACCTGGCACCCGCCGAGGCAGGTGCTCTGTTAGCAGTTTAGTGGAGGGTGGCCGGGCGGGTTCAGTCTCGGCCGACCGGTTCAGCCCAGGTCCTGGTGCATCGCCAGGCGATTGCTCAAGCCGGCCCGGGACTCGGCCTCCAGCCGCTGCCGCAAGGCGTCGTCGCAGTGCTCAGGCGGCAGCTGCAGGTCGGCTGGTCGTGAGCTCGCCTCTCAGTCGGTGAGAGGCTTTTCCAGCTGCACCAAGGCCACGCGATGGCCGTCCTGGGAGCGGCGTTCGACTATGCCGCGGGGCTGGTAGCCGAGCCGGCTGTAGAGCAACAGGCCGCCGGCGTTGGCGTTGAAGCAGGAGACTTTCATCAGCCTGGCCTTGTACTGCTCGCGGGCCAGGCGCTCCATGGCCTCGATCAGGTATTGGGCCACGCCCTGGCCGCGCGCCCAGGGCGCCACCATCATGTTGCCGAGGGCACAGAACTCACCGTGCTGCCATTGGTAGAAATTGGCGAAGCCGGCGACCTTGCCGTCGAGCAGAGCGACCGTGCTGCCACGGCGCTCGGCCATGGCGGCGGCGAGCTGGCCGACGGTGAGCGGCCAACTGGCCTTGGGGTAGGCGAAGAAGAGTTCGTCCGCATCCTGGGGGAAACGGACGATTTCGTGGAGGTCTTCGGCGCTGGCGGGGCGGTGTTGCAGCTGTGGATTGGCAGCGGGCATGGAGTCCTCAGTGCGGCGGGTATTGGGCGATCACCTTGGCGACCGTGTCGCGGATGGCGGCTTCTCGCTCGGCGGGGGTCGGCGGCGCGCTTTTCATGATCTGCTCGGCGCTGCCGCGCCAGACCAGCTTGCCGTCCTTGCTGTCATACATGTCCACCTGGATGGTGGCCACCTTGTAGCTGTAGATGCGGGTTTCGGTATAGGCCGGACCGCCCCCGTAACCTCCCCAATAGCCGCCCCAGTAGCCGCCGTAGTTGTAGCTGGTCTGTTGCTGGCGCTCATCGACGATCAGCCAGGACTGCACATTGAGGTCGGCCTTGCCGGTGGTGGCCGGGCGCAGGCCCCGCTGGTCGAGTTGCTGGCCGACGGCTTCGCGGATGCGTTGCTCGGTGAGGTCGCTCTTGATGCGCGGATCGTCGGGGCTGTACTGCAGGGCGGGCTCCTTCCAGCTCCAGCTGCGGTAGGCGCTGAAGTCGCGGGTGCTGTCGTAGTCGCGGTTGACGTTGTAGTTCTGGCAGGCGGCTAGGAGCAGGACAGCGGATAGGAGTAGCGTGCGGCGGATCATGATCGGATCTCCTCTGCCGGAAACATTATCCAAACGCAAGGTGGGGCGTTCGGCAAGGGGATATTGAGAGTGATTTCGTGCTCGGCGTCGCACCTCCCCGAAGAGGAAAGGGGGGCTCGTGCCTGCGGCTCCGACGTTCGCAGATAGTACGGACAAGCACCCCTCTCCCTCTGGGAGAGGGGCTGGGGGAGAGGGATGGTGGGACCCGCTCGGACTTCAACGAGGCGGATAGTCGTCCAGCGCCTCCTTCACCGCCTGCCGCAGCGCAGTCACCCCCTCGGAGCGGTTACCACTGGCGTAGGCCTCGCCACTGCCGCTCCACACCTCCTGGTTATCGTGGGCGTCGTAGAACTGCAGGTAGACCACCGCCACCTGTTCCTCGTAGGTGCGCACGATCGGCACGCTGGCCCAGGCCCCGTACTGGTCGCGCCAGGGGCCGCTGCCGTAGTAGGCGCCGCCGTAGTCGTCGTACTGTCGCAGGCGTCTCTCGTAGCGCAGGCTGGCGCTGACCTTGAGGTCGGCTGCGGCGGGGCTGCGCGCCTGGCGCAGGCCGTGCTGGTCGAGGCCCGAGTTGACCATGTCGGCCATCTGTTCCGGGGTCGCCCAGTTGTTGCCGGCGGGCAGTTGGCCGTCGAGCCAGGTCCAGCTGCGGTAGCGGCCGAAGTCGCGCGGGGCGGCGGGGTAGGCGCTGCTGTCGAAGGTGCTGGCGGCGCCCGGCGGGGCGGGCGGCACCGGGCGGGATTGATAGAGGTAGGGGTTGGGGCTCTGGCAGGCGGTCAGGAGCAGGGCGAGGGCGATGCAGCCGGGCAGTTTCATGGGGCCTCCGTTCAGAGCGGCCGGCAGATCCAGTGCAGATAACGGCCGAGTCCCTGGTAGCTGGGATGGCGGCGGTAGGCGAGTTCCATTTCCAGCAGGTCCACCAGTTCGGCCTTGGCCTGGAACTCCTGCGGCATGTAGTCGTGGAACACGCGCACGCCGCTCTGTCGTTCGACCTGCCAGTGCCCGGCGAGTTGCGCCGCCAGGTCGCGCGGGTCCAGCGGCTGCTGCGGGGTCAGGCTCTGGCCAACGCCTGCGAACTTGTGTTTGCGCAGCTTGCGGAAATGGCCCTTGAGCAGGTTGCGGTAGATCAATGCGTCCTTGTTGTAGAAGGCCAGCGACAGCAGGCCGTTCTTGGCGGTGAGCTGGTGCAGCACAGGGAGGATGGCGTGGGGCTCGGCCAGCCATTCCAGCACGGCGTGGCAGAGCACCAGGTCGTACGGCTCGGTGAGCTGGCCGAGCAGTTCCTGCCAGGGCGCCCGGATGAAGGTGGCCGAAGCGCCGGCGTCGGCGAAACGCTGGCGGGCGCCTTCGAGCATGGGGTCGGCGGGTTCGGCGAGGGTCACCTGGTGGCCGCGCTGGGCCAGCCAGAGGGCCATGTGGCCGAGGCCGGCGCCGATGTCGAGCACCCGCAGGGGGCGGTCGGGCAGCACTTCGGCCAGGTCTGCCTGGAGTACGGCGAGGCGGATGGCGCCCTTGGCGCCGCCGTAGATCTTCTCGGCGAAGCGGGTCGCCAGTTCATCGAAGTGCCGGTCGCTCATGTGAAGCGCCTTTCGCTGTCGGCCAGCTTGGCCCTCACCACCTGTTCCATGTCCAGGCCCAGCTCGGCGCAGAGCAGCAGCAGGTAGAGGATGATGTCGCCCACTTCCTGGCCGGCGTGTGCCAGCTTCTCGGGCGGCAGTTGGCGTGACTGGTCTTCGGTCAGCCACTGGAAGATTTCCACCAGCTCGGCCATTTCCACGCTGGCGGCCATGGCCAGGTTCTTCGGGCTGTGGAATTGCCGCCAGTCGTTCTGGTCGCGGATGGCGTGCAGGCGGGTGGTGATTTCGTCGAGGTTCATGGGGCTCTCCTTGGCCGCCTATGGTCCCGCTGCCCGCCCGCCGGTGCAAGGGTCAGCGCAAGGGGCGCCAGCTGCCGGCCATGTGCGGCACGTCCTTGCTGCCGCGCAGGGCGAGCTGGCCCTCCGGGGCGGGGGCGCTGGCCAGCAGGGTCACTTCGCTGGGCAGCAGCACTGGTTTCTGGAAGCGCACTTCCACTTCGAAGCCTGCGGCGGGCAGGCGGCTTTCCAGGGCCGCCAGGCAGCGCGCCTTGTTCCACAGGCCGTGGGCGATGGCGCGGGGGAAGCCGAACAGGCGGGCGCTGACGGCCGAGAGGTGAATGGGGTTGTAGTCGCCGGCCACCCGGGCGTAGCGCCGGCCGATATCGGCGGGGGCCTGCCACTGGTCCAGCTGTTCCAGCGGCAGGACGTCCTCGCTGATTCGGGGCGCGGGCTGGCCGGGCAGGCGCAGGCCACGGAAGAGGATGCGGCTGTCGCCTTCCCAGACCAGCCCGAGCTGGTCTTCCAGGCGGGTAATCAGGCTGAAGGTGGCGCCTTTCTCGTGGGGGTGCAGGTTCTCCACCCGCACGCTGGCATTGAAGGGGCCGAGGCCACCCAGCGGGCGCAGCACGCGGATGCGGTTTTCCAGGTGCACCAGGCCCAACAGCGGGAAGGGGAAGCGCGGATCGGTGAGCAGGCGCATCTGCAACGGGAAGGCGAGGATATGTGGATAAGTCGCCGGCAGCAGGCCCTTGTCGGTGAAGCCGCAGACCGCCCGGTAGCGCTCGAGGTGGCCAGGGTCGACGCTCACCGGGCTGCGCACGCCCAGCTCGGGCAGGGCCTTGCTTCCCGTACCACGGCGCATGGCGGCGCGGGCGAACAGGCCGGGAAGGGCCGGGGGAGCGGGCAGGTCGAGCCAGTCGGTGGCCATGGGGATATCTCCTGGAGGCGAATGGGGCTCAGCATAGTCAGTCGCCCAAGGGGCACATTGGCCGACCGTCCCGGGCGGGCGGCAGGGCAGTCAATTGCCGGCCTTGAGTGCTGATGGCAAAGCTGCATAAGATGGCCGCGCCCCGCAGACAATAAGAATTCTCAAACGATGATGCGTGATCTGACCGACGATGTGGCGCTGATGCGTCCGGTGATCGACGCCCTGCGTGCCAGCGGCACCGACCCGGACAAGGTTCTGGTACGCGTGGGCCTGCCGCCTGGCGGCCTGCCCGCAGGTCGCTTTCCCCATGCCGCCCAAGACCCGTTCTGGAAAGCCGCCGCCGCCGAATGCGGCGAGGAGCATGTCGGCCTCTATCTGGCCGGGCACCTGCCAGCCTTCCATGGCCTGCTGCTGGAGTACCTGTTCCTTTCCAGCGGCACCTTCGGCGAAGGGCTGCGCCATGCCCTGCGCTATGTGCGTCTGCTCTCGGACACCCTGAATGCACAGCTGGACGTGGAAGCGGAGCGCGCCGTGCTTTCCCTCGGCCAGCACTCGGGCAGCAACCGGCACTTTCCGGAAATGCTCGCCGGCGCGGTGATCCGCCTTTTCCATGCCCTGACCGAAGGGCAGTTCAAGCCCCAGGAGGTGCAGCTCATGCATGCCGAAGGCGCTCCGGCTGAGCGCTACCAGGCGGTATACGGTTGCCCGGCGCGGCTCGGTGCCGAGCGCTATGCGCTGATCTTCGCTGCCGAGGTGCTGGACAAGCCCTCACGCCACGCCGCGCCGGAATTGCTGCGCATGCACGAGTCATTGGCGCGCCGCCAATTGGCCGAGGTGGAGCGCCTGGACCTGGTGCGCCAGGTCCGCGAACTGATCGGCGAGCTGCTGGTGGACGGCGGCGCCACTCTGGAACAGGTGGCCGCCCGCCTGAACATGCCGGCCCGCCGCCTGCGCGAGCGCCTGGCCATGGCCGGGGTGCGCTTCAACGACCTGATCACCGACTATCGCTGCCGGCTGGCCAAGGAGCTGCTGTTGAAGACCGACGAGCGCATCGAGGTGATTGTCGAGCGCACCGGCTTTTCCGAGCCGAGCACCTTCTACCGCGCGTTCAAGCGCTGGGTGGGGGAGACGCCGGTGGAGTTCCGGCGCAAGGGGAAGGGCGAGGCTTGAACCCCGAGCGCGTCTGCGGCTGTTGTTTTTCCTGTGGGGGCGAATTCATTCGCTAAGGGCTGCGAAGCAGCCCCCATGGGAGTCAGTGGGGCAGGCCAGCGGCCTGCTTGGCGAATGAATTCGCCCCCACACAGGCATGGCCCACCCCCGAGTCCGCCCCTCAAGCCCCCAACAAGCTCTGCCCACACACCCGCATCACCTGCCCGGTGAGGGTGCCGGAGCCCGGCTGAGCGAACCAGGCCACGGCCTCGGCCACGTCCTGGGGCAGGCCGCCCTGGTTCATCGAGTTCATGCGCCGCCCGGCTTCGCGGATGGTGAAGGGAATGGCGGCGGTCATCTGGGTTTCGATAAAGCCCGGCGCCACGGCGTTGATGCTGATACCGCGCTTGGCCAGGGCCGGCGCCCAGTTCTGCGCCAGGCCGATGACCCCGGCCTTGCTCACCGCGTAGTTGGTCTGGCCCATATTGCCGGCGATGCCGCTGATGGAAGCGATCAGCACCACGCGGCCGTTGTCGTGCAGCTTGCCCGCGTCCAGCAGGGCCTGGGTGAGCACCTGCGGGGCGCGCAGGTTGACGTTGATCACCGAGCTCCAGAAGTCGTCGCTCATCTTGGCCAGGGTCTTGTCGCGGGTGATGCCGGCGTTGTGCACCAGGATATCGACGCCCTCTGGCAGGGCCTCCACCAATCGGGCGGCAGCGTCGTCGGCGGTGATGTCCATGGCCACGCCACGGCCGCCCAGGCGCGCGGCCAGGCCGTTGAGGGCGTCCTTGGCCTGGGGCACGTCGAGCAGGATCACGTCAGCGCCGTCGCGGGCCAGGGTTTCCGCAATCGAGGCACCGATGCCACGGGAGGCGCCGGTGACCAGCGCCCGCTTGCCGGCCAGCGGCCGGGTCCAGTCCTGCACCCGCTCGGCACAGGGCGCCAGGCGCAGCACCTGGGCCGAGACATAGGCGCTCTTGGGCGACAGGAGGAAGCGCAGGGCGCCTTCCAGCTGGTCCTCGGCGCCCTTGCCGACATAGACCAGCTGCACGTTGCCGCCGCGACGGATTTCCTTGCCGAGGGAGCGGGTGAAGCCTTCCAGGGAGCGCTGCACGCTGGCGGCCTCCAGGTCCTTGATCGACTCCGGGGCGCAGGCCAGGACCACCACTTTCGGGCACTTGCCCAGGCCCTTCATGGCCGGCTGGAAGAAGTCGCGTAGTTCGATCAGCTGTTCGAAGCGGGTCAGGCCGCTTGCGTCGAAGATCAGCGCCTTCAGGCGCGGGCCGTGCTCGGCGGTCCAGCGTGGCAGGCCGAAGCGGCCGTCCTCATCGGCGAAATTCTGGTCAGTGAGCTTGTTCAGCACGCCGCTGGCGGCTTCGGCCAGGGCGCCCTGGCCGCCGATCAGCAAGGCGCCATCCACTGGCCGCGCACGGCCCGCCATCCAGCGCTCCAGACGCACCGGCGCCGGCAGGCCGAGGGCGCCGACCAGGCGCCGGCCGGTGTTGGAGTTGGCGAAGGCGAGGTAACGGTCGTTCATGGAATAGCTCCTGCTGGCAAACGAAAGTGGGCCCACTCTACGCAGACACGGATTGCACGCAATTGACCGTGCTGACCTCCCGAGCGGCGAGGCGGCCAATCCAGGCGTCTAGTCTTGTATCCGACACTGCAACCCGCAAACCCTCACCCGCAAGGAGTCACCATGACCCAGCTGCGCCGGGTCGCCATCGTCGGCGGCAACCGCATCCCCTTCGCCCGCTCCAATACCGTCTATGCCACGGCGAGCAACCAGGACATGCTGACCAGTGCCCTCGAAGGCCTGGTGGAGCGTTTCAACCTGCATGGCCAGCGCCTCGGCGAGTTCGCCGCCGGCGCGGTGCTCAAGCACTCGCGGGACTTCAACCTGGCCCGCGAATGCGTGCTGGGCTCGCGCCTGGCCCCGGAAACCCCGGCCTACGACATCCAGCAGGCCTGCGGCACCGGCCTGGAGGCGGCCATCCTGGTCGCCAACAAGATCGCCCTGGGGCAGATCGACAGCGGCATCGCCGGCGGGGTGGATACCACCTCGGACGCGCCTATCGGGGTGAACGAGGGGCTGCGCAAGATTCTCCTTGAAGCCAACCGGGCCAAGTCCACCGGGGACAAGATCAAGGCCCTGCTGCAGGTGCGGCCGCGCCACCTGGCACCGCACATCCCGCGCAATGGCGAGCCGCGCACCGGCCTGTCCATGGGCGAGCATTGCGAGCTGATGGCGCAGACCTGGGCCATCCCCCGCGATGAACAGGACCAACTGGCCATCGCCAGCCACCAGAAGCTGGCGGCTGCCTACGCCGAAGGCTGGCAGAATGACCTGCTGAGCCCTTTCCGCGGCCTGACCCGCGATCAGAACCTGCGCCCGGACATCAACGCCGAGAAGCTCGCGGCCCTGAAACCGGTCTTCGAACGCGGCGCGCGCGGCACCCTGACGGCGGCCAACTCCACACCGCTGACCGACGGCGCCTCGGTGGTGCTGCTGGCCAGCGAGGATTGGGCCAAGGCACGCGGGCTGCCGATTCTGGCCTACTTCAAGGATGGCGAAGCGGCGGCGGTGGATTTCGTCAGCGGCGAGGAAGGCCTGCTGATGGCGCCGGTCTACGCCGTGCCGCGCCTCCTCGCGCGCAACAACCTGTGCCTGCAGGACTTCGACTACTACGAGATCCACGAAGCCTTCGCTGCCCAGGTGCTCTGCACGCTGAAAGCCTGGGAGGACGCCGACTACTGCAAGACCCGCCTCGGCCTGGATAAGCCGCTGGGCGCCATCGACCGCAGCCGGATGAACGTCAAGGGCAGCTCCCTGGCTGCCGGCCACCCCTTCGCCGCCACCGGCGGGCGTATCGTCGCCAATCTGGCCAAGCTGCTTTCCGTGGCCAGCGAGGGCCGTGGATTGATCTCGATTTGCGCCGCAGGCGGCCAAGGTGTGACCGCGATCCTGGAAAAGTAATCCAATACCCGTGGCTGCAAGTCATCGCGGCCACGCGATGTAAGCAACTCCGTGATTTAGGGCGGCCCGCAATGCAGGGGCCGCCCTTTTTTTCGATCGCGAAATGGTCCGGTTCGCGAGCAAGCTCGCTCCTACACAATTCCTGGCGCCGTGCAGCGGCTTCAGCCATCCACCAGCACGCCGCCGCGGACGATCTTCACCCTCTGGTGGAGTTCCAGGCGCACCGGGTCGCGTCCGGTGATGCTCCAGCCCTGGTCCAGCAGTTTGTCGATGTGTGTGCGCATGATGTGGTAGCAGCGCCTTCTGGTCGGTCCTGGGCGTCGGCTTGCTCTTGAAGACGGCCTCGGGGCCTGCTTCGGGTAACAAGCACCCGGAAACGCTCAGCTCGGGTTCGTACAGCAGCCTGGAGTCAGTCATTCGGAAGAACCTCCTTATTGCACGATTGCGTTCGGACGCATGCAGCCATCCCGGCCTGCACCTGGGTGTTTCTTCGTTGCAACAGATGGCGAGCAATCGCTGTGCCAGGACCGGTCAAGCCGCTCTGGCATGGCATCTCGACATGGGGAGGGCGATTTTCGGGCGCCAGGAATGGGGGCCGTGGACGCATGAGTGGGGGCATTCCTCGAATGGACCTCGGCCTTTATCACCCCCTTCAGGAGGGTGTTCGGAGTGCCGCCGGGGGAGTTGTTCCGGGCGTAGGCGGGCTGCTTGTGCGGAATGCGGATTCTTGCAGGGGCGAATGAATTGGCTATGTCTGCATTCAGTGTTGCTAGAACGTCCTGAGCCGAGTTGCTTATCGAGTGGGCTGCGAGTCCCGGTTTCGCCTTCCCAGGCGAGTCCCTTTTCCAATCGTTGAAAAGGAACCAAAAAACTTGCCCCTGCATCCGGCCCGACTTCGTCGGGTTCCCTCGCTCCACCATTGCTCCGGGGGCCCGGCGTGAGGGGCCATCCATGGCCCCGCACGCCTCTCGCGGCATCCA
>NZ_SSOJ01000078.1 GCF_029871205.1 Pseudomonas sp. BN417 | reverse complement strand
GCCAACTTCGCCCACGGGGTCGCCGGCTGCGGCGGCGGCGACAAGCAGCGCCTGCGCCTGCTGGACTCGGCCAACGTGGCCATCGTCACCGCCTACAACGACATGCTCTCGGCGCACCAGCCCTACGAGGACTACCCGGAGAAGCTTCGCCAGGCCCTGCGCGAGATTGGCTCGGTGGGCCAGGTGGCCGGCGGCGTGCCGGCCATGTGCGACGGCGTCACCCAGGGCGAGCCGGGCATGGAGCTGGGCATCGCCAGCCGCGAGGTGATCGCGCTGTCCACCGCGGTGGCGCTGTCGCACAACATGTTCGATGCGGCGCTGTTCCTCGGCATCTGCGACAAGATCGTTCCCGGCCTGCTGATGGGCGCGCTGCGCTTCGGCCACCTGCCGTCGATCTTCGTCCCCGCCGGGCCGATGCCCTCCGGGCTGTCGAACAAGGACAAGGCCGAGGTGCGCCAGCGCTACGCCGAGGGCAAGGCCAGCCGCGACGAGCTGCTGGCGTCGGAGATGGCGGCCTACCACAGCCCCGGCACCTGCACCTTCTACGGCACCGCCAACACCAACCAGATGCTCATGGAGATCATGGGCCTGCACCTGCCGGGCGCCTCCTTCGTCAACCCGAATACCCCGCTGCGCGAGGCGCTGACCGTGGCGACCGCGCGCCAGGTCACCCGCCTGACCAAACAGAGCGGGCAGTTCCTGCCGCTCGGCGAGCTCGTCGACGAGCGCGTGCTGATCAACGCGGTGGTGGCCCTGCACGCCACCGGCGGCTCGACCAACCACACCCTGCACCTGCCGGCGATCGCCCAGGCCGCCGGCGTCCAGCTGACCTGGCAGGACATGGCCGAGCTGTCCGAGGTGGTGCCGACCCTGGCCCACGTCTATCCCAACGGCCAGGCCGACATCAACCACTTCCACGCCGCCGGCGGGGTGGCCTTCCTGGTGCGCGAGCTGCTCGACGCCGGCTTGCTCCATGAGGAGGTCAACACCGTGATGGGCCGCGGCCTGCGCCGCTACACCCAGGAGCCGTTCCTCGCCGACGGCCAGCTGGTCTGGCGCGAGGGTGCCGGCCAGAGCTTGGACGCGAGCATCCTGCGCCCGGTGGCGAACCCCTTCTCGGCGGAGGGCGGGCTGCGGGTGATGGTCGGCAACCTCGGCCGCGGGGTGATGAAGGTCTCCGCGGTGGCGCCCGAACACCAGGTGGTGGAAGCGCCGGTGCGGGTGTTCCACGACCAGCAGGCGCTGGCCGAGGCCTTCCAGGCCGGCGAGCTGGACCGCGACCTGGTGGCGGTGATGCGCTTCCAGGGCCCACGCAGCAACGGCATGCCCGAGCTGCACAAGTTGACCCCCTACCTCGGCGTGCTGCAGGACCGAGGCTACCGGGTGGCGCTGGTCACCGACGGGCGCATGTCCGGCGCCTCGGGCAAGATCCCGGCGGCGATCCACGTCTGCCCGGAAGCCTTCGACGGCGGTCCGCTGGCGCGGGTGCGCGATGGCGACCTGCTCCGCGTCGACGGCCAGGCCGGGACCCTGGAACTGTTGGTGGACGCCGCCGAGTTCGCCGCGCGCGAGCCGGCGCGCTGGGACCTGGAGCCCAACGTCGGCACCGGCCGCGAGCTGTTCGCCTTCATGCGCGAGGCGTTCAGCACGGCGGAGCAGGGCGCCAGTGCCTTCACCCGCAACCTGGAGAGCCTGAAGTGAAGCCAGCTGCGCCTGGCGGGCTGCGTCGCGCCGAGCCATCCAGGACGCGGGAAGGGGAGGTAGCGGAGTCGCCCTTGTCGACGCTGCTGCGCCCGGCCGCCGGCCAGCCGTTCCGCTGGGCCGAGCACCAGGGCCGCGAGCTGCTGCTGGTGGAGCATCCGCGCTGCCAGGCGGTATTCAGTCGCCAGGGCGGGCAGCTGCTGCACTACCAGCCCACTGGCGAGCGCCCGCTGCTCTGGTGCGCGTCGCGCTGGCCGAGGATCGGCGCCATCCGTGGCGGGGTACCGGTGTGCTGGCCCTGGTTCGGCCGCCATCCGATGGAGGGCGGCTGGCCCCATCATGGCTGGGCACGCCTGACCGATTGGCGCTTGACCGCCAAGGAAGCCTTCGACGCCGGCGTGCACCTGAGCTGGCGTCTGGAGCTGCACGATTGGGTGGTGGAGCTGGAGGCGGAGCTGGGTGACGAGATGCGCCTGCAGCTCAGTACCCGCCACCGCGACAGTGAGCCCTGCGTACTCAGTCATGCATTGCATGCCTACTGGCGGGTCAGTGATGTGGCGCGGGTCGGCCTGCTCGGGCTGGACGGTGCCGAAGGCAGTGATCTGCTGGCTCGCGAGCCGTGCCGGCAGGAAGGTGAGCTGCGTATCGTCGATGGCTGTCACAGGGTCTTCCACCAGGGCAGCAAGGTGCACATCCAGGACCCGGGCTGGCAGCGGCGCATCCGCGTGGATGGCAGCGGCAATCCCGATACGGTGGTCTGGCATCCCGGCAGTCGGCCGCTCAGTGATGTGAGCTGGGCCGAGGGGCTGGGCTTCGTCGTCGTGGAAGCAGCGGCCTGCGGGGAAAACAGCCTGACCCTGGCGCCGAGCGAGGAAGCCCGCCTGAGCCTGCGGGCCAGGGTGGCCTGACCGCCCGCGGCGATGACCGTTATCTACGGCGGGCCAGCATCCCCATGCCCGAGAGGTTGCCTCGACAGACATCCTGTCTTTTCCTGCTCTCCCGCACCGAGGTCCGGACGCCGGTTCCTGCAGCTCCGGTATCCCGAAACGCCATCTCCTGATGCGCAGGAATTCCCGACGAGGGGATGCGTCGTTTTTTGAAATGTTGTTATTATTACTACATTGATCTGGATGCTTCGCCATTCTAAAGGCGGACGCATCATTAAATGATTATAAAAACCACAAATCCTGGTGCCTGCCGTTGAAGCAGGCTTCTTGATCCAGACCCGGAAAATCTACCCGTGCCCCAGAGCCCGAAGGACCGTCCAATGACCAGCATCCCCAACAACGCGGCAGGCAGCCGCGTCGCCGTGCCAAGCATGGTCGAGAAGGTCGCCATCATCGATCAGTTGTGCGGCGCCGCGCGTATCCTTCCGGTGATCACCATCGAGCGCGAGCAGGACGTCCTGCCGCTGGCCGACGCCCTGGCCGCCGGCGGCCTGCGCACCCTGGAAATCACCCTGCGCTCGGAACACGGCCTGGCTGCCATCCGCACCTTGCGCGAGCAGCGCCCGGAACTGTGCGTCGGCGCCGGCACCGTGCTCGATGAGCTGATGCTGGCCGAGGCCGAAGCCGCCGGTTCGCAGTTCATTGTCACCCCCGGCTGCACCGCCGAGCTGCTGCGCGCCGGCGTCTACAGCCCGCTGCCGCTGTTGCCGGGGATCAGCAGTGCCTCCGAGATCATGCTCGGCTACGCCCTGGGCTACCGGCGCTTCAAGCTGTTCCCGGCGGAAATCTGCGGCGGCATCAAGGCCCTCAAGGCCTTTGGCGGACCCTTCCCCGGCACCCGTTTCTGCCCCACCGGCGGGGTCAACCCCGCTAACCTGCGCGACTACATGGCCCTGGCCAATGTGATGTGCGTGGGCGGCACCTGGATGCTGGACAAGGCCTGGATCCGCAACGGCGATTGGCAGCGGATCGAGGACTGTTCCGCCGAGGCGCTGCAGCTGCTGGGCTGAGGCCGGCGAAGGCGCTGCTTGCTTTTTTGTGGGGGCGAATTCATTCGCTGAGGGGCACGCAGTGCCCCATGGGATTCCCGAGGGCAGCCCTTCGGCCTGCTCCGCGAATGAATTCGCCCCCACAGGGTTCCTATCCGCCCTGGCAGTCCCGTAGCCCGGATGCAATCCGGGGATGGCAATGATTCCTGGAGGTTCCACTAGCGTGCATACCCAACCTCATCACCTGGCTCCACTCGACGTGACCCGCCTGGACAGCTGGCAGGCGCTGGCCGCCCACCGCAAGGCCATGCAGCAGTTCAGCCTGCGCCAGGCCTTCGCCGACGACCCCGAACGCTTCCAGCACTTCAGCCTCAACGCC
>NZ_SSOJ01000077.1 GCF_029871205.1 Pseudomonas sp. BN417 | reverse complement strand
ACAGGTTCAGGCAATGACCAGGCGTCAGGATTACCGCGTCCTGTCAGGCGCGAGTCACCCCTCTACCTCTGGGAGAGGGGCCGGGGGTGAGGGATGCATCAGCAAGCGCGGAGGCCTGAAAGGCCCGTGCTAGACGCTTCTATTCGGTTCTGTAACAGCTAACGCAGACATAGCCTTTTCATTCCTGCGAGAGTGAGTTCGTTCGCCAACTGGGGACGATCGTGCAGCGGCATTCGTCGGAACGACCGCCCGGTCACGCCCCCTTTCGGTAGACTCTGCACCTTCGAACCACCGCCTGGACCCGGGCGGATAGATCCTTGTCTTGCAGGTTGAGTGCACGGTCGCGCCGCCTGAAGCGGAGTTCAAGATGTCGCTGCAGGCGCTTTGGGGCCTTTTTCTCGCCCACCCCGCACAGGTCGTGAATGGCCTGGCCCTTTTCTTTGCTTGTGCTGGCGCCTGGGTGCTGCTGGCCACCCGGCTGCGCGAGCAGCGTTCCGTCGCCCGCCTGGCGGCCGAGAGCGAGCTGGACGAACCCGCCTCGGTGCAGGACGAATCGGCCCAGCGCCTGAATCGCTTCTTCTACGCCTTCGGCTACTTCAGCCTGACCGTGGCCTTTGGCGTGTCCTGGGCCAGTACCCGGCTCTGATCCGAACAGTCCGACATGAAAAACGGCGACCTCAGGGTCGCCGTTTTGCATTCCAGGGGCCGATCAGAGTGGCAGGCCGGCCTTGATCCGGTATTGATTGCGCACCGGGGTCGCGTACTGCTGGATCAGGTAGGGGCGTTGTTCCGCCGTACAGGCGTCGAGGCGCTTCTGCCACTCCGCCTTGGCGCGGGCCAGTTCGTCGGCGCCGAAGATTTCAGCCGCGGTCGGTACCGCCAGCTCGGGGTCGCGCTCGCTCCACAGGGCGTAGGCCAGGTAGTGCACCGGGAACAGACGGTAACCACCGAGTATCTGCTTGTCGATCTCCTGGGCCAGCTGCTTGGCGTCTTCGCTGGCGCTGCCGATCTCACTGCCGAAATTGATGTGCACCCGGCCCTTGTAGCCGGTGATGCCCAGGGCGATGCTGGCATCGTCCTCCCCCGGTGCCTTGGCGTAGCTGCCGGTGCTGGCGCGAATCTGCAGCTCGCGGGCCTTGGCCTGGTCGCAGGGGTCGTATTCGTAGCTGATGGACACCGGGATCAGGTGCAGATCACGAATCACATCGGCGAAGGGCTCGTCCTTGCGGCTCATGTGGAACATCTTGAGGATCGCCGAATCGGTACGGTCGTCGCCGTCCTTGGCGCGGCCCTCGGCCTGGGCGATCCAGATCGACTGGCCGTCCACCTGGATCGAATGGTTGATGTAGGCCGACAGCTGCTGGAAGGCCGCCAACTTCTCGCGGCGGCCGGCCAGGTTGCGGTGCACGATGAAGCTCTTGTTCAGGCGCATCAGGTCGCTGACGAAGGGCTTTTGCAGCAGGTTGTCGCCAATGGCGATACGCGGCGTCGGCAGGCCGGCGTGATAGACGGCGTAGTTGACGAAGGCCGGGTCCATCACGATGTCGCGGTGGTTGGCCAGCAACAGGTAGGCCGTGCCCGGCTTGAGGCGCTCCACTCCCGAATAGGTCACGCCGTCGGTGGCGCGCTCGATGGTGTTGTCGACGTAGGGCTCGATCTTGTCCTGCAGCGCGGCCACCGAGGCGATGCTGGCGAACTCGCCGCGCAGCCGATGAGCTATAACAGGCTTGAGGAGCCAGCCCAGTGGCCCCGCCAGCTTCGGGAATCGATAGCGGGTGAGGGTGCCGAGGAAGGCGTCGTCGGCGAACAGGCGCGCCAGCACTGCCGGCACTTCGGCATCGTCATAGGGTCGGATGGCTTCGAATTCGCCCATTGGTCACTCTTGTTCTGGAATCGGCTGGGTAGTAATTGGAGGCCCCGCAATACGGGGCCTGAAGTAGACCGGCGATTATACAGGCAAGTCACAGGGGAAACGGTGATGCTGGAGACAGAGGACTATCAATGCCCCTACTGCGGCGAACCGGTCTCGGCCGTGCTCGATCTCTCGGGCGGTGATCAGCAGTACATTGAGGACTGTCCGGTCTGTTGCCGGCCCATCCTGTTCCTGCTCTGGACCGATGGCCAGGACTGGAACCTGGAGGTTCGCCGGGAGGACGAATGATGCAGCGCATCTACGAACCCCAGGACCTGATCGAGGCGGAACTGCTGGTGGGCATGCTGGCCAGCGAAGGCGTGGAGGCCCACCTGGCCGGCGGCCATCTGCTCGGCGCCATCGGCGAACTGCCGGCGTGCGGGTTGCTCGGCCTGCTGGTGGAGGACGAGGACGCCGAACGGGCAAGCCGACTGATCGCCGCGTACAATACCGCGCAACCCTTGCCGGGCGATGAGCCCGTTAGCTACCCCGGCATCCTGCTCTGCTGAGCCCCGCCTCGAACTGGCCGCCCCATGTCTGGACGTTTCGCCCTGTTCCGCTGGTCGCCCACGCTGGCGGCTCTTCCCGGTTTTCCTGCCGACCTGCAACCGCACTGGAACCTGGCCCCTGGCGGGCGCGTGCTGATGCTGCGCGAGCTCGACGGCCAGCGCCGCGCCGACATGGCCCGCTGGGGCCTGACCCCGGCCTGGCTCACCGACCTGTCCAAGACTCCGGCCCACGCCCGGGTTGAAACCCTGGCCGACCAGCCGATGTTTCGCGAGGCCTTCCGCGCCCGCCGCTGCTTGATGCTGGCCAACGGCTTCTACGAGTGGCGCGGAGTGCGCAAGCGGCCCTACTGGATCAGCGCCGAGGGCGGGATCATGCATTTCGCCGCGCTCTGGGAGTCCTACCCGGCCGGCGATGTGGAATACCTCAGCCTGGCCATGATCACCCAGGCCGCCGCCGACATGCGCCGGCCCCTGGTGCTGGATGAGGAAGGTCAGCGCATCTGGCTGGATGCCGAGTCGACTCCGCTGCAACTGCTGGAGCTGCTGGCCCGGCCAAGCCCGCAGCTGCGCGAGCGCGCCCTGGCGACCCTGGTGAACGACCCGAAGCTGGATGGGCCGGAGTGCCTGACGCCGGCTTGAGGGTGTAGGGGCGAATTCATTGGCTATGTCCACGTTAGCTGTTGCAGTACTGAATAGAAGCCTCTAGTACAGGCCTTTCAGAACTCCGCGCCAACCTGACGCAACCCTCTCCCCCAGCCCCTCTCCCGCAAGCGGTAGAGGGGTGACTCGCGCCTGATAGGGCGCAGCAATTCTGATGCCCAGTCG
>NZ_SSOJ01000076.1:166-78227 GCF_029871205.1 Pseudomonas sp. BN417 | reverse complement strand
CATGCCGCTCGTCCCCCTGCGCAACGCTTCCGCTCGGCCTTCTGACGGGGCGGAGTCGCTGCCTCACCTCTGCTGCACAGGTTCAGGCAATGAGCAGGCATCAGGATTGCCGCGCCTTGTCAGGCGCGAGTCACCCCTCGCCCTCCGGGGCGAAGAGGCACGCTGTCGGAAGCACCGCTTCCGGTGCCGATGAGCGACTGAGCGCGAAGCGATCAGGCTGGGGCGCAGGGCGGGGGCCGGGGGAGAGGGCTGCATCAGGCAAGAGCGGAGGTCTGAAAGGTCCGTGTTAGACGTTACTATTCGGCTCTGCAACAGCTAACGCAGACATAGCCAATGAATTCGCCCCTACAGGGGCGACCTATGCCTTGCTAGCTGCCTGCCACAACACTTCCCCCACCTGCTGGCGGCGGCCGATCAGGCGGGCTGCGACGAAGAGCAGGTCGGAGAGGCGGTTGAGGTAGGCCAGCAATTCCTCGCGCAGCGGTTCTTCGGCGTTCAGCCCCTGGGCGCGGCGTTCGGCGTTGCGGGCGAAGCTTCGGCAGACATGGGCCTGGGCCACCAGTGCCGAGCCGCCCGGCAGGATGAAGTTCTTCAACGGGCCCAGCTCCTCGTTCCAGTGGTCGATGGCTGCCTCCAGCCGATCGATCTCCCTGGCTTCCAGAGCTTGGTACTCGGGCATCGCCAGTTCCCCGCCGAGGTCGAACAGGCGGTGCTGGCAGGGCGCCAGGACCGCGATCACCTCGTCCAGCCCCGGCCAGCGTTGTTGCCCCTCGGCAAGTCCCGCCAGTAGCAGGCCAAGCTGGCTGTTGAGGGTGTCCACCTCGCCTATGGCTTCGATGCGCGGGTGGTCTTTGCTCACCCGGCGGCCGCTGGACAGGCCGGTCTCGCCCTTGTCGCCAGTGCGGGTGTAGATCTTGGAAAGGCGATTGCCCATTTCAGGCTCCTGAGGTTTCGGTGCTGGCGATCAGCGGCAGGCGCAAGGTGAAGCAGGTGCCCTGGCCCGGCTTGGACTGCACTTCCATCTGCCCCTTGTGGTTGTTGGTGATGATGAAGTACGAGACCGACAGCCCGAGCCCCGTGCCCTGGCCCACTTCCTTGGTGGTGAAGAAGGGCTCGAAGATGCGCTTGCGCACGGTCTCCGAGATGCCCACGCCATTGTCCTCCACCTGGATCTCCGCCCAGGGCGGGCTCAGGCGGGTGCGCAGGGTGATGTGGCCTTCCTCGTCGTCCTCGCGCTGGTGGATGGCCTGGGCGGCATTCTTCAGCAGGTTGAGCAGCACCTGCTCCAGTTCGTTGGCGGTACCCGGCACCGGTCCGAGGTCGGAGTCGAACTCGCGGGTGATCTGCAGGCCCTTGAAGTCGAACCCCTCGGTCAGGTCGAAGTCGTTGCTGGCGATCTCCAGTGCCTGGTCCAGCAGCACCGGCAACTGGCAGGGCGCCAACTGGCGGCTGCTGCGCCGGCTGAATGCGAGCATGTGGGTGACGATCTTGGCCGCGCGGGCGCCGGCCTGGTGGATGTCATCCAGCAGCTTGGGCACCTCGCGTGCCTCCAGGTACTGGTTGACGGCTTCCAGGCTGATGCCGCTGATGGCGGCCTGCTCCTGGTTGCGGTCCAGCTCCGGCGAGAGGCGCCGACGGATGTTCTGCACGTTGTGCAGGATGGCGCCCAGCGGGTTGTTGATCTCGTGGGCCATGCCGGCGGCCAGGCCGCCCACCGAAAGCATCTTTTCCGACTGCACCATCAGCTCCTCCATGGACAGGCGCTGGGTGATGTCGTCGATGCGGATCACCACACCGCGCCCGGTGCCACCCATCAGCGGGTAGAAGGTCAGGGAGTAGTGATGGACGATTTCGCCCACCAGCCAGCTGACCCGCTCCACCTTCTCCACCTTGTGCTTTTCAGCGGTCAGGCGGATCTGCGGCAGGAAGGGCTTGAGCGAGGGGAAGGCGAGGAACACCGGCTGGTTCAGGGCATCGTCCATCGGCGTGCCGGAGAGGGCGCTGGCTTCCTGGTTCCATTGGGTGACGTAGAGCTGCTCGTCCAGGGCGATGAGTGCCGAGGGCATGGAGTCGATGATGCTGTTGAGGTAGTTCTGGAAGCCGGTGAGCTTCTTCTCGATCTTGCTGCGCACCTGAACTTCCAGCTCCAGCTTGCGGTTGGAGTGGCGGGTTTCCTCGGCCAGTTCGTGGGCCTGGTCGAAGGCCGCCTGGGCGTCGTCGCGGGCGCGCTTGAGCTGCTGTTCGCGAGCCTCGATACGGCTGAGCATGGTGTTGAAGGCGTCGGCCAGGCTGCCGATTTCGTCACGGTTGCCGCGCGGCGCGCGCAGGGCGTAGTTCTCCTCCCGGGTGACTTGGCGGGAAAGTTCCTCGAGGCGGCGGATCGGTCGCGTGACCATGCGCCGGATCTGTCGTGCGATCAGCAGCCAGAGCAGCACGCTGCAGGCGAGGATCGCCAGGCTGGCGGTCAGGGTGCCGGTATAGAACACCCCGGGCAGTTCGCTCGAGGCCACCAGCAACAGGTGGCCGGGCTTCTTGCCGGGCATCGGCAGTTCGGCCAGGTGGGTGGTGCGGAATTCCCGCAGGCGCCAGCCGGGCAGGTCGGCGGCCGTCAGCGGCAGGTCCAGCTGCGCGCCGCGCTGCAGCTGGGCCAGCAGGCGGCCGTCGCTGTCGTAGAGGGCGGCGGCGCGCAGTGGTGTGTAGCTGTCCAGGCGCGCCAGCATCGCCTTGGCGTCCTCTTCCGAGGCCAGGGCCTCGGGGCCGATGGCTGAAGAGGCGAAGAGCCGACCAAGGGTCACCAGGCCCTGGGGCGCGACGCTTTCCTGGGAAATCCAGTAGGCGGCGCTGATGAAAGCCAGGTTGGCGATGAGCAGGACGGTGGCGAGCAGGACCAGCAGGGCGGCGAGCAGTTTGCGGCCGACTGACAGGTTCTCGAGGCGTTGACGCAGGTTGGTCAAGGGGAAAGTAATCCGCAGCTGGGCTGACAAGCAGGTTAGCGCGGGGTCAGGTGACGGGCAATCCGCGTTGCTGCAGGTGGGCCTTGAGGCGCTCGTGCAGGCCCTGCAGGTGCGGCAGGCTGAGCCGGTGTCGAGCGGCGGTGGCGCAGGCATGGCCGAGCAGATAGCTGATCTCGGTGCGGCGGCCGTGGGCCACGTCCTGGTACATGGAGGAGTAGTTCGCTGCAGTGGCGTGGATCACCCGCAGCACCTCGTCATGCAGGCCTTCGGCGGCATCCGGCTGGCCGCAGCGTTCGAGCAGTTCGGCCAGTTCGGCGCAGAGCACGCCGACCTCCGCCGGGTGCTCGGCCAGGCCGCCGTTGCGGCAGTCATGCAATACGGTAAGCGGGTTGATGGCGCAGTTGAGCGCCAGCTTGCGCCACAGGCGCGAGAGGATGTCCGGCGTCCAGCCATGGGGAATGCCCGCCTGATCCAGCTCCTCCAGCCAGGCCGGGGCGGCAGGCTGCAGCGGATCGCCGAGCCAGGTGAAGCCGTGGCCGGCGAACACCACGCGGAAGTCCGCCTCGCGGAAGGCCCCTTCGGTGCTGGAGGCGAGTACGCAGCGGGCATGGGGCAGGCGCTTCGCCACCGCATCCTGGCTGCCCAGGCCATTCTGCAGCAGGATCAGCTCGGCGCCGGGGGCCAGGCGTTGCAGAAGGGGTTGCACCGCGGCCTCGGCGTCATAGGCCTTGCAGGCCAGCAGCAGGCGGCTGATGGGCCCGCTGCCGCTGGGCAGTTCGGCGGGAATGGCATGCTGCTGCGCGCGGCCCTGTTCGACCAGGGTCAGGCCACCGGCCTCTTCGTAGGCGCTGATCCGCGCGCGGTCGCGAAGGATCAGCCGCACCGGTCGCCCGGCGCTGGCCAGGCGGGCGGCCCAGAGGCTGCCCAGGCTGCCGGCGCCGAGGATGTGCCAGGTCATGGCTGCGGCAGGCGCAGGGCGGTGACCCGGCCGCTGGCGTAGGCTTCGGGCAACATGGCAGCGGCCTTTTCCAGCAGCTCTTCGGCATCCAGGGGCAGCGCCTTGGTGTCCAGGCCCACGAGGGAAACACCGGCCTTGAGGGTGATGAAGCCTTCGCTGGTCTTGAAGGCCTTGAGGTTCAGCCCCTCATGCAGACGGCGGAAGCTGCTCGGCGAGCATTCGTGGAGGTCGTCGAGCAGGGTGATCAGGCCGAAGTGGCTTTCGTCCAGCCGGGTCAGCACGTCCAGGGGCCGGACCAGCTGTTGCAGGCGCCGGGCGACGCCGTGCAGCAGCTCGTTGTAGAAGGCATCGCCGTAGCGCTGGCGCAGCTGTGGCGCGTCCAGCAGGCCGATCAGCAGGTAGCACAGGGCGCCACCGCGGGACTCGACCTGGCGCAGGCTGTCGGTCAGCCTCTGTCGCAGGTAGCGCGGGTTGCCGAGGCCGGTGAGGGAATCCACCAGGTTGCGTTGCTCCAGGCTGGCGATGTTCTGGGTCAGCAGGCGGTTTTCCTGCAGCAGGCGCTGCAGGGTATTGCACAGGCGGTCCGCGGCGTAGATCCGCGGTACCAGCTGCTCGCTCATGGCGGCCTTGCTGATGAAGTCGTCCACGCCGCGGTCGAAGGCCTCGCCCAGGACGTTCTCGCCCTCCTTGCCGGTGAGCAGGATGATGTAGCTGTAGTGGTCGGTCATCTCATCCAGCTGGCGTACCCGCGCGGTCAGTTCCAGGCCGTCGATCTCGGGCATCAGCCAGTCGGCGAGGATCACGTTCGCCGGCTTCTGCTCGAGCAACTGCAGGGCTTCGCCTGCGCTGCTGGCGAAGCGCAGGTCCTGGTAGCCGGCCTGGCTCAGGGTGCGGCCGATCATGGCGCTGGAGAACTTGGCGTCGTCCACCACCAGGATGCTGAGATGAGGGTTGGGCATGTGGCAGGCTCGCAAGGGTGGGGGAGCGGAATGTGGCGTTATGATATCAAGCCTCGATTGTGTTGCCTTGTCGCCCTACCGTTCTGCCGGTTGCGGACTGCTGGGGACGGCTTCGAAAAAGTCGGCTTGTCGCTCGGTTATAATGGGTGCGCATTTTTTACCGTCAAGCCAGGCGCTTTCATATCCGTGATGCAGATCGCGCCGTCTATCTGGAGGAATCCCATGCCCTCGTTCGACGTGGTGTCCGAACTGGACAAGCACGAAGTCACTAACGCCGTCGACAACGCCATCAAGGAGCTCGACCGCCGCTACGATCTGCGCGGCAAGGGCAGTTTCGAGTTCAAGGAACTGACGGTCACCCTTACTGCCGATGCCGACTTCCAGCTGGAGCAGATGCTGGAAATCCTCAAGCTGGCCCTGGTCAAGCGCAAGATCGATGTCCAATGCCTGGAGATCAAGGACTCCTACGCCTCCGGCAAGGTCGTGAAGCAGGAAGCCGTGCTGCGCGAAGGTATAGACAAGGAGCTGGCGAAAAAGATCGTTGCCCATATCAAGGAGAGCAAACTCAAGGTCCAGGCCGCCATCCAGGGCGAACAGGTACGCGTCACCGGCAAGAAGCGCGACGACCTGCAGGAAGCCATCGCCGCCCTGCGTGCCAAGGAATTCGGCATGCCGCTGCAGTTCAACAACTTCCGCGACTGAGCGGAACCTTCGCGACCGATTCGCGTCGCAACCCTAGTGTCCTTTGAACCTTCGCCGCCGTGGCTTGTCCATGGCGGCTTGGTTTCGCATTGCTGAAATAGCGCAGGAGAACGCCCATGGAGATGAACGTCGACCAACTGGTGGAGGTGTCCGAGGCCTGGTTGCCTGTACTGCTGGAATACAGCGGAAAGCTGACGCTGGCGCTGCTCACCCTGCTGATCGGCTGGTGGCTGATCAACGTCTTGACCGGCAAGGTCGGCGCGCTGATGCAGCACCGCCGGGTCGATCGCACCTTGCAGGGCTTCATCGGCAGCCTGGCCAACATCATCCTGAAGATACTGTTGATGGTCAGCGTGGCCTCGATGATCGGCATCTCGACCACCTCTTTCGTCGCCGCCATCGGCGCGGCGGGCCTCGCCATCGGCCTGGCCCTGCAGGGGAGCCTGGCGAATTTCGCCGGCGGTGTACTGATCCTGCTGTTCCGCCCCTTCAAGGTAGGGGATTTCATCGAAGCCCAGGGCGTGTCCGGTACCGTGGATCACATCCAGATCTTCCACACCGTGCTGCGTACCGGTGACAACAAGACGGTGATCATGCCCAACGGCAGCCTGTCCAACGGCATCATCACCAACTACTCCAAGCAGGCGAACCGCCAGGTCCTGTACGACGTGAAAGTCGAATACTCCACCGACCTTTCCAAGGCCCGTGACGTCCTCCTCGAGCTGGCCCGGGATCCGCGCGTGCACAAGGACCCGGAGCCGGTGGTGGTGGTTTCCGCCCTGGGCGATACCTCCATCAACCTGTCCCTGCGCCTGTGGACGTCCAACGCCGACTATTGGGGCGTGATCTTCAAGCTCAATGAAAGCGTGCGCGACAGCCTGAGGGCTGCCGGCGTCGAGCTGGCGCAGCCGCCGCGCATGGTGCAGGTGGTGCCGGGCTGAGGTTCGGCGGGAACGGAAAAGGCCGGCATATGCCGGCCTTTTTCATGGCTGCTCGGTGGACCCAGGCGCCGCTGGCGCACTGGGCGAGCCGTTCTCCTTCGGCTGCTGGCGGTCGCGCCCCCACTGGATGGCGATCAGCACCAGGGTGGGAATGCCCAGCAGGGCGGTGAGCATGAAGAAGTTGTGGTAGCCCACGCTCTCCACCATCACCCCCGAGTAGCCGCCGATCAGGCGCGGCAGCAGCAGCATGATGGAGCTGAGCAAGGCGTACTGGGTGGCGGAGAACTTCAGGTTGGTCAGGCTCGACAGATAGGCCACGAAAGCCGAGGTGGCCAACCCCGCGCTGAAGTTGTCGCAGGAGATGGTGACGATCAGCATGTTCAGGTGCGCGCCCATGTCGCTCAGGGCCACGAACAGCAGGTTGGTGGCCGCCGAGCTGACGCCACCGATGAAGAGGATCGGCAGGATGCCGAAGCGCACGATGAGCAGGCCGCCGGCGGCCGCGCCAAGCAGCGTCATCACCAGGCCGAAGAGCTTGCTGACGCTGGCGATCTCTTCCTTGCTGAAGCCCTGGTCGATATAGAAGACGTTGGCCATCACGCCCATCACCGTGTCCGACATCCGGTAGGTGGCGATCAGCCCGAGCAACAGCAGCGCCTGCCAGCGGTAGCGCTGGACGAACTCGCTGATGGGGGTCAGCACCGGCGCCATCAGCAGGCGACCGGCGGCGGAGAAGCAGGCCAGGGTGATCAGCAGGAACAGCATACCGCGCGGCCAGGCGCCGGAGGAGAAGGCCTTCACCGCGGCGGCGACGGTTACCAGGATCACGATCAGCACGATGATCGACACGGCCTGGTGGACGAAATCGAAGTTGGGAATCACCTTGCCGCGTGCCGCCACCAGCAGCTGGCGGCGTTGCTGGCTGAGCAGGTCGCGCACCGGGAGGATCTGGCGCATGCCCCAGGGCGACAGGCAGGTGACCAGGAAGATGGCGTAGAGCGCCGCGCGTGGCCAGGCGCGGTCGAGCATGCCGGTGATCATCGCCGGCAGGGAAATCAGCATCACCAGCAGGATCAGCACCGATGACAGCTGGTGCTTGAGCTTGAAACGCGAGGTATTGGTCTGCGTCGGCAGGTCCACCGGCGGTTCGCGCATCCACAGGCTGGTGATCAGCCCCGGCAGCATCAGCAGGGCGAAGAGCAGGTAGGTGCCGGCCCAGGCGCCGTATTCATAGACCCTGGCCGTGGAGCCGAACCACTCGGCGAAGTACAGTGCGCCTGCGGTGGCCAGCAGCGCGGAAACCCGGTAGCCGGTCATGTAGCTGGCGGCCAGGGCGGCCTGGCGGTTGTCTTCGGCGATTTCCAGGCGGTAGGCGTCGATGGCGATGTCCTGGGTGGCCGAGGCGAAGGCCACCACCACCGCCAGGGCGATCAGCCAGGTGAGGTTGGTCTGCGGATCGCACAGGGCCATGCCCACCAGTCCCAGGCCCACCAGCGCCTGGGACAGGACCAGCCAGGAGCGGCGGCGGCCGAGACGGCCGAGGAACGGCAGGCGCCACTGGTCGAGCAGCGGCGACCAGATCCACTTGAAGGCGTAGGCCAGGCCGATCAGGCTGGCGAAGCCGATGGTCTCGCGGGATACCCCGGCTTCGCGGAGCCAGACGGAGAGGGTGGAAAACACCAGCATGTAAGGCAGGCCAGCGGCGAACCCCAGCAGCAACAGCGAAAGGGTGGCCGGCGAGGCATAGGCGGCGATGGCGGCGCGCCAGGAACGTTGGGACATTAGTGGTGGGGTCCGAAAGGCGTGGTGCTGGGCATGGGCTGCTCGCGGCGTCCAGGGTGGGGCTGAAAAAGGGCAGGGCGCACTCTAACCCTTGGGTGGCATGGGATGCCAGCCGTGCCGACGCATGTCCACCCTATCGTTCAGGATACTGACTCCCTCAGCGCGCAATCGTGCCCGCTGCTCATTGCCCGACGGCGTGCCCACCGCCAGGCTGAAACGCCCGCCGGCGCCCAGCACGCGGTGCCAGGGCAGCAGGGTGCCGGCCGGGAGCTGGCTCAGGGTGCGTCCGACCCAGCGCGCTGCGCGACCAAGCCCCGCCAGCTCGGCCAGTTGGCCATAGGTGACCACCTTGCCTTCCGGCACCTGGCCCAGGGTCAGGTAGAGCGCTTCGCGGCGCACCTCTGCGCTTGCCGTGGGCAAGTCCGCCCATGCATGCTCAGACACCCCATTTCCTTTCTTCCTACCGACCATGCTCCGTAGCCTTAGTGGATTGTTCTACTGCCTGGCCTGCGCGCCGATCTGGGCCGATACCGTGTGGCTGAACAACGGCGACCGCATCAGCGGCGAGATCATCCTGCTGGACGGCGGCAAGCTGGCGTTGAAGACCAAGTATGCCGGCCGGGTCCTGATCGACTGGAAGGATATAGACACCCTCAGTTCCGAGAAACCACTGCTGCTCAAGCGCGGCGGCTTCGACAGCCAGCATAGCCACAGCCTCAAGGCGGCGGGCAAGGGCATGGTGCGGCTGGGCGATGGCGAGGGCGAGACCGTGCCCCTGGCCAGCATCCAGCAGCTGGTGCCGCCGCGGCCCCTGCTCAAGGACCGCATCTGGGAAGGCAACCTCGACGCCAAGCTGGACATGGAGCGCAATGAGGATCGCCAGGACGAGTGGAAGCTCAAGGGCGACACCCGCGTCGAGCACGGTCGCTGGCGCCATGTGCTGAGTGGGCAGTTCGAGAAGGAAACCACGAACGGCGAGCGAACCGAGGACAACTGGGAACTGGAATACGACCTCGACCGTTTTTTCACCCGTCACTGGTTCGTGCGCGGCAGCTATGACCAGCACAACGACGAATTCGAGTTCTTCGAACGCCAACGCTCCTACGGCACAGGCCCAGGCTACCGATTCTGGGACAACGAGCTGGGCCGCTTCGACCTGATAGCGCAGCTCACCCGCTTCCAGCTGGAAAGCGACGCGGGTGACATCGACTTCAATGCCTACTCCTTCGAGTGGGACTTCAAGCGCCTGATCTGGGGCACCCGTTTCGAGCTCTACTCCAAGGCCCAGTTGCAGGTGCCACGGATCGAGGAGGTCGACTACGTGCTCGACAGCGAATTCGGCCTGCGCTACCGCCTCAATGACTGGGCACGGCTATCCCTGCTCTACGAGCTGGACCAGTTGCGCGGCCTCGGCGAAACCTCATCGGACAGGCACTACCTCATCGGCGTCGGCATCGGCTGGTAGCACCGGGGCGGGGCACGCCCATCGATTTCTCGGAACTTTGGATAAAGCGGGCCGGTCAGTCCTTGCTCTGCTGTCGGTCATAGGGATAATGCCCGGCTTTTTTTGAGATACAGAACCAAAGAAGCCGCTTTATGTTGTCCAGATCCCTGCTTTGCATGGCGCTCGCCGCCGCTTCCACCGCCGCTTTCGCTGACACCGTCTGGCTGAAGAATGGCGATCGACTCACCGGCACCATCCGCGTCTTCGATGGCGGCAAGCTGGTGCTGCAAACCGACTACGGCGGCACCATCCCGCTGGACTGGAAGAAGGTCGCCACCCTGGAAAGCGACCGCGAGCTGCTGATCAAGCAGGGCGACTTTGTTGGCGAGCGCGCCAAGTCCCTGCACCGCGCGGAGGATGGCAAGGTCATCCTTGCCAACGGCGAGGCGCCCAAGGAAGTGGAGCTGGCCAGCATCGAGCAGATCATGAAGCCCAAGCCCCTGGTGGAGGACCTGACCTGGACCGGCAACGTCGACCTCTCCCTGGACTACAAGCGCGCCGAAAAAGACACCGACGACTACGAGGTCGACTTCAAGACCAAGGCCCGCCACGGCCGCTGGCGTCATAACGCCTCGGGCGAGTTCAACCGCGAATTCACCGACGACGAGAAGACCACGGACAACTGGGAAACCGAGTACGCCCTCGACCGCTTCATCACTGACAAGTTCTTCTGGCAGGGGCGTGGCGAGTACAAGCGCGACAAGATCGAGGACCTCGAGCGGCAGCGCACCCTGGGTACCGGCCCCGGTTACCAGTTCTGGGATGACGAGTTGGGGGCCTTCTCACTCGCCGGCCTGGTCAACCGCAGCGATTACCAGTTCGCCAACGGCGAAGAGGAAAACTTCTACGCCATCAGCATGAAGTGGGACTACAACCGTTACCTGGTGGGCAAGACGGTGGAGCTCTTCACCAGCGGCGAAGTCGGCCGTCCGCTGGACAACACCGCGGACTACGCGCTGGATGCCGAAGCGGGCCTGCGCTACAAGCTCACCGACTGGGCCTCGCTCAACGTGAAGGCCGAGAAGGACCAGGTCAGCGGCGCCAAGGAAAGTCTCGACGAAACCCGCTACACGGTGGGCTTCGGCGTCGGCTGGTAATTCTGGCTCCGGAATCGGTGCACCCGGCGCCGAGATATGTAGCCCGGATGGAACCCCAATCCCGGTCACGGAGCCACGTAGGGTGGGCTTCAGCCCACCATCGGAGCCTGCCGGGGGCTTCAGAACCTGTAGACATAGCTCAGATAGAAGCGCTCGGCATTGTGGGTGATGATCCCCGCCGGCCCCCGCGAGGTGGCGAAACGGTTGATGCCATCCGGCTGCCCCTTGGTGTGGAACTCGTTGTGCAGCCAGACCAGGCTCAGGCCTTTCAACGGACCCTCGAAGTTGTATTGCAACAGGCTCTGGAATTCCCGCCGGGAAAAACCGTCATAGCCGGCCGCGTGGTCGGAAAACGCATAATGGACATCCAGTCTTAGTTGCGGAGCGCCGATGGCAGAGAAGTTCGTCCCGCCAATCAGCTTGAACATCTCTTCCTCTTCCAGTCCGAAGAAATAGAACAACTTGGCGCTGCTGTTCCAGGCGCCGTGGTCCTTGCTGAAGAACAACCGGTCGAAGTCATCGCCGCGAACCTTGTTATGGGTTATGCCCAGGTAGTAGTTCTCTGTCCGGTATCTGGCGTACAGGTCGATGTAACGCGCATCGTGGGAGTCTTCTGCTTCATAGAGCCCGGGCACGCCCTCGCGCTCGAAGCGCTTGCCGGCGTCCTGCTGCATGCCAGCGGTGGCGTAAAGGTCGAGGAAGTGCCCGGGTGCCAGCTCGACGCTGTGCTCCAGCTTGAGGGAGGCCGCGCGCAGGTAGTGATCGGCCTCGGCATACTCGGCCAACAGGCGGCTGCCAAAGGGCAGCTGGTAGCCCAGGGCGAAGAGCTGCAGCTTGTCGATGGTTTCGCCGCGGAAGTTCTTCAGGTCGTCGCCCCAGCCGTTCTCGTTGCGCGGGCTGAAGGCCTCGACCTGGCTGTAGCGCAGGTTCAGCCCTTGGATGCGGTAGTCCAGGTCGACGCCCAGGGTGGCCGCCGGCAGGATGCGCGAGGTGTCGTCGAAGTATTGGGCGAAGCGGCGGATCTTCTTGCCGCCGCCCAGCACCAGTTCACCGGCGTCGCCGGCAAGGCGGCCGCGCAGGTAGGCCTCGATGGGCTTGGCCAGGCCGTGGGGCGACTGCACCGAGTCGTCCGCCTCCAGGTTGCTGATGCTGGTGGCTTCGTCGCCGACGCGCAGGTCATCGGCCAGGCCGTAGCTGTAGTCCAGGCCCAGCAGGTCGCGGTACCAACCGGAGTTGAAACTGAACTGGGTGCCCTGGACCCATTCGTCGCGGGTGGGGCCGACGCCTTCGCCGTTGTTTTCTTTCCAGTAGAACTGGCTGTAACGCAGCGAACTCGCGCTGTCCTCGATAAAGCCAGCAGCCCCCGCACTTCCGACCAATAAGCATCCGGCCATCCCCGCCAGGTACTTGCAATGAACTCTGCGCATCTCATCACCTTTATTCTTGTTTTCTGACGATAGGGCCGTTGTTCAGGCCGGACCCTATTGTCGAAGCAGGCGAATAAAGGGCAATTCAATTGGGTTCCACGCAATGGAATAAGCATTTTTAAAGAAATGGCTGACATGCAACTTCCGGTCGCCGCCTTGATGCAAGGCGGCAACGTTTAAAGTTTCAGGTGCGGAACTTCAGGCGAGACTTCGCTGCAACTGGCTGACGGTTGCCGCCAGGCTGCCCAGGTGGCGCTGCTGCACGCTCTCCACGCTGTGCTCATCCCGGGGCCAGTGCAGGGCGATGCTGCCCACCAGGCGGCCCTGACTCAGTACGGGCAAGGCCACCGCGCGGATCAGGAAGGGCAGGCGCACCGCGTATTCCCAGGTGCCTTCGGTGCGCTCGCCGAAGCCCTGGGTGTGGGTCTGTTCGTGGGCGCGCAGCAGGTCGTCGCCGCTGAGTCGGTGGCGCAGGGCGAGGCGCTGCACTTCCGTGCTGTCCAGTTCGCCCAGGCAGGCCTTGCCCATGGCCGAGTGGAACAGGCTGGCCTGTAGCCCGACCGCCAGGCGGTTGGCCGGGTAGCGCTTGCGCAATGCGGCGGGGATGGCGCTTTCCATCACGTGCAGGTCGTCGCCGTCGAAGAACGAGAGGTCTGCCACCAGCCCGGTGCGTTCGCTGAGTTCCTGCAGCAGCGGTGCGGCCTGCTCCACCAGGCGACGGCTGAAGCGCTGGCCGGGGTCGCCGAACAGCCGCCGGGAGCAGAGGCGGTAGCGCCGGTCGCACAGGCCGCGATAGAGCCAGCCCTGCTCCTGCAGGGTGTGCAGCAGGCGCGAGACGGTGGCCTTGGGGAGGCCGGTGAGGTAGTGCAGTTCCTCCAGCCCCAGCTCTTGGTGTTCGCCGAGCAGTTCGACTATCGCCAGTGCGCGTTCCACCGATCGTACGGTGCCGCCTTCGTCTCTGCCTTGCATGTCCGTCCCCTGTCGCGCCCCTTGTGCACTCACCGCGAGGGCGCTGCAAGATGCAGGCCCGAACGCGGTGGGATCTGGAGATGCTCGCCTAGCGAACATGCTGCAGCAGTGGTGGTGGGCAGTTGCGCACCCAGTGGGTGAGCTGTTCGTGGGCATGGGCCAGTTGCAGCACGGCCAGGTCGGCCTGGGCTGGGCCCATGATCTGCAGGCCCATGGGCAGGCCGGCAGGGCTGAAACCCACCGGTACGCTCATGGCCGGGATGCCGGCCAGGGTGGCGCCTATCACCACTTCCATCCAGCGGTGGTAGGTGTCCATAGCCTTGCCGGCAATGGCTTTGGGCCAGTGCAGCGCTGCATCGAAAGGGAACACTTGCGCACTGGGCAGCAGCAGGAAGTCGTAACGCTCGAAGAGCCTTTCCACGGCGCGGTACCAGTCGCTGCGGTCCAGGGAGGCCTGGAAGACATCCGCCGCGCTGAGGCGCAGGCCACGCTCCACTTCCCAGACCGCTTCGGGTTTCAGCAGCGCACGCTTGGCCGGGTCGGCATGGGCCGGGGCCAGGCTGCCGGCCACCAGCCAGGCGCGGTGTACCAGCCAGCAGTTCCACAGGCGCGCCATGTCGAACTCGGGCTGGCAGTCCTCGACCCGGCAACCGAGGTCGCGGAAGTCCGCCAGCGCGCTTTCGCAGAGCGCCAGCAGCCCGGGCTCCATGGGCAGGTGGCCGCCGAGGTCGCCCAGCCAGCCGATGCGTGCGCCGTCGAAATCGCGCTGCAGTGGGCCGATCAGGTCCGCCGTGCTGGCGAGGGACAGCGGCGCGGCTCGGTCGGGGCCAGCCTGGGTGCGCAGCAGTGCCGCCACGTCGGCCACGCTGCGGCCCATGGGGCCTTCGGTGGCCAGCTGCTGGGCGAAGAGTTCCGGCGTGGGGCCGAAGGGCACGCGCCCCTGGGACGGGCGCAGGCCGTAGACATTGTTGAAGGCCGCCGGGTTGCGCAGCGAGCCCATCATGTCGCTGCCGTCGGCCACCGGCAGCAGGCGCAGGGCCAGGGCCACCGCCGCGCCGCCGCTGCTGCCGCCGGCGCAGAGGCTGGGGTCGTAGGCGTTGCCGGTGGTGCCGAAGACGCTGTTGTAGCTCTGCGAGCCGAGGCCGAACTCCGGCACGTTGGTTTTGCCGACGAAGATCGCCCCCGCCGCCCGCACCCGCGATACGGCGATGGCGTCGTGCTGGGCCACCTGCCCGGCGAACAGTGGCGAACCCATGCTGGTGGGCAGGCCGGCGCAGGCGGCGAGGTCCTTCACCGCCTGCGGCATGCCGTGCATCCAGCCCAGCCATTGGCCGCCGGCCAGCTGCCGGTCGCGCTGGTCGGCCTCGGCCAGCAGCTCTTCTGCTGGGCGCAGGGAGACCAGGGCGTTGACCCGGGGATTGAGCTGGTCGATCTGCTCCAGGTAGGCCTGCATCACCTCGCGGCAGGACAGCTGGCGGCTGCGGATGGCCTCCGACAGGGGAAGGGCGTCCAGCGCGACGATTTCCTGCTGCAGCGAGCCGGGGACGTTCTGGGGGATCTCGAAACGGGTCATTCACAGGCTCCGGGCGGAAGTGGCGAGCGGGTTGCGGCGTTGGCGTTCCAGGGCGACGGGAGCGCCTTCACGCAGGAAGCAGGTGGCGGCGAGGCCGACGAACGAGGCAAAGAGCACATAGAAGGCTGGCGCCACCGGCGTGCCGCCCACCTGGGTCAGCCAGGTGACGATGAAGGGCGCGAAGCCGCCGAACAGCATCACCGCGACGTTGTAGGCCAGGGCCAGACCGGTGGAGCGCACGCGGGTGGGAAATTGCTCGGCGACGGCGGTGGGGGCCGGGCCGTACGACACCCCGATCATGCTGCACAGCAGCAGTTGCATCACCAGCAGGCGTTCCACGCTCGGGGCCTCTGCGACCCATGAGAACAGCGGGTAGACCAGCAGGAAGAAGGCCAGGGTGCCGCCGAACAGAACCGGACGCCGGCCGATGCGGTCGGACAGCGCGCCGGCCAGGGGGATGATCAGGGTCATCAGCGCCACCGCCAGCATCTGCACCATGAACACCTGGTCCAGGGGTAGGCCGAGTTGCTTGTGGGCGAAGGTGGGCATGTTCACCAGCACCACGTAGAAGGCCACGGTACCGCTGATGGTGGTGCCCATGGTCACCAGCACGGCCCGGCGATGCTCGCGCAACACCTGCAGCAGGCGGATGGGCTCGCCCTGGTGTTCCTCCCGGGCATCGAGGAAGGCCTCGGTTTCTTCCATGTGGCGGCGCATCCACAGCCCCACCGGGCCGATCAGCAGGCCGAGGATGAATGGCATCCGCCAGCCCCAGCCGTCCAGCGCCTCAGGGGAGAGGGTGTGGGTCACCAGGGCGCCCATGCCGGCGCCAGCGAACACCGCCAGGCACTGGCCGAACAACTGCCAGGCGCCGTAGAGGCCGCGGCGGTTGGCCGGCGCGCTCTCCACCAGGAAGGCGGTGGCGCTGGCGTATTCACCGCCGGTGGCGAAGCCCTGGAGCATGCGGGCGATCACGATCAGCAGCGGTGCGCCGATACCGATGGCCGCGTAGTCGGGGGCGAAGGCGATCAGGGCGATGGCCAGGGTCATCAGCAGGATGATCAGTTGCATGGCTGCCTTGCGGCCCTTGCGGTCGGCGTAGAGGCCGAGCAGCACGCCGCCCACCGGGCGCATGAAGAAGCCGACGCCGAAGGTGGCCAGCGCCATCAGCAGCGAGGCGTACTCGCTGTCGGAAGGGAAGAACAGCCGGGCGATGATGCTCGACAGGAAGCCGTAGACGATGAAGTCGTACCACTCGAGGGCGTTGCCGATGACAGCGGCGGTCACCTGGCGGGCGCGTGAGGTTCCGCTCTGGGAAGCGTGCATGGGGATTCTCCGGAAACTATTGGGCTAGGCGGCGGTGGCAGAAGCCTGGGAAGGCGCGGGCGGGGCCTGGAACCAGGCTTCCGTGAGCGCGGCCCAGTACGCGGCGCCGCGCACCAGGATCTGGTCGTTGAAGTCGTATCCGGGGTTGTGCACCATCGGCCGCCCTGCACCCGCACCGTTGCCGATGAAGAGGTAGCTGCCGGGGCAGCGCTGGAGCATCCAGGCGAAGTCCTCGCTGCCCATCACGGTGGGGGCATCCAGCACCTGGTCGGCGCCGGCCAGCGCTTCGCCGATGCGCCGGGCGAAGGCGGTTTCCTGTGCGCTGTTGACCAGCACCGGGTAGGCCGGGCGGTGCTCGATGCTGGCGCGGCAACCGTAGCTTTGCGCCTGGCTGTGGATAATTGCCTGTACCCGCTCCAGCACCTGCTCGCGCACCTTGGCGTCCAGGGCGCGCAGGCTCAGGCGTAACAGGGCGCTCTGGGGAATCACGTTGGCCGCTTCGCCGGCCTGCAGGGCGCCGACGGTGACCACCGCCGCCTGTTGCGGGTCGACGTTGCGCCCCACCACGGTCTGCAGGGCCATCACGGCGCTGGATGCGGCCACCAGCGGGTCGACGGAGAGGTGCGGCATGGAGCCGTGCCCGCCGACGCCTTCGATCACCACCTCCAGCAGGTCCTGGGAGGCCATCAACGCGCCTTCGCGGAAGCACAGGTGGCCGGCTTCCAGGCCGGGCATGTTGTGCATGCCGAACAGCGCCTCGGAGGGGAAGCGTTCCAGCAGGCCGTCGGCGAGCATGGCCTCGGCACCGCCCTGGCCTTCTTCGGCGGGCTGGAAGATCAGGTTGAGGGTGCCCTCGAAGTTGCGGGTGGCCGCCAGGTAGCGCGCTGCGCCCAGCAGCATCGCGGTATGGCCGTCGTGGCCGCAGGCGTGCATGCGCCCGGTGTGGCAACTGCTGTAGGCCAGGCCGGTGTCTTCGATGATGGGCAGGGCATCCATGTCGGCGCGCAAGCCCAGGGTGCGGGCGGCATCGCCGTTGCGCAGCACGCCGACCACGCCGGTGCGGCCGATGCCGGTATGCACCTCGTAGCCCCATTCCTCCAGCAGGCGCGCCACCAGGGCGGCGGTGCGCTGTTCTTCGAAGCCGAGTTCGGGGTGGGCGTGGATGTCCTGGCGCAGTGCCTTGAGCTCGACGGCGATGTCGTCGAGCCAGGATTGAATATGTGCGTAACGAGCCATTGTTGTTGTTCTCCTCGTGGATCGGCGACCGCGTTGCGCGGCTGGCCTTCAGCTAACCGCGCGGGCGGCGGGAGGACAATCGAAGGTGGTTCCGCAGGGTGGAACCGGGTGGTTGGTGAGCAGGGCGAGAGCGCTGGCGTGGGATTTCTTGCCTGACTCATTACCGAGTCTGCCTCTGCTTTTCGTTTCGCCTTCCCAGGCGACTCCCTTTGGCAGTCGTCGGAATGCCGCACCACCCACTCGGCCTCCTGACGGGGCGGGGTCGTTGCCCTACCGCTTTCTCTCAGCTTCAGGCCCGTTTGGGCTTCAGGATGGTTTGGTCGCTGTCGGCGCGAGTCACCCCTCTCCTCTTCAGGGGCGAAGCGGCAAGCATTCGGAAGTACCGCTTCCGGTGCCGATGAACGACTGAGCGCGAAGCGATCAGGCTGGGACGCAGGGCGGGGGGCAGGGGGAGAGGGCGGCGTTGGGCTTCGCTTCGCTCAGCCACAACCTACAGGTGGCTCCTCAGCCGTCTTCTGAACGCCCCTGGCGTCTCGCCGCACAGCTGCTTGAACAACTTGGCGAAGGTCGCCCGGTCGGCGTAGCCCACCTGGGCCGCCACCTGCTCGAGGGAGCGCGCCGGATTGCGCAGGGCGGTCTGCGCGGCGCTGATGCGCAGGCGTTGCAGGTAGGCGTTCGGGGTCAGGCCGGTGGTGGTCTTGAAGCGCCGCAGCAGGGTGCGGCTGGAGCAGTGGGCGCGGGCGGCCAGGGCGTCCAGGTCCAGCGGCTCGTCCAGGTGGCGTTGCAGCCAGAGCAGCAACGGTCCGATCTGCGGGTCATCCTTGCCCGCCGCCGGCAGCAAGGGGGCGAAGCGCGACTGGAGGCCGCGCTCCAGATCGAACACCAGGGCGCCGGCGACTCGCTGCGCCAGCCAATGGCCGCCGTGCCAGGCGATCAGGTGCAGGCAGAGGTCGAGACCGGCCTGGGCGCCGCCGGAGCAGAACAGGTTGCCGTCCTCGGTCAGCAGCGCTTCGGGCTCCAGCCGCACCTGTGGATAACGTTTCCGGAAGGCCGGTGCCAGCAACCAGTGGGTGGTGGCGCGGCGGCCATCGAGGCGACCCGAGGCGGCCAGCAGGAAGGCGCTGCTGCACAAGCTGGCCAGTTGCTGGGTATCCGGGCGTGCGGCCAGCCAGGGCAATAACTCGCTGTTGCTGGCCAGTGTCTGCTCCACCGCCACGCCGGTGGCCGTCAGCAGCACCAGGTCGGCCGCCTCGGCAAGGGGCAGGCCGCCGTCCACGCGTATCTCGGCCATGCCGATGTCCACAGGCAGGCCGTTGCGGCTGAAGCGTTGGACCTGGAACAGCGGCTCCCCGGCCAGTTGGTTGGCCAGGCGGAAGGCGTCATCGGCCATGGCCAGGCTGGAGCAGACGGTCTGCGGGCAGACGAAGAGGGCGACGCGGATCATGGGGAGGGCTCGGCGGCAGGGTTGGCGATTATTGACACAAAGTTGGCGATGCCGCCAATCGCCGTCCGGGCCATCCGGGTCAATACTGCTAGCCATACAGTCCTTGCCGGAGTCGTCCATGGCCCATCCCAATGCCGAACTCATCACCCGCTTCTACCAGGCCTTCCAGCGCCTCGATGCCGAGGCCATGGCCGAGTGCTACAGCCCTGACGTGCATTTCAGCGACCCGGTGTTCCCCGACCTCAATGGCGAGGAGGCGGCCGACATGTGGCGCATGCTCGCCAGTCGCGCCCAGCAGTTCAGCCTGACCTTCGACGGCGTCGAGGCCGATGACCTCACCGGCCGCGCCAACTGGGTGGCCACCTACCTGTTCAGCCAAACCGGGCGCATGGTGGAGAACCGCATCCAGGCACGCTTCCTCTTCGCCGACGGCAAGATCATCGAGCACCACGACAGCTTCGACCTCTGGCGCTGGGCACGGCAGGCACTGGGCGCCAAGGGCCTGCTGCTGGGCTGGTTACCGGCGGTGCAGAACGCCATTCGCCAGCAGGCCGCGCGGGGCCTGGCCGCCTACCGGGCCGGGACGCTGAGGGACTTGTCTTGACCCGGTGAGGCAATGCCTAATGCGGCGGCTTCCATCAGGACCCGCCAATGCCCGAAACCGCCGACGTCACCCCCGCCGCCAAGCCCTGGTTCGTCTACCTGGTGCGTGCCGAGAACGGCGCGCTCTATTGCGGCATCAGCGACGACCCGCAGCGGCGCTTCACGCAGCACCAGAGCGGCAAGGGCGCGCGCTTCTTCCATTCCAGCCCGGCCCAGGCCCTGGTCTTCGTCGAGGCCTGCGCCGACAAGGGCGAGGCCCTGCGCCGCGAGCGCGCCATCAAGCAACTGCGCAAGGCGGCCAAGGAGCGCCTGGTGCAACTCCATCCAGCCGGCTGATGCCGCGTCATCAGGCGCAGGGCATGGGCCGCCCCGGCCCGGCCGGGTAAGCTGGGTTATCCACAGACCTGACGCGGAGACCGTCATGCACGAGCTGATCCTGCACCACTATCCGACTTCGCCCTTCGCCGAGAAGGCCCGCCTGATGCTGGGCTTCAAGCAACTCTCCTGGCGCTCGGTGATGATCTCGCCGGTGATGCCCAAGCCCGATCTCACCGCGCTCACCGGTGGCTACCGCAAGACTCCGGTGCTGCAGGTGGGCGCCGATGTCTATTGCGACACGGCGCTGATCGCCCGCCGCCTGGAGGCGGAGAAATCCACCCCGGCGCTGTTCCCGGAAGGTCAGGAATTCAATGTTGCCAGTTTCGCCCTCTGGGTGGACTCGGTGGTGTTCCAGCACGCCGTGGCCCTGGCGTTCCAGCCCGAAGCCGTGGCGCTGCGCTTCGGCAAGTTGCCGCCGGAGGCGATCAAGGCCTTCATCGCCGACCGCGCCGGTTTTTTCAGCGGCGGCAGTGCCAGCCGCCTGCCGCTGGAGCAGGCCAGGCACAACTGGCCGGCGATCATCGCACGCGCCGAACAGCAGCTGGCGCGCAGCGAGGGAGACTTCCTCTTCGGCGAGCCCTCCATCGCCGACTTTTCCCTGGCCCATTGCCTCTGGTTCCTCAAGGGCACCCCGCTGACCGCACCCCTGGTGGACGAATACCCGGAAGTGGCCGCCTGGCTCGGCCGGGTGCTGGGCTTCGGCCATGGCGCAGCGAGCGAGCTGTCCTCGATTGATGCCCTGGAGATCGCCCGCAATGCCACCCCGGCGGCCCTGCCCAGCGAGGACTTCGTCGATCCCAACGGATTCGCCCCCGGGCAGAAGGTGCTGGTGGCGGCGACCGACTATGGCGTCGACCCGGTGGAAGGCGAGCTGCTGTTCGCCGGCCGCGAGGAAATCATCCTGCGCCGCGAGGACGAGCGCGCCGGCGTGGTGCATGTGCACTTCCCGCGGCTGGGGTTCCGCATCGAGGCAATCTAAGCAGAGGACTGCGCTCTTCCTGTGGGGGCGAATTCATTCGCTAAGCAGGCCGAAGGGCTGCCATCGGGATCGATCGGGGCTGCTGCGCAGCCCATAGCGAATGAATTCGCCCCCACAGGTTCGTGCCCCAACGGAACTCCTGCTGAATAGAAAGACCAGGCCCTGCATTCGCCGGGCCTGTCGTCTTCAGTCCTTGCGCCGCTTGAGCTGATCTTTCAGCTGGGTCGGCAGCTGGCGGATGATCAGCATGTCGCGGCCTTCGTCGTACTCGATCTTCGAGCCCAGCAGGTGGGCTTCGAAGCTGATGGACAGGCCCTCGGCGCGGCCGGTGAAGCGCTGGAACTGGCTGAGGGTGCGCTTGTCCGGCGGGATCTCCGGCGACAGACCGTAGTCCTTGTTGCGGATGTGGTCGTAGAAGGCGCGCGGGCGCTCTTCGTCGATCAGGCCGGAAAGTTCGTCCAGGGTGATCGGCTCGCCCAGCTTGGCCTGGGTGCTGGCGTAGTCCACCAGGGTCTTGGTCTTCTCGCGGGCCTGCTCCTCGGCCAGGTCCTCGCTCTCGACGAAATCGCTGAACGCCTTGAGCAGGGTGCGGGTCTCGCTCGGCGGGTCGACGCCTTCCTGGCAGCCGATGAAGTCGCGGAAGTAGTCCGACACCTTCTTGCCGTTCTTGCCCTTGATGAAGGAAATGTACTGCCGGGACTGCTGGTTGTTCTGCCACTCGGATATGTTGATGCGCGCGGCGAGGTGCAGCTGGCCCAGGTCCAGGTGCTTGGCCGGCGCCACTTCGAGGGCGTCGGTCACGGTCACGCCTTCGCTGTGGTGCAGCAGGGCGATCGCCAGGTAGTCTGTCATGCCCTGCTGGTAGTGGGCGAAGAGCACATGGCCGCCGGTGGAGAGGTTGGACTCCTCCATCAGCTTCTGCAGGTGTTCCACGGCCTGGCGGCTGAAGGCGGTGAAATCGCGGGTGCCGTCCTGGTACTCCTTCAGCCAGCCACTGAAGGGATAGGCCCCGGATTCCTCGAAGAAGAAGCCCCAGGCCTTGCCCTGCTTGGCGTTGTAGCTCTCGTTGAGGTCGGCCAGCAGGTTTTCCATGGCCTGGGATTCGCCCAGTACGCTATCCCGGGCATGCAGCACGGCGGCGCTGCCGTCGGGCTTCTTGTCGATGAGGTGGACGATGCAATGGCGGATGGGCATGGGCGTTCGACCAATGGGGAAGATGGCTCATCCGGCGCGCGGGCGCACCGGCGGGAAAAGTGCGCCAGTTTACCCGACCTGATCCTCGGCTGCCTGCCGACTCTGCACTGCCTGCAACCGATTGATCACGTAGCGCAGGTGCATGTGCAGGTCGTACAGCTCGTTGGAGTAGGACAGCGGCACCTCCACCTTGGCCAGGCGCTGCTCCAACTTTTCCAGGTGCTCGATCTCGGCACTCAGATGGTCCGGTGGGGTGCCGCTGTCCAGCTTGCGGTCGATCTCGCGCAGGTATTTGTACCAGCGGTAGATGCGTGCGCGGATGCGCCAGCGGTAGATGGGACCGATGATCTTGGACAGCGGGATCATGATCACCAGCAGCGGGATCAGCAGGATGATGTAGCGATCGGCCAGGGAGGCGATGCGGAATGGCAGGTAGCGCTGCAGGATCGGCAGGCCCTTCTCGTAGAAGTAGTCCGCCTCGTCCAGGGTCCGCAGCGTCTGCGGCTTGACGCTGGGATAGGTGCCCGGTGGATCGAGCAGGCTGCCGTTCTTCATCACCTCGCGAGCGGCGTCGAGGATCAATGGCGTGAGCGAGGGGTGGAAGTCGTCGCTGGCCACCAGCGTCGCCACGGGCGCCAGGGTGCGGATGTCCTGGGATGGGCTGTTGTTGGCCAGGTTGAGCAGGCCTTCGCCCACCTCCAGCTTGGTCAGGTAGGGCAGGCGTGCGCGGTAGGCCGCGCTGCGCCGCAGGCTTACCAGGTCCAGTTCGGGCTGGGCGGCCAGGCGCTGTACCACGGCGTTCTCCGCCGGGCCGAGGAAGAAGCCGGCATCCAGCTCGCCGGCAAGCAGGGCGTTGGCCGCCGAGCTGCCGCTGATGGCCTGCCACTGCGGCGGGTAGCGTTCCGGGGGGATCTGGTTGGCGCCGAGGATCGCGTCGCTGACCGAGCGGGTGCCGCTGTTCGGCGCACCGATGGCCACCCGCAGCTGCAGCAGGTCGCCCATGGTGTCGATCTCCAGCCCCTTGCGTTTGAACAGCCAGACCGGCTCCTGGAACATCACGCCGAGGCCGTGCAGGTGGCGGCGCTCGTTCGTACTCAGGGTGAGTTCCTGGCCGCTCTGCACCAGGGCGATCTCCGCCTCGCCGGTCTGCAGCTTGGCCAGATTGTCCAGGGAGCCGCTGCTGCGCACCAGCTCCAGTTCGAAGCCCTGCTTGGCCAGCTCGGCCTTGAGCTTCTCGCCGAAGGCGCTGTAGCCGCCGGTGGGGCTGCCAGTGGCCAGGCGGGCGTGCATGGGCGGCGGCGGGGCGACGAAGTAGAAGAGGGCGCCGACCAGCGCGGCCAGCACCGGAATCAACCAGAGGTTGGCCAGGAGCATGATCTTGATGTCACGGAAGATGCGTTGCATGTCGGTCCTTGTCTGCAGCGGATGCTGGGAAGGATAGCGGCTTGACGGTTGCCAGGCTTTTCAGGAAATGACAGGGTTGCCGGCATTTCCGTTCCGCCACAGTGATCTCCGATGCGCATCCTCCACACATCCGACTGGCACCTGGGCCAGCATTTCATGGGCAAGACCCGCCAGGCCGAGCACCAGGCCTTCTGCCGCTGGCTGATCGAGCAGGTGCGCGAACGCCAGGTGGATGTGGTGCTGATCGCCGGGGACGTGTTCGACACCGGCGCACCGCCCAGTTACGCCCGTGAGCAGTACAACCAGTTCATCGTCGAGCTGCGCGCCACGGGCGCCGGGCTGGTGGTGCTGGGCGGCAACCATGATTCGGTGGCCATGCTCGGCGAAAGCCGCACTTTGCTGGCACAGCTGGATACCCGGGTAGTGCCCGCGGTAGGCAATGCCCTGGAGGAGCAGGTGCTGGTGCTCGAGCGCCGTTCCGGCGAGGTGGGCGCCATCCTATGCGCCATCCCCTTCATCCGCCCGCGGGATGTGCTGCAGAGCCAGGCGGGGCAGAGTGCGAGCGACAAGCAACTGTCCCTGCAGCAGGCCATCCAGGACCACTACCAACAGCTCTTTGCCCTGGCCGAGCAGCGCCGCGCCGAACTGGGCGGCGGCCTGCCGATCATCGCCACCGGGCACTTGACCACGGTGGGCGCCAGCGCCAGCGAGTCGGTGCGGGAAATCTACGTCGGCGCGCTGGAAGCCTTCCCCACCAATGCCTTCCCGGCGGCGGACTACATCGCCCTGGGACATATCCACAGGCCGCAGAAGGTCGGCGGCCTGGAACATATCCGCTACTGCGGCTCGCCCATCCCGCTGTCCTTCGACGAGGCGCGGCAGCAGAAGGAGGTGCTGCTGGTTGAGCTGGACAGCATCGGTCTGCACCAGGTCGAAGCCCTGCCGGTGCCGCGCTTCCAGCCCCTGCATTCCCTGCGCGGCGCCCTGGCCGACCTGCCCGCGCAACTGGCCGAGGTGGCCGGGGAGGGTACGCCGGAGCTACCCGTCTGGGTGGAGGTGCTGGTCAGCAGCGACGATTACCTGAACGACCTGCAGGCGCGCCTGGCGGCCCTCTGCGAAGGCCTGCCGGTGGAAGTGCTGCGCATCCGCCGCGAGCGCGGCGGCGCCCAGCCGGGCCTGGCGCGCGAGGTGCGGGAAACCCTCGATGAGCTGAACCCGGAGGAGGTGTTCGACAAGCGCCTGGCCAGCGAGGAGCTGGACGACGACCTGCGCCGCAGCCTCAAGGGGCTGCACCGCGAGGTGCTTGCCGAACTGCGGGAGGAGCCGGCATGAAGATCCTCAGCCTGCGCCTGAAGAACCTCAATTCGCTGAAGGGCGAGTGGAAGATCGACTTCACCGGCGAGCCCTTCGCCGGCAATGGCCTGTTCGCCATCACCGGCCCCACCGGCGCTGGCAAGACCACCCTGCTGGACGCCATCTGCCTGGCCCTTTACCACCGCACGCCGCGCATGGGCACGGTGTCGGCCAGCATCAACGAGTTGATGACCCGGCACACGGCCGACTGCCTGGCGGAGGTGGAATTCGAAGTCAAGGGCGTGGCCTACCGCGCCTTCTGGAGCCAGCGCCGCGCCCGCGACAAGGCCGACGGCGGCCTGCAGCCGCCCAGGGTGGAGCTGGCCCGTGTGCTGGACGGGGAAATCCTCACCGACAAGATCAACGACAAGCTCCGGCTCACCGAAAGCCTGACCGGCCTGGATTTCGAGCGCTTCACCAAGTCCATGCTGCTGGCCCAGGGCGGTTTCGCCGCCTTCCTCGAAGCCAACGCCAACCAGCGTGCGGAACTGCTGGAGGAGCTGACCGGTACCGAAATCTACGGACGCATCTCCCAGCGGGTGTTCGAACGCACCCGTGAAGTGAAGGCCGGACTGGACCAGTTGCGCGCCCGCGCCGAAGGCGTGGAACTCCTGAACGACGAGACCCGCGCCGCCCTGCAGCAGGAGGCCGCGGCGCTGGGGGGCGAGGAGCAGCAATTGCAGGTCCGCCAGGCCCACCTGCAGCGCCAGCGGCAATGGCGCGACGAGCTGGACAAGGCCCTGGTCCGCCAGCGGGCCGCCGAACAGCAGGGCCGGGCAGCGCGCGAAGCCCTGGAGCAGGCACGGCCGCAACTCGCGCGCCTGGCCGCCAGCGAGCCGGCCAGCCAGCTGCTGACCTTGCATCGCGACTGGCAGCGGGCGCAGCAGCAGCTGAACCAGGGGGAAAGCGAACTGCGGGTCACCCGTCACGACCTGCAGACCCTGGCTGAACGCATCCTCGACCAGCTCTGGCAGGGCGCGCAGCTGGGCGAACAGTGGGTGCAGGCCCGGCAGATGGCCCTGGATGGCCTCCAGGCCGAGCGGGAAGCCCTGCAACGACGTCTGGCTGAACAGCCACAGCGGGCCCGCCTGGGCGAGCACCTGGGCGCCTGGCGGGCCGAATTCGGCGTACTGGCCCGGCGCCAGGAAGAGCTTGCCGGCCTGCAAGGCGCCCAGGACGAATTGAGGCGCCAGGGCGTCGAGCTGGATGAGCGTCTGCTCCAGGCTCGCGCTGCACTGGACGCCGCCAGAACCGACCATGGCCAGGCGCAGCAAGGCGAGGCCGAGGCACTGAGCGGGCTCGATGCGCTACTCGCCGGGCAGGACGATGCCGCCCTGCGTGAGCAGTGGCAGCAACTCCTGGAGCGCGGCCGCCAGCTGGAGCGCCTGGGGGAGCTGTCCCAGCAGCGCCGGCAACTGGCCGAGCGGCAGACCCGCGCCCGTGAACAGCTGCAGCCCCTGCAGGACGAACAGAAGACGCTCAACGAGCAGCGCGATGCCCTGCGCCGCCGCTTCAGCGAGATCAAGCAGCAGATTGCCGACAAGGAAAAGCTCCTCGAGCAGGAGCAGCGCATCCAGCAGCTGGAGGCGTACCGCGCCGCCCTGCAGCCGGGCGAAGCCTGCCCCCTGTGCGGTTCCCACGAACATCCGGCGATCGCCGAATACCAGGCGCTCAACCTCTCGTCCACTCAGCAGGCCCTGCAGGATTGCAGGGCTGCCCAGGACGAGGTGCGCATCCAGGGCGAGACCCTGAGCAGCCGCCTGGCTGCCCTGGAGGCGCAGGTCAATCAGCTCAACGAGACCTTGCAGCTCGGTGAAACCGAGCAGCGGGAGTGCGTCGAGCGCTGGCGCCAGCTGTGCCAGGCGCTCGAACTGCGCCTACCCGATCTTCCGGCCCTGCAGGCCGAGGTGCAGGACCATGCCGGGCGCTTGCAGGCGCTGCAGGAACGGCTGGCGCGGCTGGATGGGCTCAAGGCCGCTTTGGCAGCCGCCCGCGAGCTGCGCCAGCAGCGCGACAAGGCGCTGCATGACTGCGGTAGCCAGGTCGCCCTGCTGGAGAAGGACCAGGCCGGCCTGCGTCAGCAGGAACAGGCCAACGCCCAGCGCCTCGAACAATTGGGCCGCCAGCAGCAGGAGGCCCGCGAACAGCTGGCTGGCAGCCTGGCGCAGCTGGGCCATGCCCTGCCGGATGCCGGCGACGCCTGGCTGGCCGAGCGGGAGGCTGAGTGGCAGCAATGGCAGCAGGACCAGGCCGCCAGCCAGCAACTGGACGGTCAGCTGCGTGACCAGCAGCACGCACTGGGCCTCGCTCGCGAGCAGTCCCGTCTCTGGCAGGGACGCTGGCAGGCCTCCGGTCACAGCGGACAGGCGCCGCTGGCGCCGGTGAACGATCCGCAGGCCGCGCTGGCGGCAGTGCAGGCCGAACTGGACGCCGCCCAGCAGCGGCTGAATCGCCTCAAGGGCAGCGAGCAGAGCCAGGATCAGCGGGTGCAGGAAGCGCGGCACCAGTTGCATGTGCAGCAGGACACCTGGCATCGGGGCCTGGCGGCCAGTCCCTTCGCAGACGAGGCGGCCTTCCTTGGCGCGCTGCTGGAAGAAACCGAGCGCGCCGCCCTGCAGGACCTGCAGCAGCGCCTGGCCCGCGAGTTGGGCGATGCCGAGGCCCTGCTGGCCGACGCTCGCAACCAGGCCGAACGGCTCCAGGCCACGCCCCAGGGCGAACTGGACCGCGAATGCCTGGAGGCTGAGTGGCAGACACTGGGCGAGCGGATGCGCGAGCTGAGCCAGCGCCAGGGTGAAATCCGTGCCCAGCTCGCCGGTGACGAACAGCGCCGGCAGAGCCAGCAGGCGCTGTTCGCCGAGATCGCCCGCCAGGAGGCCGAATGCGATCTCTGGCAGCGCCTCAACGCACTGCTGGGCTCAGCCGATGGCGCCAAGTACCGCAAGTTCGCCCAGGGCCTGACCCTGGACCACCTGGTGCACCTGGCCAACCTGCAACTGCAGCGCCTGCATGGCCGCTACCAACTGGCCCGGCGCCAGGGTGGCGAGCTGGAGCTGGAAGTGGTGGACACCTGGCAGGCCGACGTGGCCCGCGACTGCAAGACCCTGTCTGGCGGTGAAAGCTTCCTGGTCAGCCTGGCCCTGGCCCTGGCGCTGTCCGACCTGGTCAGCCACAAGACCAGCATCGATTCGCTGTTCCTCGACGAAGGCTTCGGCACCCTGGACGGCGAGACCCTGGAAGTCGCCCTGGACGCCCTGGATGCGCTGAATGCCAGCGGCAAGATGATCGGCGTGATCAGCCACGTCGAAGCGCTGAAAGAGCGCATCCCGGTGCAGCTCAAGGTGCACAAGGGCGTAGGGATGGGCTACAGCCGGCTGGATGGGTGTTTTGCGGTTGGCTAGTCGGGGTTGGGATGCCGCCGCGAGCCCCGCTCGGACTCTTGAAGGGATAGTCAGATCGGTAGGTTGTGGCTGAGCTACGCGAAGCCCAACGATTCCCGGGCAGCTTCCCTGTTGGGCTTCGCTTCGCTCTGCCCAACCTACGGCAGGCCTTCGCTCCTCGGGGGACTCAGGCCCAGCGTGCCTTGCGCCAGATATCGCGCTGGCCTGCATCAAGGAAGGTCCAGGCGACGAAGCGGCTCTGCTTCTGGCCCTGGGCCATTTCCACCACCTGCATCTCGACGGCGCCGGCACGTTTCAGGCGGGCCTCCATGGCGGGCAGGTTGCCGCCCTTGGAGACCAGGCTGCTGAACCAGAGCACCTGCTCCTTGAACTGCGCACTCTCGTCGACCATCCGTTGCAGGAAGCCCGCCTCGCCGCCTTCGCACCAGAGCTCGGCGCCCTGTCCGCCGAAGTTCAGCACCGGCAGCTTGCGCTTGGGGTCGAGCTTGCCGAGGTTCTTCCATTTGCGCTGGCTGCCGCGGGTCGCTTCTTCCAGTGAAGCGTGAAAGGGCGGGTTGCACAGGGTCAGCTCGAAGCGTTCGCCCGGCGCCAGCAGGCCCTTGAAGATATGCCCGGGCTCGGACTGCTGGCGCAGTTCGATGGCCGCGCCCAACTGGTTGGACTGGACGATGGCGCGGGCCGAAGCCAGCGCGGTGCGGTCGATATCGGCGCCGGTGAAGTGCCAGCCGTATTCGCTATGGCCGATCAGCGGGTAGATGCAGTTGGCGCCCACCCCTACGTCCAGCGCCTGGATGCCCTTGCCGCGGGGTATCTGCCCGCCATTGCCCTCGGCCAGCAGGTCGGCCAGGCCGTGCAGGTAGTCGGCGCGGCCGGGAATGGGCGGACAGAGGTAACCGGCGGGGATGTCCCAATGGCGGATGCCGTAAAACTGCCGCAGCAGGGCGCGGTTGAACACCTTCACCGCCTCCGGGTCGGCGAAGTCGATGCTCTCCTTGCCGTAGGGATTGGTGATGACGAAGCGCGCCAGCTCCGGGCTACCCTGGATCAGCTTGGGAAAGTCGTAGCGGCCCTGGTGGCGATTGCGCGGATGCAGCAGCCCCTTGGTGGGCGCGGTGGGCGCGGTCGGCGACTTGGCGGAGGCGGGGCGGGGGCGCTTGGGTGGTTGCGGCATGGTGGCGGGTGTCGGCAGGTGTAGGGCGCGGCATTTTCCCACAGCCAGGGCTATTGGTGTGGGGCAGGTTCCGTAGGTGCGAAGCCCAACCTAGGAAAGGTGCAGGGCGCGGCCCAGGTAATCGAAGAACAGGCAGTAGAGCGCAATCGGCAGCGGCAGACCCAGCAGGGTGCCGATGAGGTAATGGCGAAAACGCACGCCGCTGAGGCTCAGGGCGTAATTGAGGGCCGGCACCGTCTGGAACAGCACCCTTAATGCGGTGATGACCAGTACCGGGCGTTCGTCGAGGTGGGCGAGGATGCGCCTGGCCAGCTTGCTGTCCAGTTCGCGCAGGGCGCTGCCGCCCAGCAGTCGGATCAGCAGGAAGGTGCAGCAGCAGGAGAAGGTGGCCGCGAGGTAGGTGGCCAGCCCGCCCCAGACACGGCCCAGGGCCAGCACCGCGGCGGCGAGGAAGATCCAGCCGGGGATCTGGATCAGGTTGCCCAGGGCGAACAGCAGGGCAAAGAGCGCCAGGCCCCAGACCTTGTGGGCCAGCAGGGTGTCGTGCAGGTACTGCAGGCTCAGGTTTTCGCGCAGTCCGCTGAGCTGGAAGACCGCCAGCAGCAAACCGAGGAACAGGGCCACCAGCAGAAGGCGGCGGTACTTGTGCACGATAAGCCCCTCCGGCGTTGTTCCTTAGATTGAAGCCTAGTGGGGTAGGGTGCGCCGTGCGCATTGGGCAAGAGCGTTGGTGCGCATAGCGCACCCTACGTGAATGTCTCGGCTCAGAGCGGGAAAATCAGCGGCACCATGAACACGCTGACGATCATTACCAGCAGGGTGAAGGGCACGCCGACCTTGACGAAGTCGCCGAAGCGATACTGCCCGGGGCCCAGCACCAGGGTATTCACCGGCGAGGAGATGGGCGTCATGAAGGCTGCCGAGGCGGCCAGGGCGACGATCATGGCGAAGGGGTAGGGCGACATTCCCAGTTGCTGCGCGGTGGCGATGGCCACCGGGGCCATGAGCACGGCGGTGGCGGTATTGGAGATGAACAGGCCGATCAGCGCGGTGACGATGAACAGGCTGGCGAGCATGGCATAGGGCCCGGCATTGCCCAGCAGCGCCACCAGGCCCTTCACCGCCAGGTCGATGCCGCCGGTCTGCTGCAGGGCCTGGGCGAAGGGCAGCATGCCGACGATCAGGATCAGGGTAGGCCAGTGGATGGCGCGGTAGGCGCTGTCCAGGTCGATGCAGCGGAAGGCGCCCATCAGCAGGCAGCCGATCAGCGCCGCCATCACGTTGGGCACCAGGCCGCTGACCATCAGCACGATCATCACTGCCAGGCTGAGCAGGGCGTAGGGCGCCTTGCGCGCGGTGGGCGCCACTTCGTCCACCTCGGCGGGCAGGCTCAGCACCAGGAAGTCCCGGCTCTGGCCCTGCAACTGGTGGATACACTTCCATTCACCGGCTACCAGCAGGGTATCGGAGGGCTTGAGCTTCTCGTCCACCAGCACGCCTTCCAGCGCCTGGCCCTGGCGGCGCAGCCCGACCACGTTGAGCTTGTGCCGCGTGCGGAAGCCCAGTTCCTGGATGGTCTTGCCCGGCAGCTTGGATTCCGGCGGCAGGGCGACTTCGGCCAGCCCCAGCTGATGGGCGTGCAGGCTGTAGTAGGAGGCCGGCAGCGGCAACGGCTCCAGCCCCAGTTCCTGGTAGGCGCCGAGCAGGCCGATGGCCGGACTGGCCAGGTCCACCAGCAGCACATCGCCGGGCTCCAGCAGGGTATTGCCGGTGGCCATCAGCAGCAGGGTGCGGAAGCGCCGCTGGCGCTCGACGGCGATCACGTTGATGCCGTATTGGCTGCGCAGTTCCAGCTCATTCAGGGCCTGCCGCGACAGGGGGGAGTCGGCGCGGACTTTCAGGCGCCGCTCCCGCTCGTTGAGCGCGTAGGCGGTGGCCAGATCGGCAAGGGTCAGGCGCGGCACGTTGGCGGCTTCGTCGCCGTCACGGGGCGTCAGCCAGTGGCGGGTGAGCAGCATGTAGACGATGCCCAGGCCCAGCACCGCCAGGCCCACCGGGGTCAGGCTGAAGAAACCGAAGCCTTCCAGCCCGGCGCGACGCAATTCGCTGTGCACCACCAGGTTGGGGGCGGTGGCCACCAGGGTGAGCATGCCGCTGATCAGTCCGGCGAAGGCCAGCGGCATCATCAGCCGCGCCGGGGCGATCTTCAGCCGTGCGGCCACGCCCAGGGCGACGGGGATGAAGATGGCGACCACGCCCGTGGAGCTCATCACCGAGCCGAGGCCCGCGGCGGCCAGCATCAGCAGCACCAGCAGGCGGGTCTCGCTGCTGCCGGCGCGGGCCACCAGCCAGTCGCCCAGGCGGTAGGCGATGCCGGTGCGCACCAGGCCGTCACCGATGACGAAGAGGGCGGCGATCAGCACCACGCTGGGGTCACTGAAGCCGGCCAGGGTGTGCTGGATGTCGAGCACGCCGGACAACGGCAGGGCGACGATGACCAGCAGGGCGACCACGTCCATGCGTGGCTTGTTGAGGACGAACAGGGTGATGGCGGCGAACAGCAGTGCCAGCACCCAGAGCAGTTCGTGGTTCAAGCGGGACTCCCAAAGTTCCTTGGGGGGAGCGGCAGTCTGTCAGGGGTAACCGAGGACGGCCTTGACCTGTTGCAGGTTAGCGGCGATCCAGCGCTTGTCGATGGCGCCCCAGTCGCGAATGACGTAGTGCCCGGCGTTGTTGCGCTCGCCGGCTTCCTGCTCGAAGTGGCAGTCGATATCCAGGTCGGCCAGGGCGAGCAGGGTGTCCTGGGCGGTGCGGCGGGGCATGCCGGTGGCGTCCATCAGCGCCGGGACGCTGGTGGCGGCACCGCTGTCGATCAGCCAGGCGACGTAGAGGCGGCGGTAGAAGCTGGTCTTGGTCTTGCTGGGTTCCATCGGCGCTCCTTGCGGAATGGGGCAGAAAGAACGAGGCCCGCAATGGCGGGCCTCGTCGGGGTTACAGGCTGGCGATGCGCCCGCGCTGCTCGGTCAGGTTGGCCAGGGCCTGTTCGGCCTCGGCCAGCTTGGCGCGCTCTTTCTCGATCACTTCGGCTGGAGCCTTGGCAACGAAGCCTTCGTTGCCCAGCTTGCCGCCGACGCGCTTCACTTCGCCGTCCAGGCGCTGGATTTCCTTGTCCAGGCGGGCGAGCTCGGCGTCCTTGTCGATCAGGCCGGCCATGGGCACCAGTACCTGCATGTCACCCACCAGGGCTGTGGCGGACATCGGTGCTTCTTCGCCTGCGGCCAGCACGCGGATGGTTTCCAGCTTGGCCAGCTTCTTCAGCAGCGGCTCGTTGTCGGCCAGGCGGCGGCGGTCTTCGTCGCCGGCGTTGGCGAGGATGATGTCGATGCGCTTGGCCATGGAGATGTTCATCTCGCCACGGATCTGCCGCACACCAAGCATGAACGCCTTGACCCACTCGATATCGCCTTCGGCGGCGGCGTCGATGCGGGCTTCATTGGCGACCGGCCAGGGTTGCAGCATCAGCGTGTCGCCACTCTTGCCGGCCTGGGCCTTGATGCGCTGCCAGATTTCCTCGGTGATGAAGGGCATGAAGGGGTGCGCCAGGCGCAGTGCCACTTCCAGCACGCGGATCAGGGTGCGACGGGTGCCGCGCTGGCGCTCGATCGGGGCGTTCTCGTCCCACAGCACCGGCTTGACCAGCTCGAGGTACCAGGCGCAGTACTCGTCCCAGATGAACTCGTAGAGGGCCTGGGTGGCGAGGTCGAAGCGGAACTGTTCGAGCTGGCGGGTGACTTCGGCTTCGGTGCGCTGCAGGGCGGAGATGATCCAGCGGTCCACCGAGGACAGCTCAACCGGCTCGTCGTTGACGCCGCAGTCCTGGCCATCGGTGTTCTCGATGACGAAGTTGGCGGCGTTCCACAGCTTGTTGCAGAAGTTGCGGTAGCCCTCGACGCGGCCCATGTCGAACTTGATGTCGCGGCCGGTGGAGGCCAGCGAGCAGAAGGTGAAGCGCAGGGCGTCGGTGCCGTAGCTGTTGATGCCTTCGGGGAACTCGGCGCGGGTCTGCTTGGCGATCTTCTCGGCCAGCTTGGGCTGCATCATGCCGCTGGTGCGTTTTTCCAGCAGGGTGTCCAGGTCGATGCCGTCGACGATGTCCAGCGGGTCGAGGACGTTGCCCTTGGACTTGGACATCTTGTGACCCTGGGAGTCGCGCACCAGGCCGTGGACGTAGACGGTCTTGAACGGAACCTGCGCCGTGCCGTCGTCGTTCTTCACCAGGTGCATGGTCAACATGATCATCCGGGCGACCCAGAAGAAGATGATGTCGAAGCCGGTGACCAGCACGTCGGTGGGGTGGAAGGTCTTGAGGAACTGGGTCTGTTCCGGCCAGCCCAGGGTGGAGAAGGTCCACAGGCCGGAGCTGAACCAGGTGTCCAGCACGTCCTCGTCCTGTTCCAGGGCGATGTCGCCCAGGTTGTGCTTGGCGCGGACCTCGGCCTCGTTGCGGCCGACGTAGACATTGCCTTCTTCGTCGTACCAGGCCGGGATGCGGTGGCCCCACCAGAGCTGGCGGCTGATGCACCAGTCCTGGATATCGCGCATCCAGGAGAAGTACATGTTCTCGTACTGTTTGGGCACGAACTGGATGCGGCCGTCTTCCACGGCGGCGATGGCCTGCTCGGCCAGGGGCTTGGTGGAGACGTACCACTGGTCGGTCAGCCAGGGCTCGATGACGGTGCCGGAACGGTCGCCCCTGGGCACTTTCAGCGCGTGGTCCTCGATTTTTTCCAGCAGGCCCAGGGCGTCGAAGGCTTCGACTATGCGCTTGCGCGCGTCGAAACGGTCGAGCCCGGCGTATTCGGCCGGCAGGCTGGCGTCGACTTCGTGATTGACGTCGCCGTCCAGGTTGAAGACGTGGGCGTGGGCCAGCACGGCGGCGTTCTTGTCGAAGATATTGATCAGCGGCAGGTTGTGGCGCCTGCCGACTTCGTAGTCGTTGAAGTCGTGGGCCGGGGTGATCTTCACGCAGCCGGTGCCGAACTCGGGGTCGCAGTACTCGTCGGCGACGATCGGGATACGGCGGCCAACCAGGGGCAGCTCGACGAAGGTGCCGATCAGGCTCTTGTAGCGCTCGTCCTCCGGGTGCACGGCGACGGCGCTGTCACCCAGCATGGTTTCCGGACGGGTGGTGGCGACTATCAGGTGGTCCTTGCCGTCGGCGGTCTTGTGGCCATCGGCCAGGGGGTAGCGCAGGTTCCACAGGCTGCCCTTCTCGTCGTGGTTCTCCACTTCGAGGTCGGAGATGGCGGTGTGGAACTTGGTGTCCCAGTTGACCAGGCGCTTGCCACGGTAGATCAGGCCGTCTTCGTGCAGGCGCACGAAGGCTTCCTTGACCGCGTTGGACAGGCCCTCGTCCATGGTGAAGCGTTCACGCGACCAGTCCACGGAGGAACCGAGGCGGCGGATCTGGCGGGTGATGGTGCCGCCGGATTGTTCCTTCCACTCCCAGACTTTATCCAGGAAGTTGTCGCGGCCGAGGTCGTGGCGGCTGACGCCCTGGGCGGCCAGCTGGCGCTCGACCACCATCTGAGTGGCGATGCCGGCGTGGTCGGTGCCCGGCTGCCACAGGGTGTTGCGGCCTTGCATGCGGCGGAAGCGGATCAGGGCGTCCATGATGGCGTTGTTGAAGCCATGGCCCATGTGCAGGCTGCCGGTCACGTTCGGCGGCGGGATCATGATGGTGTACGGGTCGCCGGAACCTTGCGGGGCGAAGTAGTTGTTCTTCTCCCAGGTCTGGTACCAGGAAGTTTCGATGGCGTGGGGCTGGTAGGTCTTGTCCATGGTTCGGCGGGGACCCTAGAGGCAACTGAACGGGAAAACGGGGGAGTATAGCGGTATCGGGCCGGCGAAAGAATTGGCGCGCGCCGAGGGCGACCCTGGGGCCTGTGTTGTAGGAGCGAGCTTGCTGGCGAATGGTGTGGGGCCGTTCGCGAGCAAGCTCGCTCCTACAGGTTGGAAGCAAAATGGTCCTACGGCCGGCGTGGCGGCAGCAGACGGGTCAGGCGGGCGTCGAGGCGGCGCTTGAGCTCGGCCTCGATCTGCGGCAAGAAATCGTCGATCACGTCCTGCAGGATCAGCTGGGCGGCGGCGCGCAGTTCGCTGTCCAAGAGTGCCAGCTCGGGATTGCCTTCGGGCATCATGCGCTGGCGAATGGCCTCGGCCACGGGTTGGTTGGAAACGGGCGCTGGCGCGGGTGCCGGAGTGGCGGGCGCGGCCTGTGGCTGCGGCTGTGCGGATGACTCCGGCCGGGCCGGGGCGGGCTCGACCCGCTCGGAGAGCAGGGGAATGCCGTCGGCGTCCAGGCTTTCGGTGAGGAGGGGCGGCTCATTGCCGTTGGGTTCGTCATCGAGCAGGGCGCGGATGGATTCGAGGTCGTCCAGCAGGTGTGCCGGCTTGGGGGGAAGCTTGGGGGTATCCATGGGGCAATACGACTAGAGTTCGACTCGTTTTGGATCATAGCCCCGTTGCCGGTAGGCGCGGAAATTCTCCCGGCAGGCGGCAAGCAGATCAGGCTCCTGGTTGACGATCTCGATGACCCGGCTGAAGCGCTCGACGTGGGGAGAGATGCTCGAGGCGAGGTTGATCAGCAGTCCCTGCTGGAAGGCCGGCGCTTCGTCCAGGGCCAGCACCACCGGGGCGTTGGCGTCGTCATCGATGAGGCTGTGGGGGATGAAGCTTTCGGCGCGGAAGCGCCACAACAACTGGTCCAGCTCGTCGCGCTGGGCGGCGTCGCTGCAGCGCAGGAGGACCGGCAGCCCGTGCCGCCAGCCCTTGGCGGCCAACTGGCAGGCCGCGCGCAGGCGGTCCGCCGGGTTGGCCGAGGAGAGCACATAGAACTCTATCCTCACTTGACGCGGTCCAGCAGGTACTGGGTGAGCAGGGGCACCGGACGGCCGGTGGCGCCCTTGTCCTTGCCGCCGCTGATCCAGGCGGTGCCGGCGATGTCCAGGTGCGCCCAGTGATACTTCTTGGCGAAGCGCGAGAGGAAGCAGCCGGCGGTGATGGTGCCGGCCTTGGGCCCGCCGATGTTGGCGATGTCGGCGAAGGGGCTGTCCAGCTGCTCCTGGTACTCGTCGAACAGCGGCAGTTGCCAGGCGCGGTCGTCGGCGTATTCACCAGCCTTGAGGATCTGCTTGATCAGGCCGTCGTTGTTGCCCATCAGGCCCGAGGTGTTGCTGCCCAGGGCGACGATGCAGGCGCCGGTGAGGGTGGCGATGTCGATCACCGCCTGGGGCTTGAAGCGCTCGGCGTAGGTCAGGGTGTCACACAGGACCAGGCGGCCTTCGGCGTCGGTGTTGAGGATCTCCACCGTCTGCCCGCTCATGGTGGTGACGATATCGCCGGGACGGGTGGCGCCACCGCTGGGCATGTTCTCGGCGCAGGCCAGCAGGCCGACCAGGTTGATCGGCAGCTGCATTTCGAGCACGGCGCGGAAGGTGCCGAGCACGCTGGCGGCGCCGCACATGTCGTACTTCATCTCGTCCATGCCGGCGGCCGGCTTGATGCTGATGCCGCCGGTGTCGAAGGTGATGCCCTTGCCCACCAGGGCGAAGGGTTTGTCCTCCTTCTTGCCGCCCTGGTAGTTGAGCACGATCATCCGCGGCGGCTGGTCGCTGCCCTGGGCCACGGCGAGGAAGGCGCCGGCACCCAGTTCCTTGAGTTTCTTCTCGTCCAGCACCTCGACCTTGAGGTTCTTGTTGGCCTTGGCCAGGGCCTTGGCTTCCTCGGCGATGAAACTGGGGTGGCAGAGGTTCGGCGGCAGGTTGCCCAGATCACGGGTGAGGGCCATGCCGTTGGCGATGGCCTGGGCGTGCAGGCTGCCGCGCTCGACCTCGGCCTGGTCGGCCTTTTCCACCAGCAGGCTGATCTTCTTCAGGGCCTTGGGCTCGGCCTTCTGGCTCTTGAAACGATCGAACTGGTAGTCGCCGTCGGCCAGGGTTTCGACCATCAGGCGCGCCTTGCCGTAGGCATCGCGACCTTTGACCGCCAGCTCGCCGAGGGCCAGGGTGGCGTCGCTGCCGCCGAGGCCTTTCAGTACGCCGTTGACGGCGCCGATCATTTTGCGGAATTGGCGGTCAGAGAGCTCGCGCTCCTTGCCGCTGCCCACCAGCAGCACGCGCTCCGCCTTGAGGTTGGGGAGGCTGTGCAGGAGCAGGGTCTGGCCGACCTTGCCGGCCAGGTCGCCACGCTTGAGCAGGGCGGCGATGGCGCCGCCAGCAGTGTCGTCGATGGCCTTGGCGGCTTCGCCGAGTTTGCGCCCTTCGCCGACCGCGACGACCAGGGTGGCGGTTTTCAGGGTTTCCAGACGGGCGCTTTTGACGAGGAATTCCATGACATGTGTCCCCAAGACAAAGAGCCGGGATTGACGGATAATGCCGGCTATTTTTTCAGTGGCCCGTCATCACGGCGGGCTGACCATAAAGCGGCTAGTTTGAGCGTAGCCGCCCGAGCCTGACAACCCTGGAGTGTCTGGTTTTGATTGTCTTCCGTTATCTCTCCCGCGAGGTTCTGGTCACCCTCAGTGCGGTCAGCGCCGTGCTGCTGGTGATCATCATGAGCGGCCGTTTCATCAAGTACCTGGCCCAGGCCGCGCAAGGGGTGCTGGACCCCGGCGTGCTGTTCATGATCATGGGCTTCCGGATTCCCGGCTTTCTCCAGTTGATCCTGCCCCTGGGGCTGTTTCTCGGTTTCCTGCTGGCGTATGGCCGGCTCTACCTCGACAGCGAGATGACCGTGCTCACCGCCACCGGCATGAGCCAACAGCGGCTGATGGCCTACAGCCTGGCGCCGGCCCTGCTGGTCGCGCTGGCCGTGGCCTGGCTGAGCCTGGGCCTGGCGCCCCAGGGCGTGTCGCAGGTGGCGCGTATCCTCAACGAGCAGGATGCCCTGACCGAGTTCGACACCCTGGTGCCCGGCCGCTTCCAGGCCATGAAGGGTGGTGATCGGGTGACCTATTCCGAGACCCTTTCCTCCGATCGTGGCGAACTGGCCGGCGTGTTCATCTCCGAGCGGCGAATCTCGCGCCAAGACGGCAAAGACCGCGGTGTCGGCGTGCTGGTGGCCGAGAAGGGGCGCCAGCACATCCAGCCGGACGGCAGCCGCTATCTGATCCTGCAGAACGGCTACCGCTATGATGGCAACCCCGGCAAGGCCGATTACCGCATCATCCACTACGAGACCTACGGCGTGCTGCTGCCCAAGCCGGAGATCAGTTCGGAGATCGGCGAGCGCGAGGCGGTGCCGACCTCCGAGCTGATCGGCAGCACGGACCCGCGCTACCAGGCCGAACTGCAATGGCGCCTGTCGATTCCGCTGCTGGTGTTCATCGTCACCCTGCTGGCGGTGCCGCTGTCCAGGGTCAATCCGCGCCAGGGCCGCTTCCTCAAGCTGCTGCCGGCGATCCTCCTGTACATGGCCTACCTGTCCATGCTGATCGCCGCCCGCGGCCAGTTGGACAAGGGCCGCATTCCCATGGCCGTGGGCCTGTGGTGGGTGCATGGGCTGTTTCTCGCGGTCGGTTTGCTGTTGTTGTACTGGGAGCCTCTGAGCCTGAAGTGGGCGGCTCGTCGTGAAGCCCGTGAGGTGGCCCATGGTTAGGTTGGATCGTTACATTGGCACCAGTGTGTTCTTCGCCATCCTCGCGGTGCTCGGGGTGATCGTCAGCCTCGCGGCGCTGTTTGCCTTCATCGATGAGCTGGGCGACGTGGGCGGCGACTACGGCGTGTTCGCTGCCGCCTGGTACGTCTTCCTCACCTTGCCGCGGCGGATCTACGACATGCTGCCGATGGCGGCGTTGATCGGCAGCCTGATCGGCCTTGGCGCCCTGGCCAGCAGCAGCGAGCTGACGGTGATGCGTGCCGCTGGCGTGTCCATCGGCCGTATCGTCTGGGCGGTGATGAAGCCGATCCTGGTGCTCATGGTGGTGGGCGTGCTGATCGGCGAATACGCCGCGCCCTGGAGCGAGAATATTGCCCAGGCCAACCGCTCCCTGGCCCAGGGCGGCGGCGATGCGCAGAGCTCCAAGCGTGGTCTCTGGCACCGCCAGGGCGAGGAGTTCGTGCATATCAACGCCGTGCAGCCCAATGGCGTGCTCTACGGTGTTACCCGTTACCGCTTCGATGGCGAGCGGCACATGCAGTCCGCCAGCTTCGCCCGTCGCGCGCTGTACCAGGGCGATCACTGGCAACTGGAAAACGTGGCTACCACCCATTTCCGTGGCGACCACACCGAGGTGGTGAATGCCGTCAGCGAGAGCTGGGACATCGAGCTCAACCCGCAATTGCTCGGCACCGTGGTGATGGAGCCGGAAGCGCTGTCCATCACCGGCCTGTGGAGCTACACCCACTACCTGGCCGAGCAGGGACTGAACAATGGCAGCTACTGGCTGGCGTTCTGGACCAAGGTGCTGCAGCCGCTGGTCACCGCGGCCCTGGTGCTGATGGCCATATCCTTCATCTTCGGCCCGCTGCGTTCAGTGACCCTGGGCCAGCGGGTGTTCACCGGCGTGGTGATCGGCTTCGTGGTGCGCATCAGCCAGGACCTGCTCGGGCCCTCGAGCCTGGTGTTCGGCTTCTCGCCGCTGTTCGCCGTGCTGGTGCCGGCCGGCATCTGCGCCCTGGCTGGCATCTGGCTGCTGAGGCGGGCGGGCTGATCCTTCGGAGCAATGAAAAAGCCGGCTATATGCCGGCTTTTTCATGGGTTCATCAGGACTTGGGAAACCACGCTTTAAAGACATGGTCATGAGTAACCGGCTCGGCCTGGTTTGACTCAGTGGTTTGGATAGAGCGACAAGTTCGGCCGGTAGGGTGCGCCGCGCGCACCGGCGGTGGGGCGAGGTGCATGGGCTGATCCAGGGCAGGCGGTGCGCATGGCGAACCCAGCGGTAGGCCTGGTGCAGGCGCGAAGGGGCAAGCGCAAGGCCACCTGCCTCGAACGTGGATCTTTACTTCTTGTGGGCGCTCTTGGGCAGGTGCACCACCTGGGTCTCGGAGTAGATGTCGTGCCAAGTGCGCTTCTGCTTGTCCCAGAGGCTCCAGAAGAAGCCCATGCCCAGCAGCAGCCAGGAGCCGATGGCGATGACGAAGCGCAGCAGCGCCTGCCACAGGCTGATGGCCGAGCCGTCCTTGTTCTGCACGCGAATCCCCCAGACCTGCATGCCGAGGGTCTGGCCATTGTGGGTCCAGAACTTGGCGAAGAAGCCGAACAGGCTGAACACCAGCAGGGTGGAGAGCACCGGGTCGCCGGCCAGGGCGCCCTGGTCGGCCAGTTCGCGCAGGCGCTCACCGCCGAGGATCAGGCGCAATATCACCTGTTGGTAGAAGAGGGTGACCACCATGAGCATGGCGACGCACAGCAGGAAGTCGTAGAAGATCGCCGCGAAACGGCGGATCAGCCCGGCGGCGGGGAAGTCACCCTGGGGGCGCAGCTGGTGTTTCGGCATTGCGGGCTCTTGGCGTAGTGGAGGCGCGCCATTCTAACAGCCGATCCGCGGGCATAAAAAAGCCCCTGATGTTTCCATCAGGGGCTTTTCGGCGCAGCTCAGATATCAGGCAACAACCTGAACCTGGTCAGCCTGCATGCCTTTCTGGCCCTGCACGGCGACGAAGGTGACCTTTTGGCCTTCCTTCAGGCTACGGAAGCCGGAGCCTTCGATAGCACGGAAGTGAACGAACAGATCCGGGCCGCTTTCCGGGGTGATGAAACCAAAACCTTTCTCGTCGTTGAACCATTTGACGGTGCCGGTTTGACGATTCGACATAACTTTTTCCTTGAAACTGAAGTTGATGACAGCCTGCTGTTCACGAACGCGCCAGAAGGGCTGGAACTGGTTGCAAAGAGGAAGAGAAGTCGAGCGGGATGTAGCGGATCTGGTGATCTACCGCATCAGGTCACGATTCAACAGCGACCCATGCAAACACAGTTGGCCAACTCTACGCTAAGTTTTGCGGGTTTGCCAATCCCCCGGAACGCCAATCTTTACGGGCGGACGAGCTGCCCGGACCGGCGGGGAAAGCTGTGGAAAATGCACCCTGGAAAGGGTTGGAAATATCGTGGTGCCCCGGGAGAGACTCGAACTCTCACTCTGTCGCCAGAAACGGATTTTGAATCCGCCGCGTCTACCATTCCGCCACCGAGGCACGATGGCCGCGCAGTATAGGGAGGCGCTCTGGGGCGGTCAATCCGTCTTCGTGGTCAGGATCGAGCATTTCCTGTACTATCTGCGCCCCTGCGATACGACCCCCCACCATGCGCGTAGCCGACTTCCATTTCGAGCTTCCCGAAGCTCTGATTGCCCGTCATCCCCTGGCCGAACGCCGCGCCAGCCGACTCCTTGTCCTGGATGGCGAAACAGGCACCCTGAACCACCGGCACTTCGCCGACCTGCTGGAGTACCTGCGTCCCGGCGACCTGATGGTGTTCAACAACACCCGGGTGATCCCGGCGCGCCTGTTCGGCCAGAAAGCTTCCGGCGGCAAGTTGGAGATTCTCGTCGAGCGCGTCCTGGACAGCCATCGTGTGCTGGCCCATGTGCGCTCCAGCAAGTCCCCCAAGCCAGGCTCCATGTTGCTGATCGACGGCGGCGGCGAGGCCGAGATGGTTGCGCGCCACGATGCCCTGTTCGAGCTGAAGTTCGCCGAGGAAGTGCTGCCTCTGCTCGATCGTGTCGGCCATATGCCCTTGCCTCCCTATATAGACCGGCCCGACGAGGATGCCGACCGCGAACGCTACCAGACGGTCTACGCCCGCCATGCCGGCGCCGTCGCGGCGCCCACCGCCGGCCTGCACTTCGACCAGGCCCTGCTCGAGGCCATAGCCGCCAAGGGTGTGGCCAGCGCCTTCGTCACCCTGCATGTCGGCGCCGGTACCTTCCAGCCGGTGCGGGTGGAGCGTATCGAGGACCACCATATGCACCACGAGTGGCTCGAAGTGGGCCAGGACGTAGTGGATGCCGTGGTCGCCTGCCGTGCGCGCGGCGGCCGGGTGATCGCCGTGGGTACCACCAGCGTGCGTTCGCTGGAAAGCGCGGCGCGGGATGGTGAGCTCAACGCGTTCAGCGGCGACACCGATATCTTCCTGTACCCGGGCCGGCCCTTTCACGTGGTCGATGCCCTGGTCACCAATTTCCATCTGCCCGAATCCACCCTGCTGATGCTGGTCTCGGCCTTCGCCGGCTACCCGGAGACCATGGCCGCCTATGCCGCGGCGGTTGACCAGGGCTACCGATTCTTCAGTTACGGTGATGCCATGTTCATCACCCGCAATCCCGCCCCGCGCGGACCCGAGGACCAAGCATGACCCGCACCTGCCGGATGAACTTCGAGCTGCTGGCCACTGACGGCAAGGCCCGTCGCGGCCGCCTGACCTTCCCCCGCGGGACGGTGGAAACGCCGGCCTTCATGCCGGTGGGCACCTATGGCACGGTCAAGGGCATGCTGCCGCGGGACATCGAGGCCATTGGTGCGCAGATCATCCTCGGCAACACCTTTCACCTCTGGCTGCGTCCGGGCATGGAGGTGATCAAGCGCCACGGCGACCTGCACGACTTCATGCAGTGGCAGGGGCCGATCCTCACCGACTCCGGCGGTTTCCAGGTGTTCAGCCTGGGCGCCATGCGCAAGATCAAGGAGGAGGGGGTGACCTTCGCCTCCCCGGTGGACGGCGCGAAAGTGTTCATGGGCCCCGAGGAGTCCATGCAGGTGCAGCGCGACCTGGGCTCCGACATCGTGATGATCTTCGATGAGTGCACGCCCTATCCGGCCGAATTCGACGTGGCCAAGCGCTCCATGGAGCTGTCGCTGCGCTGGGCCAAGCGCTCCAAGGTCGCCCACGGCGAGAGCAGTGCTGCGCTGTTCGGCATCGTCCAGGGGGGCATGCATGAAGAGTTGCGCATGCGCTCCCTGGAGGGCCTCGGCGAGATCGGTTTCGACGGCCTGGCCATCGGCGGCCTGTCGGTGGGCGAGCCCAAGGAAGAGATGATCCGCGTGCTCGACTACCTCCCCGGGCAGATGCCGGCCGACAAGCCGCGCTACCTGATGGGCGTCGGCAAGCCGGAAGACCTGGTGGAAGGCGTGCGCCGCGGGGTGGACATGTTCGACTGCGTGATGCCCACCCGCAACGCGCGCAACGGACACCTGTTCATCGAGACCGGGGTGCTGAAGATCCGCAACTCGGTGCACAAGCATGACGAGTCGCCGCTGGACCCGACCTGCGACTGTTACACCTGCAAACACTTCTCCCGCGCCTACCTCCATCACCTGGACAAATGCGGCGAAATGCTGGGCAGCATGCTGAATACAATCCACAACTTGCGCCACTACCAACGCCTGATGGCTGGTTTGCGCGAGGCTATCCAACAGGGTAAATTGGCCGCCTTTGTCGATGCCTTCTATGCCCGTCGCGGCTTGTCAACGCCGCCGCTGGACTGAGTCAGAGCAAGTTAATTTCAAGACCTGGACTTTCAAATTCTTGTAACAGGAGTGCTACATGAGCTTTCTGATCCCCGCCGCATATGCCGATGCCGCTCCGGCCGCCGCCGCTGGCCCTGCCGGCACTGGTTTCGAGTGGGTTTTCCTGATCGGCTTCCTGGTCATCTTCTATCTGATGATCTGGCGCCCCCAGGCCAAGCGCGCCAAGGAGCACAAGAATCTGCTGGGCAACCTGCAGAAGGGTGACGAAGTGGTCACCTCCGGCGGCATCGCCGGCAAGGTCACCAAGGTTACCGATGACTTCGTGGTCATCGAGGTGTCCGACACCGTGGAGCTGAAGTTCCAGAAAGCGGCCATCGCGGCGACCCTGCCGAAGGGCACGCTGAAAGCCATCTAAGGATCCTTGGATCAACACCGACGGGGCGCCATCAGGCGCCCCGCGTCATAACGGGCGGAGTCATGCTCAACAAGTACCCTCTGTGGAAATATCTGCTGATCCTGGCGGTGCTGGCGATCGGCCTGGTCTATTCCGCACCCAATCTCTATCCGGACGATCCGGCGATCCAGGTCAGTGGCACCAGCACGGCGCTGAAGATCCAGCAAGCCGACCTGGACAAGGCCACTGAAGCCCTCAAGCAGGCTGGTATCGAAATCAAGGCGGCCAGCGTCAGCGAACGTGGCGGCCTGCTGCGCCTGACCAAGCTGGGCGACCAGTTGCCGGCCAAGGACGTGGTGCGCAAGGCCCTTGGCGACGACTACGTGGTTGCCCTGAACCTGGCCCCGACCACGCCGGACTGGCTGCGCAAGCTCGGCGCCGCGCCGATGAAGCTGGGCCTGGACCTCTCCGGTGGTGTGCACTTCCTGCTGGAAGTGGACATGGAGAAGGCGGTCACTGCGCGCCTGAAGATCTACGAAGGCGAAGTCCGCACCCTGCTGCGCAAGGAGCGTGTCCGCTACCGCAGCCTGCCGTCCCAGGAGAACGGCTTCCAGCTGGGCTTCACCGACCAGGAATCCCTGGACAAGGCCCAGTCGCTGATCCGCAAGAGCTTCACCGACTTCGACATGACCACCACCGAGCGTGGCGGCCAGCAGGTCCTGCAGCTGACCCTTAAACAGGCCAAGCTGGCGGAGATCCGCGAATATTCCATCAAGCAGAACCTGACCACCGTTCGTAACCGCGTCAACGAGCTGGGTGTGGCCGAGCCTATCGTGCAGCGCCAGGGCGCCAACCGCATCGTGGTCGAGCTGCCGGGCGTGCAGGACACCGCCGAAGCCAAGCGTATCCTCGGCAAGACCGCCAACCTGGAGTTCCGCCTGGCCGCCGAGGCGACCGCCAGCAAGGCCTCCACCGAATCCTTCGAATTCCGCGAGCCGGGTCGTCCGCCGGTGCCGCTGGAGCGCGACCTGATCATCACCGGTGACCAGGTCACCGACGCCCAGGCCAGCTACGACGAGAACGGTCGCCCGCAGGTGAACATCCGTCTCGACGGCCACGGCGGCGAGCTGATGAGCCGCGCTACCCGCAACAACGTGGGTCGCAGCATGGCGGTGATCTTCATCGAGCAGCGCCCGATCACCCGCTACGTGACCCAGGACGTCGACGGCGTCCAGAAGGAAGTGGCGGTACAGAGCTTCAAGGAAGAGAAGAAAATCATCAGTTTGGCGACCATCCAGTCGCCGCTGGGCAGCCAGTTCCGCATCACCGGCCTGGACGGTCAGGGCGAGTCTTCCGAACTGGCCCTGCTGCTGCGTGCCGGCGGCCTGGCCGCACCGATGTACTTCGCTGAAGAGCGCACCATCGGCCCGAGCCTGGGTGCCGAGAACATCGTCAAGGGCATCGAGTCCACCGAGTGGGCGATGGTCTTCGTCTCGCTGTTCATCATCGCCATCTACCGCTTCTTCGGTTTCCTGGCCACCATCGCCCTGGCGTTCAACCTGGTGCTGCTGGTGGGCCTGATGTCGGTGATAGGTGCGACCCTGACCCTGCCGGGTATCGCCGGTATCGTGCTGACCCTCGGCATGGCGGTGGACGCCAACGTGCTGATCTACTCGCGGATCCGCGAGGAGCTGAATAACGGCCTGTCCGTGCAGCGGGCGATCCACGAAGGCTTCGACCGCGCCTATACCGCGATCGTCGACAGTAACCTCACCACCCTGCTGGTGGGCGGCATCCTGTTCGCCCTCGGCACCGGTCCGATCAAGGGCTTTGCCGTGACCATGTCACTGGGGATCATCACCTCGATGTTCACCGCCATCATGTTCACCCGCGGCATGGTCAACCTGATCTTCGGTGGCCGCAACTTCAAGAAACTGTGGATTTGAGGCCTGCCATGATCAAGTCAACCATCCGTTTCATGGCGATACGCAACATTGCGTTCGCCATCACCGTGATCATCAGCCTGATCGGCATCGGCAGCCTGTTCGTCAAGGGCCTGAACTTTGGCCTGGACTTCACCGGCGGCACCCTGATCGAGCTGTCCTACGAGAAGCCGGCGAACCTCGAACTGATCAAGCAGGAGCTGGGTCAGGTGGGTTACGAGGATGCCGTGGTGCAGAGCTTCGGCGCGTCCACCGACGTGCTGGTGCGCCTGGCCGGCGACGATCCGCAACTGGGTAACCAGGTGGCCGATGCCCTGCGCAAGGTCGACGCCGAGAGCAAGTTCGAGCTCAAACGCGTGGAATTCGTCGGTCCCCAGGTGGGCGAGGAACTGCGTGACCAGGGTGGCCTGGCCATGCTGCTGGCGCTCGGCGGCGTCCTGCTGTACCTGGCTTTCCGCTTCCAGTGGAAGTTCGGCCTCGGTGCCATCGCTTCCCTGATCCATGATGTGATCGTCACCTTGGGTATCCTGGCGTTCTTCCAGATTCCCTTCGATCTCACCGTGCTGGCCGCGGTCCTGGCGATGATCGGTTACTCGCTGAACGACACCATCATCATCTTCGACCGTATCCGCGAGAACTTCCGCGTACTGCGCCGGGCGGACCTGATCGAGAACATCGATGTGTCCTGCACCCAGACCCTGCTCCGGACCATCGCCACCTCGGTGTCCACCGCGCTGGCGCTGTTTGCCCTGCTGCTGTTCGGTGGCGACAGCCTTCACGGTTTCGCGCTGTCGCTGCTGGTGGGTGTGGTGGTGGGTACCTACTCCTCCATCTACATCAGCGCCCCGGTGCTGATCTGGCTGAGGCTGACCTCCGAGGACCTGATTCCGACGGCGAGCACCGCCGAAGCGGACGATCGTCCCTGAGGTAAGGTGCCACCACCCTGCACAAGGCCCGGCAATTGCCGGGCCTTGTCGTTTCCGGCGGGTGAGACTGCCGTCCCATTTGTCGGAATATTCCTTCAGGATTGGGAACTTGGCCTTTTGCCTTCTATCCAAGGCAGGGAGTAGGGCATGCAAGCCCGCTAAGGAAGCGAATCAGGAGGTTCATGTGAACAAGTCGATGCTCGTCGGTGCTGTTTTGGGTGCGGTTGGCGTGACTGCCGGCGGCGCCGTGGCCACCTACAACCTGGTAGGCAATAAAGGCCCGGAATATGCCGAAGTGCTCGCTGTCCAGCCGATCAGTGAAACCATCAAGACTCCTCGCGAGGTTTGCAATGATGTGGCAGTGACCCGTCAGCGTCCGGTCAAGGACCAGCACCAGATCGCCGGCACCGTGCTGGGCGCGGTAGCGGGTGGCCTGCTGGGCAACCAGGTCGGCGGCGGCACCGGCAAGAAGATCGCGACTGTCGCCGGTGCGGTGGGTGGCGGTTATGCCGGCAACAAGGTGCAGGAGCACATGCAGTCCAGTGACACCTACACCACTACCGAGACCCGCTGCAAAACCGTCACCGATACCAGCGAGAAACTGGTGGGCTATGACGTGAAGTACCAGTTGGACGGCAAGGTCGGCCAGGTGCGCATGGATCATGATCCGGGTCGGCAGATTCCGGTCACCAAGGAAGGCCAGTTGGTGCTGACCCAGCAGCAGGCGGGCATCGAGTCGCAGGGCGGCGGTGCCGGAGTCCAGCAATAAGCTGGCGCCAAGGCATTAAAAAACCCGGCCTAGGCCGGGTTTTTTATTGTTCGACGCAATCAGCGCTTCAGCGACGGCGGCAGGTGCGGCTGGATGGCAGTCAGGACTGCCTTGAAGCACTTGGTGTTGCCCGCCACCACATGGCCCTTCTCGAGGAAGTCGTGGCCGCCGGTGAAGTCGCTCACCAGGCCACCGGCTTCCTGGACCAGCAGGGCGCCTGCGGCCATGTCCCACTCGGACAGGCCGAATTCCCAGAAGGCATCGAAGCGGCCGGCTGCGACGTAGGCCAGGTCCAGGCTGGCGGAGCCTGCGCGGCGGATGCCGGCGGTCTGGCCCACCAGGCTGCGGAACATGCCCAGGTAGTTGTCGAGGTTGTCCAGCTGGGAGTCGCGGAAGGGGAAGCCGGTGCCGAGCAGGGCGCCTTCCAGGCTCTTGCGCGGGCTGACGCGCAGGCGACGACCGTTGAGGGCGGCGCCGCGGCCGCGGCTGGCGGTGAATTCTTCCTGGCGTACCGGATCGAGGACTACGGCGTGCTCCAGGCGGCCCTTGTATTTGCAGGCGATGCTCACGGCGTAGTGCGGAACGCCGCGGATGAAGTTGGTGGTGCCATCCAGCGGATCGATGATCCACAGGTAGTCGGCGCCTTCGCCCTTGCCTTCCAGCAGGCCGCCTTCTTCCCCGAGAATGCCGTGGTTCGGGTAGGCCTTGCGCAGGGCCTGGACGATGGAGAGCTCGGCAGCGCGGTCGACCTCGGTGACGTAATCCTTGGCGTCCTTCTCGTTGATGGAGATAACGTCCAGGCGCTCGATCGAGCGGAAAATCAGTTCACCGGCGCTGCGAGCGGCGCGCAGGGCGATATTCAGCATAGGCTGCATGGGGAATTCACCTGGGTCGTTAAAGAAGAAAGCCGCGCATGGTAGCAGAAAACGCCAAACGCAGGCAGGGGAGGCTGTGCGATTCGTGGCGTTGCGGCGGGGCGTCCGGTAATATTTCGCTCCCTTGAGGTTCCGCTGAGAGACAAAGCGTTGCTGCAGAACATTCGCGTGGTGCTGGTCAATACCAGCCATCCCGGCAATATCGGTGGTGCCGCTCGCGCCATGAAGAACATGGGCCTGTCGCGGCTGGTGCTGGTCGACCCTGAGGACTTCCCCAGCGTCGAGGCGTTGGCGCGTGCCTCCGGCGCCGATGACATCCTGGAAAGTGCCCAGGTGGTCGGGACCCTGGAAGAAGCCCTGGTGGGCTGCAGCCTGGTGCTCGGCACCAGTGCTCGCGATCGCCGTATTCCCTGGCCGCTGCTCGATCCGCGCGAGTGCGGCACGACCTCGGTCGAGCAGGTGCAGGCGGGAGGCGAAGTGGCGTTGGTGTTCGGCCGCGAATATGCGGGGCTGACCAACGAGGAACTGCAGCGTTGTCAGTTCCATGTGCATATTCCGTCCAATCCGGACTTTTCCTCGTTGAACCTGGCGGCTGCGGTGCAGGTTCTGACCTACGAGGTGCGCATGGCCTGGCTGGCGGCTGAAGGCCTGCCGAGCAAGGTGGAGAAGGTGGAAACCACCGCCATGCTCAATGCCCAGCCCGTGACCATGGACGAGCTGGAGCTTTTCTATGGGCACCTGGAGAGCACCCTGGTGGAGATCGGCTTCCTCGATCCGGAGAAGCCGCGGCATCTGATGTCGAGGCTGCGGCGGCTCTATGGCCGCAGCGGCATCAGCAAGCTCGAGATGAATATCCTGCGCGGCATCCTGACGGAAACCCAGAAGGCCGCGCGGGGCGAAATACAGAAGCGGAGAGACAAGTGATGTTCGAACGCATGCGAGAAGACATTCAGAGCGTATTCCACCGAGATCCGGCTGCGCGCAATGCCTTCGAGGTGCTGACTTGTTATCCGGGCCTCCATGCCATTTGGCTGCACCGCGTGGCCAATGCCCTGTGGCTGGCCGGCTGGAAGTGGCTGGCACGCCTGGTGTCCAACTTCGGGCGCTGGCTCACCGGCATCGAGATCCATCCCGGGGCGAAGATCGGTCGGCGCTTCTTCATCGACCATGGCATGGGCATTGTCGTGGGTGAAACTGCGGAGATCGGCAACGACGTCACCCTCTATCAGGGCGTGACCCTCGGCGGCACCAGTTGGAACAAGGGCAAGCGCCATCCAACCCTGGAGGATGGCGTGGTGGTGGGCGCGGGCGCCAAGGTGCTCGGGCCTTTCACCGTGGGTGCCGGCGCCAAGATCGGCTCGAACGCGGTGGTGACCAAGGCGGTGCCGGCGGGAGCCACTGCGGTGGGCATCCCGGGTCGGATCATCGTCAAGGCTGACCCCGAGCAGGAGGCCAAGCGCCAGGCCATCGCCGAGCGTTTCGGCTTCGATGCCTACGGCGTGGGTCAGGACATGCCCGACCCGGTGGCGCGCGCCATCGGCCAGCTGCTGGACCACGTGCAGGCGGTGGATGAGCGCCTGGATGGCATGTGCAAGGCGCTCACCGCCCTGGGCAGCGACTACTGCGCGAAGGCGCTGCCGGAACTGCGTGACGAGGACTTCGCCGGGGTCAAGGACGAAGAGCGCAAGCCGGTGGCCTGAGTTCCTGATCCGACCTTGGTCTGAGGAGGTTTGCTCGGATTCTTAGGGTGCTAACGGGATATGCATCTGATATCATTCGCGCCCCTGCAAGGTGTAAACCCGACTATTTTGATCGGACTTATAGTTGACTTAAATAGTCGGGAATTGCATACTCGCTGCACTCCAGCGACTCCGTGGTACTCACCATGCGACTGACCACCAAAGGCCGATACGCCGTCACCGCCATGCTTGACCTGGCGCTGCATGCTCAGCAAGGTCCGGTGTCTCTGGCTGATATTTCCGAGCGGCAGGGCATTTCCCTGTCTTACCTCGAACAGCTTTTCGCCAAGCTCCGCCGCGGCAATCTGGTCAGCAGCGTGCGCGGTCCCGGCGGTGGCTACCAGCTTTCCCGAGACATGCATGGCATCCATGTCGCCCAGGTGATAGATGCGGTCAACGAGTCGGTGGATGCCACCCGTTGCCAGGGCCTGGGTGATTGCCATTCCGGCGATACCTGCCTGACCCACCACCTCTGGTGCGACCTGAGCCTGCAGATTCACGAATTCCTCAGTGGCATCAGCCTGGCCGATCTGGTCAACCGGCGTGAGGTCCAGGAGGTCGCTCAGCGGCAGGATCAACGCCGCTGTGGAAGCAATGGCAGGACGCCGCATCTCGATAAGATTGAAGCGTCCGCCATTGATTGAGCAGGGCGCCGGCCCGTGATTGGCCCCGATACCTGATAGGAGAGCCCCGATGAAATTGCCGATTTACCTCGACTACTCCGCCACTACGCCAGTGGACCCGCGCGTCGCTCAGAAAATGAGCGATTGCCTGCTGGTGGACGGCAACTTCGGCAACCCGGCCTCGCGTTCCCACGTGTTCGGCTGGAAAGCTGAAGAAGCGGTGGAGAATGCACGTCGTCAGGTGGCAGAACTGGTCAACGCCGACCCGCGTGAAATCGTCTGGACTTCCGGTGCAACCGAATCCGACAACCTCGCCATCAAGGGCGTGGCGCATTTCTACAGCGGCAAGGGCAAGCACATCATCACCTCGAAGATCGAGCACAAGGCGGTGCTGGACACCACCCGCCAGCTGGAGCGCGAAGGCTTCGAGGTCACCTACCTGGAGCCGGGCGAAGACGGCCTGATCACCCTGGCCATGGTCGAGGCTGCTCTGCGTGAGGACACCATCCTGGTGTCGATCATGCACGTGAACAACGAAATCGGCACCGTCAACGACATCGCCGCCATCGGCGAGCTGACCCGTGCCCGCGGCATCCTCTTTCACGTCGACGCCGCCCAGTCCACCGGCAAGGTGGATATCGACCTGGAGAAGCTGAAGGTCGACCTGATGTCCTTCTCCGCCCACAAGACCTACGGCCCGAAAGGCATCGGCGCGCTCTACGTGCGCCGCAAGCCGCGCGTGCGTCTGGAAGCCATGATGCACGGCGGCGGCCACGAGCGCGGCATGCGCTCCGGCACCCTGGCCACCCACCAGATCGTCGGCATGGGTGAAGCCTTCCACATCGCCAAGCAGGAAATGGCCACCGAGCGCGTCCGCATCAAGGCCCTGGCCGATCGCTTCTGGGCGCAGATCGACGGCATGGAAGAGCTCTACCTGAACGGTAGCGCCACCTCCCGCGTGCCGCACAACCTGAACGTCAGCTTCAACTACGTCGAAGGCGAGTCGCTGATCATGGCGCTCAAGGACCTCGCGGTGTCCTCGGGCTCCGCCTGCACCTCGGCCTCCCTTGAGCCTTCGTACGTGCTGCGCGCCCTGGGTCGAAACGACGAGCTGGCGCACAGCTCCATCCGCTTCACCTTCGGCCGTTTCACCACCGAGGAAGAAGTGGACTACGCCGCTGGCAAGGTCCGCGAAGCGGTGAGCAAGCTCCGTGAACTGTCCCCGTTGTGGGATATGTATAAAGAGGGCGTCGACCTTTCCCAGGTCGAATGGCAGGCGCACTGACGCTCCCCTGATGAGTGAGGAATAGAGATCATGTCGTACAGCGAAAAGGTCATCGACCACTACGAAAACCCGCGTAACGTCGGCAAGCTCGACGCCCAGGACCCCAATGTGGGCACTGGCATGGTCGGCGCCCCGGCCTGCGGTGACGTGATGCGCCTGCAGATCAAGGTCAACGAACAGGGTGTCATCGAAGACGCCAAGTTCAAGACCTACGGCTGCGGCTCCGCCATCGCCTCCAGCTCCCTGGCCACTGAGTGGATGAAGGGCAAGACCCTGGACGAAGCGGCATCCATCAAGAACACCACCATCGCCGAAGAGCTGGCTCTTCCGCCGGTGAAGATCCACTGCTCGGTCCTGGCCGAAGACGCCATCAAGGCGGCTGTCCACGACTACAAGCAGAAGAAGGGTCTGCTCTAAGCGCTCGAACGAGTAAGGAGTTGCAATGGCCATCAGCATGACCGAATCCGCCGCCCGTCACGTGCAGCGTTCCATCGAGGGGCGCGGCAAGGGCGAGGGTATCCGTCTGGGGGTGCGTACGACTGGCTGCTCCGGTCTCGCCTATGTGCTGGAGTTCGTCGACGAGGTGACCTCGGATGACCTGGTCTTCGAGAGCTACGGCGTGAAGGTGATCATCGATCCCAAGAGCCTGAGCTACCTCGATGGCACGGAGTTGGACTTCGTTCGCGAAGGGCTCAACGAGGGCTTCAAGTTCAATAACCCGAACGTACGCGGCGAATGCGGCTGCGGCGAGAGCTTCAACGTCTGAGGCGTTTGTGGGAACTCCCTGTCATTTCGCCCTGTTCGACATGAAGCCGGGTTATCGGTTGGATCTCGATCAGCTCGCAACGCGTTACCGCGAGCTGGCGCGTACCGTCCATCCCGACCGCTTCGCCGATGCCTCCGAGCGTGAGCAGCGCCTGGCGCTGGAGCGTGCGGCGCAGCTGAACGACGCCTACCAGACGCTGAAATGCGCGCCGCGGCGGGCACTGTACCTACTGGCCCTGAAAGGGCGGGAGTTGCCGCTCGAGGTGACGGTGCAGGATCCGCAGTTCCTGCTGCAGCAGATGCAGTGGCGCGAAGAGTTGGAAGACTTGCAGGACAGCGCCGACCTGGCCGGTGTCGACGTATTCAAGCGTCGGCTCAAGGGAGCCCAGGCCGAGCTGGATGGTGATTTCGCCGATTGCTGGGACGACCCCGAGCGCCGGGAGGAAGCCGAGCGCCTGGTACGTCGGATGCAGTTCATCGACAAGCTGACTCACGAAGTGCGCCAACTGGAAGAGCGCCTCGACGATTAACCCGCGATGCCGACCTGGTTGCCGGTACGCCTGATAAATAGACAAGCATGGCCTTACTGCAGATCGCTGAACCCGGGCAGAGCCCCCAGCCGCACCAGCGCCGTCTGGCGGTGGGTATCGACCTGGGTACCACCAATTCGCTGGTCGCCGCGGTGCGCAGCGGCGTCGCCGAACCCCTGCCGGATGCCGAGGACCAGGTCATCCTGCCGTCCGCCGTCCGCTACCACGCCGACCGCGTCGAAGTAGGCCGTAGCGCCAAGCAGGCCGCCTCCAGCGACCCGCTGAATACCATTCTCTCGGTCAAGCGCTTCATGGGGCGCGGCCTGGAGGACGTCAAGCTGCTGGGCGAGCAACTGCCGTATCGCTTCGTCGGTGGCGAATCCCATATGCCGTTCATCGAAACGGTGCAGGGCGCCAAGAGCCCGGTGGAGGTTTCAGCCGACATCCTCAAGGCCCTGCGTCAGCGTGCCGAAGAAACTCTCGGCGGCGAGCTGGTCGGCGCGGTGATTACGGTGCCGGCCTATTTCGACGAAGCCCAGCGCCAGGCCACCAAGGACGCAGCGCGTCTCGCCGGCCTGAATGTCCTGCGCCTGCTCAACGAGCCCACCGCCGCCGCTGTCGCCTATGGGCTGGACAAGCAGGCCGAGGGCGTGGTCGCCATCTATGACCTGGGCGGCGGTACTTTCGATATTTCCATTCTCCGTCTCACCCGCGGCGTCTTCGAAGTCATGGCTACCGGCGGCGACAGCGCCCTGGGCGGCGACGACTTCGATCACGCCATCGCCGGCTGGATGGTCCAGCAGGCAGGGCTGTCCGCCAACCTCGATCCGGGCGCCCAGCGCAGCCTGCTGCGCGCCGCCTGCGACGCCAAGGAAGCTCTGACTGCAATCGATAGTGTCGAGCTGGCCTATGGCGATTGGCGCGGTGTGCTGACCCGCGAGCAGTTCGACGCCCTGATCGAGCCCATGGTGGCTCGCAGCCTGAAGGCCTGCCGCCGAGCCGTGCGTGACGCCGGCATCGAGCTGGAAGAGGTCGAGGCCGTGGTCATGGTCGGTGGTTCCACCCGGGTGCCGCGTGTGCGCGAGGCCGTGGCCGAGATGTTCGGCCGCCAGCCCCTCACCGATATCGATCCTGACCAGGTGGTGGCCATCGGTGCCGCGGTGCAGGCCGATACCCTGGCCGGCAACAAGCGCGGCGAAGAGCTGCTGCTGCTGGATGTGATTCCCCTGTCGCTCGGCCTGGAAACCATGGGTGGGCTGATGGAGCGGGTGATTCCGCGCAATACCACCATTCCGGTGGCCCGCGCCCAGGACTTCACCACCTACAAGGATGGCCAGACGGCCATGATGATCCATGTGCTCCAGGGCGAGCGCGAACTGATCAAGGATTGCCGCTCCCTGGCGCGTTTCGAGCTGCGTGGTATTCCGCCCATGGTGGCGGGTGCGGCGAAGATCCGCGTGACTTTCCAGGTGGATGCCGACGGCTTGCTGGGCGTGACCGCCCGTGAGCTGGCCTCGGGTGTCGAGGCGAGCATCCAGGTCAAGCCGTCCTACGGCCTGACCGATGGTGAAATCTCGCGCATGCTGCGGGATTCGTTCCAGTACGCCGGTGAAGACAAGAATGCCCGCGCCCTGCGCGAGCAGCAGGTCGAGGCCCAGCGTCTGCTGGAGGCCGTGCAGGCGGCGCTGGAGGCGGATGGCGAGCGTCTGCTGGACGACACCGAACGCGCCGCCATCGCAGATAGCATGCAAACCCTGCGCGAACTGGCTGCCGGCAGCGATGTCGGCGCCATCGAGACGCAGATCAAGCGCCTGTCCCAGGTGACCGATGCCTTCGCCGCGCGTCGTATGGATGCTGCCGTGAAAGCGGCCCTGTCCGGCCGCCGACTCAACGAAATCGAGGATTGACCCAGAAATGCCGCAGATCATCTTCCTGCCCCATGCCGAGCATTGCCCCGAGGGCGCTGTGGTAGAGGCGCAGCCGGGCGAAAGCATCCTGAAGGCCGCCCTGCGCAACGGCCTCGACATCGAGCACGCCTGTGAGATGTCCTGCGCCTGCACCACCTGCCACGTGGTGGTGCGCGAAGGTTTCAATTCCATGGAGCCTTCCGACGAGCTGGAAGACGACATGCTCGACAAGGCCTGGGGCCTGGAGCCTAATTCGCGCTTGTCCTGCCAGGCGATAGTGGCGGACGAGGACCTGGTGGTGGAGATCCCCAAATACACGATCAACCAGGTATCCGAAGGGCACTGAGGAGCGCGATATGAGCCTGAAATGGACCGATGTGCTGGAAATCGCCATCCAGCTCGCTGAAGTCAAACCGGATGTCGATCCGCGCTACGTCAATTTCGTCGACCTGCACAACTGGGTCCTGGCCCTGCCGGAGTTTTCCGACGATCCGCAGCGTGGCGGCGAGAAGGTCCTGGAGGCCATCCAGGCCGCCTGGATCGAAGAAGCCGACTGACCGGCGTCTCACCCTGGGCCTCGGCCCTACGCATTTCCCCCTAACCCGCGTATAATTCGCGGGTTTAATTTTTCGCTTTAACCCTTGTTTCTGGAGTTTTCCATGGCTGTCGAACGTACTCTCTCCATCATCAAGCCGGACGCCGTTGCCAAGAACGTGGTCGGTGAGATCGTCACCCGCTTCGAAAAAGCCGGTCTGCGCGTCGTTGCCGCCAAGATGGCTCAACTGTCCGAGCGCGAAGCCGGTGGCTTCTACGCCGAGCACAAAGAGCGCGGTTTCTTCAAGGATCTGGTTTCCTTCATGACTTCCGGCCCGGTTGTCGTACAGGTCCTGGAAGGCGAGAACGCCATCGCCAAGAACCGTGAGCTGATGGGCGCTACCGATCCGAAGAAAGCCGACGCCGGCACCATCCGCGCCGACTTCGCCGTTTCCATCGACGAAAACGCCGTACACGGTTCGGACTCCGAGGCTTCCGCGGCTCGCGAAATCGCCTACTTCTTCGCCTCCACCGAGGTGTGCGCTCGCACTCGCTGATAGCGACGGCGCGAGGGGTGAAGCCATGACTGAATCGACCGGTAAAGTGAACCTGCTGGGCCTGACCCAGCAACAACTGGAAAGCTTCTTCGAGTCCATCGGGGAGAAGCGCTTCCGCGCCGGCCAGGTGATGAAATGGATTCACCACTTTGGCGTCGATGACTTCGACGCCATGAGCAATATCGGCAAGGCCTTGCGCGACAAGCTCAAGGCCTCTGCCGAGATTCGCGGCCCGGAAGTGGTCAGCCAGGACATTTCCAGCGATGGCACCCGCAAGTGGGTGGTCCGTGTCGCCTCCGGCAGTTGCGTCGAAACCGTGTACATCCCGCAAGGCGGTCGCGGCACGCTCTGTGTCTCGTCCCAGGCCGGCTGCGCGCTGGATTGCAGTTTCTGCTCCACCGGCAAGCAAGGTTTCAACAGCGACCTCACCGCCGCCGAAGTAATCGGCCAGGTGTGGATCGCCAACAAGTCCTTCGGGACGGTTCCAGCGAAGATCGACCGTGCCGTCACCAACGTGGTGATGATGGGCATGGGCGAGCCGCTGCTGAATTTCGACAACGTGGTCGCCGCCATGAACATCATGATGGACGACCTCGGTTACGGCATTTCCAAGCGCAAGGTGACCCTTTCCACCTCCGGCGTGGCGCCCATGATCGACAAGCTGGGCGAGGTCATCGACGTCTCCCTGGCGCTGTCTCTGCATGCGCCGAACGACCCGTTGCGCAATCAGTTGGTGCCGATCAACAAGAAGTACCCCCTGGCCGTGGTGCTGGATGCTTGCCGCCGCTACATCTCCCGTCTGGGCGAGAAGCGCGTGCTGACCATCGAGTACACCCTGCTCAAGGACGTCAATGACCAGCCCGAACACGCTTCGCAGATGATCGAGCTGCTCAAGGACTTCCCCTGCAAGATCAACCTGATTCCGTTCAACCCCTTCCCGCACTCCGGCTACGAGCGGCCGAGCAACAATGCCATCCGCCGCTTCCAGGATCTGTTGCACAAGGCCGGGCACAATGTCACCGTCCGCACCACTCGCGGCGACGACATCGATGCCGCCTGCGGCCAGCTGGTCGGACAGGTCATGGACCGTACCCGCCGCAGTGAGCGCTATATCGCCGTGCGCCAGCTGAACGCCGAGGCGGAGGCGTCCCGCGACGCCACGAACCGGAACTAGAGAAGGACCACCCATGACCCTGCGCGCTGCGCTGCTCCTCGTTTCCACCGCATTGCTCGCGGCTTGCGTGTCGACCGGTCACGTCGACCCGATGAAGACCGACAAGGGCCGCGACGCGGCGCGTGACGCCTATATCGAACTGGGCATCGGCTACCTGAAGGAGGGTTCCACCGAGAACGCCAAGGTGCCGCTGAAACAGGCCCTGGAGCTGGACCCTTCCAATGCCGACGCCCACGCGGCCCTGGCCCTGGTGTTCCAGACCGAGAGGGAGCCGGAACTGGCCGACCAGCATTATCGCAAGGCCCTTTCCGCCCGCAGCGACGCGCGAATCCTCAACAACTACGGCGGCTTCCTGTACGAACAGGAACGCTACAAGGATGCCTACGAGCGTTTCCAGCAGGCCGCCGAAGACAACCTCTATCCCGAGCGTTCCCGGGTCTTCGAGAACCTGGGACTGACCGCCCTGAAGCTGAACGATCCAGCCCTGGCCAAGCAGCATTTCGACAAGTCGTTGCGCCTCGAACGCCGGCAGCCGCGGGCGCTGCTGGAGATGGCCCAGCTGTCCTTCGATGAGAAGCAGTACGTGCCGGCTCGCGACTACTACGACCGCTTCACCAGGATCTCCCCGCAGAATGCCCGCAGCCTGCTGCTCGGCTCGCGCCTGGCGACCATATTCGAAGACCGCGACCAGGCTGCCAGCCTGGGGCTGCAACTCAAGCGCCTCTATCCCGGCACGCCGGAATATCAGCAATACCTGTCGGAGCAATGATGAAAGCGTCGCATCCAGAAGCTGTAGCGGCGACTCGCGCCAACCCAGGCGAGACCCTGCGTCAGGCACGTGAGAGCAAGGGATTCGCCCTGGGCGAAGTCGCCCGTCACCTCAACCTGACCGAGCTGGCGCTGCGCCAACTCGAGGCCGGCGACTTCGACCGGTTGCCGGGGCACACCTTTGCCCGTGGCTACGTCCGCGCCTATGCCAAGCTCATGGGCATGGACCAGGCTACCCTGGTCAACGAGTTCGACCATTACACCGGCACCGATGCCAAGGGCAGCAGCGTGCACAGCCTGGGCCGCATCGAAGAGCCGGTGCGCCTGTCGCATAGCATCCTGCGCATTGTCAGCTTCGTCATCCTGGTCGCCCTGGGCGGCATCGGCTTCTACTGGTGGCAGGAACATTCGCAGCGCAACGACGACGGCACCGCCAATGCCAACCTGGAGCACGTGGAAGTGGAGAGCGCCGATGGCACTACCCAGATCCACCCACTCGACGAACCGGAAGACCAGGCCGTAGCCGAAGCCCAGGAAGACCAGGCGCCGGCCCCGACCGAAGTTTCCCCGGAGATGGCCGCGCAGCCTGAGCAACAACCCGTCGACGGTGCCCCGGCGGCGCCGGCCGGCGAAGCCGCGCCCACTGCACCGACCACAACCGCCCAGGCTCCGGCCGTGACCGCCGTGCCGAGCACCGCACCGGCCCAGCCTGCGGCTGCTGCGCCGAGCGCGCCGGCAGTGGTACCGACCGCTCCCGCTACTCCCGCTACTCCCGCAATCCCCGCCGCGCCCGTCGCAACCCCGGCACCCGCCGCTGAAAACCCGGCACCGGCTCCGGTGGTTGCCCAGCAGGGCCAGGGCGTGGTGCGCATCCAATTCACCGCCAATTGCTGGACCCAGGTCACCGACGCCAACGGCAAGGTGCTGGTCAGCGCCCTCAAGCGCACCGGCGACAACCTGGAACTGGCCGGCAAGGCCCCGCTGGAAGTACGCCTGGGCTTCGCCCGCGGCGCCCAGCTCAGCTACAACGGCCAATCGGTCGACGTGGCGCCTTATGTCCGTGGCGAAACCGCACGCCTGAAGTTGGGGCAATAAGCCATGCATTGCGAATCCCCGATCAAACGCCGCCCGTCGCGGAAAATCTGGGTCGGCTCGGTACCGGTGGGCGGTGATGCGCCCATCGCCGTGCAGAGCATGACCAACACCGACACCTGCGACGTCGCCGCAACCGTGGGCCAGATCCAGCGCCTGGTGGATGCCGGCGTCGATATCGTCCGCATCTCCGTGCCCGACATGGACGCCGCCGAGGCGTTCGGCCGGATCAAGCAGCAGGTCCAGGTGCCGCTGGTGGCTGATATCCACTTCGACTACAAGATCGCTCTGCGCGTGGCCGAGCTGGGCGTCGACTGCCTGCGCATCAACCCGGGCAACATCGGCCGCGAAGATCGCGTCAGGGCCGTGGTCGACGCTGCCCGTGACAAGGGCATCCCGATCCGCATCGGCGTCAACGCCGGCTCCCTGGAGAAGGACCTGCAGAAGAAGTATGGCGAGCCGACGCCGCAGGCCCTGGTCGAATCCGCCCTGCGCCATGTCGAGCATCTCGACCGCCTGGATTTCCAGGATTTCAAGGTCAGCGTCAAGGCTTCCGACGTGTTCATGGCCGTCGAGGCCTATCGCCTGCTGGCCAAGCAGATCGAACAGCCGCTGCACCTGGGCATCACCGAAGCCGGTGGCCTGCGCTCCGGCACCGTGAAGTCGGCGGTGGGCCTCGGCATGCTGCTGGCCGAGGGCATCGGCGACACCATCCGAATCTCCCTCGCGGCGGACCCGGTGGAAGAGGTCAAGGTCGGCTTCGATATCCTCAAGTCCCTGCACCTGCGTTCACGCGGGATCAACTTCATTGCCTGCCCGAGCTGCTCGCGGCAGAACTTCGATGTGGTCAAGACCATGAACGAGTTGGAAGGCCGCCTCGAGGACCTGCTGGTCCCGCTGGATGTGGCCGTGATCGGCTGTGTGGTCAACGGACCGGGCGAAGCCAAGGAAGCCCATATCGGCCTGACCGGTGGCAGCCCCAACAACCTGGTCTACATCGACGGCAAGCCGGCGCAGAAGCTGAACAACGACAACCTGGTGGATGAGCTGGAACGGCTCATCCGCGAAAAGGCGGCCGAGAAGGCCGAAGCTGACGCGGCTGTGATCGCCCGTAGCTGAAATTAAGGAACCTTCGTGAGCAAGACCCTGCAAGCCATTCGTGGCATGAACGACATCCTGCCGGAACAGACGCCTACCTGGCGCTACCTGGAAACCACCCTGGCAGGGCTGCTGGATGGCTACGGCTACCAGGAAATCCGCCTGCCGATCCTCGAGTTCACCGAGCTCTTCGCCCGCGGTATCGGCGAAGGCACCGACGTGGTCGACAAGGAGATGTACACCTTCCTCGACCGCAACGAAGAGTCCCTGACCCTGCGTCCAGAAGGCACCGCGAGCTGCGTGCGCGCCATGCTCGAGCATGGCCTGATCGGCGGTGGCCAGGTGCAGAAGCTCTGGTATGCCGGCCCGATGTTCCGCTACGAGAAGCCGCAGAAGGGCCGCTACCGCCAGTTCCACCAGATCGGTGTGGAAGTCTTCAACCTGCCGGGGCCGGACATCGACGCCGAGCTGATCGTGCTCACCTGGCGCCTGTGGCAGAAGCTCGGCCTGGCCGACGCCGTCACCCTGCAGCTGAACAGCCTGGGCTCCAGCGAGGCTCGTGCCCGCTATCGTGACGCCCTGGTGGCCTACCTGCAGGAGCGTTACGACCTGCTCGACGAAGACAGCCAGCGCCGCCTGACCACCAACCCGCTGCGTATCCTCGACAGCAAGAACGGTGGCACCCAGGCCCTGCTGGTGGATGCGCCGACCCTGCACGATTACCTCGACGACGAGTCTCGCGCCCATTTCGAGGGGCTCAAGGCACGCCTGGATGCCGTCGGCATCCGTTACGAGATCAATCCGAAACTGGTGCGTGGCCTGGACTACTACGGCCGCACCGTATTCGAGTGGGTCACCGACAAGCTCGGCGCCCAGGGCACCGTCTGCGCCGGTGGCCGCTATGACGGCCTGGTCAGTCAGTTCGGCGGCAAGCCGACCCCGGGCGTGGGTTTTGCCATGGGTGTCGAGCGCCTGGTGCTCCTGCTGGAAACCCTCGGTCTGGTGCCGGAAGAACTGAACAACCCCGCCGACCTCTTTATCTGTGCCTTCGGCGAGCCGGCCGAGCTGGCTGCCCTGGGCCTGGCCGAGCGACTGCGCGACGCCCTGCCGGGGCTGCGCCTGCTGGTCAACGCCGGCTCCGGTAGTTTCAAGAGCCAGTTCAAGAAAGCCGACAAGAGCGGTGCCCGTTACGCACTGATCCTGGGGGACGACGAACTGGCCAAGCGCGTGGTAGGTTTCAAGCCGCTTCGCGACGACAGCGAACAACAAAGCATTGCCTGGGATGCTCTCGCCGAGCATCTCACTACCTGCCTGGCGCGGGTTTGAGCATTCAAAGAACAGGAGTACGGGGTTAAGCATGCAGACTGAAGAAGAACAGATTGCGCAGTTCAGGGACTGGTGGCAGCGCAACGGCAAACCCATGCTCACGGGCGGCGCACTGGCGCTGGCGGTGGTTTTCGGCTGGCAGGCCTGGCAGAAGTACCAGAGCAACCAGTCGCAGGGCGCATCCATCGTTTACCAGCAACTGCTGGAAACCGCGCTCAACCCCAGCGGCACCCCGGACTCCGCCAAGGTGGCCGAACTGGCCGGCAAGCTGAAGAGCGATTTCGGCGGTAGCCATTACGCCCAATACGGCAGCCTGTTCGTGGCCAAGGTCGCGGTAGAGGCCGGCAAGCTGGATGATGCCGCCGCCGAACTCAAGGCCGTGCTGGACAAACCCGCCGACGCCACCCTGGGTGAACTGGCCCGCCAGCGCCTGGCCCGTGTCCTGGCTGCCCAGGGCAAGGCCGAAGACGCCCTCAAGCTGCTCGAGGGCGATGCCGACAAGGCCTACCTCGCCAGCCGTGAAGAACTCAAGGGCGACCTGCTGGTCCAGTTGGGTCGTACCGACGATGCGCATGCCGCCTACCAGAAAGCCAAGGCCGCGCTGCCCGAAGACGCCGCCGTGGGCGGCCTGCAGATGAAGCTCGACGACCTGGCAAAAGGGGATGCGTGACGTGATGCGCTGGAAGAATGCCGCAGTGCTGGCCCTCGCCGTCCTGGCCGTGGGCTGCAGCAGCAACAGCAAGAAGGAACTGCCGCCGGCCGAGCTACCTGATTTCACTGAAGAGGTGAAACTGGACAAGGGCTGGAGCCGCTCGGTCGGCGACGGCCAGGGCGACACCTACAACCTGCTGGTGCCCGCCGTCGACGGCGACACCATCTATGCCTCCGACGTCAATGGCGAGGTCATGGCGATCAACCGCTTCAATGGCGACGTGATCTGGGAACAGGACCTCGAACTGCAGGTCTCCGGCGCCGTGGGCGTGGGTTACGGCCTGGTCATGCTGGGTACCCTGAAGGGCGAGATTGTCGCTCTGGATGCCACCAACGGCGAGGAAAAATGGCGTGCCCGCGTCAACGGTGAAGTGCTCGCCCCGCCGGCCACCAATGGCGACGTAGTGGTGGTGCAGACCCAGAACGACACCCTGTTCGGCTTCGACGCCGCCACCGGCAATCAGCGCTGGATCTACGAGAACACCCCGGCCGTGCTGACCCTGCGTGGCACCGGTGCGCCGATCGTGACCAACAACCTGGCCGTGGCCGGCCTTTCCACCGGCAAGGTGCTCGCCCTGGATATCCAGCGCGGCATCCCGGTGTGGGAACAGCGCGTAGCCGTGCCCCAGGGCCGCTCCGAGCTGGACCGTGTAGTGGACATCGACGGCGGCTTGCTGCTGTCCGGCGGCATCGTCTACGTTGCCACCTACCAGGGCCGCGTAGCCGCCCTGGACCTGGAAAGCGGCCGTGTGCTCTGGCAGCGCGAGGCGTCCAGCTACGCCGGTCTGGCGCAGGGCTTCGGCAACGTCTACGTGAGCCTGGCCAACGGCACAGTGGAAGGCGTGGACGAGCGCTCGGCCTCGGCCCTGTGGAGCAACGACGCCCTGGCCCGTCGCCAGCTGTCCGCTCCGGAAGTCTTCTCCAGCTATGTGGCCGTGGGTGACTTCGAGGGTTACCTGCACCTGCTGAGCCAGGTGGATGGCCACTTCGTCGGCCGGGAGAAGATCGACGGCGACGGCCTGCGGGCCCGTCCGCTGGTGGTCGGCGAGTGGATGTATGCCTATGGCAACGGCGGCAAGCTGGTCGGCCTGACCATCCGCTAAGCTGAAGCCTGTTACTCGGCCGCTGCCGTCAAGACGGCAGCGGCCTTTGTGTTTTCTGAAATAACCAGTGGAGAGCCTCATGGTTCCCGTAATCGCCCTGGTGGGTCGGCCGAACGTCGGCAAGTCCACCCTGTTCAACCGCCTGACCAAGACCCGCAACGCGATTGTCGCGGAGTTCGCAGGTCTGACCCGTGACCGCCAGTACGGCGAGGCGAAGTGGCAGGGTCGCACCTACATCGTCATCGACACCGGGGGTATCTCCGGCGACGAGGAAGGTATCGACGCGAAAATGGCCGCGCAGTCCCTGCAAGCCATCGAGGAAGCCGACGCGGTGCTGTTCATGGTCGATTCCCGCGCCGGCATGACCGCCGCCGACCAGATGATCGCCGAGCACCTGCGCAAGCGGAACAAGCGCAGTTTCCTGGTGGCGAACAAGGTCGACACCGTCGATCCGGACATCGCCCGCGCCGAGTTCAGCCCCCTGGGCCTGGGCGACGCCCTGCCGATCGCCGCTGCCCACGGCCGTGGCATCAGCCAGATGCTGCAGGAAGCGCTGGGCGAGTTTCCCCGCGACCAGGATGCCGACGAACTCGAGGCTTCCGAGTCCGAGGAGGTCGCCGAAGGCGCCGAGCCGAGCCGCGTGCCCGGTCCGAGCGAGAAGGATGGCATCAAGATCGCCATCATCGGCCGCCCCAACGTCGGCAAGTCCACCCTGGTCAACCGCATGCTCGGTGAAGAGCGGGTAATCGTCTACGATCAGGCCGGCACCACGCGCGACAGTATCTACATCCCCTTCGAGCGCAACGAAGAGAAGTACACCCTGATCGACACCGCCGGCGTGCGCCGCCGCGGCAAGATCTTCGAGGCGGTGGAAAAGTTCTCGGTGGTGAAAACCCTGCAGGCCATCCAGGACGCCAACGTGGTGATCTTCGTGATGGACGCCCGCGAGGGTGTGGTCGAACACGACCTCAACCTGCTCGGCTTCGTGCTGGAAACCGGCCGCGCGCTGGTCATCGCCCTGAACAAGTGGGACGGCATGGAGCCGGGCGAGCGCGACTACGTGAAGACCGAGCTGGAGCGCCGGCTGTTCTTCGTCGACTTCGCCGATATCCACTTCATCTCCGCACTGCATGGCACCGGCGTCGGCCACCTGTACAAATCCGTGCAGGAGTCCTTCCGCTCCGCCATCACCCGCTGGCCCACCAGCCGCCTGACGCAGATCCTCGAAGACGCCGTGCAGGAGCACCAGCCGCCTCTGGTCAACGGTCGCCGCATCAAGCTGCGCTATGCCCACCTGGGCGGCGCCAACCCGCCGCTGATCGTGATCCACGGCAACCAGGTGGAGTCGGTGCCCAAGTCCTACTCGCGCTACCTGGAAAACACCTACCGGCGCGTGCTCAAGCTGGTCGGCACGCCGATCCGCATCGAGTACAAGGGCGGCGAGAACCCCTACGAAAACAAGAAGAACATCCTGACTGAGCGCCAGGTGAACAAGAAGCGCCGGCTCATGTCGCACCACAAGAAGGCCGAGAAGAAGCGCCGCGACAAGAAGCGCTGATATCGGCTGGAATGGAGGAGGGCGCCTGCGGGCGCCCTTTTTCGTTTCCGTAGGCGCACTCCCGTAGGGTGAAAATCCCCGCAGGGGATTTCCACCGGCAATGTCGGATCGGCACGGTGATCCTGCCCGCACCTGGGATGCCGCTGGAGCGAGCACTGCTCGCGATTCCCTGCTCGGTCTTGCCCCCGGATGGTGGACAGAAGGGCGCTGTCCACCCTACGGATGCCGCCTGCACGCCGATGCTTCGCACAGTGGTCCCGCGCCCCCTCAAGGCTTAAGCTATGGGCCACTTTTCCCAGTCGCCAACAGCCGGATTGCAATGATCACCAGCAAGCTGCCCAACGTCGGCACCACCATCTTCACCCGCATGTCCCAGCTCGCCGCGGAAACCGGCGCCATCAACCTGTCCCAGGGCTTTCCGGATTTCTCCGCCCCGGCCGCACTCTGCGACGCGGTGGGCCGGCATATCGCCGCCGGGCACAACCAGTACGCGCCGATGACCGGCCTGCCGGCGCTGCGCGAGCAGGTGGCGGCCAAGGTCGCTGCCTTCTATGGCCGCCAGGTCAGCGCCGACAGCGAGGTGACCATCACCCCCGGTGCCACCGAGGCGATCTTCTGTGCCATTCAGGCCGTGGTCCGCGCGGGTGACGAGGTGATAGTCCTCGACCCCTGTTACGACAGCTATGAGCCCTCGGTGGAACTGGCGGGCGGCCGTTGCGTGCATGTGCCCCTCGCGCTGCCGGGCTTCTCCATCGACTGGCAGCGCATGCAGGATGCCCTCAGCCCGCGCACCCGCATGGTCATCCTCAACAGCCCGCACAACCCCAGCGGTGCCCTGATTTCCCGCGCCGAACTGGACCAACTGGCCGAGCTGATCCGCGGCCGCGACATCTACCTGGTGTCGGACGAGGTCTACGAGCACCTGGTGTTCGATGGCGTCGGCCACGTCAGTGTGCTGGCTCACGATGAGCTGTATGCCCGTTCCTTCGTGGTCAGCTCCTTCGGCAAGACCTACCACGTCACCGGCTGGAAGACCGGTTACGTGGTGGCCCCGCCCTTGCTGTCCGCCGAACTGCGCAAGGTCCACCAGTACGTCAACTTCTGCGGTGTCACGCCGCTGCAGTGGGCGCTGGCCGACTTCATGGCCGCGCACCCCGAGCACCTTGCCGAACTGCCGGGTTTCTACCAGGCCAAGCGTGACCTGTTCTGCAACCTGCTGGCCGGCTCGCGCTTCAGCTTTACCCGCGCGCCGGGCACCTACTTCCAGCTGGTCGACTACAGCGCCATCCGTGACGACCTGGACGACGTGGCCATGTCCGAATGGCTGACTCGCGAACACGGCGTGGCGGCAATCCCGGTCTCGGTGTTCTATCAGCAGGCGCCCAAGGATCTGCGCCTGGTGCGATTCTGCTTCGCCAAACGGGAGGAGACGCTGCGTCAGGCAGCGGAAAAACTATGCGCGATCTGACCATGCTGCCCGATCTCGAACTGGCCCTGGTGCAGACCACCCTGGCCTGGCACGACTGCGCCGCCAACCACGCTCATTTCGAAACCCTGCTGGAGCAGGCGAAGGGCGCCGACCTGATCGTCCTGCCGGAGATGTTCACCACCGGTTTCTCCATGGATTCGGCGACGCTCGCCGAGCCCGAGCAGGGCCCGACCCACGCCTGGCTGCGCGAGCAGGCCAGGCGCCTGGATGCGGTGATCACCGGCAGTCTGATAGTCGAAGCCGCCGATGGCAGCCACCGCAATCGCCTGCTCTGGGCGCGCCCGGATGGTGAAGTATTGCACTACGACAAGCGGCACCTGTTCCGCATGGCAGGCGAGCATAAGCACTACACGCCGGGCGAGACCCAGGCGCTGTTCGAGCTCAAGGGCTGGCGGGTGCGCCCCCTGATCTGCTACGACCTGCGCTTCCCGGTGTGGAGCCGCGACCCCCATGACACCGACCTGCTGCTCTACACCGCCAACTGGCCGGCTGCCCGCCGCCATCACTGGAACCGCCTGCTGCCGGCACGCGCCATCGAGAACCTCTGCTATGTCGCTGCGGTGAACCGGGTGGGCGCGGACGGCAAGGGCCATGGCTACAGCGGCGACAGCCAGGTGCTGGATTTCCAGGGTGAAAGCCTGCTGGATGCCGGCGACGCCGACGGTGTCTTCCGCGTGAGCCTGCCCGCCGCACCACTGGCCGCCTACCGTGAACGCTTCCCTGCGATGCGCGATGCGGATGGCTTCGACCTGCACCTCTGAGTCCGGGGTAGAACCATGAGCGAACACAAGGCGCTACCGGCCGCGGGCAACCTGCTCGTGGCAGGGGACAAGGTCTACAACACGCCGGTGGAAGTCACCCTGGCGGTGATTGGCGGCAAGTGGAAGTCCCTGCTGGTCTATCACCTGATCCCGCAGGCCCGGCGTTTTTCCGAGCTCAAGCGCCTGGTGCCGGGCATTACCGAGAAGATGCTGACCCAGCAGCTGCGCGAGCTGGAGCGCGACGGCATCGTCTCGCGCACCGTGTTCGCCGAGGTGCCGCCGCGGGTGGAATACCGCCTGACCGAGCACGGCTTCAGTCTCAAGCCGGTGCTCGATTCCATGTGTGCCTGGGGCAAGTGCCACTGGCAAAAGCAAGAGTAGGGCGCCTGCCGGTGGAAATCCGCCTTGCGGATTTCCACCCTACGCGCAGGTCCGTTTTGTGTAGGGTGGATAGCGCTTTTTTATCCACCAGCTCTTCAGCAAAAGAAAACCCCGCCGGATGGCGGGGTTTTTCATTGCGGCATCAGTTTCAGGCCGCTTCGGCCTCGGCCTGGCTCAGGGCGCGGTTGAGGGCGCTGAACAGGGCGCGGAAGCTGGCGGTGGTCAGGTTCTCGTCGATGCCGATACCGTGCAGGGCTCGACCGCCGTTGACGCGCAACTCGATATAGGCGGCGGCCTTGGCGTTGGTACCGGCGCCGATGGCGTGCTCGGAGTAGTCCATGATCTCCACCTTCACCGGCAGGCTGGCCACCAGGGCTTCCAGTGGCCCCTTGCCGATGCCGCGCAGGTGCTGGGTTTCGCCCTTGACCTGCACTTCGATGTCTACGGCGCTGGTGCCGTTCTCTTCCTGCAGGCGATGGCCTTTCAGGGTGAAGGGCGTGGTTGCCTGCAGGTACTCGCTGTCCAGCAGCTGGTAGATCTGCTGGGCGGTCATTTCCAGGCCCAGGCGATCGGTTTCCTTCTGTACGACCTGGCTGAACTCGATCTGCATGCGGCGCGGCAGGCTGACACCGTATTCCTGCTCCAGCAGGAAGGTGATGCCGCCCTTGCCGGACTGGCTGTTGACCCGGATCACCGCTTCGTAGCTGCGGCCGATGTCGGCCGGGTCGATCGGCAGGTAGGGCACCTCCCACAGGGCGTCTTCCTTCTGTTGGGCGAAGCCCTTGCGGATGGCGTCCTGGTGGGAGCCGGAGAAGGCGGTGTGGACCAGGTCCCCGACATAGGGATGGCGCGGGTGCACCGGCAGCTGGTTGCACTCCTCGACCACCTTGCGCACGGCGTCGATGTCGGAGAAGTCCAGTTCGGGGTGCAGGCCCTGGGTGTACATGTTCAGCGCCAGGGTCACCAGGTCGACGTTGCCGGTGCGCTCGCCGTTGCCGAACAGGCAGCCTTCGACGCGGTCGGCGCCGGCCATCAGGCCCAGTTCGGTGGCGGCGACGCCGGTGCCACGGTCGTTATGGGTGTGCAGGCTGATGAGTACCGAGTCGCGGCGACTGATATGGCGGCCGAACCACTCGATCTGGTCGGCGTAGACATTGGGCGTGGCGCACTCAACGGTAGCCGGCAGGTTGAGGATGATCTTGTTGTCCGGGGTCGGTTGCCAGACGTCGATCACCGCGTCGCAGACCTGTACGGCGAATTCCAGCTCGGTGGAGCTGAAGATCTCGGGCGAATACTGGAAGGTCCACTGGGTTTCCGGCTGCTCGGCGGCCAGTTTCTTGATCAGCCTGGCGGCGTTGGTGGCGATGTCGATCACGCCTTGCTTGTCCTGGTTGAAGACGATGCGGCGGAAGGACGGGGCAGTGGCGTTGTAGACGTGGACGATGGCCTTCTTGGCCCCGCGCAGGGACTCGAAGGTGCGGGTGATCAGGTCGTCACGGGCCTGGGTCAGCACCTGGATGGTCACGTCATCGGGAATATGGTTGTGCTCGATCAGCTCGCGCACGAAGTTGAAGTCGGTGTCGGAAGCCGACGGGAAAGCCACTTCGATTTCCTTCAATCCGACCTGGACCAGTGTCTTGAAGAAACGCATCTTCTTCGCGGCGTCCATCGGCTCGATCAGCGACTGGTTGCCGTCGCGCAGGTCGGAACTGCACCAGATCGGCACTTCGGTGATGGTCTTCGACGGCCAGGTGCGGTCCGGCAGGTCGATGGCGGGGAAGGCGCGGTACTTGCGGGACGGGTCTTTCAGCATGCTCATGGGGCAATCCTTGTTCTGCGGGCCAGTCGTGGTGGCCTTGACTGATTCAAGCGGCGTTGCGGCGGAGGTCGGTTTCAGCCACGCAGTCGTGGGCTGACCAGTCGCAGGCAGGCGTGTTGGCGCAGAAGAATGAGGGTGTGTGCGGTTTTCATGGAGCTAACCCTATTCATCGTGAGTGAATATGGCAAGCATCGGCGGGAAAATGGTGAAAAAGAGCGCAAGAATTTGCAATGGAGGAAATTCTTGCGCTTGTTATTGGGTTTTCTTGATTGGATTGCGCGATGGATTTCTATCGAGCCTCGTCCTGCATCGGCACGCGCAATTCGCGCATGTCCGCGCCGCTGGGATGCTGGAACACGCGCAGGCCGAATTCCGGAAGGATCGCCAGCAGGTGGTCGAAGATATCGGACTGGATGGCCTCGTATGGCGACCAGGCGGTGGTGGCGGTGAAGCAGTAGAGCTCCAGGGGCAGGCCGTTGGCGCTGGGAGCCAGCTGGCGTACCAGCAGGGTCATGTCCTTGCGGATCTCGTTGTTCTCCCGCAGGTAGTTCTCCACATAGGCGCGGAAGGTACCGAGGTTGGTCAACTGGCGAATGTTGATCGGCAGGCGGCAGGACTCGTCCAGTTGGCTGTTCCAGCTGAGCAGCTCGCTTTCCTTGGTCTTGAGGTAGCTGTCCAGCAGGCGGAAGCGGTGCAGCCGGGAAATGTCCTCATTGGCGAGGAAATGCACGCTGTTCTGGTCCAGGTAGAGGCAGCGCTTGATCCGCCGCCCGCCGGATTCCTGCATGCCGCGCCAGTTCTTGAACGAATCGGTGATGAAACGCTTGGTAGGGATAGTGGTGATGGTCTTGTCCCAGTTCTGCACCTTGACGGTGTGCAGGGCGATATCGATCACGTCGCCGTCGGCGTTCAGCTGCGGCATCTCCACCCAGTCGCCGACGCGGATGATGTCGCTGGAAGTGATCTGCACGCTGGCCACCAGCGACAGCAGGGTGTCCTGGAAGATCAGCATCAGCACCGCGGCCATGGCGCCGAGGCCCGAGAGCAGGATCAGCGGCGAGCGGTCGATCAGGCTGGCGATCATGAGGATGGCGGCGATCGCGAAGATGGCGATCTTCAACACCTGCAGGTAGCCCTTGATGGGGCGCAGGTGGGCGTCTTCGCGGCGCTGGTAGAGGTCGTTGGCGATGGTCAGCACGGCACTCAGCGCCAGGGCGATGGTGAGGATGATGAAGGCGGCGCAGACGTTGGTCACCACTTCCACCAGGGGCACCGGCATGTTGGGGACCACCTTCACTCCCCAGGCCAGCACCAGCGCCGGCACGACATTGGCCAGGCGCTTGATCAGGCCGTGGTCCTGGAGCTGGGTGGGGCGGCCGTGGACGATGGCGCCGACGGCATGGAACAGGCCGCGGACCAGGATGCGCCTGACTATCCAGTTGGACGTCCAGGCGAGCAGGATGAGGGCGGCGGAGGCGACAAAGGTGTGCAGCTCATGGTGCTGCCTCAGCCACTCCAGCCATTGGGTGATTTCGTTCTGCATGGGCTGCTCCCTGTGACTATGCGGTAGGCGGGCGGGCGGTGGCCCCGGAACCGGCGGACCTTAGCAAAACCGTTGCCGCCGGTCTGTAAGCACAGGTGTCGGATCAGGGCTTGTAGGCACCGATGAAAATGGCCGGGTCGACCCGCACGTCATTGAGGCTGATGTTCCAGTGCATGTGCGGGCCGGTGGCGCGGCCAGTGGCGCCGACCCGTCCGACCACGCCGCCGCGGGGCAGTTGCTGGCCGAGCTTCACGTCCACCTTCGACATGTGGCAGAACATGCTGATCAGGCCCTGGCCGTGGTCGACGAAGACTGTCTTGCCATTGAAGAAGTAGTTGCCGATGAGGACCACCTTGCCTGCCGCCGGGGCCTTGATCGGCGTGCCGGCGCCCACGGCGAAGTCCAGGCCGGAGTGTGCGTTGCGCTCCTCGCCATTGAAGAAACGGCGCAGGCCGAAGGGGCTGGAGAGCGGCCCGTTCACCGGCTTGTCGAACAGCAGATTGCTCGGCGTGCCGGGGCTGAAGTTGCGGTAGGCGCGGGTCTGCTCGGCCAGCTCGCGGTCGATGCGCTTGAGGTCTTCCGGCAGCGGGTTCACCTGGCGGGTATTGGCCAGCTTGATGTGCTGCTCGCGGTAGGTGCGCGGGCCCACGCCGAAGGCCAGCTTGCGTCCATCGCTCACGTCGATCTGCTGCCGACCCAACTGGGTGCCCAGCGGGATGCCGACTATGGCGATCCAGTCGCGGCCTTCTTCCTTCACCACCAGCACCGGCTTGCCCTGGTATCGGGCCGTGGGCGTTTGCGCCCCGTTGCCCAGCTGGACCACGGCCACGCCGCCGGGGACCGGCTTGTTCAGGAGCCGGCTGATGAAACCTTCGGCGTGGGCGGGCAGGGCGAAGCAGAGGAGCAGGGCGGCAAAGAGGCGCATGGTCAGTCCAGCAGGGAAAGGTTCACGGGAGTCAGGTGGTTGTCTTCGACCCGCACCTGCAGCTCGCCTTCGCCCAGGCGGGCTTTCAGGCGCTGGCCGGGGCGGGTCTGGCTGGCGGCGCGGATGGCCTGGCCACGTTCGTCGAGGAGGATGCTGTAGCCACGGCCGAGGGTGGCCAGCGGACTGACCACATGCAGGGTCTGGGCCAGAGCGTCGAGGCGCTGGCGGCGGTCCTTGAGGGCCTCGCGGGTGGCGCGGGGCAGGCGCGCGGCCAGGCTGTCGAGCTTTTGCCGCAGCAGGGCCAGGGTGCGCCCCGGGTGCTGCGCGGCCAGGCGGGTATCCAGGCGCGCCAGGCGCTCGTGGCGAATCTGCAACTGGCGCTCGAAGGCGCGGCGCAGGCGCATGTCGAGGTCGTCCAGGCGTTGGGCCTGCTGGCGCAGGCGCTCGCCCGGGTGGCGCAGGCGCCGGAACAGGCCGTCCAGTCGCAGGTGCTCGCGGGTCAGGCGCTCCTGCAGGCGCAGGATCAGGCGGCGGTGCAGGCTGTCGAGACGCAACTGCAGGTCGCCGGCGTCCGGCGCCAGCAATTCGGCGGCCGCCGAGGGCGTGGGGGCGCGCACATCGGCGACGAAATCGCTGATCGAGACATCCGTCTCATGGCCCACGGCGCTGACGATGGGGGTGCGGCAGGCGGCCACGGCTCGGGCCACGGTCTCCTCGTTGAAGCACCAGAGATCTTCCAGCGAGCCGCCACCACGGGCCAGGATCAGGGCGTCGAAGCCCTGGGCGTCGGCCAGGGCCAGGGCGCGGACGATCTGTGCGGTGGCCTCGCGCCCTTGCACGGCGGTTGGCACCAGGGTCAGCCGCACCTGCGGCGCGCGGCGGCGGAACACGCTGATGATGTCGCGGATCACCGCCCCGGTGGGCGAACTGATGATGCCGATGTGCCGCGGGTGGGCCGGCAGCGGGCGCTTGCGTTCGGTGGCGAACAGGCCTTCGGCGGCGAGCTTTTCCTTCAGGGCTTCGAAGGCCAGGCGCAGGGCGCCGTCGCCGGCCGGTTCCACCGCATCGGCGATCAGTTGGTAGTCGCCGCGACCCTCGAACAACGAGACCTTCCCGCGCACCCGCACCGCGAGGCCATCGCGCAGGGCCTGGCGCACGCGCTGGGCATTCTGCCGGAACAGCGCGCAGCGGACCTGGGCCTGGGCATCCTTGAGGGTGAAATACAGGTGGCCGGAAGCGGGGCGGGCGAGGTTGGAAATCTCGCCCTCCACCCAGACCTGCGGGAACACGTCCTCCAGCAGGTGGCGGGCGCGCTGGTTGAGCTGGCTGACGGTCAGCACCTCGCGGTCGAGGCCGAGCCGTTGGAAGGGATCGTTGATCATGGGCGGGGATGATAATGGCTTTGGCATCTTGCGCCATAGTTGACGGTAGTGGGCCGGCGGTTAAGCTGCGCGCCCTTCCCATTGTCGCAGGAGCCTGAGATGGAGCAGAGCCAGCTGATAATAGTGCCGCAGATATCCAGCGTGCCCGGGCACCAGGCCCTGGCCGGGCGCATGTTGCGCTGGCTGGCCCAGCGCGAGGTGGTCGAGGCGCTGCCGAGCACCTGCGGCCTGCGTGGCAATCGCATGGCCTACGCCATTGCCGCGGGGGCGCGGCAGGTGGTGGAGCATCCCGAGCGGCTGCCTTTCGGCCGCGCGGTGAACGGCCTGGAGCTGGTGGACAAGCGCTGCATCTATACACCCACGCGGGGATTCCTCAATGAAGCGGGCTGCCCGAACTGCCGCCGGGAAGTAGGCGAGCCGCTGTTCGACAGCCTGGAGGACTGGTGGCCGGGTCGCACGGACAACTTCAGCTGCCCGGAATGCGGCTTCGAGGATGACATCAACGGCTTCCTGTTCCTGCAACCCTGCGGCTTCTCCAACCTGGGCTTCATCTTTAACGGCTGGGGCGAAACGGCCTTCACCCAGGCCTTCCTCGACGCCTTTGCCGAGCGGCTGGGCTTCGCCGTACGTCAGGTGCGGGTGGACGACTGACGACCGCTGATCGGTTCGAGAGGCTTTTTCGCGGGATTGGCCTTGCAAGCCATCGGCCGCGTTGAGCGAAGGCCCTGGCCTCGTTATAATGGCGCGCTTCCAATTTTCCCGCCTGGGAGCCCCCGCCATGCTGCGCATCAGCCAAGAAGCCCTGACCTTCGACGACGTTCTCCTGATCCCGGGTTATTCCGAGATTCTGCCGAAGGATGTCAGCCTCAAGACCCGCCTGACCCGCGGCATCGAACTGAACATCCCGCTGGTTTCCGCCGCGATGGATACCGTGACCGAAGCCCGCCTGGCCATCGCCATGGCCCAGGAAGGCGGTATCGGCATCATCCACAAGAACATGACCATCGAGCAGCAGGCTGCCGAGGTGCGCAAGGTCAAGCGTCACGAGACCGCCATCGTCCGTGACCCGGTGACCGTCACCCCCTCCACCAAGATCATCGAACTGCTGCAGATCGCCCGCGAGTACGGCTTCTCCGGCTTCCCGGTGGTGGACGAGGGCGAACTGGTGGGCATAGTCACCGGCCGCGACCTGCGCTTCAAGCCGAACGTCGGTGACACAGTCGCCGCGATCATGACCCCGAAGGACAAGCTGGTCACCTCCCGCGAAGGCACCCCGCTGGAAGAAATGAAGGTCAAGCTCTACGAAAACCGCATCGAGAAGATGCTGGTGGTCGACGAGAACTTCCACCTGCGCGGCCTGGTGACCTTCCGTGATATCGAGAAGGCCAAGACCTATCCGCTGGCCTCCAAGGATGACCTGGGCCGCTTGCGCGTAGGCGCGGCGGTGGGCACCGGCGCCGATACCGGCGAACGTGTTGCCGCCCTGGTCGCCGCAGGCGTCGACGTGGTGGTGGTGGATACCGCCCACGGCCACTCCAAGGGCGTGATCGAGCGCGTGCGCTGGGTCAAGGACACCTTCCCCCATGTGCAGGTGATCGGCGGCAACATCGCCACCGGCGACGCTGCCAAGGCCCTGGCCGAAGCCGGCGCCGATGCGGTCAAGGTCGGCATAGGCCCGGGCTCCATCTGCACCACCCGTATCGTCGCCGGTGTCGGCGTACCGCAGATCTCGGCCATCGCCAACGTCGCGGCGGCGCTGGCCGGTTCCGGCATCCCGCTGATCGCCGACGGTGGCATCCGCTTCTCCGGCGACCTGTCCAAGGCCATCGTGGCCGGTGCTTCCTGCGTGATGATGGGCTCCATGTTCGCCGGCACCGAAGAGGCGCCGGGCGAGGTCGAGCTGTTCCAGGGGCGTTCCTACAAGGCCTATCGCGGCATGGGCTCGCTGGGCGCCATGTCCCAGTCCCAGGGTTCGTCCGACCGCTACTTCCAGGACTCCTCGGCCGGCGCCGAGAAGCTGGTTCCGGAAGGCATCGAAGGCCGCGTTCCCTACAAGGGCACCCTGACCGCCATCGTCCACCAGCTGATGGGCGGCCTGCGTGCCTCCATGGGCTACACCGGCTGCTCCACCGTTGAAGAGATGCGCACCAAGCCGCAGTTCGTGCGCATCACCGGCGCCGGCATGGCCGAGTCCCACGTCCACGACGTGCAGATCACCAAGGAAGCCCCGAACTATCGGGTTGGTTGAGCTGAGCTTGACCAACAGCTGCAAGCGATAAGCTGCAAGCTGCAAGTGGAATCCAGGCTGCTTTTGCTTGCGGCTTGACGCTTGCGGCTTGCGGCTCAACTCATTAATCGAGAGCCCGCGCATGGCCCATCAAGATATTCACGCCCACCGCATCCTGATCCTCGACTTCGGTTCCCAGTACACCCAGCTGATCGCCCGCCGCGTGCGCGAAATCGGCGTGTACTGCGAAATCCACCCGTTCGACATGGACAACGAGGCGATCCGCGCCTTCGCGCCGCGCGGCATCATCCTCGCCGGTGGCCCGGAATCCGTGCACGAGGCCAACAGCCCGCGCGCGCCGCAGGCCGTGTTCGACCTGAACGTGCCGCTGTTCGGCATCTGCTACGGCATGCAGACCATGGCCGAGCAACTGGGCGGCAAGGTGCAGGGTTCCGATCTGCGCGAATTCGGTTATGCCCGCGTTGATGTCGTCGGCAAGGCCCGCCTGCTGGACGGTATCGAAGATCACGTCGACGAAGACGGCGTGCTCGGCCTCGACGTGTGGATGAGCCACGGCGACAAGGTCACCGACATGCCAGCCGGTTTCCACATTCTCGCCAGCACGCCGAGCTGCCCGATCGCCGCCATGGCCGACGATCACCGCGCCTACTACGGCGTGCAGTTCCACCCGGAAGTGACCCACACCAAGCAGGGCGGCCGCATCCTCTCGCGCTTTGTCCTCGAGATCTGCCACTGCGCGGCTCTCTGGACGCCGTCCAACATCGTCGAAGACGCCATCGCCACCGTACGCGCCCAGGTCGGCTCGTCCAAGGTGCTGCTGGGCCTCTCCGGCGGTGTGGACTCCTCGGTGGTGGCGGCCCTGCTGCACAAGGCCATCGGCGACCAGCTGACCTGCGTCTTCGTCGACAACGGCCTGCTGCGCCTGCACGAGGGCGACCATGTGATGGCGATGTTCGCCGAGAACATGGGCGTCAAGGTGATCCGCGCCAACGCCGAGGACAAGTTCCTCGCCCGACTGGCTGGCGTCGCCGACCCGGAAGAGAAGCGCAAGATCATCGGCCGTACCTTCATCGAGATCTTCGATGAGGAAGCCACCAAGCTGCAGGGCATCAAGTTCCTCGCCCAGGGCACCATCTACCCCGACGTGATCGAGTCGGCCGGCGCCAAGACCGGCAAGGCCCACGTGATCAAGTCCCACCACAACGTCGGCGGCCTGCCGGAAGACATGCAGTTCGAACTGGTCGAGCCGCTGCGCGAGCTGTTCAAGGACGAAGTGCGCAAGATCGGCCTGGAACTGGGCCTGCCCTACAGCATGGTCTACCGCCACCCGTTCCCCGGTCCGGGCCTTGGCGTGCGCATCCTCGGCGAAGTCCGCAAGGAATACGCCGACCTGCTGCGCCGCGCCGACCACATCTTCATCGAGGAGCTGCACAAGGCCGACTGGTACCACAAGACCAGCCAGGCGTTCGTGGTGTTCCAGCCGGTGAAGTCCGTCGGCGTGGTCGGTGACGGCCGCCGCTACGCCTGGGTCGTCGCCCTGCGCGCGGTGGAAACCATCGACTTCATGACCGCGCGTTGGGCGCACCTGCCTTACGAGCTGCTGGAGACTGTCTCCAACCGCATCATCAACGAGATCGAAGGCATCTCCCGCGTCACCTACGACGTGTCGAGCAAACCGCCGGCGACCATCGAGTGGGAATGATGCGCACGCCGTAGGCGAGCGTTGAACGACCGGCCAGGCCCTGAAAAGCCTGGCCGGTTTTGTTTTGGGAGGTTGCATCTTTCCTTGTGGGGGCGAATTCATTCGCTATGTCTGCATTAAGTGTTGCCAGAACGTCCTGAGCCGAGTTGCTTATTGAGCGGACTGGGAGTCCCTGTTTCGCCTGCCGGCGAGTCACTTCTGGCAGTCGTCGGGATGCCGCACCACCCAGAAGTAACCAAGAGGGCTTGCCCCTGCATCCGGCCCGACTTCGTCGGGTCCCCTCGCTCCATCATTGCTCCGGGGGCCCGGCG